>JBAZWJ010000088.1:0-19362 GCA_041660385.1 Desulfobacteraceae bacterium | reverse complement strand
AGAATTTCTGACACTATTTAGAACCACAGGATAAGCGATGCCATCCAAAACCCTGATCGTTTGCCCACACATGCACCTGCCTGGAGGCATTGCGGGCTACTACCAGTCGCTGCAAGGTTATCTGAAGAACTCATTTGAGTTTTTCCATGTCGGGGCAAGGGAGACCGGTGAAACCACATATCGGAAGCCCCTGAACCTGATTCGCGATTTATTCAGCTTGAATGTAACGCTGAAACGGACACGAAACGAGATCGGCACGGTGATGTTTAACCCCTCTCTGATTCCCTTTTGCGTGGTGAGAGAGGGGTTGTTGCTGTGTGTTGCCAAAGCTCATGGATGTAAATGTATCGTGTTTTTCCGGGGCTGGGACAACCACTTCGCCGATGTGCTTGAACGGTATTTTTTTAAACTGTTCATGATGGTCTTCAATCAGGCCGATGCGTTTATTGTTCTTTCGAAAGAATTTGAAACCCGTATTCGGGGTTGGGGGTTCAAACAGCCGGTTCACATAGAAACCACGACGGTGGATGATCGTATGCTGAACGGGTTTTCGATGCAGATCCATCGTCATCGGAACAACGTATCCCAACGCAACGTCAAGCTGCTCTTTCTTTCCCGGGTTGAGCGGGAAAAAGGGATATTCGAGGCTATCGACGCGATCAGCCTGCTCAAAGAACGTCACCCCGGCATCATCCTTCACGTTGCAGGCGTTGGAGCGTGTCTTGAGGCAGCCAAAATGCATGCGGAAGCTGCGGGTATCTCGAACAGCGTTCATTTCCTGGGGTGGGTTTCAGGTCAGGCCAAAGCTGATTTACTGTCTGAATCCGATCTATTGCTCCTTCCATCCTCCCGGGAAGGAATGCCCAACTGTGTTCTGGAAGCCATGGCCTTTGGTCTGCCCGTATTGACCACCCCCATTGGCGGAATTAACGATTTTTTTGAAAACGGGCGTTTTGGTTTTCTTATTGACGACAAATGCCCGGCTCGAATCGCTGAACTGGTTGAAACCATCATATCTGACGATAAGCTGTATCATACTCTGAGTCATGAAGCCTTTGCATACGCCCATGACAGGTTTCTTGCCAGCAAGGTGGCAGAACGGATCATCAGGCTCTGCTCTGCGGCATAGAATTGTGAATGTTTTTCTATTAACAACCATGGCACGTTCTTTGAGTAGTATCCTTTCGTTGAATTTTTGCAACATGAAAATTCGTAAAAAACGGGGGGAAAGACGGCCATGGAACTTTATGTGTTCAAATATCGACTCATTATGCGTATTTCGCTATATGTCACCACAGGGATTATTTTTTTGATGATGGGCTGTCAGGGGGCGGTTCCTTCCGACACTCTGGCAAATGAAACAAAAGAAGCGAGTCACGCCCCCCAGAGCCCAGATCCAGTGAACAGCTCTGAGGTTCGCGCACAGACACCACCGGTTCAAGACAGCGAAAATGATTCAAAGTTTCACGATCACGGCATGGCCGTGCCGATAAGTGCGTTACGGGGTGCAGTTGCTGTCAAGGACCAGGGAAAAGGGCCTTGCGTTCTTGCCTGGCTTCAGGATAACAGCGGGTGTTCATCGCTATTGTCAATCAATACCCGTACTGCCGAATCAAAACAGATTCCCGTTCCTGTCAGTTCCGATGGCGATGCGCCTTTTGCGTCGCTTTTGAGCCGTGACAACAGGTTCTACACGTATTTCAACAGCCATTTGTTTGAATTTGATAGCCTTTCCGAAACATTCACGTTTGCCGGGAAGGCTGGGCCTAAAACAGCCATGAGTCTCACCGAAGATGACCAGGGCCGGATATGGATTGCCACCTATCCCAACTGCTCTTTGATTTCGTATAATCCTGAAACCCGGCTCATGAAGGACTACGGGCCCATTCATACGGAATCATGGACTCAATACCCTTATTACATTGCTGCGGACGATGCTGGCTGGGTTTACGTGGCGCTGGGTTATGCCAGAACCCAGATCGTGGCGTTCAATCCTTCCACCGGCAAATCCCACACAGTTTTACCGGAATCGGAACGTCAGAACGGAATGGCTTATCTTTACCGTGATCATGATGGGAAAGTCTACGGCAGACCCCTTGAAGATGCCACCGTCGCGACAAAAGCACGAAAACCTGTGGCCGGATCATCCGACTGGTATGAGCTGTATCAGGGAAAACACCGTAAAATGGGAATCCTTGCCCAGCCAAATCCCAGACCGATCGGCTCCGGAAGACGGGATTTCTATATCCCCGATCTGGGGGATGGAACAACAGTCAAAGATCTTGATCTGCAAACCCTAACCCTGACGATTTATCATGCAAACGGACTTTTTCATAAAACCATCCCTTTTTCATATCAGTCCGAGGGTGCTTATATTCTGAGTGTCGCCACAGCTCCAGGAGGATTGATCGCAGGAGGGTCTTTCTTTCCCCATTGTGCCTTTCTGTATAACCCCATGTCCGATTCGTATGTCCGGCACATCAGCCATGATCAGTGGAACACCCTTGTCCGGCATGATTCGCGTGTCTATGTCGGAACTTACCCCAAGGGGAAGCTGCTTGAATGGGTTCCTGGCACAGAATGGAATGTGGATTCCACGTTCACCGGCCCAGGCGTTTTTCGCCAATGCGCCTCTGCCGACTCAACGCTCAAGCGGCCCCATGACCTGGTTGTGGATAAAAACGGACAGAACGTCATTCTTGCAGGGACTCCGGAATACGGCATGACGGGCGGCGGGCTTCTTATCTGGAATATCGGGAACAATACATCCGAACAACTCGACGATACAAGGGTGATACCCCACCAGTCCGTCAGGTCCCTGGCTGTTCTGAAAGACGGCACACTGCTGGGTGGAACCACGTCGTCAGCGGGCACCGGCGGATTAAAGACAACTGACGAAGCGACCCTGTTTATCATGGACTTAGAAAGCAGAAAAATCCTGTGGAGCGCGGCGATCCTTCCCGGTGTTCAGGATTATTCGGATCTTGCCGTTTCCCCGGACGGGCTTGTGTATGGTCTTGCGGATCGTTCCGTTTTCTTTGTTTTCAATCCGGTCACTCGGACCATTGTGAAGCTGGATGATTCAAAACGCCACGGAACAGTCAACTGGCAGCAGGGCCAGCGGGCTTTTGTGACGGCAGACGACGGACGTTGTTATCTTCTTTTTGAAAAAGGTATCGCCATGGTTGATGGCGAAAAAGGTATCCAGTGGGTTGAAACGTCTCCGGTTCCCATAACATCCGGCGGCGACTTCCTGAATGGCCGGATTTATTTTGCCAGCGGCCCTCGTTTATACAGCTATCGTATTTCTGAAAACCATTAACGCTTAAATAACGCATGAAATAACATGCCGTATAATGGAATTTCGCCCACCAATCTATGGTGGGCGAAATTCCACTCCTTCATACTATTTCTGAAAACCATTAACGTTAATCAATTCCCGGCAAACGCCAAAGAGAGAAAATTTATGCAAACAACTTCCAGACTTAGTATCCTGGCCACCTGGGTTGATGCGGTCGATATGGCCCAGGCTCTTGAGACGGTAAGCGGCTATGTGGAGCAAGGAGACCGCCTTCACACGGTTTTCGCATCCAATCCGGAAAAGAATTTTTCGGTGCCCAAAGATGAACTCCTCTATGGTATGTTTCGCAACGCTGATCTCCTTATCCCCGACGGCATTGGCATGGTGCTGGCCGCACGCATCCTTTACGGGCGACGTCTTTCCCGTGTTCCAGGTTGCGAATTGATGCAGAATATCTGTGCGATGGCCAGTTCCAAGGAGTACAGGATTTTTATCTATGGTGCCAGAGAAGAAGTCAATGCCAGGGCTGTATCGGTTCTGGAACAACGCTATCCCGGCATCCGGATCGTCGGGCGCAGCAACGGTTACGTGAAGCAAGAAGATATGCCTGGCCTGATCGAAAACATTAACGCTTCAGGAGCCCAGATTCTGTTTCTGGCGCTGGGCTCACCGGCTCAAGAACGCTGGATCGCTGACAACGGCGGAAAACTCGATCATGTGCGGGTCTGCCAGGGCATAGGCGGCACGCTGGACGTCCTGGCCGGAACGGTCAACAGGGCACCCGAATTTTACTGTAACCTGGGTCTTGAATGGTTCTACCGATTGAAGGAAGACCCCTCACGCATCAAACGCCAGAAGGTGCTGCCGGTTTTTATAAGGCGGATTATGGTTCAAAAGGCCCGGCAGATGATTGGTTTGAAGGTGAACGGTGAATCTGCACCAGCCAGCCCGGATAGCGACCGTTTTTTGTAACTCGAAGTTTCTTACTGTCTGCTTGAACAAAACCTTTTATATAAAAATCCACTAAAAAAGAAGATATCATGAAAGTAATCCTTGTGGCCGGAGCCCGGCCGAATTTTATGAAAATTGCCCCCCTCATTCGCACTTCGGCGGCTGTCACGGATTTACAATGTCTGCTTGTTCATACGGGTCAACATTACGACTACGCCATGTCCAAAGCTTTTTTTATCGATCTGGGAATTCCTGAGCCGGATTTTTTTCTTGACGCCGGATCAGGGTCCCATGCTGTCCAGACGGCGAAAATCATGGTTGAATTCGAAAAAACATGTGAGGAGGTAAAACCGGATCTGGTGATGGTGGTTGGGGATGTGAATTCCACCCTTGCATGCAGTATCGTCGCCAAAAAACTGTTGATCCCGGTGGCGCATGTGGAGGCGGGGCTGAGAAGCTTTGATCTTTCCATGCCGGAAGAAATCAACCGGATGGTCACCGATTCCATAACCGACATTTTCTTTGTGACCGAGGAAGAAGGAAGGGCGAACCTTCTTCGCGAAGGAAAGGATGAATCCCGGATTCATTCTGTGGGCCATGTCATGGTTGACAATCTGTTGTATCAGCTTAAAACTCTCGATGAATTTGACTGTGCCTCATTCGAAACCCACGACTTAAAAAAAAGGACAGGATCATACCTGTTCCTGACTCTCCATCGGCCCTCAAACGTGGATTCGAAAGAAACCTTTGAAGACATTGCATCCGCTTTGAACGAAATCGCCGAAGAGTATCCCATAATGTTCCCGGTACATCCGAGAACACGGAAGCATATCGATGCATTCGGCATCAAGTTATCTCCAAAAATCATTCAGTTGAACCCTCTTGCCTTCCGGGAGTCTCTTTTTCTCTGGAAAGATGCCCTTATGGTCATCACAGACAGCGGCGGGCTTCAGGAAGAAACAACCGCGCTGAAAAAACCGTGCATCACGTTGCGCAACAACACAGAGAGGCCTATCACCGTTGATTGCGGCAGCAATGTACTGGCGGGAAATACAAAAAAATCCATTATGTCAACTTACCGTAATGTACTTAATACAAGTAGTGCGACATACGGTATTCCCTCCCTGTGGGATGGCAAAGCGTCAGAGCGTATATGGGGGATTGTTGAAAGCAGCTTAAGGAAAACAAATCATTTCCTTATCCATCCATAACATTTCGGTATTAGTTTTCTTTTCTGTAATTCGTTAAACAATTTTAAAGCAATGATGACATTATGTTTGAATGGAATTTAATTTTATCAAATTAGTAAATAATTTGTTGCGATCAAAGATAAGGAGTGAAGGATGAACAACAATCTGATGAGTTTTGGCTTTAATGGAAAAAAAATGACAACCATCATTGATGAAAAGGACGACCCATGGTGGGTTGCAGAAGAAGTGTGTGAAGTCCTTGGACTGGATGATGTAGCTACGGCTCTCACTGAGATTGATATTGAAGATAAACGAAACTTTTCAGTGAGTAATGCCGGAGCTGATATCAGTAATTTACGGATTATTAATGAGCCCGGAATATACAATCTTATTTTTAAATCATTAAAACCTGAAGCCAAAACGTTCAAGAAATGGCTGACAAGGGAAGTACTTCCAGCTATTCGGAAAACATGCAGCTATACCCCAGGTAATAATGAAATGACAGAGGCGGAACTGATATGGATAGGGCTTTCCTGATAGTCCTGATGGAAACAATAATATAACGCATGAATAGCCCACCCTACATACGTAACGAATATTTGCGCTCTGAATAACTTCGATTTCAAGAGCTTGCGATTCTGAAAAGTCGATCGACAATTGAAAAGCCCGCCAAGGTTTTTAACCTTGGCGGGCTTTTTGTTTTTCCGACAAAATTTCGAACCCCGTGAGAGCATAGCCGTCAGGCTAAAGTCAAAAATCAGTTTATTTGCCCCAACGGGGCTGCGGCATAAAGCCCAGGGTTGCGGCGAAAGCCGCTACCCTGGGACATTGCCGATTATGATTTTCAACCCCATCGGGGTTGCGTAACATTCCTATGGATCGCCAATATCCAGACGCAACCCCGTTGGGGTTGGGGCGCTCGCCGGTAATCCCAGGGTAGCGGCGTTGCCGCAACCCTGGGCTATGATACGGAATCCCGTTGGGATTCGGCGGATTGTATCATTTAAATCCTTTGCCCGACGGCTATGCCCGTGGAAGCAGACTTTTCACTCATTCCTAACGCTGGCATCATCGTGAGCTAACAAGACAGGCTTACATTTCACGATAAGATGAAACTTATAATGATAACCGGCGGTTGTTCCGGGGAGGGATGAACAAAAAATGATCAAAATAGACATGCATGTGCATTCCAGTTATTCCAAAAGGCCATCTCAGTGGCTTCTTCAAAAAATCAACTGCCCGGAGAGTTTTACTCGTCCGATGCAGGTTTACCGCATTGCCATGAAAAAAGGGATGAGCCATGTGACCTTGACGGATCACAATACCATTCACGGCGCCCTTTCCATTGCCCATCTGCCGGGGGCGTTCATCAGCGAGGAGATCACCACCTATTTCCCTGATGACGGTTGCAAGATTCATGTTCTCGCCTACCGGATCACTGAAGCACAGCATGAAGACATTCAGCGATGCAGGCAAAACATTTACGAACTTACGGATTATCTGAACCGTGAGCACATTTTCCATGCCGTGGCCCATCCCCTTTACGCGGTGAATGATCGGCTCACCATGGATCATGTGGAAAAGATGATGCTGCTTTTTAAAAACTTCGAAATCAACGGTTCTCGGAATGCGCGTCAGAACGAAATTCTGGAACAGGCCCTGTCACGGGTATCCAAAAATAATATAGACCGTCTTTCGGAAAAACACCGGATAATACCGGCTATCGATGAGATATGGAAAAAAAATCTGATGGGCGGTTCGGATGACCACAGCGGTCTTAACGTGGCGCGGACCTTCACTCAGATTCCCGGAACGTCGGATCTCGATGAGGCATTCAGGCGCATCCAGTCACAAAGGGCCGAAGTGGTGGGGAAATCCTCAACACCCCAGACCATGGCCCACAACCTGTACGGCATTGCCTACCAGTTCTACTGCGACCGCTTCAAACTGACCCATCATGTTCAAGGTGATCCTCTGCTGAAATTTCTCGACCGTTCTCTCAAACCTGAGCATGAGGAAGAAGGCTCAGTGATGTCAAGGATTTATAGTTTTCTGAGCTACCGTAAACGGCGAAGACAGGATGACGAAACCGGCGATTCATTGACCGGGCTGATCAGAAGGGAGTCGGACCGCTTGATGCAGGAACGGCCGGACATCATCGGTTCGGGCGATGGGGATTTGACCCACAATGAAGAACGGGGAAAGAAGTGGTTTGGTTTTGTCACCCATATTTCCAACAAGGTTCTGGCCTCCACAGCAGACCGGATGCTGAACTCCTTTTCCGGGGCCAATCTCCCGGATATCTTTCATACCCTGGGATCTGTGGGCAGTCTTTACACATTGATGGCCCCCTATTTCGTTGCGTTTTCCCAGTTCAACAAAGACAAGGGCGTGGCCGATGAACTTGCAAGGCAGTTCTGCGGACATGATGGCCCAGGAGTTTCAAATGAAAAAACGGTTAACATGGCCCACTTCACAGATACGTATTATGACGTGAACGGCGTGGCCCTGACCCTCCAGCGTCAGGTTGCCGTGGCTCTGAAAAACAACAAGCACCTGACCATGATCACCTGTGATGAAAAAGACAGGGCGGATGACCATGGCATCGCACATTTCAAACCCATCGGGGTTTATGATATGCCGGCCTATAACGGCCTCAAACTTTTTTACCCGCCATTTCTCGAAATGCTGGATTTCTGTCACCGTTCGGGTTTCACCCATATCCATACGGCCACGCCCGGTCCCATCGGACTTGCGGCACTGGCCATTTCCCGGATACTGAAACTTCCCATCATCGGCACCTACCATACAGCTTTCCCACAGTATGCCCAGTACCTCACCGGCGACGCCATGATTGAAGATCTGACCTGGAAATACACCTTGTGGTACTACAATCAGCTGGACTGGATTTATGTTTCGTCGAAAAACTCCAAACAGGAGTTGACGGAAAAGGGGATAAGGGCTGACAAAATCAGGGTGGTTGAAAGGGGTATCGATATCGGGACGTTCCATCCTTCGAAACGAAGCGGCTATCTGACGGAACGATACGGTATTCCCGAAGGCACTACGGCGTTATATGTGGGCCGTGTCTCTCGTGAAAAGAACCTTGCCCTGTTGTGTGGTGCTTTCAAAAAAGTGTGCGAAACCCTTTCCAAAGTGAATCTGGTGGTGGTGGGGGACGGTCCGTATCTGGAAGAAATGAGGCAGGAGCTGGAAGGGTACCCCTGTTTTTTTACAGGTTATCTCTGCGGTGACGCACTTTACGAAGCTTATGCGGAAGCTGACTTTTTTGTTTTTCCAAGCACAACAGATACATTCGGTAATGTGGTGATGGAGGCACAGGCATCAGGTCTTCCTGTGATTGTCACCGATCAGGGCGGTCCGATTGAAAACATGATTCCCGGAACCACAGGACTCTCAGTCCGTGGAGATGATCGGCTATCTCTGGTACAGGCTATGACGACCTTGTACACCGATCCAACTCTTCGCAATGAAATGGGCAAAGCAGCACGGAATTACATGGAAACGCGCTCGTTTGAAAGCGCTTACATCGCCACATGGAAAATGCTTGAAACCTCATTTAATCAGCAGCCCGAAGATCTTCTGGTAAAAGCGGGATGATATGATGAAATCACTTTTGAAACAACGTGTTCCGGGCCAGCTTGTCATCCAGTTTACAGACAGGTGCAATGCCAGATGCCCCCAGTGCGGAATGCGGGTGACCGAGGATTTTTCCCGATCCCAGCTTGAATCGTATCAGGTCATGGGCTTGATTGATGCGGCTGCTTCAAAAGGGATGCGTTCTTTGTCCTTTACGGGTGGTGAACCTTTTCTCAGAAAAGATGAACTTCTACCTCTGATCCGCTATGCTGCGTTTCGGGGAATTCCCTATGTTCGCACAGGTACTAACGGATTCATGTTCATGGGCTCTGAATCCAAAGGATTCGAATCCCGTATGGGTCGACTGGCTAAGGATCTGGCTGAAAGCGGCCTTAGAAATTTCTGGATCAGCATCGATTCGGCCGTCCCTGCCATCCATGAGGAAATGCGCGGTCTGCCCGGCGTGATACTGGGAATTCGAAAAGCCTTACCGATTTTTCATCAAAACGGTCTTTTTCCTTCCGTCAATCTGGGCATAAACCGGAATGTGACGGAAGAGACCAGAACCCTTGAGTCTGGAAATGGCCACGATTCAGATGATTACCTTGCCGAGTTTTACAGAAGATACAGAGAAGGTTTCCGTGCTTTTTACACTGCGGTGATCGACATGGGATTCACCATCGTCAACAGCTGCTATCCCATGAGTGTGGCATCAGATGACAGACTTGAAGCTGTTTACAGCGCCAGTTCATCAGACAGGGTGGTCCGTTTTACAAAGGCGGAAAAAGCTGTTCTCAATCGTGCTTTGTTCGAAACCATCCCAGAATTCAAACATCAGATCCGCATTTTTTCTCCACGTGCCTCGCTGTATGCGCTGATTAAAGAAGAGACCTGCCCTGCGGGTGTTGATTCAGACAGTTACCCCTGCCGTGGCGGTCTTGACTTTTTCTTTGTCGACGCGAAAAAAGGTCATGCCTTTCCCTGCGGCTATCGAGGCCAGGATGACCTGGGGCCTTTTCCCGATCTTGATCTCACCTCACTTAAAAAGTCGGCCCACTGCAAAGAATGCCACTGGGAATGTTTCAGGGATCCTTCAGAAATGGCCGGGCCCATCTTGGATGTTTTCAGACGCCCGTCCAGGGTGATCAACAAATTCCTCAGCGATAAAACCTACGCCTGTTTGTGGTTCGAAGACCTTATGTATTACAAGCGTTGTGGCTGGTTCGATGGACGAAAGGCGCCACGGTTGAAATCATTTTAAGGCTATGGCTATTAAGGCTAAGGCTTTAAATGATACAATCCGCATCGAATCCCAACGGGATTCCATATCATAGCCCAGGGTTGCGGCAACGCCGCTACCCTGGGATCACCGGCGAACATCCCCCAACCCCAAAGGGGTTGCGTCCGGACATTGGCGATTCATGGGAATGTTACGCAACCCCGTTGGGGTTGAAAATCATAATCGGAAATATCCCAGGGTAGCGGCTTTCACCGCAACCCTGGGCTTTATGCCGCAGCCCCGTTGGGGCAAAAAAACTGATTTTTTCCTTCAATTGTTTAACACTAAGTCCAAGCCGATCTAATTTCCAGGTCTATTAGCTCGGGTTCCGCTCACTTTGTCTTCAAAGTGTTTCTCGCATCCTGCCTTTTCCAACGCATCACGTTGAAGATCCAGATTCTGGGCCTGGGTTGAGATACGTGCATATCCGATCAACATAATCTCACTCTTTCGTTGGAAACGGCAATAAACGCAATCGTGTGCGTTTTGGGTCAACGGTTATTAACTCGCCTTATCAATTCTCGTTTCCAAAACATGCCACAAACGCACATCCAACCTTCATCTGGTAATAGAACATTTTAATCAGGGTTTGATCCGATATTGTTAATAAAATATTTTTAAATTGTTAGGATTGTGTTATGAATTAAAGTTAATTTCTTCGGAACGCACAAAAGCATGTCAGAAAGCAAAAGTCCTTATAAGGTTCGGGTATGGAACAGGTATCAACAGAATACATCATTTTGAATCATAAAGAAGGGGGGAAATTCTTCTCCTGGTCAGACCGTTTGCCAGGCATTCCCGTTTTTTTAACCGTCCTTGTGGCGGCGTTCTATATTCCCGTAACGCTCATATGGTCTGGCATTATTCCGTTTCAATACAGGTTTCATACATCGGCAGTGTTCATTGTTTTTGTGCTTGTATTCTGCGCCATGAGACAGCATGGTCTGCGGGATCTGGGTTTCAGATATGACAACCTCGGAGGCTCGCTGTTCTGGAACGGCATTTTTTGTCTGATCGGCGGGGTCCTTCTTTTCCTTCTTTATAAGGCGGGTTATCAAAAATCACCGTATCGGACAGTCAGTCAACATTGTTATGTGACATATATTTTTCTCCTGGCACCTGCCCAGGAATTTTTTTTCCGGGGAGTTCTTTTTGCCGAAATAAAAAAAACCATGCTGAATGCCAGCAGATGGGCTTTACTTCTTATTACGTCCGTTTCCTTCTGTTTCCTCCATGTCATATACGGGCATTTGCCAATGGTGGTTATCACCTTTTGTGCCGCTATTTTGTGGGGGTTTATCTATGAAAGGCACCCCAATATCTGGGGCGTTTCCATTTCCCACTCTCTTCTTGGAATTATTGCCATAGCCTTTGGCATTATTTAAAATCACTGAACCAGTCCAAAAAACAGAGAGAGCCTTCCCTACCCCCAGCGATTTTCGACCAAAGCCTGTTTTTTAATCCATTGATCATTAAAAACCCCCATGCCATGAAGAATATGGGCGAGATTATCTGCTGATTCCCCGGTATTTTCGAAATACCGTCCCCGTAGTTCGCATATCAGTATGCCTTTGTAATCTCTGATAAATGGGTCGAAAAGAGTCTGAAAGGGAATGTTGCCCCAGCCCACGGGCATATGGGAGTCGCCTTTGCCAAAGGGGATCTGGTGGGTCTGGATTTTTTCCGTGTGGTACACCGAGCGCCCGAAGTTGTCGTGGACATGGCAATGGGCAATGAAAGGGGCCACATCGTTGACCACGTCCAGTTCGTTCAATCCATAAAAGTGGGCAGCCAGGTGAAGATGGCCGAAATCAAGGGTCATGCGAACGTTGGCCTTGTCGATGCGCTGGATCTGCTGCTTCAAATCAGCGGGTATCTCTGCGTAACAATAGGGAGAATGGTAGAGATAGGGCCTTGCGTTTTCCATGGCGATGATCACATCCGGGAAGGAGTCTGCGGCTATTCTGAGAATCTGCGCTTCGTAGTCCAGGTGGGTTAGTCTCTCACGCGGTGTAACGATCACAGGACCGTAAATGGCAAATTCCTCTTCAGCCAGATAGCGTCCGGGATGGTAGACCATGCAGGATGCGCCGATTTCGGCTGAGCATTCCAGGGATGCGAAAAGAACGTCCCGATGTAAATTCGGGTCATGGCGGTCCATGAGGTTCAAGGGGTTGGGGGCGTGGGTGCTGTATCTGAACGGGTAATCCGAAAGAATGGTTTTGATGGCCAATGTTCTTTTTTTATCGCATCGACCGTTCCGCACAGCATCCAGCCCGTGGATGGGTATTTCGGCTGAAGTGAGTCCGAATTCCAGAAAAGAATCCAGAGCCTGCTTGAGTGATTTCAAACTGCCGTCTACCCTGATTTCGTTGATGTTGCTTCCTATACTCAACATGTTGAGAATACCTCCTTTCCTGAAACAAAGGTTTTAATAACACGGGGAATGGTGTCGGAGTTGTCCACAAGAACCAGATCCGCATCTTTCCCTTCTTCGATGGAGCCGGTCCAGGGATCAATTCCAACAGCGCTTGCCGGGTTGATGCTTACCATCCGAACCGCTTCGTGAAGGGCCAGAATGCCGTGCCTTTCAAGGGTGAACACAGCGTGGAGAAGGGTCATAGGTGAGTAGTCGGAGCAGAGAATATCCCCGAATCCCTGACTGATGGCGTCTCTGGCGCTGAGGTTGGAGGCCTGGGATTTGCCCCGGACCACGTTGGGAGATCCAAGGCACACCCGGATGCCGTGTTCGTGGGCTGCTGAAAGGGCTTCGGCGTTTACGGGAAACTCGGTCACTCCGATATCCATGGTCTTGAGCCAGTGGATTTTTTCCCGTGAATCGTCGTCATGGGACGCCACGGAGATTCCGTTTTCACGACACACATCCACAAGATGGGCGATGACTTTGGGCGTATCCGTTTCTTTTGCCTTAAGTTTTCGTTCGATGATGGTGTCCATTTCCTTGTCGGTTTTGGCGTAAACAGGGCCGTAGTATTTTTTATAGGCCAGGATGTCTCGGAACTGTCCCTGGCCCGGGCTGTGGTCCATGATGGAAAAAAGATCCACCTCGCCGTCACGGATCAGGTTTTCGAGAAAAGGAACCGCTCCTGTGTCGGTGATTTCAAACCGTGCGTGGATTCGTGTGTTTACATGGAGTTTGTTCCGAAACTGGTTTATTTCCCGGATGATTCCCGAGGCCGCGCTGTTGTTTCGCAGGCCCACTTCCATCTCTGCAAAGGAAAGGGAATGGTACATGGTGGTGATGCCGCAGGCCGCGATTTTCTTGTCCAGCTCGACCACGGCGATGTTCACCGGGAAAAAGGTGTTGGGCCGGGGCTCAATGCCTTTTTCAATGGCGTCTGAATGCATGTCCACAAAGCCGGGAAATAGATAGCAGCCTTTTGCGTCGATCTGCCTTGCCCCATTCATCATTCCGTCACGGATCACAGCGATGCGGCCGTCTTCCACTCTGACCGAAGCGGATTCATGAATCCCCTCCGATGTGACCACGTGGGCGTTGGTTATTACAAATGTATCAGGCATGATGGTTCTCCTGTTTGTATGTTTAATGTTCGGTGTTCGATGTTCATAAAATAAAAACAATTACGCTCTCTCCATCTGATAAACCGCATCCGTCACCCTGACCATCAGTTGCGTATCATGAAATATCCCGATCATGGTCGTTCCTTGTTCCCGAAGCTCACGCAATATATCGAGAACCACGGCCACAGACTGTTTGTCCAAGGACGCTGTGGGTTCGTCAAGAAGCAGCAGACGGGGTTTCCAACTTACGGCTCTTGCAATATTGACGCGCTGCTGTTCGCCGCCGCTGAATGTGGCCGGATAGGCGTCGAACAAATGTGAGGGAATTTTCAATCGATCCAGAAGGCCGATGGCCCGTTCACGGGCTTCATCTTTGGTCACGCCGTTCCGGGTGAGAATGGGTTCCATGACCACATCCAGAGCCGAGACCCTTGGAATCACCTTGAGAAACTGGGATACATAGCCCATTTCCTTGTGGCGGATGGCGATGACATCCCGGTCAGGCAACGTTGAAAGATCCACGGTTCCCAAAGTTTCCGAATCGTAGATCATGGTTCCGCCGCTTGGGATATAGGTCCGGTAAAGACATTTCAGCACCGTGCTTTTGCCCGCACCGCTGGCACCGGAAAGGCCGAGAAATCCTTGTTCCGGCACATGAAAACTCACATTCCGGCAGGCTGACAGGGTTTTCCCCTGGTGCATGTGCATGGTAAAATTCTTTGTAAGATTTTCTACGGTGATCACAATCTCTCCTTTTTAAAGTCTCCCTAAAGCTGGGACGCCACAAGCAACTGGGTGTATGGGTCCTGGGGATCCTGGAGGATCTGGTCCGTCAAACCCGATTCCACCACATGACCCGATTTCATCACCATGGTCCGCTGGCACAGAAGGTTGATCACGCCCAGATCATGGGACACCACCAGCATGGCCAGGTTGAATTCGTCTTTCAGCCCCCGGATCAGATCAAGAACTTTGGCCTGAACCGACAGGTCAAGGCCTGTGGTCACCTCATCAAGAAAAAGAATCAGCGGGTTGTTGGACAACGCTTTGGCGATCTGGACACGCTGCTGCATGCCACCGCTGAAACGGCAGGGGGCTTCGTCCATTCGGGTCACGGGGATTTCCGTTTTTTCAAGAAGTTCCGAAGATCTGTCCCGCATCTTCTCAATGCTTCGCCATCCTGCGGAAAGCAGTCGCTCGGCAATATTTCCCCCGGAACTGATCTGCATCCGGAGTCCCAGATTCGGGTTCTGATACACGATGCCCATCAGGGCGTCGCGGATCTGACGCTTCTGAAAATGGCTGATATCAAGGAGATTATGGCTGTAGTTTGATCCATTGAAAACGGTCTCGCGCAGATTGCTCTGTCCCAGAACCGCTTTGCGGTGAATCTCCATGGAACCGCAAGTTGCCTCCCATTCAAAATGGAGAAGACGTACAAGCGTGCTTTTTCCTGAGCCGCTTTCGCCCACCACGCCCAGCGCCTCGTTGGGGTAAAGGTCAAAAGAAACGTCGTTGCATGCCAGCACAGCTCCACAGTGGGGACAGAGGTTGCTGTGATGCGCAGGCCCGGTGGATTCAAGGCATCTGCTGCATCCTTTGCCGAATCGTTTTGTAAGATTTCTGACCCTGATCAGCGGTTCCATGATTCGCTCCTCTTGTCGCAGAAACCGGTGTCGGAGCAGAAATGGCTCCGGTCACCGCTCTGGTTATCGATCACCTCATCGAGAAACGTATCTGTTGATCCGCATCGGGCACAGGTTTTTCCAGTGAAATCCTCGACCCTGAATCTGTGGTCATCGAACTCAAGGGGCTCCACCCGGGTGTGGGGAGGAATGGCGTAAATCCGTTTTTCCCGCCCGGCCCCGAACAAAAACAGGGTGTCGGCCATGTGGAGTTTGGGCACGTCCCAGCGGGGAATGGGGCTGGGGTCGGTGATGTATCTGCCGTTAACCGTCACCGGGTATCGGTAGCTGATGGTGATTTCCCCATAACGGACAATGTCTTCGTACAGGTAAAGCCACATGCGGCTGTAATCTGCTTCGGCGTGCATGCGCCGTGTTTCCCCCTCTGATGGCTCCACTTCCCGGAGCGCTTCGGGGTAGGGGACCTGAAGAACCAGAATCTGATCCTCAGTCATAGGTTCTTCGGGGATTCTGTGTCGTGTCTGGATTATCGTTGCTGCGGTGGTGTCTGTGGTGATGAAAACACCGGCCACTTTGGCCACAAATTTCTTGATGTTCACTGCGTTGACGCTGCCGTCACAGCCCTGATCAATCACCTTGAGCACGTCGTCAGGTTTTACGATTGAAAGGGTGATCTGAATGCCACCTGTTCCCCAGCCTCTGGCAATGGGCATTTCCCGTGATCCGTAGGGGACTTGATAGCCGGGAATGGCAACGGCTTTGAGGATGGATCGCCGGATTTCCTTTTTTGCGCCTTCATCCATAAAGCCGAAAGGATAGCCTGTTGCCCGTTTATTTTTTTGTGTTTCGGCATTGTTCAATTCAAGCCATTCATTCATCCGCATGGTCTGTCCCCGTATTTTTTCCGGCTGCCAGATTCTGGGTTTTCCGTAAGCGGTCCAGATCAGAAAGAAAATCCACATAATGGGGAAGTTTCCAGTGATTGCAGAAGCCCATGGATTCGATGCCGTCAATGTGGTAGAGGACGAATTCACGGTCTTCGGCAGGGCAGGTTGGTTTTTCCGTTCGAGTGCTGCGGTCGAGAACAGCCATGGAAATGGCTTTGATTTCGTTCTGGCCAAAGCAGATGCCGTAACCCAGGCTGAATTTCGGAATTCCGTCCGAACCCTGATGCCGTGCTAGAACCTCTGCTTCGGTGATTTTAACTTCTCCCACCGTGTAAGGTTCTCCTGTTTCGGGATGGGCCACAGTAAAGGGCATGTAGCCCACACGAAGTTCTCCAAGAGTCGGATGAATATTGCCGTAGCCTCTCATGCTGGAGTAAGCCAGAGCAAGCATTCCCCCGGTCTCGCCCCGGGCCATGGCCTGGAGGGATGCGCTGCGGGAAGCTGGAAAGGTGAGAGATTTACGGGTGATGTCGAATATGCGGTCATCCGTGTTTACTTCTGTGACGGTTTCGTCGAGAAGGCCTTCATTCCTGAGAATAGCGATGACTTTGGGAAAGGTGTCCGGGATGTCTGTTCCTGTCGGAAGGTCATTGAAAATTCTTTCCTTGAACGCTTTCCGCCTTGATTCATCATCGTTTAAAAGCTCGAAATCAAGAAGTCGGAGGGTATAATCACTGGTGGCACCCAGAACCTGGCCGCCAGGAATATCTTTGAACGCGGAGGAGATCCGCCGGATGATTCGCATTTTACCCGTATCTGATGGAAGCGAATAACCCCGTCTCTCCTGGGTTGCCCTGAAGGCTCTCAGCATGAATGATGCTTCAAACGTATCCCCGGCAGATTGCTTGAAAGCCAGAGCCGCAAGATCCGGTGCGTAAAGGGAACCTTCACCCATGATCCGGTCCACGGCCAGATAGAGCTGGTCTTTGATCTGATTCGTGGCCAGGGGATTTGACGCACCTTTCATCCGCTCGTAGGCGAACAAGTCGCAAGCCCTTTCAATGGCTTCGTTTCCGCCTTTTACTGCAACGTAAGCCATGTCAGTCAACCCCTATCTGTGATGAGCGGGGAATGGCGGCAATCCTGCATGCGCTGTCCATAAACAGTGCGTCAACGCCCAGAGGGAATTCGGTGTTCACCTCACGAAGCCACCTGAGTTCGTCATAATCAAAACCTGCGATATCAAGATCCGTTTCACCGTCCACACCGGGACCGCTGAGGGTAAGGGATATGTTCCCATAGCCCAGAGCTTCAACAAGATAAACAACGGTGGCTCCTTTATCAGGGTATTCCAGGGTTCCGCGCTTGAAACGGTCGATGGCACCGTTGGTGGAACCCTTGGGCGCGATGATGAAATCAGCGTTGTCTACAGAAGCAGGCCGACCGCTCGTCTGTTTTACCAGCCGGATTTCAAGATCAGTATCGCCGATAACGGCAAATCCCACTTCGTTGTCCATCATGCAGCCCAGAAGGCACGTCACGGCATCGGGTTCATCTTCAAGCTCAGGAACCGGATATACCGAACCTGGGTGGCTCATGGCCATGAGGATGGTCCTGAAAAGACTGTGGTCGCGGATTGTCTTCAATTCATTTATTAAATGGTTCAAGGGATTACTCCATTTTTATTTTTGTTGCTCATGATGAATTCCATACGTAGGGGCACGGCGCGCCGTGCCCTGGTGTGCCGTGCCTTCGGATCAAATGGTTCACATAAGATCAAAATTCACTTTTGTGGCAGCCACAAGAGCTGAGCTTTCTGAAAGCCGTCTGTTTCGTTTCTTTTGCTCTTTGACGATGATGTCCGTCAGCCTGTCCTTTACAACACAACCTGTGGACCTGAGCACCGCATCGGCAGCGGCTCTTGCAATGGCCTTTCTGGGGAATTCTCCCACCACCATGCCGAAACCCTCTACACCGCAGCAGGAAACACGGGCGTCAGTGACCAGCACTTCTCCTAAATGGAAATCAATATCAAAGCTGTCTTTTACCGTGAGCATCACCAGGCCTGTACGTGGTTCAGAGTGTACCGTGATATCCTCATCGGCCAACAGTGACAGGACTTGCTCCACGACGGTATCGTCCATGTTGTCCCAGAATAAATTGCAATCGTAATCACCCATTGTTCATTACCCCTGTTTTTGTGTTCCTCTTCATGTCGTCAGGTAGATCAAAGCTCTATCAAAAAGCTGATCCCATGCCGTTCAAAGCCCAGCTTTTCGTAAAAACGATGGGCGTCGGTTCTGTTCCTGTTGCTTGAAAAGGATAGTTTGTAACAGCCTTTTTGTTTTGCAAGTTTTCCGGCATAATCCATCATAAGGGTTCCCACCCCTTTGCCGCGCATGGTTTCCGACACCACCACATCTTCCAGCACAGCCGACTTCGCGCCTTTATGGGCGATGTTATCCATGATCAAAAGCGTGAATGTGCCCACGGCTTTTTCGTTCAGGACCGCCAGATAAACTCTGTAGTCGGGATAGGTTTTCATGATGTTGAAAATCCGGGTTGCCTCGCTCATATCAAGAATTGATCCGTCGTCCTGACCGAGCTGGGCGTAAAGTTCAAGAACATCCGGCAGATCCGACTGGAGCGCCACCCGCATGATCAGAGTTTCTTTTTGTTCCACGGAATTCATCAGGTGTACCTCGCCCGGATCGTTGCACTGAACCTGTCTATCAGGGCCACCGTAACCACAATGATGATAAGGATCGTGGTCACATCATGGTTTTCGTAGCTTCTCAGTTTGTCGAACAGATAGCAGCCGATGCCGCCTGCCCCTGTGAAACCCAGGATGGTGGCGGAGCGGACATCGGATTCCAGTCTGTACAGCGTCATAGACACGAAAAACGGGGTGATCTGGGGTAGAACAGCGTAGGCGATCACCTTGACATAACCGGCTCCGGTGGCG
>JBAZWJ010000087.1:0-20322 GCA_041660385.1 Desulfobacteraceae bacterium | reverse complement strand
AAAATGTGCGTATAAATATAATACGTACACGTATAAAAGGCAAGAAAAAAGCACGGTTTTTCAACAAAACCGTGCTTATGGAGTTGTTTTTTTTGCTTAAAGTGTGCGCTTTATCCGATTTTCAGGATCATATTTTCAAACCCAATCGCGCCTCCTGATTTACAGTACTCAATCAAGTGTGCATATATCATCTTTAACGCCTCTGTAAAGTAATTCTGGATACAGTATAAACTTGACATATGATCATCGGTCGTTGCCATTTTGTCACCGATGCGTAATATCCATGGTGTCATTTTGACGCAAAATATTGGAGGTTGTCATGTCAGCACAAAAATCAATTAAACGTCTTTTTGCACGAATTCCGGTGAATGTTTATACAGCCATCGCGCAGGCTGCCGAACTTGTGGGGTCAATGATGAACCAGTTTCTTGTACAGTCGGCCCTTGAAAAGGCCAGTTCCATCATAGAAAAAGAACAACGAATAGATTTGAGTCTGAAGTCTGCTGAAGTTTTTTTTGATGCCTTGACCAATCCACCGGAACCTCCTCCAACCCTCGTCAAAGCTATTAAAAATTATGATAAGACAATGAAGAATTGAAAACCATGATTCCATTGATCTCAACACATCATGACAGGAATGGCTTCGACTGCGGTTCCAGAGAGCTTAACACCTTTTTAAAACCATAGCCCAGCAACATATGAAAAAGGGGATATCGCGGACGTTCGTTCTCACAAAATCTGAAGATTCTCCAGGTATTATTGGGTTTTACACTCTTTGCGCATGTGAAACCGTAATAGAAAGAATGCCGAAGCAGTATGCCAAATAATATCCCAGAAAAATTCCAACGGCAAAACTCGCACGTCTTGCGGTGGATAAAGATCCAGGGAAAGGGATATGGGGCTATTTTTCTGGTGGATTCATTAAGACGCTTGTAACTGTTTCAAAAAATCTGGGAATTGTTGCCTATTTTGTTGATGCAAAAGATGACAATGCCGTATCCTTTTATCAACGCTTCGGCTTTATTCCACTTCCCGACTCTCCTTATGAACTGTTTCTTCCTCTTCCAACCATTGAGGCAGCATTTTCATGATCTCAAGCCTTAAGCAAGCTGCGACCATACAACTCGACGATCCTTGAACCGTCTGTTTCAATATTCAAGACACCTCACGGGAACGATATAACGAATTTGAAATTTATTATTCGTGCAGACCCGGTCAATGACTTCGATATCAGCAAACATTTCCATATCAATATATTGGCTGCACGATACAGGGCGTTTTTCCTTGATTTTAAGTTCGCCTGTATTGCTGTTGAAATCAATTTCAAATCTGTCAGCCGGGATGTTGTGTGACATTATGCTGAATCCAAGATTACCGTTCGTCCCACCTTCGATTCGCCCAGGAAATACTAATGTCGTGACATATAAGTCATCCATTGTAAAAACGCCGCTGACATAATGAGGGAATTCGACCCGATCCGTTCCGCCGATCTTTTTACCCATGAAGGCGTCCATCTGGTATTCTTTGTTATCGTTATTTTCCGTGAATAGTCTGTCAGTGGCCGTTATATTGAATGTATAATGCCCCCATGATTCGTTTTCACCATGGATTCGGCCTGTCTGCTCATCAAGATACAAGCCTTTAGGCAATTCGCCGCCCACAATATTATAAACATAAGAACCGTTACCACCCGTTGTTTCCAGAACTGTTGAATAAGATTTTACACTTTCGGCCTCGGCAAGAGTTGAGCCCATCAGTTCGACCTTTGGTCCGCAATGATCAACTTTTACCGAATATTCTCCTGGACGGTTATGAAGATGACTGGCTCTGATATAGTACATGCCAGGGAGTTTACAGCAATAAACAATTTTTAATGGATCATTGGAGTTTTCACGTTTAACCGATGAAATGACCGTCCTTGAGGTGTCGAAAAAATCCACAACCAACTCAGCCACTTTAGAAGCTCCTGGAAAGCTAATACGGATGACATCATTTGGTTTGCACTGCGAAAGGTCCAATTGAATCATGTCCACATCTTCCGGCTCGTGAAATGTGTGTTTCTGAGGTTCATCCCCTGGGGTGAGACGGCAGGTGGTCTCAAAATCCCTATCTCCCGGCTTTTCGTATCTGTCAGGGAAATAGTCCACCACTTTCAGAGTATAATTTCGTTCTGTGCCCGTACCGGCATAACCCGTGTCGGTTACGCGAATTTGAAAGGGATATGAACCTGGAGTCAGTTCAACATCACCGCTGATCTTTCCAGCAGGATCAATCAGCAGATTTCCGGGAAGTTTTTCCGCAGAGAACGTGTAAAAACCGCTGCCCTTTTCAGCCAAGATCTGAAACGAATAGGGGCCATGGGATAAAGCGTCTGGAGTTTGAAATGATGATAACGCCACTTTGGGGCCTTTGTCGCTGACCTTCAATGAGTAATCACCTGTCCGCTCATTCCTTTCATTAACCTTTATAAATACATGCTCCATCGCATTTTTCGAAAAAAACATGTGGGGGTATTCCCCTGCCCCGCTGTCAACCCCCTGAGCCAGGACGTTTTTCTCCTTATCGTAAAGGGTCAGACCTGTGCTGGCTGGCCTTGTCATGGCGAGTGTTTCGATATGGATAACATGACCCGCCACAATCTGGGAAAGATCGATTCGAACCATATCCTCATCTCCTTCAACGTTGAACGTATGGTTCTGATCCGGTTCGCCGGGTTTCATCATGTTTGAAGTGGAAAAATCGTTATCCCCTTTGCTTTCAAAATCATCTGGGAAAAAATCCACCACTGTCAGCGAATACTCCAGTTCGTCAGCTATTCCATGAAAAACTCTGTCTTCCACGCGAATTTTAACGAGGTAAACCCCTGGTCCCACCTCAAGCTTGCCGCTCAGGGTTCCGTCTTCATTAAGTGAGAGTTTTTCCGGAACAGCAAGAGGGATGAAACGGTATGATCCGCTTCCATGGCTGGCTGTGATTTTCTGCTGCACATCCAGAAATCTTGAAACGGTGTTAAGGCCCTGCGACGATAGACGGACAGCCTGCCCAAGATGACTAACCGAAATAGAGCAGTCACCTGTTTCGTCCGGCCCTGTTTCTATGGAAACGTAATAGGGTCCAGGTTTTTCACATTTAAAGAATATCTGAGGATAGTCATCATCTTTCTTCTCGGTCAGTAATGATAAGTCTCCAGAATATAACTTCATCGCCACATGTGTCGGACGAGTCCTTTTTTCCGACTTCAGTACAATCACAGAATCCTTTTCTACATCGGTCAAGTCGAGTCGCATCATATCCCGATCCCCCGGCTCGTCAAAGGTATGTATCTGGGGTTCCGAGGTGTGTTTCATAACATTCTCTGTCTCAAAGCTGCTGTCGTTCATTGATTCATAGCGGTCTTTATGAAAATCAACCACCTTCATCTCAATTTTTTTCTCGGTGCCAACTCCAGCGTCTTTGTCTTTGATGTTTACAGTAAAATTGTAAAGCCCACGCTTAAGATCAACCGCCCCCTTTACAACACCGGATGAATCAATAACAAAACAGGAAGGAATATCGGGTGATGAGAATTCATAATCACCACTTCCCCCATTAACATCAATGGTTGTCTTGAATCGGCAGTTTGCAAGCACAGGATTGAAGTCCTGGATTATAGCCGTCAATGCCGGGTAAAGCCTCAGCTTATAAACTCGGCTCTCCGATTTCCCTAATGGCCCATGATCTTTCACGTCAATTCTGACAAGGTATTTACCCGGTTTTGACAATGGCACACCCGAAATAACCCCCTTGTCGTCTATGGCAAGACCTGACGGCAAGCCGCTTGCGCGAATTTCCAAAGGCCCTGAACCGCCTTCAATTTCGAATTGTTCATGATACAGTGAACCCACGTTGGCCGGAGCTGGTTTCTTTTTTTCTAAAATCAATGCCGGATAAATCGTAAACGTATACTCGCGCTTTGTTTGAATTTCAGGGGATATCTTGTCCGTTGCCATGACCGAGAAGTGGTACTCTCCCGGCATTGCTTTCAATCGGCCTTTCAACTTTCCTGATTTCTTGAGAGACAAAAAAAGTGGCAGAGACTCCGAGCTGAAACGATATTTCCCGCTGCCGCCTTTTGCGCTTACCTGTGTCGAATACTCATCGCCGACATATCCTGAAGGTACATGTTCTGACGTTATTTCCACAGGCGGCACGCTGATCTTTTCATTTTTTTTTGATGAAACCCAGGTGCACGAGAAAAAGCCGCTCACAACGACCAGCGCAAAAATCAACTTGAAAATTCTCATCATCGTTTATTCCTGACGTTTTCCCTGTTTTTCCTTCGATTTTTTTTCTTCGGCTTTACGGAAGAAAACAGCAGCAATCTCCTGATCCGATTTGACCCCGATGCCTTTCTGATAAACCATTCCAAGGTGGTAATCACCATCCCCCGCTCCTCTGTCCGACGCTTTTTTGTACATCATGTATGCAACAGCATCGTTTTTTTGGACGCCCATCCCCTGTTCAAACATCTCGCCTATGGCGACAGCTGCTCCGTTGTGTCCCTGGCTGTCTGCAAGTTTAAACAACGACAGTGCCATTTCCTCGTTCTTTTTAACTCCACGGCCAAAACGTACCATGTCACCCATTCTGAACTGGGCTTCAATATGACCCTTTTCAGCCGCCCGCTTGAACCATCCCGCCGCTTCAAATAAATTTTGGCCCACACCGTGGCCGTTTTCGCACATCAAACCCATGTAGAACTGGGACCTTGTATCCCCGTTCGCTGCAAAGTGGGTAAAAAGAGACAACGACTCTTCGTAGCGGCCTTTATCATATGCATCAACGCCTTTTTCAATCATCCGGCCCAGATAGGTTTCCGCTTCTTTCTTTCCGTACCTGCCAAGTTTTGAAAATATCAGCAGAGCCGTCTCATAATCTCCCTTGCCAAACCCTTGAACACCCTTGTCGAAAATCAACTCAAGATAATGCTTGGCCTTGCTGTCATCCAGAATCGCCAGTGGGATGAATATGTCCATGGCCTCTTTGTACTTTTTCTCCTGATAGGCCTCTATACCCATATCGAGTCTGGCCCACGCCCTGCCGGCCAACACTATCATCACCATGACAGACGTCATCAGAAACAACGTCACTTTCTTCGCCCATATGTCTTTTGCATGATTACCAGGACTCATTTTTCATATCCCATTTTTTTAAAGCGAAAACATTGTTCATGTCAGCCTCAAGATCTTGATACATTTGATACATGTTCTATGCCAGAAATGATGAAAATATCAACCGATTGTCACAATATATTCTCTTTTCCTTATGCTAATTATTAATTATAAATACCTATTGAGTATATCTGGAAATACAAAATAAATTATTTAATAATTCTGTGCAAAATTTCATTTATTCCCTTTATATTTGGATATATCATTATTTTCAATCATTTGATTGAATTGTTTTATTGATCGTATAATAAAACGTTAAAATTTGTATTTTACAAACGTTAAATTACATTGACAACACACTAAAACTATTTTACAATTCTTTAAAAAAAACCATTAGCAAGGAACTCATCAACCCCCGCATAAATAAAGATAGAAGCATTCGTTTTCAGAAACCTTCACGTTTTACCCTTTTCAGTTTGTAAAAATTTTTTCATATATACCTTATTTATTTGTATTTAGTTTTCATTTTTGACTTTTCTAATACGCGGGCATCTTTTTTAATCGGCCATCATTTCATCTTGAGCCCTCGGCGATCTCTTTTCAAAAAAATAGCTTTATTAAATATTCTTTATTAGTAAGTTTGGTATTGAATAACATGAATCAAGTGATTTTATATTTACATCTATCTGGTTTTTATTTGTTTTTCTAATATTACATAAGGAATTTAAATGAAAACAATTTATTTACTATGTTATGGTTGGGAGTTCCCTGGATTTTCCAGATTTTCGGGCAATCGACTACCTGCCATGCAGAAATAACGATCATGGATGACAAAGAGCTTTCGGAAACTGAGGCACAGTTTGCAAAAATCACTCTGGAATCGTTTTACAATGAAAACGATACAATCAGGATTTTCATGGATCTCCATATGGCCGTATACGGTGAAATTGACCTCAAAGCCGGGTATTATTACAGAAATTCCGATGACATGCGTATCAACCCGCCTTCTGCCGGTCTGTCGGGTTTCGAGGGCTTTTATGATGTTCAGACATACAACAACGGAGCAAACTTCGTTTTCGCAAAAATAACGTCTGACTTCAACACTATGGCTCCCCAGGGCGGAGCCACACTGAAGCCATGGGGAAACGGGGGGTTCGACGCATCAGACCCTCAGGAAACCCTCACGGCAAACTCCAACCATTATGATTGGGATCTTTGGATTGATCGGTTCCGGTTTGGCGAAAACCCTGACAAGCCTCTTTATATTAACGGTCAGATTATCCGTTTTGAATTTGACGGGAACCTCACGGACGATAAAAAAGACCATCTCAGACGAATCATCATTGGGACAAACGATGTTCAAGGAAACATCAGGGGCAACTACCAAAGGTACACAGGAATCGCAAATCCCATGCTTCTCACTCACACAGCCGCCCGATCCCTTGGAACATCTGACCCTTATCGATGGACACCAGGCTCCATTCAACTAATTAGAGACTCACTCATCCAGTGTTTCGGAATAGAAGTGTTCAACGTTGAAGACCGGGATACAGGATTATGGTTCATCATGAATTACAAAGATAACCATGTTGGTTATGAACTGATTGCAGGCTTTCCCGAAAACGCCATCGATTTTTCATATACAGATGGTTTAAAAAACATTCCTCTCTGGGACCCTGACTGGACGCCTGGATGCGGAAACGGCCCCATGACAGACCCTTACAATACAAGCACACAGATCAACTCCCATAAGCATGGGCCTCGCTGAGCAGACATAGTCATTTTTATTTTGTTCAGAAAACCACTAATGGGTTGATTTCCACGTTTTTTCCTGTCATGGTTACATAACTGTGTCATTGGATACATTGAAAGATGTTTGTTATATCAGCATATTATCTGCTTTTTTTCAGGGACTAAGCCCCGTGGATTTCTTTTCTGCCAGTATCGTCGTTATCGGCCTTGTTCTTTTTGAGACCATTTCAAGCATAGACAATGCCATCATCAACGCCCAGGTCCTTTCCACCATGCAGCAATGGGCAAGAAGATGGTTTCTATTCTGGGGTCTTCTTTTTGCCGTTTTTCTTGTAAGAGGCCTCCTGCCCTGGCTGATCGTATGGGCCACCTTGCCGTCACTGGGTCCCATGGGAGCGTTTACAGCTACATTCAGCGGCGACCCCGAAGTTGTTGCCGCTGTTAAGTCATCGGCACCCATCCTTTTAATCGGTGGCGGAACGTTTCTCATCTTCCTTTTCTTCCACTGGCTTTTTCTTGAACCTAAACATTTCGGCCTTCCAGGAGAAGCTTTTATCCAGAGGCAGGGCGGATGGTTTTTTGCGATAGTATCAATCATCTTAGCCGTTCTTGTGTGGTTTGCCCTCCACAGAGACACGATGATGGGATTCAGCGCCGTTGTTGGCTCTTCCGCTTTTTTCATCACCCATGGGTTCAGGGAGCATGCGGAAAAAGTGGAACAGGATCTTATTGGCAGCAGGATGTCGGACTGGAGCAAAATCATGTACCTTGAAGTGATTGATGCCACCTTTTCCATTGACGGGGTTCTGGGAGCATTCGCCTTTACCCTTTCCGTTCCACTCATTCTCATCGGCAACGGAATAGGAGCTTTTGTGGTCAGGGAATTCACAGTAAACAACGTGGATCGCATCAAAAAATACCACTATCTGAAAAACGGCGCCATGTATTCAATCTGCTTCCTTGGAATTATCATGATTGCCGAAAGCTTTGACGCCCATGTTCCGATCTGGCTATCCCCTGTCACCACATTCGGAGTTGTTGGATTCTTCTTCTTCAAATCCAAGGCCGAAATGGAAAAACAGAAATAAGCACGACCAATGAAGTGCAGGCACCATTAATAATCAGATTTGGCATGGAAGTATATTCAGTCACACTCCAAGCGGAATTTGCCAGTCCATCAGAAATGTCCAGAATATGCATCAAAGTGTAATATCGAATAAATTCAAACCTTATTTCTCACCTGCCAATTGACAACAACACCCTTTTCGGGCATAATTATCGAGTTTTTAGCATCTGATGACTATCGTTTTTTACATTTTTATCCAGCTGAAAATATTTTATTAGCGCCATCCATTGAAAACCGTGCCAACGGCTATACCGAAATAAATCCAGCATCCGACCGATTATCATCAGTCTTATCCTAGTCGAAAAACACCGAAGTTGTAATCGGAACAGAAAACAAGCTCATAAGAAGCATTCAAGGAGAAGTCATGGAAAGGAAAAATCGTTCTATCGCTTTCAGGTTAGTGATTGGTGGCGTGGCTTTAGTTCTCATTCCCCTGATCATTGTCGGGGTCATCTCGTATCACGCCTCGCATAATGCACTTATTACCATGTCAATGGAGCGTACACAGGATGATTCAGTTGAACTTTCAAGACTGACAAACACCATTCTTCAATCAGAACTAAACCTCGTCAAATCCCTTGCCGCAGGAGAAAGACAGATTAAGGTTTCCACAATCATCAAGGAAAAAGGCTGGGAAAACGCTCCTGATGAAATACCCCTGCTTTTCGAAAATCTCAAAACCAAACTCAAGCGAATGGATAATCATTACGAGGGCGTGTTTGTCACCGATGAAAAAGGATTCATTTATACAGGCGTGAATGATGATGGAACTGAGCTCAAAGGTATTTCGCTGACCGAAACAGCTCATTTCAAACAGTCTAAATCATCTGGCGAAGCGGTTTTAAGCGAAATTAGCCGATCCAAAAAAAGTGACGTATTTACTTTTACAGCTTGTGCCGCAGTTAAATCAGGTTCAGGAGAATTTTTGGGGGTTGTTGGAACCGTCATTAAAACGAATTTCCTTATGGACCTCATATCTGACAAGAAAATAGGACAAACGGGTTACGCATACATGGTTGACAGTAAAAGCATCACCAACATTCATCCACTGAAAGAAAATATCCTATCCCTTGATCTGAACAAAACTGATGGGATGGAGAATATATCCCAAAGACTGATGAACGGAGAGACTGGCGTTGATACATACAGATACAAAGGAGCTGAGAAAGTTTCTGGTTTTTCACCTGTTGGAATAAACCACTGGATGATAGTTACTGTACAGGACAAAGCGGAAGTAACCGCTTCTGCAGTTAACACTCGGAATATCATTGCAATGGTTTCTTGTATAGCGGCATTAGTAACCGTTTTTCTTGTATGGTTTTCCGTTAAACGTATAGTAATGCCCATTAATGCAACCGTGGAGAGCCTCAAGGATATCGCCCAAGGGAAAGGCGATCTCACTATGAGGCTTCAGGCCCAAAGTAAGGACGAAATCGGTGAGCTTGCCACATGGTTCAACCTGTTCATGGACAAACTCCAGGGAATGATGCGTCAAATATCTCAAAGTATCGACATGCTTACAGCATCGTCTTCGGAATTGTCTTCCGTCTCAGACAAAATGACCTCCACAACCATGAAAACATCCGATCTTTCAAGCAGCGTGACCGAAGCCGCCAGACTGTTAAGCAACAATATGCAGTCCGCTGCATCGGCCATGGTTCAAACGTGTCGAAATACTGATGTTGTGGCAAAATCCGCTGAAGAAATGTCCTCCACCATCATAGAAATTGCCAAGAATTCTGAGACCGCGAGAAATATTTCTCAGCAGGCGGCAGCCCAGGCAGCGACCAGCTCAAGCCAGATGGCACAGATGGGTGATGCAGCCCAGGCCATCGGACGAGTAGTGGAGACTATCACCGAGATTTCCGAGCAGGTTAACCTTCTTGCCTTGAACGCCACCATTGAAGCCGCCAGAGCAGGAGAAGCTGGCAAAGGTTTCGCCGTAGTCGCCAATGAAATCAAAGAACTGGCAAAGCAAACCGCTGAAGCCACGCGGGACATCGAAACAAAAATCGAGGCTATCCAGCAGGTCACGAAAGAAACCATCAGCCGGATAGACACCATCACAGGTGTTATTGCTGAAGTCAATCATGTTGTGACGGGGATTGCCGTAGCTGTTGAAGAGCAATCCGTATCCACGTCCGAAATCGCCACAAATGTAACCCAGGCAGCGCGCAGCATTGAAGGGATCAACGAAAATGTCGGGAAAAGTTCGATCCTAGCATCTGACATTTCAAAGGATATTGCTGAAGTCAATACTTCTTCCAATGAAATTGCAAATGGCAATACCCAGATCAACATTGCATACAAACGTCTGGCATCACTTGCCGACGATTTGAGGAGCATGGTCGGTCAGTTCAGGATCTGATTTCTATTCAATGCTTAGTACTTTACGTAATTTTTTATTCCTGTTATTGTTTGACACTTTTTTTGTTTGTTGGCGTTCTATTTATTGGTGTTGCTTTGTTTCACATCCGGTTTATCCTGTTCAGTTCCAAAAATGCGCAAAAAGCTGATAATGAAGGATTCTGGATGTTCCTACCTGATTTAACTGGCTCACAATTCACATTGAAGATTAAAAATGACAGCTGCTGTGTTGTCTGTCATGGGGAAGAATCATGCGCAAGCTGTTCGAAAATGCATTGTCGCACTATTCAAATTCGGATTTCGATCTTCAACTGAAGGCTCGATTCTTCATGGGAGTCTGCCTGTTTAACATGGTTATGATTCTCGTGATCATGGCTTCCACGTTCTATGATCAAAATACTGGACTTTATATAAACAAAAGCATCATCTTGCTGCTTGTTCTCTATTTTTTCCTTGTTCCATGCGCACTGGTTCTTCTGGTCCGAGGTGCATTTTCTCTGTCCGCAAATCTTATCGTCATGATCAATCAAATGACCGTATGGGCCGTAATCGTGTTCGACACAAGCCATCTTGTGTCTCGCCTCGACACATTTGTATACATCTTCAGTGTCTTAAGCCTGCTCCCCCTTGCCGTTAACCGTTATAAATTAGTCTTTTTATTATATGGGACGTTGAATATCGCTTTCCTTTTCATTTACATCACCTTTAATCGTCAGGAGTTCCCCATCCCAGATTATACCGTGATTGAATTTCTAAGTGACAACACGGTGGCTATTCTTATTTCATCCATCGGCGCCTACAGCGTTTTCGCCATCAACAAAGCTGCACTTGAAAAGGCAAAAGCTGAAATCCTTGAAAGAACACAGGCTGAACGAATCGTACAGCAGCAAAAACGCGAACTCGAAAAGGTGAACAATGAATTATCAGCTACATTGAAGCAAATGAAAAAAACAACAGGCGAATTGAAAGTAACGAATGAACAATTTGAAATCACACAGAAAAACCTGTTGTCCTCAAACCTTCTCCTCAGCGAGTCCGAGGAAAAATTTTCGAAGGTATTTCGTCAGAGTCCGCTGTTGATAGGACTAATGAACTTTTCACACGGGCAGTTCACCGATATAAGCGATTCGTTATGCTCGCTGGTCGGGTACACAGCTGAAGAAATGATCGGAAAGACCTCCGGCGACCTCAACTTGTGGGTTTACGAAGCCGATTATAAACAGGTTAAAAGTATCTTCATCAGCGGTGGCAAACTTCAGGATGAAGAATTTGTCATCCGAAACAGGCAGGATAAACAACACACCCTTCTCATGTCATCTGAGGTTGTTTCCATCGGGCAATTCCCCCATATCATCTTGATGGGTGTGGATATCTCAGAACGAAAACGGGTAGAAAAAGAAAAGGGACATCTTGAAGACCAGCTCAGACAGGCTCAGAAAATGGAAGCCGTTGGCCATCTCGCCGGAGGCATTGCACACGATTTCAACAATATGCTTTCAGTTGTCATCGGTAATTCCGAACTTCTGATGATGGATGAACTGCTTGATGCCGATGCCCAGGCCCGCATCAACAATATTCGCGATGCGGCCCGGAGATCAGCCGATCTGGTCCGCCAGCTCCTGGCTTTTGCCCGCAAACAAACGGTGGCCCCCAAAGTGCTGGATGTCAATGATTCCATTTCGGGTATGCTCAAGATGCTTCAGCGGCTCATTGGAGAAGACATAGATCTTGAATGGATTCCCGGGAATAATCTGGGCTCCGTTTTGATCGATCCTTCCCAGATTGATCAGATCCTGGCCAACCTCATGGTAAACGCCAGAGACGCCATCGACGGTGTGGGTAAAGTGACCATCGAAACCCAATGCCTGGAAATTGACGACGCGTACTGCGCCGGACATCCGGATTTCTTTCCAGGCATCTTTGTCATGTTGTCCGTCAGTGACAATGGATGCGGAATGACGGAAAAGACGCTGGAACAAATATTCGAACCCTTCTTCACCACAAAAGGTGTGAGTCGGGGAACAGGCCTTGGACTTGCAACTGTTTACGGTATTGTAAAGCAGAACAACGGTTTCATCCATGTATACAGCGAGCCTGGAAAAGGGTCCACGTTCAGAATTTACTTGCCCAGGACCGATATAAAAAAAACACAGGAAGTAACCCTGCCTTCTGGCCCCTCACCCGCCAAAGGTTCCGGTACGGTGCTGATGGTAGAAGACGACCTGGCAATTCTCGAGATCGGGCATTCCATACTTGAGCAACTCGGCTACACAGTTCTCACTGCAAACTCACCAGAAAACGCCATCGCCATGGCTCTGGCACATTCTGGGAATATTGATCTTCTGATCACCGATGTGGTGATGCCGGGAATGAACGGAAAGGAACTGGCTGGACGCCTCGTTGAAATAAAACCTGAAATCCGTTGCCTGTTCATGTCTGGATACACCGCTAATGTGATTGCACATCACGGTGTTCTTGACGATGGCGTGATGTTTCTGCCCAAACCCTTTACCGTCAAGGATTTGGCCGACAAGGTCCGTGATGCCTGGCTCAAACCCTTTCCTCAGTAATTTTCTGGAAATATATCAGGCAGAATCCATCAATCACAAAGAATATCCTTTTGCATATCACTGATGTTCTGATAATGTATTGATTCTTCACTATCAAGTCCCGATCGGGTTCATGCGTTATACCATTTCAGGAGAATCAAATGGCAACAGGGGCATGCGGAATAAACTGTGATGTGTGCAGATTGAATGTCATCGGAACCTGCTCAAGTTGTGGGGCGGGAACAAGCCGTGAAGCGATTTCAAAGCTTGAAGTCCAAAAAAAACTGTTCGGCTCGGGCTGTCCCATTCTCGAATGTGCCCATCTCAACAGCGTGAATTTCTGTATGTGTGACTGCGATCTTTTTCCATGTGAAAATTTCAGAATGGGACCTTATCCATTCAGCTCCGGTTTTTTAGATATGCAAAAAAGACGTCTTTCCCAAAACCCTCCGGCGTTGACGCCCCAGGGGAAGGACATTATCGTTCCGGGCGAATACTGGGATATGCTGGTAAAAAGGGACATTAAAACCCTATCCAATTTTACCCTTACTGAAGCCCGTGACAACGGAATCGTCTTTCATTTTCTTGATAAGGAAGTTCTTATTGATTTCAACGAACGTTGTCTGAAAAAAAACGGCCAGAACGGTTGGGAGCTTCTGGAAGATCCTTTGCTTGAGCTTATCACCCTTCTTTATTTCAACCGTGTCGACGCCCTTTACCCCAAAGGCAAAGGGCTGATCAGCACCAAGGATCTCAAAGAAGGACATTTTTTTAAAGGCCCCCATTCCCTGAACATGGGGCCTCTTCTACAAAGATATAAAGACAACCTCAAGGATTTTGGAGAGGCGGCAATGCTCCTTAACGCCGAGCAGGCGGACATGGCCGATGCGGCCTATATGTTTCTGCCTTTCCCCAGAGTCCCTCTGTACTATCTTTTATGGCGGAAAGACAACGAGTTCGATGCTTCCGTGGATGTACTTTTCGATATGTCCATCGAACGCTGCCTCGATGCCGCTGGCATCTGGGGCCTGGTAAACCTTGTCACACGCTGCATTCTCCAGGCGAAAAACAACTGACGCTCTGGAATTATCATCCATCTTATATAACAGTGAATTCATATAGCCATGATTGATCATTCAGAAAAAAAAATAGCTGAAACAAAAAAAATGCTCGAAAAGGCAAGAACCCAAGAAGAACGACGCATCATACTGATGAATGTCATAGGGCTTGCTCCATTCATCACCCGCCGAAAAAGTATCAGTGTGGGGGCTGTTCCCATTCACCTTGAACTTTATGAAAGCGAAAAAGATCATCCGGTGATCGTTTTTATTCCGGGAATGGGAACCTATTCGGAAATGTATTGTGAATTTCTTTACAAGCTTTCCACATGGGGATTCAACGTGGTGGGTGTGGACTTGAGGGGCCATGGATATTCCGGTGGAGAACGGGGAGTTTACACGGTCAAGCAAGTGGTTTCGGATATGCAGGCTGTGGTTGATGTTCTTTCTCAGACATTGAAAGGCCCCATCGGGTTTTTCGGATGTTCCATCGGAGCGCCATTGGCCCTGGCCTGCGCTGAAAACGATCGGCGCATCAAGGCTCTTCTTTGTCACACCTTATTTCTGGCCGAATATCCTCCGGATGCTTTCACGTTCTTCGGATGGAACGCGCTCAAGTTTTCCCGGATGTTTATGCCTGATTTCAAAGTCGACTTCAGATCCTTTATCGACATAAACGACCTGCTCAGCGGAAATGCCTTCGCCGATTTCATAGACTACGACCCCCTGATCGTCTGGGACTACTCCATCGACACTCTGTCTGACATCTATTCGTGGGAAACGGTACTTACTAAAGAAAAACGTGATTTTAAAGCGGCTATTATCGCAGGTGAAAACGATGAAATCATACCAGTGGAATACATGCGGCAGGTCATCGAAAAAATGAAACATCCTTTTGATTTTATCTGTATAGCCAACGCCCGCCACATGCTGCCTTTCCTCAACGTGAAAGATACGGTTCATGCTGCAAGAGACTGGTTCAAAACCCAGTTCAACTCATAACAGGCTTGTAATAATGATACGATTCAGGGCGGGTTTGGAACCCACCCCTACAATGTCATGGCTTGACGTTTCTATCAGTATTCACCACTTCAAACCACTTGATTTTCAAGGGTCCCGATTTTTTCCACAGCAAGTTCCAGCCTATCGCCCGGTTTCAGGAACAAAGGGGGCGTTCTTGTGAAACCCACGCCTTCGGGCGTCCCTGTCAATATTACCGTACCAGGTAAAAGAGTTGTGTCTTCGGTCAGGTAGGCGATGAGTTTTTTTACGGAAAAAATCATGTTGGACGTCGTGCTCTTCTGCATGACCGTACCGTTCAATGAAAGTGTAAGCCCCAAAGCGCCAGGGTCTTCGATTTCATCGGCTGTGACGAGCCACGGCCCCATGGGGCAGAATGTATCAAAACTCTTTCCCCTCACCCATTGGCCTCCGCCTCCTTTTTTCTGCCAGATCCTTGCGGACACATCGTTGGCCACAGTGTACCCTTTTACATAGGCGAGGGCCTCGTCCTCAGTAACATTCTTCGCCAGCTTCCCGATGACCACGGCAAGTTCCACTTCGTAATCCACCTGAAGAGGATTCCGGCATGATGCGGGCAGAACGATATTTTCCCTATGTCCGATGGTCGCTGCCGGATTTTTCATAAACACCACGGGACGTTCAGGAATATCCATCCCTGTTTCTCCAGCATGGTCCCTGTAATTGAGACCGATACAAATGATGGCAGTCGGGTTTACCGGGGGCAGGTACCTGGCAATGGAAAGTATTCGGCCCGTTGACTCGTACGTTCCTGAATCGGTTTCCTCCGTTTCTTCAGCCATCTTTGAATCTATGGGTATTCCCTGATGGACTATGCCGTTTTCATCGGCGAATCGAACAATGCGCATGGGAAAAACTCCTTATTCCGATTAAAATATTTTCCCCGGATTCAACATACCATCCGGGTCAAATGCTTTTTTAATTCGCTTCATCAAGTCAATTTCAACGAGGCCGATCTCTTTTGAAATATAAGGAGCCTTGGTGATTCCCACCCCATGCTCTCCGGAAAGGGTGCCGCCCAGAGCCAGAGTGTAATCAAAGATCGCTTCAACAGCCCGTTCAGCTTTTTCAAGCTGTGTGCTATCCTTTTTATCAAGCATCACGTTCACATGAATGTTTCCGTCTCCGGCATGGCCGAAACTCACCATCGTGAGGCCCGTTTCCTGTTTGAGTTCTTCAATCCTCCGAACCATGTCCGGGATTTTGCTACGGGGCACCACGATGTCCTCGTTGATCTTGTCAGGCCCGAACATATAAAGAGAGGGGGACACAGCTTTGCGGGCAGCCCACAGACGTTCCTTTTCTTCCTGGGTTTCGGCTGTTATCACAGCCATGGCCCCATTTCCGTTACAGATACGGACAAGGCCTTCCATGCAGAATTCCGCATCTTCCGTTCTTCCGTCTGTTTCGATAATAAGAACAGCTTGGGTATCTTCGGGAATATCAAGCTTCGAGTAACTCTGAGCACAGGCAATGGCCCCCTTGTCCAGATATTCCACAGTCCTTGGAATAATACCGCTCCGCATGATAAGACTGACGGTTTCAGCGGCCTGTTCCATGCTGTTAAACATCACGGACATGGTTTTCACCGTCTGGGGCAGAGGAAGAAGCTTCAGGGTCATTTCCGTGATGATGGCCAGAGTCCCTTCGGAACCTGTGATCAACCGTGTCAGGTCGTAACCAACAACTCCCTTGGCTGTTTTCACACCTGTTTTAATGATGTCGCCATTGGGAAGAACAGCCGCAAGACCCAGAATATAATCTCTGGTCACACCGTATTTTACGGCTCTGGGACCACCGGCACATTCTGCAATGTTGCCGCCAAGGGTTGAAAATGCGGAACTCGACGGATCAGGCGGGTAAAAAAGCCCCAGACTCTCCACAGCCTTATGAAAATCACCGGTGATGACCCCGGGTTCTACCCTGGCCACCAGGTTGTCCCGATCAATTTCAATGATCCGATTGAACCGGGTCATAACCATCACGATACCGCCGGAAACGGGAAGAGATCCGCCGGTCATACCGGACCCGCTTCCCCTGGGTGTTACAGGAATTCTCTCACGGGCCGCAATCCGCATGATGCCGGACACCTCGCCGATATTCCCGGGGAAAATCACCACATCGGGGTACGATCCTTTTGTGATGGAGTCATAGCCATAACAGACAAGATCTTCCTGTTCATGTGTGCAGTGGTCTTTACCCGTTATGGACTGGAGTTCTTTGAATATGGCTGGTGTGATGTTCATTATCGTAAGCAGTCAACGTGTTTCGCGACGGTTAGATTATCGATTAAGAAAATGCTGCCTCAGTTCTTTCATTTCAAGTTCTTTCATTTTCAGGACCTCTGTGGGGTAAGCGCCTAGCTTCAAAGCGATTTCAGTCGCTTTGTCGAGATCTTTTAAAGCGATTTCATAATACTCGAACAACCTTCTGTTGTAACAATCCGGTTTTTGATCCATGGATAAACGCTCCTGTCAAACAACGAATTTTCCGAGACAATCATTAGGAATATATATTACTCTTATTCAAACGAGACCTGGGTTTATTTGACCAAACCCGTTTCAAGCTTATTTGAAATGTATTCGATGTGCTTCTTGACTGCCACTTCTTCTTTCATGCTCTTTTCGATGCATCCCACAGCATGCATGGCTGTGGCGTGGTATCTGTTGAAGCTTCTTCCAATCGCTTGAAGCGTCTGGTCCGTATATTTCCGAGAAAGATACATGGCGACCTGGCGAGGCCTGACCACGTTGTGCTTCCGTGACTTAGAAATCATATCGACCACTGAAATACCGTATTCTTTGGACACGGTGTCTTTGATCAGATCAATGGTAATAGTTTTTTTTCTGACCGCTATGTTCTTAACAACGCTTTCCGCAAGTTCGATATCAATGGGGACACCCAGAAGGCTTGATTTTGCGATCACTCCAACAAGGCCACTTTCAAGCTGACGCACGTCTTCCGTCAGTTCTCCCGCCAGATAATCAATGATATGATCCGGGACATTACAGCACTCACGAACAGCTTTCTTCTTAAGAATCCTTACCCTTGTCCTGAAATCAGGTGTGTCGATATGGGATATGATGCTCGACGAAAACCTGGATTTAAGCTGGTCGTTCATTTTAGGAATTGCCGAAGGAAGGCAGCAACTGCTGAACATGATTTTCTTGCCTGATTCGAACAGATGATCAAGAGTCATGGCCAGCTCAACCTGTGTATGCTCCTTGCCTGTGAGAAAATGGATATCTTCTAAAAGAAGTACGTCACACTGGTTTCTGTATTTTTCCTTGAACTTATGGGATGTGTTGTTTTTTAGTGAACCGATCATTTCATTGGTGAAATCCTCAGCCGTGATGTAGTACACCCTCTCCGACGGTTTTTCCTTTGAAATGTAATGACCGATGGCCTGAGACAAATGGCTTTTGCCCATCCCCGTTCCCGACATCAGAAGGAGACTGCTGCTCCGGGTCTGTTCACCCATGGCCAGAGACAAAGCTGCCGAATAGGCAAAATCGTTGTTGCTCCCCACAACGAACTCATCGAACGTATAGTGATCTCTCAGCATTCTTCCGCTATGCATGATCGGATTTCCGATTTTCGGCAGAACCAGCTGGTTAGATACAGGAAAAACCGACCCAGCCTGCTTCCCTGAGCTGGATTTATGAGCTTTTGAACTGACTTCAAGAACGAGCTCCCAGCCTGTTCCGTAGATTTTCCTTATTTCCGTTTCAATGAGGTCGCTATACTGGTTTTCAATTCTCTTTTTTGAAAAATAGTTGGGGCAACTAAGAACGATCCTGTTGTCACCGCCCTTACTGAATTGAATAGGATCAATCCACATGCGGAAACTATGGCCTGGAATTTGTTCTTTAATTGCTGATTTAACTTCTACCCAAACGGATTCCATAAATAATCACTCTCATCAAAAAAAAGACGATTAAAACGCTAATATAAAAATAAAAATATAATTATTACTGTATGTCGTCGAAACTCTGCGGTATTTCCAGGATTTCGGGGATGGTCAGATGCCCCGAACAATGTGAAGACCGTTTTAAGATAAAGAAGAATCCGAGTCAAGCCGGAAGATCTGTTTTTTTTGCGTCCTTTCATGTTCATCATAATAGTTTAATAACATACTTATTTTATTATTTTTATATTAATCAAACCCCACAACCTTTTCGAAATACAACCTATTTTTACATGTGAGTTTTTGCAAGTATTATTAGGGGGATTCACGGAAAAGCCTGAAATACATCAACAACCGAAGAACTCTAATTTTCTTCGATTATCTCCGTTTTATTCGATTTTTCTCAAAAAGAACCCTAAAAAATTCGGCTGAAAACAAGCCCTTTTCTTTCCAGGGTTTACTCATTGTCAACACATTTTAATCTCATCACGTTTTTTTCTTTTTCTTTTTCATGGCTGGCAGGTATAATTCTTTTTTTATTAAAATCCACCGCTCAATTTAACCAGACCGGCAACTGAACCATGAGGACCAAACCATGAACCAGACACGGCCCGTTATAGGCATTTCCATGGGTGATCCCGTGGGGATTGGCCCTGAAATTCTCTTGAAAGCTCTTGGTTCTTCCGAAGTCTTTGAATGCTGCCGCCCTGTTGTTTTTGGAGATGCCGCTGTTCTTCAAAAGACAAACGACTTACTTGGAGCAAACCTCCATTTCAATATCGTGTCCGGAATGGATCAATGCCGCTACGTTTCGGAGTGCCCAGACCTGATTATCCTGTCCGATCTGGTAGCAAACGAATTGGCATATGGAGCGCCCACGCCACGAACAGGACAGGCCATGATAGATTATATTACCCGTGCCGCCGATCTCGCCATAGAGGGGAAAATCGACGCCATGGTGACCTGCCCCATCAACAAGCTGTCGATGAAAAAAGCCGGGTCGAAATTTCACGGCCATACGGAAATGATAGCCGCCCGAACAGGCACAGATCGGTTTGTCATGATGATGAGCGGACGGACCCTTTCCGTGGTTCTCGTCACCATCCACATCCCCCTTTCCAAAGTTCAGGATTCCATCACAGTCGATAAAATTGCAGATACCATAAGGGTCACGGGCCATGATCTGAAGAATCGGTTCGGCATAAAAAACCCCCGCATCGCCGTGGCTGCTCTGAATCCCCATGCAGGAGAAGAAGGGCTTTTTGGGGACGACGAAGCAAATCTGATCGTTCCGGCCATGAAGCTTGTTAAACACGAAGGTTATGATGTGAGTGGCCCCCACCCCCCGGACACGGTTTACGTCCATGCGGCC
>JBAZWJ010000086.1:0-20785 GCA_041660385.1 Desulfobacteraceae bacterium | reverse complement strand
ACCACCTGCGACGATGTGATGAACCTTGCGATGAAATCCTTTTTCGTTCTGGTGAAAGAGCTGAAAAACGTTCTGGACAAACCAGGCGCAATCCTTTCCACCCTGACCTTCAACTCCGTGGTTTTCCCATACATGGACGGATTCAAAGGCTCCATCCATCCGGCCTTTGCAGGCATGTCCGGCTTCATGAAAACCGTGAACAAAGAATACAAGGGCACCCTGGTTCGTGTGGTTGATTTTGCCGATGACAAACCGAAAACCCACGTAACCGATCTGGCAAAATCATACGTGGATGAACTCTGCACAGGCCAGCGCCGAGTGGAAACCGGAATCATGAACGGTGAAACCTATGTCCTTTCCATGGCAGCAAAAGAAATGACTCAGGACACACCGGTGATCCGCAAAGGAGATAAAATTCTCGTCACCGGCGGAGCCCTGGGCATCACCTATGAAATCATCAAAAAAGCGGCAAAAACATATGGAGCCGATGTGATTATCCTGGGCCGCAGCCGGATTTCAGGTCTTGATCCCCAGTACCTTCTTCCTTCGGTGGACGACAAGCTGATCCTGTCCAAAGTGAAAGCCGGGATGCCAGGGGCAAAACCCCTTGATATCAAACGTGCCGCTGACCGGATTATCCGAACAAAAGAAGCGGTTCTCAACATCAAACGCCTTGAAGTGGAAGGCGTTAAAGTCACCTACGAATGCGCTGATGTGACAGACTACTCAGCCGTGGAAATGGTGATCAGGAAACACAAAGACATCAGCGGCGTAATCCATGCCGCAGGCGTTGAAGAAAGCCAGTTCATCGAGAAAAAGGAACTGGCCTCAGTCAACCGGGTCATGGATGTGAAAGTCAAAGGTCTGGACAATCTCCTGAAAGCCATGAAAGACAGACATTACCGCTATATTCTGGCCTTCTCATCGGTGACAGCCCGTTTCGGCAACGAAGGCCAGTGTGATTACACGGCGGCCAACGACATGATCGGCAAAATGCTGATGAAAGAACGGCTGGAACACCCGGAACGTCACTGCAAAGTCTACGCCTGGACTGCCTGGAGCGGCGCTGGCATGGCTGAAAATGAAACGGTGAAAAAAGTTCTGGAATCCCGGGGCATCACTTTCCTTCCCTTGAACGAAGGTGTTGATTTTTTCCTCCGCGATCTGGCAAACAGCATAGACACCGAAGTGGTGATCACAGGCCCCGACACCGTGGCCGATACTGACGGCCTTCTCCAGGCTACCCCGGCCCCATCAACCACCGGTTCTGCTTTGGGCGAAGCTTACCCATTTCTTGACACAAAATTCAGTGAAAGCAGCCATCACGCAAGATTCAGCCGGACCCTCCGCCTGGACAGGGATCTTTTCCTTTTTGATCACAGCATGGAAGAAACACCCATCTTCCTCGGAGCCACCGGCATTGAAACCATGGCCGAAGCAGCACACCAGCTTCACGGCGAAAAAGCGGTGATCCGGGAAATTCGTGATTTTTCCATTCCCTACGGCATCAAAATTCTGAAAGGCCGCCCCAAAGATATCATCATTGATGCGGAATCAGCCGGGTCGTCCCTTGACAAAGCTTATGCCTGCCGGATCTCGTCCATGTTCACCAACCCCAGAGGTCAGGTCATGGGCGACCCCACCCTGCATTATCAGGGCCTTTTCATTCTGGGCGATACCCTGGCACCGGAAGAACGAATCGCACTCCCCGCATTCACCAAACCCGGATACACCGGCGATGCCGAGTCGCTGATTTACCATCCCCAGCGCCTGTTCATGGACGACCTGTTCAAAACACTGAAAGATGTGGTGTCCTTTGACGGCGAACTGATGGTCACGGCCTTTTCCGACACCTGCGAGAAGCCCTTCTTCAACGGCGTAACCGCCCCGTCCTTCCTCACCGACGTGGTTGCCGTGGACGCCATGTTCCAGACCGGTGGCCTCTTGGAATTCTTCACCAGCAACAATCTGGTTCTTCCCTATAAAATCAGGAGCATGTCCATCCACAAACGCGTCACAAAAGGAGAACCTTATTTCTGCCTCACCCGGAAAACTGCCGAAGACAATGAAACCTGCACGTTCCAGCTCCAGCTCACCGACAAAGCAGGCAATGTATACATCCGCATCGACGATTTCCGCATGGTGAAACTTGCCAAACTCGACGAAGCTTACAGAATCACCAACCGGTTGATTCCGTAGAAATCATAATTGTGGCATAACGGGGCGAACAGGGCGAATCGGGCGAACAGGGGCGAACACAAGGTTCGCCCGTACACCCAACACAGTCCCGAATGCGCAATTGTGCCTGCCATTGCAAGGGCGAACACGAGGTTCGCCCGTACGGCCCCAACACCATCCCAAATACGCAATTATGCCCGCCATTGTACGGGCGAACCTTGTGTTCGCCCTGCCCGCGATGTTCTCCCTGCCTGCGCCCTTCGTCCTGCCCGCGCTCGCCCCTGTTGTACTCCCCCTGTGACTGTATTCACCCTGCTTATCTCACACCCGATCTGATTATTTCACACTGCCATTGATCATTCCTGTATATGGACATAAAGCTTGTCATGTTCCCATTGGGCCGGATTGTTTTGAATGTATTCACGAATGCGGTTCAATTCGGATTCGTTGCGGATGACGTGTTCCCAATAATTACGCTGCCATAATTTTCCTGGAAACGACACCCATCCCGATTGTCTTACGCCATAGATGTATTGATGCGTGGTGATGGATTTGAATGCCTGAACCATCCGCCCCACCGTCCCCGCCAATGTGCCGCTGCTCCTGTTGCTGCCGCTACTGCCACTTTTTTCGTACGGGCGAATCTTGTATTCGCCCTGCCCGCGCCCTTTACCCTGCCCGAATCCGCCCAATCTATCCCCCAATTGATGATGCTCAGGCGAATCATGCAAAATTATAGATCGCATTTTGGGGAACGTCGATGATTCGGGGCAAGGGCGAATACAAGATTCGCCCGTACAATGGCCAGCAGAATGGCCCATACAATCACCCGTATGATCACCCGGATGTCCATTCGCATGGCCCAGAGCAAAAATACCATGAATGTGATTCGGCATCACGACAAAGGCATCCAATTCCAGATTGGCAAACCGTGACGGCAGTTCATCCCATATGGATTGAACCATCATCCCCGCATCATTCAACCGCATTTCACGACTTACAATATCCCCAAAAAAACAGTCGCAATTCTGGGTACAAATCGTCACAAAATACATTCCAACCTGGGAATAATCATAGTTTTTCAGTCGGATAGACCGACGGTGATGGATGTTCGGGTCGTATTTCATTCATCTACCTCCCAACGTTTATCCCGATAATGACTTCAGTTTCTTTTTTTATGAAAAACAAGAGCCAAGTCAATTATTTATATTCCCCTAGCACGACATTGACCGGCATCCCCTTAAATGATATACATTAGCCAATTGTATATCATTCATGATTCGATTCCAATAAGGAGGGTTGAACAATGCTCGTTTCAAAATGGGGAAACAGTCTGGCCATACGATTACCTGCTGCGGTGGTTGACGCCCTCCAACTCAGGGAAGGTGATGACATTGAGGTGCTGGTTGCTGATGAGCGGGTTTTTCAGGTGAAGAAAAAACCTGGGCCTGATGCCATTCTTGAGCGGTTGAGAACGTTCCGGGGACGGTTGCCCTCTGATTTCAGTTTTGACCGGAATGACGCCAATGAAAGATCCTGATGTTTTTATAGACACGAATGTCCTCCTTTACCTCCTTTCCTCATGGAATCATCATTGACGGTTGTCTTCGCGTACTCAACCCGTTTTTCTCGTAGATGATCATAAAAATTATTTCCCCTGAGCAAAAAATGTTACCCTTCCAATCCGCATGTGATATGGTCGGCAACATTCTTCAAGAATATGGCATGATTTTCCGATATATATAAAAGTCGTTTTTGATATGAAACTTCAACTTTATCTGGTTGTGATATGAAATACGTATTTAATATTTTTATGGTTTTCGCCATTGTGCTGGCGGTGTCAAACGTTTCAGCCGCCCCTTTCAACACCCACTCCTTTTCATCGGAAAGCAGAACGTCGCTGGAGATAAAAAGCAAGAGCCGGACAGGCTTTACAGCTGTCAGCACCCTGTCCTATCTCAATCTTTCAAGGCTTGACAGCAGTAAAGGGTCGTTTACTTCTCTTGAAATCCAGGGTTATTCGCCCGGATCGGGTGATCAGGGAAAACCCCTTCTCCCTGTTCTGGACAACCTCATTGAAGTGCCCCAGAATGCAACGGTTCAGATCGTGATCCATGAGATCAAGGAAGAAACCCTGAATCTCAATGTTGAGGCCGGGGGAATGAAACTGGCACCACGCCAGCCCCCCCGTGTGAAATCGAGATCAAGGGCTGAGCAGCCTTTCGTGGCCGACAAAAAAGCCTATGCGGAAAATGTATTTGGTACGAATGAAAGGATCAGCGTGGATATTATGGGTGGCATGCGCGGAGTGAGGGTGGCGCGCCTCACCGTAAATCCTTTCCGATATAATCCGGGCACCAACACCTTGAAAGCTGCCACCCGCCTGTCGTTCAGTGTTGTTTTCAAAAACGGCGATATGGGGCTGACAAAACGAACACGGGCAAAATACCATTCACCGTTGTTCAAATCAGCGTATTCACAGATCCTGAACTATCCGCTGTCCGACGGAACAAAAGACGCCATCATAACTGATGAAAGGGCCTATCCCCTGACCTATGTGGTTGTGGCATCGGATGATTTCCTTGATTCTTCCAGCCTTCAGACGTTTATCCAGTGGAAAAGGGAGCTCGGTTTCCATGTCATTGAAGCAAACACCAACGACATATTTTACCCGTCACAAGTAGCCTCCGCCACAACGGCAAAAAAAAGGGAACGGTTACAAACCTATCTTAAAAATTTGTACGATGACGGAACCCATCCTCCATCATACGTACTCTTCGTGGGTGACACGGATCAGATCCCTCCTTTTGAAACAACGGATCACGTCACGGATCTCTACTATTTCACGTTCAGCGGAGGTTATCTTCCCGAAGCCTACTATGGCCGTTTCCCGGTTGAAACCCTGACGGAGCTGAACCGCGTCGTTTCAAAAACCCTCACCTACGAACAGTACACCATGAGTTCCGGCGCATATCTTGGCGAAGCCATGGTTATCGCCGGAGCTGACGAAGACTTCAGCCCTGCCTACGCCAATGGCCAGGTGGCTTATCTGATCAATGAGTATTTAAACTCCGACAACAATTTTTCCGAAGTATACGCCTTTCTATACAACGTTGCCTGGTCCTGGCCCGGTGTGACCACTGCAACCACCGGTTCGTCTGTTGTCACCTCTGCCATCAAATCGCGCATTAACAGCGGAGCCGGTTTTGTCAACTACACAGGCCATTGCAATACTTACGGCTGGTGGAACAAAGAAGCCAACGATTACGAACTGGAATCAAGCGATATCACAACCCTTACCAACGATGACGAATACGGATTTGTCGTGGGTAACTGTTGTCAATCAAGCAGCTTCGATCAAGATGACTCCTTTGGCGAAAACATCGTTCTTGCTCAGGATAAAGGCGCGGTAGCCTATATCGGCGCAAGCGATTACACGTTCTGGGATGAGGATTTTTACTGGGCCGTAGGTTATAAATCAGGGATCGAAGATCTGCCGGAAACCGAAATCCAGAATTTGAGCTATAACGATACAGGCTACGGTAATTTCGACGCATTATGGCATAACCACAGCGAGGCTGAAAGCGACTGGTATGTTACAGCAGGACAAATGGTATACCGTGGCAACCTTTCTGTGGCCATGGCTGTTCCTGCATCAGCTGATTATTACTTTGAGGTGTATAATCTCATGGGTGATCCATCCCTCATGCCTTACCTGAGAGTCCCTTCGACCCTGGCGAATCCCACTGTGGGAGACACCATCACACCTTGTGACACCACGGAACTGACTGTAACAACGGTTAAATATGCCCAGGTGGCTCTGCTCCACAACGGAGAACTGGCCGATTCAGCCTATTCAGGAAACAGCACCCATGTCACCCTGACATTCGCCCCTTTCGACACCGGCGATACGGCGGAGCTTGTGATCAGTAAACAGAATTACCAGGTCAAACGGGTTGCAGTAACCGTCGATGACCTTTCATCACAATCTCCTGTGGCCGATTTCATGCTTGGCAGTGATCCCGCTGCCAGTGGAGTGGACGTGACATCCGGTGTTCCCATGACCTTCACCAACCTCAGCACAGGGTGCCCGGATACGTTCGGCTGGACGTTCGAAGGAGGCGCGCCCGGATCATCTTCAGCACAACACCCCACTGTTACATACAACGAACTGGGATATTACGATGTCCAGTTGATCGCCACCAACGGCAAAGGTGATGAAACGCTGCTGATAAACGATTACATCCATGTGGTTCCCGGCAGAACTTTCACGGCAGATCAAACACGCATCCCCTTCGGCTCCACTGTCACGTTTACCGACGGATCGACCAATAACCCCACGGCCTGGTTCTGGACCTTCGAAGGCGGCAACCCTGCCACATCCACGGCCCAGAATCCCATAGTTACCTACCCGGATGAACCTGATGGCGGCTTGATCTCATACCCGGTAGTACTTGAAGTAACAATAGCAGGAACACCGTACACTCTGACAAAAGACGACTATATCACGGTGACCGTCCATAAACCGGTAGCGGATTTCACTTCGGACAAAACCACCATCAAAGGTGGCGAGCTGATCACGTTTACCAGCACGTCGACAAACAACCCGACACAGCTTAACTGGAATTTCTTCGGTGGGAGCCCGGCCAGCAGTACGGCAGCGGCACCTGTGGTAACATACAATAGAAAAGGAACCTACGCTGTCGTTCTTGTGGCAACCAACGATGGAGGCAGTAACAGTATGACCAAGACAGCTTACATCACCGTGACCGAAGATTCCGTAAAACCGGCACCCGAGGGTTCGGATGGTGGCGGAGGCTGTTTCATTCGTTCAGCTGATTATTAATTCCAGGAAACAGCCATGATCCCAGGCAAATCATTCAGACGCATATATCCCCAGCGACTGGCCAAGCCTTCACTGAGCCTCTACGGTCACAAGGATTCTCCATGATGACATCGTTCAAAGTTGATCTTGATCTCAGAAATCATTGTATTGCCACGGAAATTAAAAAACGATACAATGTATCACTTTCAAACTTCTTAAAATCAAGACCCGGCTATGAGCCACCGGAAGAGGAAATCGAACTTTTAAAACAGGCCCTGGAAACTCTTGATTTTCCGGGTTTAAGGTCCCTATATCCAGACTTGGCCGGAGATTCAGACTCACAAGTCACACTGGGCATAGACGAAAACCGGTTATTCCTTTGCATCAATGAAAAACCTGTGGAGCTTCTATTCAGAAAACAACCATGAATTCAGTCTTGCATTCACGCTGATTCTCCCTCTTTCCGTGGAGAATCAGTGACTTTACCCAATAGATTTATGCATAGCAATATTGCGTCAGACCCTCGTAGGTCGGGTAGAGGAACGAAACCCGACAAATGGCCCGATCCTTAAAATAATCGGATGGTTATTCTGTATCAGTGGTCAACTTTGAATAGGAAGTCACCCGTAAAACAGTCAACCAGAACGAGCAAACGCCCTTGAAACCTTCATCATTACAGGACTTCCAGATCCAATGGGAAAAAAGCAAGGCCGATGAACGGATAGCGATGATCCTCGCTGTTAAAGAGATGGAGCCGGACCAAGGACTGGAATTCGTTTTTTTTGCCCTTCGCGATATCTCGCGCCCGATTCGTCTGGCAGCCCGGGAAACCCTTGCCCACCTTGCAGGCCTCGTCACGGTAAACCACAGGGAGCCCCTCAACATGCCCCGGGAAAAAACATTGAAAAACGAGATGTTTTCCATTGTACTTGTCCGGGAAATGAAACGAATCACAGCCCAGGAAGAATTCAAGGAATACCTCATCATCCTTCTCTCCATTGGCGGCAGAGGCCCGTCCCATGCCTGGGCCCTGTTTCTGGGCAACACCATGACCCGGAACGCATTCATAGACATACTCCGACGTCTTCCGGAGACTTTACGGCTTCGCCTTGTTCACCGTTATCTTTTTTCAGAAATCACGGACAGACGGCAGCAGGCCCCGCACATCCGGCTTCTACTCAAAGAAATCACCGACGTGAAAGCCGCCTCCTGCTTCATCATCAATCTCCTTTACGAAACGGATGAAAGTCTCTTTGCTCTGCTGACCCGCACGGGCGAACTTCTGTTTGACTTTGCGGAACGGTTGAAACTCACGGATGCGATCATCAACAAAGGTCTTACGTCAGATGATTCTGAAGAGATTCGTGAGGGGGCACTGATAGCCGGTGCTTTCGACTTGAAGGATAAACTTTACAAATTCCTGACGTTCCTCGACCCCTATTCCCCGGAAGCTTTACGAACCGGAATCCTTTCCGTCATTGAGCGATCCCGGACCGAACCAAGTGAGCTGATCGTAACCGTGCTGACGCGTCTCCTCAATGAAGATAACCCGGCCATTGCCACCGCTGCCTTTTCCACCCTCGCGTCCATGGGTCATAGTCGCTGTCCCGATGCGGCCATAAATCTCATCACAAAAAAACCCCATATGCGGGAAGCCTTTTATCCGGCTCTGATCCAACTCAAGACCGAAGACCTGATCGCCCTATTTGACAAGCTCCCGGAAGTGCTGGCACTTGAAGCGCGTAAAGCCGTGGCCCGGATTCTGTTTCTTGAAAAACCCGCCAGAGCGGAAACCCTTTTCGGATACGGAAAGACCGATCAGGATTCAGCTATCAGAGAAACCGCCACACTTTTTTTCCAACAGATTTCAGAAATCAGGACCCGAGAAATCAAGGATAAAATCCTGGAACTGGCTCCTCCTGTTTTTTCAGCTGGAGGCAGTAAACCCAATGACAGCCGGATTCTATCGTTTTTAAAAAATCCAGCGACCCATCCGCTGGAAAAATTCCAGAAGCTATGGGGAGAAATCATACGGGATATCGACCTTTCAGGCATCAGAATTGAAAACGCCGATCTTTCAGGCATGACGTTCATGGATTGCGATCTCACATCAGCTGTTTTCGTTCAGTGTTCCATGAAAAACACCCGGTTCGAAAACGGCTCCCTGACACATGGTCGGTTTGAGAGTTGCGGCCTGGAATCTGCTTTATTCGTCAATGTGGACGGTGTTTCGGCCAGCTTCACCGGCTGTTGTCTTTTTAACGCATGGTTCTACAAATCCCGCTTCGAATTTTCCGATTTCGTCGGCAACGCATTCACCGGAACCCGATTTCTGTCATGCGATTTCTCGAAGAGCGATTTTTCAGCATCTACCCTCACCTGCGCCACGTTCCATCTCTGCGACATGAACCACGCCACAGTTCACCAGGCCGAATTCGTTCATACCCTGGCCATGGCCAGTGATTTCAAGGGAGTCCATCTCAGTGACACCGCCGTTTTCATGGAAAGTGATCTGGATCAGCGTTCATCCCACTGGGATTCCCTGGAAATACCAGCTCTTTATTTTGAAAAAAAACTCCTGGCCACCCGATGGCTGACCATCCTCATTCTCACCCATGCCATGGACGAACAGCGACATGTGTTTCTTGCCCATAACCAAAGAGCCAGAGAACGGGCGCTTGACGCCTTTAATCCGGACCAGGAAGATCTGTTCGATCTGGTCCCTCTTCTGATCCATCTCACCCAGCGCATTCTTCCCATTGAACGAAGCTGCGATGACCATGAGATCATGGATCATGCCCTGCTGAAAAAAGCCTGCTCCGGGATCAGCAACTATGACCCGTCCCCCAAAACCATTGCTCTTGCAAAAAAGCATCTCAGGGTTGACAAACTTCTTCCCGTGCCAGGCAAGGAATGCCATATTCAGGGGCTGTTCACCATCGGCAGCGTGGGAACCATTGCCCAGAGCCAGGATTCGGACATCGACTACTGGGTCTGCGTGGACACTAAAACCATGCCCCCGGAAGCACAGAACCTGCTCAAGCTGAAGCTTGCATCCATTGAGAGATGGGCGGCAACCCATTTCGGAACAGAAATTCACTTCTTTGTCATGGACCCGGAAAGCATAAAGGAAGGCCGTTTTGGCGGAAGTGATTTCGAAAGTTCAGGTTCCGCCCAGAGCATGATGCTCAAAGAAGAATTTTACAGGACCATGATTCTGGTGGCCGGGAAAATTCCGTTCTGGTGTGTGCTTCCCGGCTGGACCGACACAAAACAATACCCTCTTCTTTACAGCATCGCTTCCCGGTTCCACGACGACTATCTTGATCTGGGTCATGTCAGCGCCATACCACCCGGAGAATATTTCGGAGCGTCCATGTGGCAACTGTTCAAGAGCCTGAAAAGCCCCTACAAATCCGTTATGAAAATGGCCCTTCTTGAAAAGTACATCCACGAAGGGAGACAGGGCATTCTTCTCTGCGACCTTCTCAAACAGCGAAGAGCCTCGGGGAAAACCCATTTCAGACGGGAAGACCCGTACATCCTTCTGTTTGAGGAAACCACAAATCATTATTTAAAAACAGACCAGACCGACACTATGGACCTGATCCGGCTCTGTTTTTTTCTGAAGCTCTCCATTGCCTCGTCAAAACATCTGGAAGGTTCAGTTTTCAAAATACGCAAGATTGTGGTTAAAAAATGCATGGAAAATTACGGATGGAAAGCAGAAGAACTTCACGACCTGGGCCAGTTCAGCCAGTGGCCGTTCAAAAAAGTTCTTGAATTAAGCGAACGGACCAACCGGTTCATGATTCGAACATACAACAAACTCAGCAAATTGCTCAGCGGCACATCGGAAACAGGCACGCTGATCACGGCGGAAGACCTGACCGTTCTTGGCCGGAAAATGTTCGTCCAGTTTGCGGACCAGTCCCACAAAGTCAAAACGCTTCCCCTTGCGGTGAGAGGCAGAAAACTCCTAAGCCAGCTGTATATCCATTACAGACAGCCCCAGGGAAAATCTCCGGCCTGGGACATTTTCCCCTTTTACGACAAAGACATCATGGCAAAGAGCAACGACCTGGCTATCCTTAATGACGTGGCCCGCATCGAAGACGTGGCTGCCTTCGTTATACACAACGGCATCTACGCATCGGGAACCCTCTTCACCCTTCTACCCAACCCCACGCCTTTAACAGCCCAGGATTTTCTCCATCTCCTCAAGGAAGTGAACGATTTCTTCCCCTACGGAGAATCCGATTCCGTAGCCCCTTCCGCATATCTCGAACCTGCAAAAATCCGCCGTCTCTATCTCATCGTCAACTTCGCTCTGGGGAAAAAAGCCGATCTGATCTACGAATTCGCCGTTGTCTACACCACCACCTGGGGCGAGATGTACTGCCGCACCTACAAAGACTCCGCAGGCATTTCCAAATCGTCCGACGCCTTGAAAAAAATTGAAGGAGAACTTGGCCTGACATGCCATGACGCGAAAATCGGTTGTTATGTGCCGCGAATGACGAAAAGGAAGGTGGGGGATTTGGGTTAAAATCATATCCACGGACCTGTAGGGGCGGGTTCCAAACCCGCCTTGTCCCATGATCAGCCTCCGGGCAGGTTTGGAACCAGCCCCCAGCCATACCCATCAACTTTCTGATTTGGTTGGAGTGGCAGGCTTAAAACAAAAACTAATTGAACAAGAAAGCCACGATGAAAACTTTAAATTAAATTCCGTAGATTTATCATGATATTGGCAAAGCCTTCATTGGTGTTGAAGGATGAGGTCTGCCGCAGGCCAATCGGGAGATTGGCGTGCCCGGGCCACCGCCTTTTCATGGATCAGGTGCGGGGTTTTTCGTCGGGGATTGCTGTGGAGGCGCGTTTTACTTTTGCGGTGCCGAATTTCTCAAGGATGGAATCAACGGCGCGGTCTGCTTTTTCCCATTTTTCATGGTGTGACGTGGCGTTGTCTGTAAAAAGAAGGGCCTGGACTGGCTGGTTCGCGGGCATGAGACCAGAGGCGCCCACACCGATCAGGCGGATTTTTGTGGGAAGGATTTCTGCGGTAAAAAGGCGAAGGGCTTCTTTGTAAATCTGCTCCGAACTCTGGGCTGGATTTTCCAGGGTGTGCCTGCGGGTGATCTGCTTAAAATCGGCAAAGGTGATTTTAAGGGTGACGGTTCTGGCTTTGACCGAACCACGCCGAAGCAGCCGGGCCACTTCGTCGGACTGGGCCAGCAATTGACGGCTAAGAAATTCCCGGTCAAAGGTGTCTTCAGACAGAGTGGTTTCCGTGCTGTAAGATTTTCGTTCGTAGTCAAGAGAGACCTGAGATGAATCCTCGCCAAGGGACAACTGTTTCAAACGGTGGCCGAACACTCCGAATTTTGCTTTGAGAATTCGATCATCCAGTTTGCGGATCTGGCCCAACGTTTTAACGCCTAAAGAATCCATGTTTCTAAGGGCAGCCACTCCCACTCCGGGGACTTTTCCAATGGGTAGGTTTTCGATAAATTCCATGACCTTTTCCGGGTCGATCACGGTGATGCCGTCCGGTTTGTCCATATCAGAAGCGATTTTGGCGATGAATTTCAAAGGGGCAATACCAATGCTGCACGTCAGATTTTCCATTTGTTTGATCTGGGCCTTGATGGTTTCTGCAATCTGCACTGGCGAGCCAAGAAGCCGTTCACATCCGCCCACATCCAGATAAGCTTCATCAATGGACACCTGCTCCACCAGGGGTGACATGTTCTGAAGCAGAGCGAATATCCGTTTTGAAACCTCTTTGTAACGCCCCATACGACCACGGACCACCTCGGCCTGGGGACAAAGTTTCATGGCCTGAGCAAGGGGCATGGCTGAGCGCACACCGAAAACCCTTGCTTCATAGCTGGCCGTACTTACGACGGAACGCATGGAACGACCGGATATGATCACCGGTTTCCCTTGGAGTTCAGGGTTGTCCCGCTGCTCCACGGAGGCGAAAAATGCGTCCATGTCCATGTGAAGAATCATGATGCTTATCGTCCTTTTTGCCAATCAGGAGATTGGCGTGCCCGGGAATTATGCCAATCGGGAGATTGGCGTGCCCGATCAATAAAAACACGTTTCAGTTTATTGTTTCCGCTGATATAGTTTCATGTCTTCGTATGATGTTTTTTAATGGATGTAAACGTTATTGAGGTAAGCTAAGGGCTATGAATTATTTTATTCTGGGAACCGATACAGGCGTCGGGAAAACCGTTCTTTCCCTGCTTTTCATGAAGTATTTTTATTTGAATGGAGAAAACCCTTTTTATTTCAAGCCATTCCAGACCGGTTGCACAACACCTCTAAGCCCTGACAGCGACGCACGGTTCATCTATGAAAACATCCGTGAGCTGCATGGCAAAGATCCGGCAGAATCCGTCCTCTACTGTTTCGATCAACCCAAAGCCCCTTATTTTGCGGCAAAAGATGCGGATAAAATCGTGGACCCAAGAAAGGTTCATACCTATATAAGAGAAAAAGAGGCTGTCCATAAGACCCTGATCATCGAAGCCGCCGGTGGCGTTTTTGTTCCGGTTGCCAGGGAGTGCCGGATCATTGATCTGATAGGGGATGCAAAGGCAAAGCCCGTAATCGCTGCACGGGCAGGGCTTGGAACCATCAACCACACCCTTCTCACCATCCATGCTTTGAAAATGAAGGGTTATGAAAAACCTGCCGTTGTTTTTATCGACCGTGAGAACACCGATCCTGCCATGATCCGGGAAAACATGGACGCTGTAGAAGAATTCTCAGGGATTCGGGTTTCGGGAACCATCGGCCACATGACCGATTTCGCCAATCCGACCTCAGCCAGTCTGGATATCATCGCCGATGTTGTGACAGGTAATTAAACCGAAAGAACCTCCGATGCCGCAAGTCTGGCATCAAAAGGCCTCAACAAACCGTAAAGCCGTTTTAATTCCGTCTGGATTTCCGCATACTTCACAGGATCGCCAAGTATGGCACAGGCATGTTCGGCCAGATTTTCCGGGCTTGCATCGTCTTGAATCAATTCGGGGTATACATGGTAACCCAGAATGATGTTGGGCATGGAAATAGCGCTGACTTTTATCATGGCCTTTGCCATAAAATACGTCACAGGAGCCATTTTATACATGACAACAGCCGGAACGCCGGACAAGGCCAGTTCCACGGTAACGGTGCCGGAACAGGCAAGGGCCAGATCTGTCCGTGCAAACTCGTCAAAGGGGTTGCCCTCGATGATTTCAATGTTTGCCTGCTTTGCGGGTTCGAACAGATCCATGGGCAGATCACGGTGTTTAAGAATGGCGAAATCCGCATCCATCCGTTGTTCTATAATCATCTTGGCCTGACACATGGTTTCGAGGCTCATACGGATTTCTTTCCGCCTTGAGCCTGGCAGCAATAACACTCTGGGTTTTGCATTTTTGACCCGTTCAAGCCCATTTTGCTGGTGTTTTCGTATGGTGTTCACCAGAGGATTGCCCACGAATGTGGCCCGGACTTTCTGCTTCCGATAGTATTCCGCCTCAAAGGGAAAAATCACCAGGATCTTGTCGATCAGGCGCTTCACAAGACGGATGCGCCCTTTTCTCCAGGCCCATAGCTGGGGACTGATGAAATAGACCAGCTTTCTACCGGGTTTTGCTACTTTTTCCGCCATGTTGAAATTGAAGTCGGGGAAGTCTGTAAAAATCACGATATCCGGGTTGATCCGGTCGATAGCCTGTTTAATATGCTTTGATATGGCGAGAATCCGGGGAAGAAAGCTCACGACTTCAAGAATCCCTGTCACAGCCATTTCCGTCATATCCGCCACTTGAACGGTGCATGACTTCAGCTCCCTTCCGCCTGCCGAATAAAATTCAGCCTGGGGACGTGCATCTTTCAACGCACGGATCAGTTCCGCCGCATGAAAATCTCCTGATGGTTCTCCTGCAATGATAAACAGTTTCACAGTATGTTACACCCCAATGATTGGTAATATTAATCCGGCAATAAAAAACGGGCAAAACCATTCATTCAGGCCTTCACCCGCTCTTCAACCGCCAGCCGTCATGCAGTGTTTCAAGTCAGCTTTCCTTATCAACTTTATCCCTGGCGATCATCACCGAGCAATGGGCTTTATGGGCCACCCGTTTGGCCACACTGCCGAAAATCACAAGGCCCATTCCGCTGAAACCATAAGAGCCCAGAACCACCACATCAATATCGTGTTTTTCAAGGTATGCGATGATTTCCGTGGAAACATGGCCGTCCAGAACCACCATTTTTGAACTTTTAAGACGGCCCATACCTGCTCCGTATACTTCCTGCATTTTCTCTTTCATTTTCTGGGCCAGGCTGTTGCGGAACTCATACGACATTTGAGGCAAGGCCTCACCGAGAATGGGTACCTCGAAATCGGATACCATGGGGTTTACAGGCTGGGGCAGAACGTGGAGGACATCCAGTGTGGCACCAAACTTTTCCGCCATTTCAACGGCAGCCGCCACAGCCGTTTCCGCATTCTCTGAAAAATCGGTACAACAGGCAATTTTTCGGATACTCATATTTAAGCTCCTTTACTGGTATTCGACCTGATCAACACAAAGGCTTCCATGTACGTATAAACTATAGACAATCACCCCTCTAAAAGCAAGCAACTAGGATCTTAAAATCAAACTATCGTCCCGTAGTTTTTAATTCTTTTTTGCACTGTATTGCGCAAGAAACGCAAGGTCCTGTTCCCGGTTAGGATTGGCAACTGTCCCCCTGAAGCATTCAACAATTTCCGGCAGACAGGCAAGAAACGCATCGACCACATGTTTATCGAACCGCTCCCCCACCCCTTTTGTAATAATCGAAACAACTGTGGATAAGGGTAAAGGTTCGAAACTAGCTGTATTATTGTCAATATATTTGGGGTAATCCCTTTTGGCTGTCAGGGCATCAAACATATCGGCCACGGCCATAATCCGGGAAGCAAGGGGGATTTCTTCGCCTTTGAGACCCAGAGGATAGCCGGTTCCATCCATCTTCTCATGATGAGAGCTGGCGATAAGAGGAACCTGTTCCAAAAGCACGGGGAAATAGAAATTCTCCAGAATTTCGCGTGTTTTAAGGGGATGGATGTCCATTAGGGCTTTTTCTTCCGGCGTGAACCTGCCGTTTTTAAGGAGAATTTCATCCGGAACGGCGATCTTTCCGATATCGTGCATCAATGTCGCAAATTTCAGAACCCTGATTTCGTTCTCAGGCAGATTCATCTTCCGTGCTATGTGGATGGATATTTCTGTGACCCGTTCGGAATGGCCTGCCGTAAGGGGATGCCGAGCGTCCACCGTGGCTGAAAGTGTTCGGATGGAGCTGTCGAAAGATAGGCGCAGCTCTTCGTGCAGCAAAGCGTTCTTGATGATCCTCGCGGCTTGGTTGGCTATGGCCGTCATAATCCCAAGGTCTTTGGTTGTGAATGCATTGGTCATTTCAAGCGAGTAAAGAATCATGATGCCGAGGATCTCATCGTCGTTCATGATGGGCACCGCAATGGTGGATTTTACCCCTTCGAGCATGATGCTTTCGGAAATATTGAAACGATGATCCGAGGGAACATCCGTTGAAATAACACCGGTTTTTTCTTCCTGAACATAACGGATCAACGTGGAAGATATCCTTAATTTCTCATCTCTCCGTCTTGTTTTGTAACTATGGGGAACCATGATCCCCTCTTTGTCATCAAGAAGAATAACACCCTGATCGTATTCCAGAAATTCGAAGGTTCTTGCCAGAATCCGGTCAAGCGTCTTTCCGATATCCCGTTCCAGGCTCATTTCGTTCTGAAGCTCGTAGGTGACCCTTAGTTTTTCGTAGTCGGTCCTCAGATCTTTTTCATTGGTGATGCTGTTTTCCGGAAGAAAACGTGTCTCGCTCTGGGGAGACATGGTGGAACTGAAAAGCCCCTCATCCACATCACCGATTTCCACCATCTGGGCAGCTTCCATTTCATTCCCCTCAATAAGCAGAATGACATTCCCAAGCCGGATTTCATCACCGGGGTAGAGAGCTGTTTTCCCTTTGATACGCCTGTTGTTAACAAACGTCCCATTGGTGCTTAAACGGTCTTCGATAAAGCACATGTTGTTGGCATCCATGGTGACATGGCAATGGTTTTTTGAAACAGAGGGATCCTGGATGTGCACCCGATTGCCCGAATGCCTGCCAATGGAATTCTGTTCAAGCAATTCCAGCTTCTGACGCCCGGACTGGGATATGACGGTAATGTAAGTCATAAAGATTCCTTCTGGGTTATTCCTATATTCAATCGTTCCGGTTCTGAAAACCTGAAGCGAAAATGCTGACGAGCGGCGGAGTTAATTTTTTTCTATCACAACAGAACCGAGTTTGAAAGCCCGGGTTTGTTTCATTTTAAGAAAGATCGGAAATGAAATCCCGAAAATCCCTGGTAGCGATTGACAACACACCCAAGGTTTGTATAATCATCCGACGTATTCTAAGAGGAGACCATTTGGATGAAAACAGCAACTGCGATCGCATTGTTCTGCGCCGGGGGCGGCCTTACCCGCTACTATCTTTCAAGCTGGATTTACAGTATTTTCGGAAGATCGCTTCCCTATGGAACCTTTGCCGTCAATGTGATCGGCTCGTTTGCCATCGGCCTCGTGATGGAAATGGGCCTTCGAAGCACCTTGATTCCCGTTACTCTTCGCGTGGGGCTGACCGTAGGTTTCATGGGAGGTTTGACCACCTTTTCCACCTTCAGTTATGAAACCCTGATGATGCTGGAAGACGGGAGATTCATTGCATCGTTCATCAACATCATCGCAAGCGTGATCTGCTGCCTGCTGTTCACCTGGCTGGGCATATTATCTGTCCGGGCCTTTTATTAAAGGAGAATTCCCATGACCAAACTGGTTGGAGAAAATGTACTGATGCGGATCTTCATCGGGGAGAGCGACCGTTTCGGCGGCCAGCCCCTTTACGAAGCCCTTGTGGAACTGTTCCGAAAGGAAGGGTTCGCCGGAGCAACCGTTATCCGGGCCATCAGTGGATTTGGTGCTCATAGTGTTTATCACACCCAGAAACTCCTGGATCTTTCTTCAGACCTTCCGTTAATCGTGGAAGTGGTGGACAGCAAGGAAAAAATCGACGCCATCATGCCCCGTATCGACACGATGATGGGCGGAGGCATGATCACTCTGGAAAAAGCCACCGTGATCCGGTACAGCCATGATGATAAAAAATTAAAATAATGTGCGGTAAAAAACCCTTTTGCTTTATCTCGCCTTTTTCATGAACTCTGATTCCAGGGATTGATCACACTAACCCCGCTGACCAGAAAATCAGATTCATTCCGTACTCCTTGGATAATCACGCCGTCTTTCAAAGACCACCGTCTCATCCAGTCTGGGGCAACTCAACAAAAAATCCTTGAAATCCGGTCGACACGAAACCAGAGTTTCATACTCTTTTGCTGAAACAATAACAACGGCAGCCGCCCCCCGGCAGGTCACAACCTGTGGCCCATTTTTTAGTGCCTCTTTTACCAGCTTACTGAATTGTGCTTTGGCATCCTGAAGTTTCCATATTGAATTCATTTTAAAACCCCCTATTAAAAAGCCCCAGGCCCCCTGATCAGCCCGATCACCTTTCCCTGAACAAGCACATCACCAAAACCATAGATCACAGGTGAATAATCCGGGTTTTCCGGCCTCAGTTCAATCCCCTCTTTTTCAAGATAAAACCGTTTGACTGTGGCTTCCTCATGGCGGATCAGCGCCACTACGATGTCGCCGTTTTGTGCATACTGGCGCGGTTCGCAGATCACAAGATCCCCGTCCAGAATCCCGGCATCCTTCATGGAATCCCCTTTGATAATCAGAGCGAACAGGTGATCTCCCTTAAAAAATTCGGAATCAACAGCCAGAGATCCGGCCCATTCCTGTTGAGCATAAAGCGGGAGGCCCGCTGCTATGGAGCCCACAACAGGCACGTTACGCATTCGCTTAGGCAAAGGGGCTTCATCCATTTCCTTGAGCAGATCAATTTTCCGGCCATACCTCCCATCACGCCGGATATACCCTTTTTTTTCAAGGACTTTCACCGTCTGGGCAATGGCGGCGTGGCTGACCCCGTTATCTTCCGCGGCTTTTCGAAGGGTCGGCATCTCTCCATATTGACGGATCTGGTTTTCAAAATACTGAAAAATCTTTTTTTGCACCAATGAAAGATCCATAACAACTCCAAACGTATCCAGTTATTTTTTCAATTCAAACGATCCAGAGGACTTGTAACCCCCATTTTCCCGTTCATCAATACATGGGTATAAATCATGGTGGTGGACACATCGGTATGCCCCAGGAGTTCCTGAACCGTCCGTATGTCATACCCAGCCTCGATCAAATGGGTGGCGAAGCTATGCCGGAGCACATGGGGCGACACGCGTTTCATAATCCCCGCCCTGGCCGCCGCCTGTTTCACCGCTTTCCGGGGTACGCTCTCATCCAGGTGATGGCGGCCCATCCTTCCGCTCCGGGGATCTTTTGAAATGGTGGACGAAGGGAAAACATACTGCCAGCGGATGTCCCGTCCGGCGTTAGGGTATTTACGCTCCAAAGCATAAGGAAGAAACACCTCACCAAATCCCTTCTCAAGATCCTGCCGGTGAAGGAATTTGACTTTCTCCAACTGTAATGTCAATAGAGGCTTCACATTATTCGGAAGCATCGTGCGCCGGTCCTTTCCTCCCTTGCCGTCTCTCACCACGACCAGGCCCTGTGCAAAGTCAATATCCTTAACCCTCAGGCGCATGCATTCTATCAATCGCAGTCCGCTACCGTAAAGAAGATTGGCGATCAACAGAACCTCATCGGACATATAGGACAACAGCGCCCTGACCTCCGGAATGGAAAGGACTGTGGGAAGGTTTTTCGGACGTTTGGCGCGGTCGAACTGGCTGAAGTCCCCGAGAGGTCTGTCTATAACATGTTTGTATAGAAAAACAATAGCATTTAAAGCCTGGTTCTGTGTGCTTGCCGCGACGTTTTTGCTCATGGCGAGATACGACAGAAACTCAGACACTTCCTTGTCGCCCATCACAGAGGGATGCTTCTTTCCATGAAAAAGAATATACCGTTTGATCCAGCCCACATAGGTCTGTTCCGTAGTATATTTGTAATGCCTGGTGCGTATGACCATTCTCACCTGATCCAGAAGTTTCATTGCGGGACCTCACTCACTTTATACGTTAACGTACCGGCCAACCCATTTACATTTGATTTACATTAAACCTTTAAGGGATGTAAATTCAACCCTTATTTTGCATAGTATCCAATATAAAACATATAATTAAACGCATAACGCGCCAAATTTAAATAACATTCAATACAAACAACAAATTGTGCATACAGGCGACACGCCTGTATGCACATTCAACATGCAATGATAATATGGTTAAAAACCATTTGATTTGAAAGGGAATATATCGTATGGAATTCCTGTAATATTCCGGTGGCTCACCTAATATCACCGGACCTTTTTTTCGCCTGTTTTTCCAGGCCAATATAAAACATATAATTTATTAATCTGTTATTGTTGGTCATTTTACAAGTTCGACGATGTTAAACGTGCATACAGGCAAAATGACCGGTCAATAACAATGTTGGACGAAGAAAATACTTTATTTTCGGATAGTTAACTCGTTACGCCCTCGATAAAACAACCCCTATTTCAAAAAGTCGTTCACAATAAAAATAGTACTTCCAAAATCAC
>JBAZWJ010000085.1:0-21141 GCA_041660385.1 Desulfobacteraceae bacterium | reverse complement strand
GCAGATGAAGCCAAATGCATATTCGAATTGATGGAAGCGTGCGATTCGTACATTCCTGAACCGATCCGTGATACCGACAAGACCTTCCTCATGCCGATTGAAGATGTATTCAGTATTTCAGGTCGCGGCACAGTGGTGACAGGCCGAATCGAAAGAGGGATTGTCAAGACGGGTGAAGAAGTTGAGATCATTGGTATAAGAGAAACGATCAAAACAGTGTGTACCGGTGTAGAAATGTTTCGTAAGATTCTTGATGAAGGCCGCGCCGGAGACAATGTTGGCTTACTTCTTCGAGGAACGAAGAGAGATGAAGTTGAAAGAGGCCAGGTAGTTGCAAAGCCAGGCAGCATAACACCCCACACAAAATTTACAGCAGAAATATACGTCTTAAGTAAAGAAGAAGGTGGAAGACATACCCCGTTTTTTACAGGATATCGTCCTCAGTTTTTCTTTAGAACCACAGACGTGACTGGGATATTGAACCTTCCGGAAGGCGTTGAAATGATTATGCCTGGTGACAACGTGACGATCACGGCAGAGTTGATAGCTCCCATCGCAATGGAAGAAGGGCTTCGATTCGCAATCAGAGAAGGTGGGAGAACGGTTGGCGCTGGCGTTGTTGCTGGTATTATTCAATAACTGGGATTTTTACGATGATGATAAATACTAAAATAAGAATTAGGCTGAGAGCATATGACCATAAATTATTGGACAGCTCAACGCTTGATATAGTTGATACGGCAAAAAAGACAGGAGCACGCGTCGTTGGTCCAATTCCATTACCGACTCGGATCAATAAGTTCTGTATTCTTCGCTCACCACATGTTAATAAAAAATCCCGTGAGCAGTTTGAAATAAGAACTCACAAAAGGTTACTTGATATACTTGAGCCAACACAACAGACAGTAGATGCACTTATGAAGCTGGATCTTTCTCCAGGTGTAGATGTCGAGATTAAACTGTAAAGGGTAAGAACCATGGTCAGAGGATTGTTGGGAAAAAAAATAGGAATGACGAGTGTCTATACTGCTGACGGGAAATATATTCCTGTTACAGTACTGCAAGTTGGACCATGTTTCGTCACTCAAATCAAATCTAAAAACGTTGATGGTTATGATGCTGTTCAGATTGGATTTGATGAAAAAAAAGAAAAACATGTTTCCAAGCCATTGATAGGGCATTTCAAAAAAAGCGGAGATAAATATTTTGCGCACGTAAAAGAGTTCGACGTGCAAAATCCTGATGATTTCACATTGGGACAAGAGTTAACGCTTGATATGTTTGAAATCGGGGAAATGATACAAGTCACTGGCGAATCAAAAGGTCGTGGTTTTTCAGGTACAATAAAACGACATAATTTTGCTCGTGGTCCAGAATCACATGGCTGCAGAAATCATAGGGCTCCTGGTTCAATCGGATGCAGTGCTTGGCCTTCTCGTGTAATGAAAGGCAAAAAAATGCCAGGCCAATTAGGTGTTGATAAAAAAACAGTTAGAAACTTGCAAATTGTTGACATTCGTCCCGATGATAACGTGATTCTGATCAAAGGACAAGTTCCGGGTGCTAAATCTGGAATTATTGAAATAAAGAGACCTTTGTTCTGATTAATGATGACCCGCATCAATCATAAAATGCGGTAATGAGGGTAAATATGGCTGTCGTTGATGTTATAAATGTTACAGGCGAGAAAGTATCTCAAGCTGAAATTTCAGATGATATTTTCAACATTTCTGTAAAAAATACTATTCTGCATGAAGTTGTAAAAATGCAACTCGCAAGCAAACGATCTGGCACCGCATGTGTTAAAAACAGGTCGGATGTTAAAGGTAGCACGCGAAAATTGTTTCGCCAGAAAGGTACAGGTAATGCGAGACCTGGATCGATTCGATCTCCTTTAAGACGTGGTGGTGGAGTTGTTTTTGGGCCTCATCCAAAGTCTTGGGCTTTTACAGTACCTAAAAAAGTTAAACGGCTCGCTTTGAAAATGGCTCTAAGCACTAAGTTCCAGAATCAATCACTAATGGTTTTAGATTCTTTTGAACTAAGTGAGATCAAAACAAAAAGGGTTCATGAGATATTATCAAATTTGAACATAGGAAAAGCACTAATTATATCTGATAATGATAATACTAATTTAGAGCTTTCCGCAAGAAATATCCCTAAAATCAAGATTCTTAGAACAGAAGGCCTTAATGTATACGATATATTGAAATACGATAAATTAATTATTATCGAGGCCTCTATTAAAGGGATTGAAGGGAGACTTACAGCATGAACCAGTATGATATAGTATTAAGACCTTTAAATACTGAAAAAACAAATATGCAGCATGAAGACTTAAATAAAGTATTCTTTGAGGTTGAAAAAAGTTCAAATCGTATAGAAATCAAAAAAGCGATTGAAGCAATTTTCAAGGTAAAAGTCTCTGCAGTTAATACAGTACAGATAAAAGGCAAAAAGAAGCAGAAGGGCAAAATATCCGGTAAGCGCCGCGATTGGAAAAAAGCGATTGTAACTTTGATGCCTGGCGAAAGAATTGATTTCTTTGAAGGTGTATAATTCGGGGGATTAGATGTCAGCAATACGAAAAACGAAAGCAACATCACCGGGTCGAAGATTCCAAGAATATTCAACTTTCGAAGGAATTACAAAGAAGGATCCGGAAAAGAGCCTGTTAAGACCTATTAAAAAAACAGGCGGACGTAACGCTACTGGGAGAATAACCTGTCGCCATAAAGGTGGAGGTCATAAACGTCACTATAGAATTATCGATTTTAAAAGAGATAAGATAGGGATCCCCGCTAAAGTTACAGCAATTGAATATGATCCAAACAGATCGGCACGAATTGCATTACTGTCCTATGCCGACGGTGAAAAACGTTATATTCTCGCACCGATAAATTTGAATGTAGGCGATACCGTAAACTCAGGTTCTGGTTCCGATATTAAGCCAGGTAATTCTCTTCCGCTTGAATTTATTCCATTAGGAACACAAATTCATAATATAGAATTGAAACTTGGAAAAGGTGGTCAGATCGTCAGAGGAGCGGGTACTTTTGCACAACTTATGGCTAAAGAAAAGTCGTATGCAATGGTACGTCTCCCTTCAAGTGAAGTTCGAATGGTTCTTCTCAAATGCTCAGCGACTGTAGGTCGCCTTGGCAATACTGAACACAACAGTATTAGTTTAGGTAAGGCAGGCAGAAGAAGATGGTTGGGAGTAAGACCTAGTGTGCGTGGTGTTGCGATGAACCCCGTCGATCATCCCATGGGTGGTGGTGAGGGTCGATCATCAGGAGGACGTCATCCTTGTACTCCATGGGGTAAACCTACAAAGGGTTGCCGTACACGAAGGAACAAGACGACAAATCGGTATATTGTTAAAAGACGAGCCAAATAAACATTTGCGCAGAAAGCCATAAAGGCATTGAAGATAAAGAGCAGGAGAGAATATGCCTCGTTCGTTAAAAAAAGGGCCCTTTGTTGAGCCAAAGTTGGTTAGAAAAGTACTAGTGGCTCAAGAAAATCGGAGCAACTTGGTTATTAAAACCTGGTCGAGAAGGTCAACAATCATTCCAGAAATGGTAGGTTTAACCTTTGCAGTTCACAATGGAAAAAAGTTTGTTCCGGTATTTGTAACCGAAAATATGGTTGGGCACAAATTAGGTGAGTTTTCACCCACGCGAACTTTCTATGGACATGCTGGTGACAAAAAGACCAAGAAAAAATAAACCGTTTTTAAAGGAACAAGGAATATAGCGATGGAGGTTAAGGCTGTAGCTAAACATGTACGCATTTCCCCTCAAAAAGTCCGAAAAATAGTCGGTGCGATAAAAGGAATGAGAGTGGAACGCGGTCTTAGTTCACTAAAATTCATGCCACAAAAGGCTTCTAGCATTGTTGAAAAAGTTTTGAAATCAGCTGTTGCTAACGCCGATCATAACAATGATATGGATGTTGATTCTTTGATCGTTAAGAATATTATTGTCGACTCTGGGCCTTCTTTAAAGAGATTCAGACCTAGGGCAAGAGGCAGAGGGGCAAGAATATTGAAACGAACAAGTCACATCACTGTCATCGTTGCTGATGAAGCGAAGTAGGACAGGAGGAGAATACTTTGGGCCAAAAAGTTAATCCAATAGGGATGAGGTTGGGAATCGTTAAAACATGGGATTCTCGCTGGTACGCTGATAAAGAATATGCAGATTACGTTCTTCAAGACTTTACAATTAGACAATATTTAAAAGAGCGTTTGTATCATGCTGGTATTTCAAAAATAGAAATTGATAGATCATCCAAAAGAATTAGACTGAGACTATTCACTGCAAGACCTGGTATTGTTATCGGGAAAAAAGGTGCTGAAATTGGTGTGTTAAAAAATGATTTATCCAAAATTATTTCTAACAAAGGTTCTGACGCACAGGAAATAATGATCGATATTCAGGAAATTAAAAGGCCTGAGATTGATGCTCAAATGGTTGCAGAAAATATTGCCCTTCAGCTTGAAAGACGAGTCGCCTTTCGACGTGCAATGAAAAGATGTGTAACTTCTGCTATGAGATTTGGTGCTGAAGGAATTAAGACAATTTGCTCCGGTAGATTAGGTGGAGCCGAAATGGCGAGAACTGAGTGGTACCGCGAGGGCAGAGTTCCTCTTCATACACTTAGAGCTGATATTGATTATGGATTCGCTGAAGCTAAAACAACATACGGGATAATTGGTGTCAAAGTATTTATTTTCAAAGGCGAAATTTTGAAATAAATCTCGTAAATAGTAGATAATATGCGAGTCGAACTATTTTTTGTAGGAGAACGAGGACATGCTTAGTCCAAAGAAAGTAAAGTTCCGCAAGCAGCAAAGAGGAAGAATGAAAGGTGAGGCACACAGAGGTGCAACCCTTACATTTGGAGAATTTGGGCTTCAAGCTGTTGAATGTGGATATATCAATGCTCGTCAAATTGAAGCCGCCCGTATCGCCATGACAAGACACGTTAAACGTGGTGGAAAGATGTGGATTAGATTTTTTCCTGACAAACCTGTAACAAAAAAACCTGCTGAAGTACGTATGGGTAAAGGTAAAGGACCTACAGAGGCATGGGTTTCAGTTGTTCGTCCTGGAAAAATTCTCTATGAAATGGATGGAGTGACCAGAGAGATGGCAATGGAAGCTTTACGCCTTGCTTCACATAAACTTTCTATTAAGACTAAGTTTATCGAGAGAGGTTTATATTAATGAAAAAGAATCCAGTTCTATCTTTAAGCGTTGATGAATTCTCAAAGAAACTATTAGAGCTTAAAGAGGAGTATTTCAATTTGAGATTTCAACATGGCGTTGGACAGCTTGAAAACAATTCTTCTTTAAAAAAATTACGAAGAAATATAGCGCGTCTTAATACCATTATGAGATCGCATGAACTTTCAAAATGATATAAAAAGAGCATCTAACCTATGAAAAATAGAGGGCACATTAAGCAAATTCAAGGAACTGTAACTTCTGATAAAATGGATAAAACAGCAGTAGTCCTTGTTGAACGTATCGTTAAACACAAGCTTTACAAAAAATATGTAAAGCAGCACGCAAAGTTTGCTGCACATGACGAAAACAACCTTTGCAAAATCGGCGACAAGGTTCTTATAACTGAAACGAGACCGCTAAGTAAAATGAAGCGTTATCGTATTAGTAAAATAGTCGAAAAAGCAGTTTAATAAGAGGTTATAGAAAATGATTCAGACTGAAACTAGATTAACTTCTGCCGACAATTCTGGTGCGAGAGAGCTTTATTGCATAAAGATCTTAGGTGGTTCTAAAAAAAGATATGCTCGAGTTGGAGACATCATTGTCGTTTCGATTAAGGACGCCATGCCTAATTCTAAAGTGAAAAAAGGCGACGTGATGAAGGCGGTAATAGTAAGAACTAAGAAGGAAATAAGAAGACCTGACGGGAGTTATATTCGGTTTGATGATAATTCCGCTGTTTTGATCAATACAAACAGAGAGCCGGTCGGAACACGTATTTTTGGTCCAGTTGCAAGAGAACTTAGAGCTAAAAAATTCATGCGAATAATTTCTTTAGCTCCTGAGGTTCTGTAATTGACACGACATTGAGCTTTTGGAGATATCCTTATGAATGCGGTAAAAACCCGAATTAAAAAAGAAGACAAAGTTAAGATAATAACCGGTAAAGATAAAGGTAAGATCGGTAAAATTCTTAAAGTTGTTAATAAAACTAATCGTGTGATTGTAGAAAATATTAATATCGTTAAGTCACATCAAAAACCGAACATGAAAAATCCTCAGGGTGGTATTATTAATAAAGAAGCTCCCATTGATTTCTCTAACGTAATGCTTATGTGCAATCACTGTATGACTCCAATTAGAATAAAAATGAAAACGTTGGAAGATGGAAAAAAAGTACGTGTTTGCCCTAAATGCAATGAAACGATTGATGCTTAAAGGATTTCTCGGAGGATTCTAATGTCAGATTTATACGATTATTATCAGAGCGATGTTATTCCAAAACTCAAAGAAAAATTCAATTACAAAAATATTATGCAAGTCCCCAAAGTAGAAAAAATTGTTTTAAACATGGGTTTAGGGGAAGCAATAAAAAATGCAAAAATTCTTGAATCTGCTTCAGCAGAATTAACTTTAATTTCTGGACAAAAGACTGTTATTACAAGGTCTAAAAAATCAATTGCAGCTTTCAAACTTCGAGAAGGTATGCCAATAGGTAGTACTGTTACTCTTCGACGTGAAAGAATGTGGGACTTTATAAATCGACTTGTAAATGTTTCCCTTCCCAGAATTAGAGATTTTAGAGGTATTTCCGGAAAAGCCTTCGATGGAAGGGGTAATTATACCTTGGGTATCAGGGAACAGATTATATTTCCTGAAATTCAGTACGACAAAATTGATAAAATCAAAGGCCTTAATGTTACTGTAGTTACCAGTGCGAAAACTGATGATGAAGGTAAAGAATTGCTAAAATTACTTGGAATGCCTTTCAGAAACTAAGTATTAATGTAGCAGTGATATAACGAAAAACACTGTGAATTTGTGTTAATTCAAGGAGATCACGTTTTGGCAAGAAAATCATTGATTGCGAAAGCAGCAAGAAAAGCAAAATTCAAAGTTAGAGCATATAACAGATGCCCCCTATGCGGACGACCGAGAGCTTTTATACGAAAATTCGGTATTTGCAGAATATGTTTTAGAGAGCTTGCTTCTCAAGGGAAACTTCCTGGCGTGACAAAATCTAGCTGGTAATTTTAATTAATCATTGTTTTTAATGGAGTAATATCATGAGTATGAGTGATCCAATAGCGGACATGCTTACGCGGATAAGAAACGCAGGAAAAGCAAAATTTCCGACAGTGGATATCCCAGGCTCGAAATTGAAAGTTGAGCTGGCTAAAATTTTAAAAAGTAGTGGTTACATCAAGAATTTTAAGTTTGTTGAAGATGGCAAACAAGGAATGCTGCGTGTTTACTTGAAGTATGAATCAAGTGGTATGCATGCAATTTATGGCTTAGAAAGAATTAGTAAGCCAAGCAGAAGAATATACACTGCGTCAAAAGATATAAAGCCTGTATATAATGGACTTGGAATATCTATCATATCTACCTCAAAAGGGATTATGACTGATATACAGGCAAAGAAAGATAATCTTGGCGGAGAAATTCTTTGTAACGTCTGGTAAATAAGGAGCTGTTTTATGTCACGAATAGGTAAAAAACCCATTCAACTACCTGAAAAAATAGAAGTATCTTATAATAACCACGTTATAAAGATAAGCGGTCCAAAGGGTACTTTATTTGAAACAATTCATCCGTCAATTGATATAAAAATTGAGGATAATATTATATTCGTACAAATAGAAAAAAATGATAAGAATGCTGATGCTTTTCATGGAATGACACGTGCCAATGTAGCCAACATGGTTAAAGGTGTTCATCAAGGTTTTTTGCGAGTTTTGGAAGTTAATGGAATTGGTTACCGAGTTGAAGTGAAAGAACAAACATTAGTTCTAAGTGTCGGTTATTCTAAACCAGTTGAGTACATTCTTCCAGAAGATATAAAAGCTGAAGTTGAAAAAAACCAGATTAAATTAAGCGGAATAGATAAACAGAAGTTAGGGCAGATTGCAGCTGAGATTCGAAGCATCAGGCCCCCGGAACCTTACAAAGGTAAAGGGATTAAATACCTTGAAGAGGTCATAATAAAGAAAGCTGGAAAAACAGCGGCTTAGTTTATTAAGTTGTTGATTTAATTTCGAAGCATATGCGATGACTATATTTACTTCTGATATAGCTAAGTCGCAGAAAAGGTGGGATAAAGATAATGAGCAAACTCTCAAAAAACGAAAAAAGGTTAAAGAGAAAAGTACGCATCAAGAAAAGGCTTTCAGGATCACCAGAAAGACCTCGTTTGTGTGTATTTCGCAGTTCAAAACATATATACGCACAAATTATCGATGATTGCATCGGAAAAACGCTTGTTTCTGCTTCTACTATCGAAAAAGAATTCGTAAAATCTGGTGATAAAAAAACTTGTGCTAATTCAGTTGGTAAATTGTTAGCTTCTCGTGCAATTGATAACGGTATCAAAATGGTTGTTTTTGATCGTAATGGTTATCTATATCATGGAAGACTAAAAGCACTTGCTGATGGAGCTAGAGAAGCTGGTCTTGATTTTTAGTTAAGGAGGATTCCCCTTGTTTAAGAAAGAAACTGACGATAATCAACTTATCGACAAAGTCGTTCATATCAACAGAGTAGCAAAAGTTGTTAAAGGTGGACGGCGTTTTAGCTTTAGTGCTATCGTTGTTGTAGGTGATGGTGAAGGAAAAGTTGGTTGTGGTCTTGGAAAAGCCGGCGAAGTTCCAGAAGCAATAAGAAAAGGTGTTGAAAAAGCTAAAAAATCAATGGTACCTGTGACCGTTGTAAATGGAACAATTCCATATGAAACTATAGGAAAGTTTGGCGCAGGAAAAGTTCTTTTGAAACCTGCTTCAGATGGAACTGGAGTTATCGCTGGAGGTGCTGTGAGAGCAGTTCTTGAGGCAGTCGGAGTTAGAAATATTTTGACTAAGTGTATGGGTTCACATAACCCACACAATGTGGTCAAGGCGACTATCTCAGGATTAAAACAACTTCAGAGTAAAAAGCAAGTTGCTCAAAGAAGAGGAATGAACGTAGAAGATCTTTAATTAAGGAATGAACTATGTCGTCGAAACTTAAAGTAACTCTAGTTAAGAGTATGATAGGAAGACCTTCTAAGCATCGTGATGTGCTAAAGGGAATGCGTTTAACCAAGCTTAATAGAACAATTGTGCTTGATGATAACTCCTCGAATAGAGGGATGATCAATAAAGTAATACACTTGTTGAGCGTGGAGGAATCAGTCAATGAAGCTTAATGAGTTATCACCAGCAGAAGGATCTGTAAAATCTCGTAAACGAATTGGTCGTGGTGTTGGTTCAGGCCAGGGTAAGACAGCTGGTAAAGGTTCTAAAGGCCTCAAAGCAAGATCAGGCGGAAAAGTACGTCCTGGATTTGAAGGAGGCCAGATGCCTATTCACAGACGTCTTCCTAAACGTGGTTTTACAAATATATTTAAAACTCAATTTGCAATATTAAACCTCAAAAATATATCAACTTTTGAAAGTGGTACTATTGTTGATCCAAACTACTTGATACAGCATGGCTTGGTAAAAGGAAAATTTGACGCTGTAAAAATACTTGGTCTTGGTGATATTACGTGCCCAATTGTAGTCAAATCATGTGTAGTAAGTAAGTCAGCTAAAGAAAAAATTGAAGCTGCTGGTGGAAAAGTAGAGGCCTAAAATATTATGGTAACAAGCGGATTTCAAAACATACTCAAACTTCCTGAACTCAAAAGAAGAATTTTAATAACTATATTTTTCTTATTTGTTTATAGAGTGGGCGTCCATGTGCCTACCCCAGGTATAAACTCTGACGCTTTATCTGACATTTTCAGTAAGTTCGGTGGCGGTATCGTCGGTATGTTTAATATGTTTTCCGGAGGTGCTCTTGAAAGACTTTCTGTCTTTGCACTTGGAATCATGCCTTACATCAGCGCATCGATTATTCTTCAATTAATGACTATTGTTTTCCCCTATCTTGAGCAACTTAAAAAAGAAGGTGAACATGGTCAAAAGAAAATTACACAATACACTAGATATGGTACTGTTTTATTAAGTATTATTCAAGGTTTTGGGATTAGCTTCGGTTTGGAAGCCATGAAAGTTGTGCAATCTCCTGGTTGGTCTTTCAGAATAATGACTGTCTTGACATTAACTGCGGGTACGGCTTTTATTATGTGGCTTGGAGAGCAAATAACAGAAAGAGGAATCGGCAACGGTATATCATTAATAATTTTTGCTGGAATTGTTGCGAGAATGCCAAGCGCTGTCATTACGACTTTTAGGCTGCTTTCTTCTGGTGAGCTTGGAATTTTTTCGGTTATTCTTTTACTTGTTTTCATTTTTGCAGTTATCGGTTTTGTTATTTTCATGGAACAGGCTCAAAGACGGATTCCAATTGAATATGCAAAACGGGTAGTTGGAAGAAAAGTCTATGGCGGCCAAAGTTCTCATCTACCGTTAAAAATAAATATTGCGGGTGTTATACCTCCAATATTTGCTTCATCAATTATAATGTTTCCGACCACTGTTTTTTCATTTTTCCCTGGAGTTCCTTTTCTTGAAACATTTAAAGAAATGATGAATCCTGGTAGTGCTCTCTATGAAATTATATTTATATTTTTTATAATATTCTTTTGTTATTTTTATACTGCAATTACATTTAACCCAACTGAAGTTGCAGAAAATTTAAAAAAGAATGGTGGTTTTATACCAGGCATTAGACCAGGTAAACGTACAGCTGATTTTATTGATAAAGTTTTATCTAGATTGACTTTGGTTGGGGCATTATATGTCTCGGCCATTTGTGTTTTACCATCAATTCTTATTACTAAGGGGCATGTACCTTTTTACTTCGGTGGTACTGCATTGTTGATCGTTGTCGGTGTTTCAATTGATACTGTTGCGCAAATTGAATCCCATTTGCATATTAGAAATTATGAAGGCTTTCTTAAAAATGGACAACGTTTTAAAGGCCGTCGATAAAAATATGTTGAAATTCAGATGTAATTGGTGGTATTAAAAACGGCTTTGAATTTATAAAAGGTATGTTCGGAGGTCTTGGATGGCAAAGGAAGAACCTATAACGGTTCAGGGTAAAGTTCTTGAAACTCTACCTAACGCCATGTTTAAAGTAGAATTAGAAAACAAGCATCAAATTCTTGCTCATATTTCGGGTAAAATGCGGATGCATTTTATAAAAATATTACCAGGTGATACGGTAACTGTTGAGCTTTCTCCGTACGATTTGACCAGAGGAAGAATAACGTATCGATCTAAATGATTGTTGCCGTAATAATTGACAGGGAGTTTACAAATGAAAGTCAGAGCATCAGTAAAAAAAGTATGCGCGAAATGTAAAATTATCCGCAGAAAAGGGGTTGTGAGAGTGATCTGCGAAAATAAACGCCATAAACAAAGGCAGGGTTAGAGGAGGATACGTTTTGGCAAGAATTGCAGGTGTTGATATACCAAGAAAAAAAAGAATTGATGTATCCTTGACATATATTTTTGGAATAGGACGCTCAACCGCCCAGAAAATATTGACAGGACTTAATATCGATTTTGCCCAAAAAACTGAGCAGTTAACCGATGATGAAATCAATAATATTAGAAAAGTTATCGATAGTGATTTTGTTGTAGAAGGTGAACTACGCACAGACGTTTCAATGAGCATCAAGAGGTTAATGGATCTTGGTTGTTATCGTGGTTTGCGACATCGTAAGTCTTTGCCAGTGAATGGGCAACGGACTAAAACGAATGCAAGAACTCGAAAAGGTCCAAGAAGAACGGCAGTCAAAAAGAAAAAATAATTTAAATCATTTATACAGTCTGATTTAGGAGGCGAGCTTTAAACAATGGCTAAAGCCCGAGTTAAAACAAAAAAGAAAGTTAAAAAGAATATATCATCAGGTGTTGTCCATATACAATCTACTTTTAACAATACGATTGTATCGATCACAGACAGCAACGGAAATGTAATCTCTTGGTCTAGTGCTGGTATGCATGGTTTTAAAGGGTCGCGAAAAAGTACGCCTTTTGCTGCTCAAATGACTGCTGAAGATGCTGCTAAAAAAGCTCAGGAACATGGAATTAAGACTGTTGAGGTTTTTGTAAAAGGTCCTGGAGCAGGGAGGGAATCTGCTTTAAGATCCTTACAGGCAATAGGATTTAATGTCACTAAGATTAGGGACGTTACCCCTGTTCCACATAATGGATGTCGTCCTCCTAAGAAGAGACGCGTTTAAATTGTTTTAAAATTATTAGAATATAAGATGAGTTCTTAGCTAATAAGGAGGAGCATTTGGCACGATATAGAGGTTCAGTTTGTCGTTTGTGCAGACGTGAAAACATGAAATTATTTCTCAAAGGCGATCGATGTTATTCAGATAAATGCGCTTTTGACAGAAGAGGTTATCCTCCTGGGCAACACGGTCAAAGACGAGGAAAAAATTCTGATTACGGGATACAGCTACGTGAGAAACAAAAAGTGCGTAGAATCTATGGGATTTCCGAGAAACAGTTCCGGTTGATGTTCGCAACTGCTGACAGGCAAAAAGGTATAACAGGTACCAATCTTCTTTCTAACTTGGAGAGAAGGCTTGATAATGTTGTTTACCGCATGGGTTTTGTTAATTCAAGAACTCAAGGACGACATTTAGTCAAACACAATCATTTTCTTGTCAATGGGAAAAAAGTCAATATCCCCTCTTTTCTTGTAAAGAAAGATGACATTATTCAATTGAGAGAGAAAAGCAAGAACGTTCAGATTGTTGTTGATGCCCTGAGTGCAGTGGTAAGAAGGGGCGTGCCGCAGTGGATGAGCTTAGATAAAGATAATCTTAAAGGTGTTATTTCCGGAATGCCCGCTCGCGAGGATATAACTATTCCTATCCAAGAACAATTGATTGTTGAACTTTATTCTAAGTAATAATTCAATACGGCAGCTTCGTTCGGTTTATCACACGAAAATTCTGGAGAAAATATTATGTCATCTGACGAACTTGTGTACATCAATTGGCGAGAGATGATAAAACCCGATAAAGTTCACCGAGAAAGTAATTCAACATATGGCAAATTTGTATGTGAGCCTCTTGAAAGAGGATTCGGAATTACTTTAGGTAATGCTTTACGGAGAATTATTCTTTCGTCTCTTTACGGAGCGGGAATCGTATCTGTAAAATTCGATGATGTGCTTCATGAATATTCAGTGATACCTGGTGTGTTAGAAGATGTAGCTGAAATTATTCTCAATCTGAAAGAAATCAGATTAAAAGTTGAAGATATTAAGCCCAAAGTCATACGATTAAAAGCTTTGGGAAAAGGTAGATATACAGCAGGAGATATTGTAAGTGGTGATGGTAGAGTCTCCATTTTAAATCCTGAGCAGCATGTTCTTACTTTAACGGAGGATATTCAGATCAATATGGATCTTGTTGTCAAGTTTGGAAGAGGATATGCTCTTGCCAAAAACAACAACGACGAGGATGCCCCTATTGGGACTATACCGATTGATTCTGTTTTTTCTCCTATAAAAAAAGTTAATTATTCAGTATCTAATTCTAGAGTAGGTCAAAGAACTGATTATGATCGGTTGACTTTGGAGGTATGGACTGATGGTAGCTTGACTCCTGAGGATGCAGTAGCTTATTCTGCTAAAATTATTAAAGAGCAAATGAGCCCTTTTATTAACTTCGATGAAGATATCGAACCTGAGCTCGAAGATAGTTTTGAAGACGGACATAGAAAAGAGTACAATGAGAATTTGTACAGAAACGTTGAAGAACTTGAGCTTTCGGTTAGAAGTGCAAATTGCTTAAAAAATGCTGATATTTTAAAAATATATCAACTTGTTCAAAAAACTGAAAACGAAATGCTAAAAACCAAGAATTTCGGACGAAAATCCTTAAACGAAATTAAAGAAGTTTTAGGTGAAATGGGACTGTCTTTAGGGATGAAACTGGATGGATTTGTTCCTCCAGATGACGATATTTCTGAAGGGGAGTAATGAATCATGAGACATAGAAAATCCGGTGTTAAATTAAGTAGAACTTCAAGCCATAGAAATGCGATGTTTCGTAATATGGTAACTTCGCTTTTTAAACATGATCGTATTAATACAACTGATGTAAAAGCTAAAGAGCTCAGAAGATGGGCCGATAGTATTGTAACTTTAGCAAAAAGAGGTGATCTTCACGCTCGTAGACAAGTACTTTCAATACTCATGGAAAAAGATGTAGCGCACAAGCTTTTCGAAGATGCCACTTCACGTTTTGGTTCAATTTCAGGTGGTTATACTCGATTGACTAAAATTGGTCTTCGGGCTGGCGATACTGCAGAGATGACGATGATTGAACTTTTAGGTGAAAAACCTGTTTCTTCTCTGAAGAAAGAAGAGCCCAAAGACAATTAAGTATTTTGTCCTTTTTAAAAATTTAGCCCATGGTCTTGCTTTAAGATCATGGGCTTTTTTTTATTTATGAAACTATTGTTAAGTATTAGTGAGGTTTGTGAGCCGAACGACAAAACCTCGTTGAATAAATTCAACGAGGTTTTGTTTAGAATTATAAGACGCTTAATAGGCGTTATTTTTTGGCTCCCCAGCACGGATTTGAACCGCGGACTTAGTGGTTAACAGCCACTCGCTCTGCCGACTGAGCTACTGGGGAATAGTAAAGATTGAAAAATTAAACAACAAATCAATAACGGAGAATTAATTACAGGATATAAAAAGTGATGTCAACTTTTTTTATTAAGTATTTTCCATATTATCGATCAAAGCTAACAGTGAATCAAATAATATTTTATTGTTTAATAAAAATGATCAAATTATAAATTTGATTAATAATGAATGGATATGATAATTTTTTTAGTTAGTCATTTTCATTAAATGGAATGTTTTTTATTAAAGACCACCAATGATAGACTTTTATATAGCCGGGGGAGGTTATACAAGAATGAAATGGGATGAAGTAATTGAAATACCACCCTGGGGAAGAGTCTCTATCTGGGATGAGGTTAACAGTTCAATTAATTATCTGATCGACCTTCACAAAGATTCTCTTGGAGAGGTTTTTAAAATAGCTGATGGAATAAAGGACAATTTGTTGTCTCTTTTTCCATTGCAAGATGAATTATTGAAAGCTACCTGCGTGAACTGCCAGTCTCCCTGTTGCGGAACGGCCACTGTGTGGCTTGATTTCTGTGATCTTATTTTTATTCACCTTACGGGACAGATGGTCCCTGATTATCAGCTTATTGAAAAGCAATCGGACTCATGTCGATATCTGACGGCTGGAGGATGTGTTATTCCGCGATTGTCTCGACCATGGGTTTGTACATTGTATTTATGCCCTCCACAGATGGCTTTATTGCGAGGCAAAGGGAGCACTGTGTGTAATGATAACGACGAGATCATTCAATCGATAAAGTTATATAGAAAAAATCTTGAAAAATTGTTTATCGAAAAAACGTCTTGAATGAACTTTACCAACGTAAAAAAAATACGGATCAAGGAATTTTGGAACCACCCTTGATTAATCATTATTGATTTTAGTAATTAATCGGCCCGATAACTGATTCTTAAAACAATTTTTACAGATAACGGATAGTTATTGACAATCTGAGGATAATTTTTTACCATGCCCGATTATAAATTAGTACGTATATTATTATAAAGAACTTTGTTAATGATCAGATATGGAAAAGCCGATAGTAAACGTGGTGACGTTTAGCTATGGTAAGCGTCCATGCCAAAGAACGGGGGTAAATGTATGAATGTTAAAAAAGGAGTTGTGCTTGATGACGTTGCAAAAACAGTAGATGCTGTCATCAACCTTGTTGGGAAAGACATTATATTCGGTATGCCGCTGGCTCTTGGTAAACCGGCTCGCTTTGTTAATGCGCTTTACAAGAGGGCTAAAGAAGACCCTGAAATTAAGCTGAAGATTGTAACAGCTCTTGCACTTGAGAAACCCCGTGCTGGTAGCGAACTTGAACGGCGTATGCTTGAACCTCTTGTTGCGCGTGTGTTCGCTGGGACGCCTGATTTCGATTACATGATTGATTTCAGAGCAGGAAAAATGCCACCAAACGTTGAACTATTCGAGTTTTTCAACAAAGCCGGCGGTTATATGAATAATCCTGTAGCACAGCAGAATCACATGAACTCCAACTACACCCATGCGGTTAGGGATGGTTTTGATTTTGGTGTGAATGTTTTCGGGCAGTTATTATCCAAACGGGAAATCAATGGTAAAACTATGTATTCCATGGGATGTAACACCGATATCGGCAAGGAAATGCTCAGCCGTTTGGGTAGCCCAACATTGCAGGACAGGCCCTTTGCACTCATTGGTGAACTTAACCCCAATCTTCCGTTCATGTATGGCGATGCTGTTGAAGAAGCTACCGCATACGATTTTATTATCGATAGCGAAGAATGCAATTACTCCCTATTTGGACCACCCAAAGATTCTGTAGCCTTGAAAGATCATATGATCGGACTCAACGTCAGTACATTGCTTAAAGACGGTGGCACGATTCAGGTTGGAATAGGAGCATTGGGCGACGCTATTGTGGCTGGTCTTGAAATGCGTCATAATCACAACGATGACTACCAGAAAGTTGTTAAAGAAACTGGCGTTCTTGCGAGATACGGTGCTCTGATAAATAAACTTGGGGGACTTGGAACTTTCGATCAAGGGCTCTACGGTTCTTCTGAAATGTTTGTTGATGCCTTCATGCAGATGTATAAAAGCGGAATTCTCAAACGTAAGGTGTTTGAAAGCATACCTTTGATGAAGCTTATCAACTCAGGTGAACTCCACGCCGACAATATCCCCGAAAACATCATGGATCTTTTGATCCGGGAAAAAGGAGTCCACAAGAAACTCAAAGAAAAGGATTTTAATTTTCTGACTGAGTTTGGGATTCTAAAAGAAGGGCTGCGTTATGAAAATGGCGACATTATTGACGGAGAAACCCGTTATAATGGTGACTTAAGAGAATCGGCTAACCTTACAGCCATTCGTGCGCTTCTCGGAAAATCTCTTACAAAAGGGACAGTTATTCTCGCTGCATTCTTTCTTGGCCCCAAAGCGTTTTATGATGCCTTGAACTCCATGAGTGAAGAAGAGCGTCAGCAATTTGCTATGAGCGGAGTTGAAAAAGTAAATCAGCTCTACGGCGGAGAAGAGCTGAGAGCACTCCAGAGAAAGGACGGACGTTTTGTGAACGCAGGCATGATGGCGAATATACTTGGCGCCATTACCTCAGATCAGCTTCAGGACGGGCGTGTGGTAAGCGGTATCGGTGGGCAGTATAACTTTGTGTCTATGGCACATGCATTGCCTGACGGTAGATTGATCATGATGATTCGGAGCACAAGAGGTTCTGGTAAAGGCCTCAGGTCCAACATCGTGTTTAATTACGGACACTGCTCCGTTCCCAAACATCTCCGTGATATTATTGTCACTGAGTACGGTATCGCCGATATCCGTGGAAAAGTTGACAAAGACGTGATCGCTGAAATGATTAAAGTATCAGATTCCAGATTCCAGGACGAACTGATTGATAAGGCGAAAAAAGCCGGTAAGCTTCCAGCAGATTTTGTTCTTCCTGAAGAATACAGAAATAACACTCCAGAAAAAATCACTGGTTTTCTCAAGCCGTATCAGGATAAGGGGTATTTCAAATTATTCCCCTTTGGGACCGATATCATGGATGATGAAGTGGTTCTTGGCGGTTCATTGAAAGCTTTTAAGGCTAAAGCACAGGATGATAAAATATTCGTTATTAAGGGACTGATTTCAGAGATGTTCAAGCCCATTCCGGAAAAAGCGATTCCTTATTTGAAGCGTATGCAACTGGATAAGACGTCTTCGTTCAAAGAAAAGATTATGCAGAAAGTCGTTTTATTGGCGTTGAAATTGAACAAAAAGATATAATTTATTAAACGTCAGATGCATTTTCTAAGGATAGTTTCTATAAAAATGATCAAGTTATAAACAAGGCCGACTATTTCTTATGATAGACTTCTAAAGAAAATGGTCGGCCTTTTTTACATTTTAATTTTAGACCGGTTGTGCTATAAACCGTAGCAATTATTGTTATCCCTTGTATTCATTCCTTTCAAACCCTTTTCAGGAGACGCATGGTGAGCCATGGATAACAAAGGCGTAAGGACGACGGCTTTCGTGAGAAAAGATGCCTGGATCAAAAAGAAACGGAAAAAAGGGTTTCAGGATGGGGATGAGAAAAAGGGGCTTACTCTTACAGAACTCGTTCTGATTATATCGGTCATCGTAGTTTTTTTTGTCGGTGGAGCTGTATTTTTCAAAGTGACCAGCAAGTCTGCCTATGACATCACTGCAAAGCATGACCTTCAAAAGTTTGCAGATTTCCAGGATTACTATTATAAACTTAACAACCGTTGCATCGGTGAGCAAGGACAATCAATAAGAAACGACGGGGTTCCATCTGATTTACCTATTGAAAACTATACTGTTTCCGAAGGAGTTTTTATCACCATCATAGCCGGTGATCCTGTGAACCCTAACGATCCTGACAATCCTTATGTATTCCAGGCAAAGCATGAAAAATCCGATAAGGTTTACGAATACAATTTCCAGAGCGGCAAGATGATGGAAAGGTGAAGCATATGAATCATCTCGACAACCGCAGGTTGAAAAATCTGTTTATAAATAAAGGCTTGCAGTTCAAAATTATTATGACGAGCCTTGTCTACATGTTTCTCGTTATGGTGGTTACCACCGGTGCCATTCTTTACCCCGATCTTTACACGATGTTTTCATCTCAGGAACTCAGCGCCCAGTATCAGGCAGCCCAGAATTTTCTTGTGCTGGCAAAGCGCATTATTCCGTCCACAGTTATTCTTTTCGTGTTGTTTTTCATCCATCAACTGTTCATGACGCACAAAATATGCGGGCCGCTTGTAAATTTTACCACCACATTTAAAAAAATCGGTGACGGAGATCTTTCTCGACGAGTCATTTTGAGGAAAGGCGATTATCTTAAGGTGGAGTGTGAAGCTATAAACGGTATGATCGAAGGGCTTTCAAAAAAGTTCCAGTCCATAGCCGACGAACATGAACGTGTCATCGGAGTTCTTGAAGGTTCCCTCACCGTGATAGTCGATGATCAGATTAAAAAAAATATCGAATGTCTTCTTGAAGAGCTGAAAGAAAAAAGACTCGACATGGCCCATCAACACGCTTCCGATGGCGACACAGACGTTTGAAAACACCGGATGCTGCACTGTGGATGATGGAAATACGATATTAAAGCGCCTGGAACGAAACCTCACCCTCTGCATGGTGAAAGACCGGTACATCCTCCGTCGTGACCTCAATCAGATTAAAAGAAAACTGACAGCAGCGGAAAAGCATGAAGATTTACTTGCCGCAGCTATGGCCTCACTTGAAAAAAAAATTCGTTCGTCCATGAGCCGCAGGGAAATTCGGAAACGGAGTGTTCCACCGCTTCGGTTTAACGAAGACCTTCCCATCTCTCTTCGAAAAGAAGAGATCATTGAAAGCATCCGAAAAAATCAGGTTTTGATCCTTTCCGGCGAAACCGGCTCGGGAAAAACCACCCAGCTCCCCAAATTCTGCCTTGCGGCGGGGCGGGGAATTTCCGGAGCCATTGCCTGTACTCAGCCACGACGCATCGCGGCCCTTTCCGTATCGGCCCGTATCGCAGAAGAACTTGGCCAGGAAACTGGACTGGCCGTGGGTTACCAGATTCGCTTTCAGGAAAAAACGTCGGAGAATACCCTGATCAAAGTGATGACAGACGGCGTTCTTCTGGCCGAACTCCAGAAAGACAGGTATCTTAACGCTTACGACACCATTATTGTAGATGAAGCCCACGAAAGAAGCCTTAACATCGACTTCATCCTCGGAATCCTTTCCGATCTTTTGGAGAAACGGCGAGATCTCAAGGTGATCATCACCTCCGCCACCATCGACACCCGGAAATTCTCGGAAGCGTTTGGTGGGGCTCCAGTGATCGAAGTATCGGGACGGACATTTCCCGTTGACGTGATCTATCGCCCGGCAGAGGACAAGGACGAGGAAGAACAGTATGTGGACCGGGCCGTTGCAGCGGTTGAAGAAATCAACCGTTTCGGACCTTTTGGCGACATCTTGATGTTTATGCCCACGGAAGCCGATATCAGGGAATGCTGTGAGCTTTTAAACGGGAGATCGTACCTTCACGCCGTGGTAATGCCCCTTTACGCCAGGATGTCCGCAAGTGATCAGAGACGGATCTTTGACCCGGTTGCAGGGCGGAAAATTGTTGTGGCCACCAACGTGGCAGAAACGTCCATCACCATTCCGGGCATCCGCTATGTGGTGGATACAGGGCTTGCACGGATTCCGCGCTATACCCCAAGAACAAGAACCACCTCCCTTCCGGTCACAGTCGTTTCACAAAGCAGCGCAGATCAAAGAAAAGGTCGTGCAGGTCGTGTTGAAAACGGGATCTGCTATCGGCTTTACAGTGAAAAGGATTTTGAAGGACGGACTCTTTTTACTACGCCGCACATTCTCCGGGCAAATCTCGCCGAAGTCATCCTTCGAATGATCGCTCTCAGCTTGGGAGATGTGAACAGCTTTCCCTTTATCGACCCGCCGTCGCCACGGAGTGTTAAAGATGGTTTCGATACACTGATTGAGCTGGGAGCCCTGAGGATCAACCCACCGTCAGAAAAGAAAGGTGCCCCAGCGTACAGTCTCACGGAACACGGCCGAATTATGGCGAGGATTCCCCTTGATCCCACACTGTCACGGATGCTCATTGAGGCGTCGAAACGAGGCTGCCTCTCGGAAGTGACCGTTATCATCGCTGCCCTTTCCCTAAGAGACCCAAGAGAAAGGCCTCTTGAGAAAGCCCAGCAGGCTGATCAGGCCCACGCTGTATTCAAAGACCCGTCAAGCGATTTCATAACT
>JBAZWJ010000084.1:0-21693 GCA_041660385.1 Desulfobacteraceae bacterium | reverse complement strand
GCGGGAGCCGCCGCTGCTTCGTCCATTTGTCTGGCCATTGCCAAAGACAGGCTACCAGCAAAACAGAGGCAGGTGGTTCTGGGCTATATCGCCGTGATTATGGCCCTTGCCCCTATGATTTCTCCCCTGATCGGCAGTCTGATCATGACCCGTTTTACCTGGCACTGGATTTTCAGGGTCCAGGGTTTGATGGGGCTTGTTTCTTTTATCGGCGTAATCGCCATGAAAGAATCCCACACCCAGCGGACAATCGCCCCTTTTTCCGACATCATCAAACCCTATGGCCGGGTCCTGACCAACCGCCGTTTTTTGGGCGTGGTGTCCTGCACGTCCATGATCGGTCTTCCCCATTTTGCTTTTATCGCCGGGTCGTCCAGCATCTACATTCAGGATTTTCATTTAAGTGAAAACAGTTTCGCCCTGTATTTCGCTTCAAACGCCCTGTGCCTGATGGCAGGCTCCATGCTCTGCGCCCGTCTTGGACACCGTATCGGCACAATCCGAATGATGACAATCGGTTATATGGGCATGATTATTGGCGGGATGGTGATGTTTTCAGGATTGATCAAAGGACCGCTGGGTCTTGCCCTTCCCATGGGTTTCATCTCGTTCACCGGTGGCCTGAGCAGACCCCCCTCAAACAACATGGCCCTTGAACAGGTTCCACAGGATGCGGGAACCGCCTCGTCAGTCATGGTGTGCTGCTATTTCATCCTCGGCGCACTGTCCATGGCCGCCGTATCCCTTGAATGGCAGGACAAAGTCAATTATCTTTCGATCCTTGCCATGATCAGCGGCATCCTGGCCCTTGGTCTGTGGACACCGATCAAAGGGAAACTCCGGTTGTAGTGAGCTTGTGTGGCTTTGCTTGATTGTAAGGTTTCACCGTATAGAAAAGAGGCTTATGATTTCAGGATATTGAGCTTGATCATGCGGGCACGTAATGTGCTGCGGTCGAGGCCAAGAACTTCAGACGCACTGTTTTTCCCGCTGACTTTCCAATGGGTTTGTTCAAGAATCTTGATAATATAGTCACGCTCGACGGCTTCCATCGTCTTTTGACTTTTGATAGAATCCTTAAACGATTTCTTAAGCTCATCAGCCAAGTGCAGCTTTGGACCCGATGAGTTGATCACCGCCCGTTCAAGGACGTTTTCCAGTTCTCTGATATTTCCAGGCCAGCCATAACCCTGTAACGTATCCATGACGTTTTCAGGTATTATTTCAACGGTCTTACCCATACGCTTGCTGATTTTTTTAAGTAAATAATACGCGAGAAACGGAATATCATCCAACCGATCCCTGAGCGGCGGAGAGGCAATCGGAAAAACATTTAACCGGTACCAGAGATCTTCACGAAAACGACCTTTGCTGACCTCCTCTTCCAGATTACGGTTGGTGGCGGATATTATCCGCACATCGACCTTGATGGTTCTGGAGTTCCCAAGTCGCTCAAACTCGCCCTCCTGAATAACACGGAGGAGTTTTGATTGAAGTTCTAACGGCAGCTCGCCAATTTCATCCAGGAAAAGAGTAGCGCCGTCAGCCACCTCAAATCGTCCTAATTGCCGCATATGCGCACCGGTGAAAGACCCTTTTTCATGACCGAACAATTCACTTTCGATCAGGTTTGAGGGCAGTGTGGCACAATTTACTTTGATCAGAGCCCGGTTTTTCCTTAAGCTCATATTGTGGATGGCTCTGGCGATCAACTCCTTGCCGGTTCCTGTCTCGCCCAGAACCAGCACGTTGGTATCGGTGGCGGCAATTTTTTCAACCTTATGGAGCATATGAGTAAGGGCTTCACTTTGACCGATAATGGTCTCATGGTTGAATTCCAGTTTAATTTCTTCCTGGAGATAGGCTCTTTCCGCTTCCAGCAGATTTTTTAACTTTTTTATTTCGACAAGGGCTGATTCCGCTATTTCTTTTCGATTTTCTGCCTCATTTTTTGCAACCATCAGTTCGGCCGTTCGCCTTTCCACTTCACGTTCAAGAACGATGTTCTGGTCCCGAAGGGCATCGGTCATGCCTTTCAGTGCCAGATGGTTCTTCACGCGTGCCATAACGATTCCGGGGCTGATCGGCATGGTGATGTAATCCACCGCACCGAGTTCCAGTCCTTTCTTTTCATCTTCCATGTCAGACTTCGCGGTAAGAAAGATCACCGGGATGCCCATTGTCCTGATGTCACTCTTGAGCCGTTGGCACACCTCGTAGCCGTCCATACCGGGCATCATGATATCGAGCAGGATCAGATTCGGCGGCGTTTCTGATAACGCAATCTCCAGCGCCTTTAAGCCACAATTGGCAATTTTCACCTTATAGGTTTCTTTAAGAAGGCTGTTGATCAGGGTCAGATTTTCCGGTGTGTCGTCAACCACCAGTACCGTGGCCTTTTCAGTAAAATCGATTTCGTCCATGTGATTCCTTTTCATGCAGATGTTCCAGTGGCGGCCTTTAACGCAACGAGCGCCGCCTCGAAGTCGAATGACCGGACGCCGTCTTCGATGGCGCGAAAGTGTTTGGGAAAAACCGTGTTAAGCAGGTTTGCATTCGAAGCCAGCACATCAACCGCCTCTGCGTCATTGTCAGCCAGCATGGCCGCAAGGATGTCACAGATAACGATCAGTTGTTCCGGAGCCACCGTGACAGCCGTCTTGACAGATTCCACCGGTATCTGTTGTTCCAGTTGGGTGATAAGAGACTCAAGGGGCATCTTCAACTCGTCGAGCCGGGCTTTGACCGTCTCGTTCGGCTGGCGTTCTTTGATCGCTGTCTCAAGATTTTCCGCCAACTGTTGCAGGCCGGTGGCGCCTATGGTACCTGAAACGCCCTTGAGCGTGTGGGCGTAGCGCTCTGCGGTATCGAAAGAGTTGAGCTCCAGCTCTTTGAGAATATCCCCCACGATGGATTTCTGCCCGACGACGAACTTGCGCAGCATTGAGAGGTAGAGCGGCTTCTTGCCGAGCACACGGGCAAGCCCGTTGGCCGTATCAAGCCCTTTGATGCCGGATGGCAGGTGGATATCTTGCACTGCTGGCTTCACCATTACCGCTGCGGCTGTGGAATGTTCCGGCTTGATCCATTTGAGCAACGCCTTCCACAGATTTTCGGGTTCGATGGGCTTGGCCACATGATCGTTCATGCCCGCCGCCATACAGCGGTCGCAATCTTCCTGCATGGCATTGGCGGTCATCGCCACCACCGGAAGATCCTTAAATCTCTCGTCCTTTCGTATCAACCTGGTCGCCGTCACGCCGTCCATCACCGGCATCTGCATATCCATCAGCACGATGTGGTAATCAGCGGCCCTGACCATATCCAGAGCGATTTTGCCGTTCTCAGCCAGATCCACAATGAAACCGGCATCACGCAGCAATTCCATAGCCACTTCCTGGTTGAGATCGTTGTCTTCCACCAGCAGAATGCGGGAACCCTTGATGGAGGCAAGTTTTCCGAAGGTCTCGGTCGGCGCATCCCCGATGGTTCGCACGCCATCCTCGACGCCTCCCAGAACGCGTATCACGCTGTCAAAAAGAACCGAAGCATTGACAGGCTTGATCAATACATTCTCGATGCCTGCTTCCTCCGCACCCGTAATAACTTCCTCGCGGCCAAAACCGGTCACCATGATCATGTGTGGCCTATGGCTGAGCGAAAGCTCCCTTATCTTCCTGGCCGTCTCGTTGCCATCCATGCCCGGCATTTGCCAGTCAAGGAACACAATCTCATAGGGCATGCCCTCGGCATCACCAAGATCCACGGCACTAATGGCCTTTTTGCCTGACTCGACCTTATCGACCTTGAAGCTCATAAAGCCAAGCAGGTCGCCCAGCACCTGGCAGGCGTTCTCGTTGTCGTCAACCACCAGCACGCGTTTGCCCTGCATGTTGGATGACAGCACCAGTTTATTGGGCCGCTCAACGCCTTTGCCCATACGTGCCGTAAACCAGAAGGTACTTCCCTTGCCGGGTTCGCTGGTCACGCCCACCTCACCGCCCATCAGTTCGGCGAGCTTCTTGGAAATGGCCAGTCCTAAGCCCGTGCCACCAAATTCACGGGTGGTCGAGGTGTCGGCCTGGGAAAATCGCTGGAACAAACGCCCTATCTGTTCCTCCGTCAAACCGGTGCCCGTGTCGCGTACGGCGAAGTAAATAAGAGCATCCTCTTCAGTCTGTTCCACAAGACGGATGAGAATGTCAATTTCTCCCTGTTCTGTGAACGTGATCGCATTGTTTGTGTAGTTGATAAGAATCTGACCCAGTCGCAGCGGATCGCCGATCAGGTTGGGCGGCACGTTCTTATCCACGTCGAAGACCAGTTCCAGCCCCTTTCCAGCTGTCTTCTCGCCGATCAGATTGGCCACTTTGTCAAGCACCTTCTCCAGTTCGAATTCGGTATGCTCAACCATCAGCTTACCCTCTTCAATTTTCGAGAAGTCAAGAATATCGTTGATGATGTTGAGCAGGTGTCGGCTGGAAACCATGATCTTCTTGATATAGTCGCGCTGGTGGGTCGTCAGCTCGGTCTTCAACGCCAGGAAGGCCATACCAATGATGGCGTTCATCGGTGTTCGGATCTCATGGCTCATGTTGGAAAGGAAATCCGATTTGGCGAGGTTGGCATTTTCCGCCACAATCTTGGCGTTCGAAAGCTCGACGGTCTTTTCCTCCAGCACCTGATCCAGGAGCTTTCGGTCCGTGACATCACGCGCAGCGGCGAACACGCCCTGAAGTCGTCTGTCCCGATCGAAAAACGTGGTGGCATTGAAAGACACCACCGTTTCCTTTCCGGCCCTTGTACAAGCGGTCAGCTCATAGTCAATAATCTTTTTTTCACTTAGCACAAGTTTGATGCTTGCCTCGGCCCGCTCCGGATCAGTAAAGTAATTTTTAAACGGCGCACCGATCAATTCGTCGCGCGTACAATCGGTGAGCGTCTCCATCTGTTTGTTGACGTCGGTGATGATGCCGGACGGATCAGTTGTCATCAGCGCGTCGATGTTGGATTCAAACAGGGAACGTGTGTAAAACTGATGGTCGCGCAGACGCTGGCCGAGCAGCTTCTGATCTTCTTCGATCTCTTTTCGTGCGGTGATATCCGTCATCACGATGCGAATGACCAGATCGCCATCGACCGCCGCAGTGGTCGCGGACAGATACACCCAGAACGTCGTCCCGTCAGTCTTGATCATCTGGAATTCGGATGCCTGAGGCTCCTCGGTCTCAACCAGCTGTTTATGCATCAGGTGATATCTGTCTGCATCTTTATTGAAAATAAAACTGACAATCGGCCGTTTGACCAGAGTATCCCGTGTCATGCCCATCAAGTTGGCGGCTGTAAAGTTGGCCTCGAGGATCAGCCCCTGCCTGCTTAGGGTGCAATAGCCCACCGGGGCCATATCATAGAGGTCGAAATAACGAACCCTGGATATATCTAATAATTCTTGAGACTTACACAATTCGTCATTTTGAGTCTCCAGCTCAATCCGTTGCACGCTCAAGGCGTGCTGCACTTTATATTCCTCGGTGACATCACGGAAAACCAGAACAGAACCGATCACCACACCATCGCGGTCGCGAATCGGTGCGCAACTGTCAGCAATATCGCATTCACTGCCATCGCGTGCAATCAGGACGGTGTGGTTGGCTAGATTCTGTATCGTACCATGCGCCAGGACGTCCATTACCGGAATGGACGCGGGTTGACGGGTATCTTTGTTTATGATGCAAAAAATTTCATGGACCGGACGACCGCTGGCGTCAGCCTGCGTCCAGCCGGTAAGCTTTTCAGCAAGGGGATTCATGAGTGTGACACGTGCTTCGGTATCGGTGGTTATCACTCCATCGCCAATGGAGTTGAGCGTCACCGAAAGCTTTTCCTCGCTGTCCCTCAATGTGACGTTGGCCTGATGGAGTTGTTTATTTGTCTCAGCCTGAATCTCAATCAAATGCTGTCGCTCGGCTTCGACCTGCTTGCGCGCGGTATTGTCCGTGCCGATCAGCAGATAACCAATGATGGCGTTTTGTTCGTCACGCAACGCCGTCACAGACACAACGGCCGGAAAACGGGTGCCATCCTTACGGATATACGTCAGCTCGTAGATATCTTCAATGCCCCGTGAAGCTTTGAACACCAATGCCTCAAAACCGGGCGTAATCGGGGTTTCAAGCTCAACACTCAACGCTTCGGCCCGTGCAATCACTTCCTGAGGATCGGAAATATCAGCCGGGGTGATTTGGTTCATCACTTCGGCAGCCGTGTAACCCAGCATGCGCTCCGCACCCACGTTGAAGATCTGGATAACTCCCTTGGCATCGGTGGCAATACTCGAAAAATTGGCGCTGTTGAAAATCGCGCTCTGCAAGGCTCCCGCCTTTAGCAGCGCGTCTTCTGCCTTCTTGCGGGCCGTGTTGTCCGTGCCGATCAAAAGATAACCAATGATGGCGTTTTGCTCGTCTCGTAGCGCCGTGACTGACACAACGGCCGGAAAACGGCTGCCGTCTTTTCGGATATACGTCAGCTCGTAAATATCCTCAATGCCCCGTGAGGCCTTGAACACCAATGCCTCGAAACCCGGCGTAATCGGGGTTTCAAGCTCAGCGCTCAGCGCTTCGGCCCGTGCGATCACTTCCTGGGGATCGGAAATATCAGCCGGGGTGATCTGGTTCAACACATCGTCAGCTGTGTAACCCAGCATGCGCTCCGCACCCACGTTGAATATCTGAATGACGCCCTTGGCATCAGTGGCAATACTTGAAAAGTTAGCGCTGTTAAAAATAGCGTTCTGCAAGGCTCCCGCCTTAAGCAGCACTTCTTCAGCCTGCTTGAGTTTTTCCATGTCTTTCATTGGCAAAGCCTGCGGTATCATTTGATTGGTTTGTGAGCGTACTTAAAAAATAATTGACACAAAGTTGGACAACTATCGAACCCACTCATTCAGATTTGAAATTATTATTTATAGATAGATCGATTTGTGGTTTGTATCAGTAACACAAGAAGTGCCTGAAAACAATCAATATAGAATTATTGATACCAGTCTCATGAATACAGACTACTGAGACCATGGGTATTTCAACATGTTAGAATTAATTCTTATGGAGAACGTTTCGCTTATTTTTTAATCGAATGAAACTCGACGATCACAGGTCGGTTTCAGAGCAGCAATTCCCGGTGAACGGAAACGGAGATACGGCTATTTCCGGCGACAGAGCCGTAGGTCGGGCTCTCGCCCGACACCTGTGTCGGGCGAGAGCCCGACCTACAAAGCATCTCAGCGTTCACCGGGAATTGCTGGTTTCAGAGTCGATTATTTTAAAAAAGGATAAGGTTGATAATTCATATCAGGTGCTGTATTAGATGGTCCTTCAAGTATGTGAAGAGGATGTGAGGCACAATGGCAAAAACGAATCGGCCGAATAAGAAAACTGCATCGGGAAGTTCAGCACGAAGAACGTCAACCGGAGCATCTAAAGCGGCACCCCGGCGAAGGAAATCCGGTCAAAGTGCCCACGGGGTTCAAGGATCTTCGTTTTTGAAAGCTCTTACGGGGATTTTTCTTCTTGTACTTATCGTAGTGGCCTCGGGGCTTGTTATCCGTCATTTTTTCCCACCCGATGTGGAAAAGGGAAAAACACGTTACGAGGTGTTCCCGAAGCATGAGAGCAGCTCACATGTTAAAAAGGATCGACAGATTGAGTCCTATAAGGACGAAAGCGCCGATCCGTCCGACGATCATCCTGACGCGGACGAGCCAGCCGTGGTGAATGACAGCCCGGACACGCCTCCGGTAAACAGGGATTCGCTGCCTGTGGCTGCATTGATCATTGATGATATTGGTTATGACCGGCCCATAGCCCAGAAACTTGCGGCCATCGATTCAGGGCTGACCTTTTCCATTCTACCCCACAGCCCCCATCGGCGGGAAATTTCGGCCTATGCCCATAAACAGGGCATTGAAGTCATGCTCCATCTGCCCATGGAGCCCATGGAATACCCTAAAGTAAACCCTGGCCCTGGAGCCCTTCTCATGAGCCAGGATACGGATACCATGCTTGAAAAATTGCATGAAGCCCTGGAATCTGTTCCGGATGCGGTGGGAGTGAACAACCATATGGGTTCACGGCTGACATCGGAATCCACGAAGATGTACCAGATTTTTACGGTACTTAGAAAAAAAGGGCTTTTCTTTATCGACAGCCGCACATCGCCCAAATCGGTGTGCAGGCCTTCGGCGGCACTTCTCCAGATTTCATATGGCGAGCGGGATGTGTTTCTTGACCATAGCCAGGACAGGGAAACGATACGGCAGCAGATACGGAAACTCATCCGTCAAGCTGAAAGAAACGGCCAGGCCATTGGGATCGGGCATCCCCATACGGAAACCTATGAGATGCTGGTGGAAGAATACCCCCGTCTCAGCAACCGGGTACACCTGGTCCATGCGTCTCAACTGGTCAAGCCCGCCGGATAACGTTGTGGTTCGCTTTTTGATGGTGAACCCATATTTTCACTTGACAATCAATTGAAACAGTCTAAAATAGTTAGGTTTTTAAATCCGAGGTCTTTACGACCTGATAATAAAGAAAAAACGGGAGATTAGAGATGATGTATGCTGTGGTTTCAACCGGCGGAAAGCAGTATAAAGTCCAGGAAGGCGAAGTCCTTCGTGTGGAAAAATTGGATGGCGATGTAGGTGCTCCAATTTCCTTTGACAGCGTTCTGATGTATTCCGATGGAGAAAACGTGACACTGGGACGGCCCATTCTTGATGGAGCTGTTGTCAGCGGACATATCGTTCAACAGGGTAAAGAGAAAAAGATTATCGCTTTCAAATACAAACGGCGTAAACATTCCCGCCGTAAAGTGGGTCATCGCCAGATGTTTACATCGGTGAAAATCGACAGTATTAAAGCTTAATCTTAAGCCTGATTTCAGCCATTCCGGTTTTTTTAATTATAATTCCGGGATGCTTAAAAGGAGTATTTAAACATGGCACATAAAAAAGCGGGCGGCAGTACCAAAAACGGTCGCGACAGTAACGCCCAACGACGCGGTGTTAAACGTTTTGGCGGTGAATCCGTCCTTGCAGGAAATATTCTTGTTCGCCAGGTGGGCACCTCCATCCACGCTGGTAATAACGTGGGTGTGGGAAAGGACTACACTCTTTTTGCATTGATCGACGGCGTGGTAACTTTCGAAAAACTGGGTCGGAAACGCAAAAAAGTTAGTGTTTATGACGCAGCGTGAAATTCATAGATGAAGCAATCATTACTATCCAGTCCGGCAATGGCGGAAAAGGATGCGTCAGCTTCCGCCGGGAGAAGTTCGTCGAACGTGGCGGCCCGGATGGCGGGGATGGTGGTGATGGCGGCAGTGTTACATTAAGGGCTGTCGGCAGTAGAAGGACCCTCTACGAATTCCGTCACCGTCGCAACATTGTGGCCGAAAGCGGAAGACCCGGAGAGGGTCAGCAGAGACATGGCAGAAAGGGAGAAGACATTCTTGTCGAACTCCCTGTCGGCACTCTTGTGACCGATTGTGAAACCGGCGAGGCCATCCATGATTTCGTCAACGACGGAGATGAACTGGTCATTGCCAAGGGCGGACGTGGCGGACGTGGCAACAGTCGCTTTGCCACATCCCGGAACAGGGTTCCCAGATTTGCGCAGCCCGGTGAACCCGGAGCCCTGCTGGAGCTGAAGCTTGAATTGAAGCTTCTTGCGGACATAGGGATCATCGGTCTTCCCAACGCAGGCAAATCAACCCTGATCAGCGTTATTTCATCAGCACGGCCTAAGATTGCCGCCTACCCTTTCACCACACTTATTCCCAACATCGGTATGGTTCAGCATGGGTGGGGCGAACCTTTTGCTGTGGCTGATATTCCCGGACTCATCGAAGGTGCCCACACAGGCCAGGGTCTCGGAATTCAATTTTTGAAGCACGCGGAACGAAACAAGTTCCTGCTTCACCTCATTGACGCTTCTGCCATAGACCCGGATGATCCGCTCAAAGATTACAATACGCTGAACAACGAACTCGCACTTTACAGCAAAACCTTAGCTGCAAAAGAGCAGATTCTGGTCCTCAACAAGATGGACGTTCCCGGTGCACCGGAACTTTCGGATTTTTTTCAGAGTGCTCTGGGCGATGTGGAAGTTTTCCGCATTTCCGCCGCCACCACAAAAGGTGTGGCCGAGCTTAAAGAAAAACTTGCCGAAATGGTAAAGCGTGAAGATGAGCATCGAGAAGATGAACAACCAGAAGATGACCCGGAAGATGAGCTCTGACATCAAAAAAAACATCGCTAAAGCAAAACGCATCGTGGTCAAGGTGGGAAGCGGCGTCCTTACCCGTGACCTTGGGCTTGACCTTGATATCATCGCGTCCCTTGCCCGGCAGATCAGCGCCCAGATGGACAAGAGGCGGGAAGTCATTCTTGTCAGCTCCGGTGCTGTTGCCTCCGGCGTAAAAAAAATCGGCCTTCCCAAACGGCCTGATAAAATGCCCGAAAAACAGGCTGCTGCGGCCATCGGTCAGGCCGGTCTGATTCACGAATATGAAATGGCTTTTTCAAAACACGGAAAGCACGTGGCCCAGATTCTTTTAACCGACGAAGATCTGAGCAACAGAAAGCGCTATCTGAACGCCCGGAACACCATGAGTACCCTTCTTGACTGGGGCGTTCTTCCCATCATCAACGAAAACGACACCGTGGCTGTGGCCGAAATCAAATTCGGTGACAACGATAGTCTTTCGGCACGTGTGGCCCTTCTCCTCGAAGCGGATCTTTTGATCAATCTCACCGACATCGATGGTTTGTACGACAAAGACCCACGGCAGTTTTCCGATGCCCAAAGGATCAGGGAACTGGTCAGCATCGGAAAACATATCGAAGATCTGGCGGGCGGTGCAGGTTCTCTTGGAACCGGGGGCATGCTGACGAAAATCAAAGCGGCCCGGAAGATGATCGCATCGGGCATCCCCATGATCATCGCATCAGGAAAAGATCCGAACATTCTGGATGACCTTTTTCAAGGCAAAGACAAAGGGACGTTTTTCAGACCGAAACACGAGCGTCTGGGCAGCCGCAAAGGCTGGATCGCCTTCAACTCCAAACCCAAAGGCGTTCTTTACCTTGACAATGGAGCGGCTGAAGCGGTGAAAAACAGGGGCAAAAGCCTTCTTCCCAGTGGCATCACACGTGTTCAGGGTGAGTTCGGCATGGGTGCACCTGTGGAAATAAAAGACAGTGAAAACCGGGTGATCGGTGTGGGACTTGTGAACTACAGTTCCATGGATATCGATACGATCAAGGGCCTCAACAGCCGTAACATCGAACAGAGCCTGGGGCATAAAGAATACGACGAGGTGGTTCACCGGGACAACCTCGCTTTGACGGGAGAATAAAATGATGAATGCTGGCATGAGCATTGAACAGATTATCAAGGACATGGCTGAAAAAGCGAAGAAGGCGGCCGGCCAGATGGCCTGTCTGACAGCCGAACAGAAAAACAAAGCCCTTCTTGTCCTTGCGGACAGCATTGAAAAAAATAAAGAAAAACTTCAGAGCGAAAACAGGAAAGACCTTGATAGAGCCAGAGAAATGGGTCTCACCGATGCTATGATTGACAGGCTGACCCTGTCGGATAAAGTGATTGCTTCCATGGCCGATGGCCTTCGGGATGTGGTGAAACTGGAAGACCCTGTAGGTGCCATCACAAAAACATGGACCCGGCCCAACGGCCTTCAGATTTCCCGGATGCGGATTCCTCTGGGTGTTATCGCCATGATTTATGAATCACGGCCCAACGTCACCATTGATGCGGCCTGTCTCTGCCTCAAAGCAGGCAATGCCATCATCCTTCGCGGCGGTTCCGAAGCCCTTCATTCCAATCAGGCTCTTGCGGCTCTGATTACGGAAGCTCTTGTGGCCTGCGGCCTTCCTGAGCATGCGGCCCAGGTTGTTCCTGTTCGTGACAGGGAAGCGGTGAACATTCTGCTCAAACAGGAAGAATATATTGATCTGATCATTCCCCGGGGCGGTGAAAGTCTGATCCGGGCTGTTGTGGAAAATTCTAGAATTCCCGTGCTCAAGCATTACAAAGGGGTCTGCCACGTATTCGTGGACACAGGTGCGGACCATGCCATGGCCGAAAACATCTGCCTGAACGCCAAAGCCCAGCGTCCCGGCGTATGCAACGCCCTGGAAACACTCCTTGTTCATCAGGACGAAGCGGATTCCTTCCTGCCCGAAATGGCAAAAGCATTTAAAACCGCCGGTGTTGTGATGCGAGGCTGCCCCAGAACAATGGCCCTTGTTCCTGATGCAGAACCTGCAAATGAAGCAGACTGGTCAACCGAATACCTGGACCTGATTATATCGGTGAAAGTGGTGGCGGATATGGATGAAGCCCTGGCCCACATTGCGGCTTACGGTTCCAAACACACCGAATCCATTATAACAAAAGATTATGAAAGAGCCCGACGCTTTGTCCGTGAAGCGGATTCCTCAGCCGTTATGGTGAACGCTTCCACCCGTTTCAACGACGGCGGCGAGCTGGGACTTGGCGCAGAAATCGGCATCAGCACATCCAAACTCCATGCTTTTGGCCCCATGGGACTGGAAGAGTTGACAACTACGAAGTTTGTTGTTCTGGGAGATGGACAAATAAGGAAATAAAAGATGAACGTCCAACATCGAACGCTCAACATCCAACGTCCAATGGGTTGCGGCAGTGAGAGCGGATCATTGAAGAAAGAGTAAGGTATAACGAACGGGTCGGCATGGATGATTGAGTAACTCCATCATCAAAATGACCCGATCCTTTATTGGACGTTCGACGTTGGGCGTTGGACGTTAAAAATTCCTTCGCTGGATCAAAAACGCCCGAACACGCTTCACTGATGGCGACACAACCATTCAAAATTCGATGTTCAGTGTTCGATGTTGGATGTTCACAATTTTCCCGGGATTCATGTTATAGAAGTGACACAAAACAAAACCATACAGCACAGCCATCGGCCCGGAAAAGGCGTTTCCCGGGTCGGTCTTTTTGGGGGAACCTTTGATCCGGTTCACCTGGGGCACCTGCGTGTTGTCATGGATGTCAAGGAAGGATTTGATCTTGAAAAAGTGGTGGTGATCCCCTCGGCTGTTCCGCCACACAAGACGCGTCAACATGTTTCAAGCGCAGAAGACCGTCTGACCATGACTCAACTCTGCTTTGAAGCGAGGCCCGGTTTTGTGGTATCGGATGTGGAGCTTAAACGTCAGGGGCCATCTTACACCATAGACACTATCCGTTATTTCATGGAATTGATAAAGCCCCATGAACAACTGATGCTGATCATGGGAACAGACGCTTTCAACGAAATCCACACCTGGCGGTCATACAGGAACATTCTTTCGGAGACCCAGCTTATCGTGATGAAGCGGCCGGGGCTTGCAGGAAACATGGTGGAATCAGCCGGAGAATATCTGCTGTCCACCATTGATAAAGGGTATCGGTTTAACATGTCTGAAGGATGTTTCAGACACGAATCATATAAGCCTGTTCACCTGTTCGAGGTGAGTCAAAGGGACGAGTCGTCCACGGAGATCAGGCAGCGCATTAAAAACAACCTGGATGTGTCTTCCTTTCTGCTGCCGGAAGTGGAAGCGTACATCAGGAACAAAGGACTTTACAGATGAACAACGACAAAGACAATTTTTTAAAACCCTATATAACAGCCCTCGCCGGACGTAAAGGGGAAGACGTGATAGCTCTTGATGTGAGAGGGCTCACGACATACACCGATGCTTTCATCATAGCAAGCGGCAACTCCACACGCCAGGTGTCATCCATCGGCAAGCACATCGATACGGAAATGAAAAAGCTTGGCGTTAAAGCCTTCAGCGTGGACGGACTTGAAGAAGGACGCTGGGTTCTTCTGGATTACGGCGACGTGATCATCCATATTTTTTACGACGAGGTCAGACGGTTTTACAATCTGGAAGGATTGTGGGCTGATGCCAGACGGGTAGATGTGGCGGTGTAGTAATTAAAAGATGAACGTTGAACATCCAACATCGAACGTCCAACGTCCAATTGAGGATGGGGGCATTTGTCGGGTTTCGTTCCTCCACCCGACCAACGACAGGCTTTCTCTGGCCCCTCATAAAAACAGTTGTTGAACGGAGTTTAAGGAGCAAACCATGGAAAAAACAAAACCTGTGATGCTGATGATTCTGGACGGATGGGGGCTGAATCCTTCCCGGGAGAACAACGCCGTGGCCATGGCTTGCACCCCCAATCTTGACAGGCTTTTCTCGGAATACCCCAGCACACGGCTTGACTGTTCGGGACCGGATGTGGGACTTCCAGACGGTGTCATGGGGAACTCTGAGGTGGGCCATCTTAACATCGGAGCGGGGCGGACTGTATACCAGACCCTTCTGCGCATTGACCGAGCCATTTACGATCGTTCCTTTTTTGAAAATCCAGCCTTTAAAAATGTGATGAACGATGTGAAATCCCGGGGTTCTCGTCTTCATATCATGGGCCTTGTTTCCGATGGTGGCGTACACAGCCAGCTGCTCCACCTTTTAGCGCTGGTGGAAATGGCTGAAAACATGGGGCTTTCCGAAATTCTGATCCATGCCATTCTTGATGGCCGGGACACACCGCCAGACAGTGGGCGCGGTTATATCACCAAGATCCAGTCGGTTATCGCCGGGAAAAAAACCGCCCGCATCGCCACCCTCTGCGGCCGTTATTACGCCATGGACAGGGACACCCGGTGGGACAGAACGGAAAGAGCTTATAACCTCTACACCGAAGGCCAGGGTATTGTTGAACAAGATCCGATTGCAGCTGTTGAAAACGCTTATGAACGGGGAGAAACGGATGAATTTGTTAAACCCATCATGCTTGAGCCTTCTGCGGCCATGGCCGACGGAGACGGTCTCATCTTTTTCAATTTCAGAGCAGACAGGGCAAGGCAGATTACCCGGGCGTTTACAGAAAAGGATTTCAAAGGTTTTAATCGGGCGAAAAAACCCAACTTCTGCGGCTATGTCTGCATGTCTCTATACAGCGAAAACTTCGATCTCCCCGTGGCTTTCGGCCCGGTAAAACTCCAGGGCATTCTGGGCGAGGTCATCAGCAAGCTGGGTTTAAAACAGCTGCGCATTGCTGAAACGGAAAAGTACGCCCATGTGACCTATTTTTTCAATGGCGGAGAAGAAACCCCTTTCGACAATGAAGACCGCTGCATGATCCCGTCGCCCCGGGAAGCCGCAACTTACGACTTGATACCCCAGATGAGCGCAAACCAGGTTGCCGATGAACTGGTGCGCCGCTTTTCTGAAGGGAGGAATTACGATCTTATCGTGGTGAACTTCGCCAATATGGACATGGTGGGCCACACCGGAGTTATTTCCGCAGCTATCACCGCTGTTGAAACCGTGGATGCATGTGTGGGCCGGGTGATCGAAGCCTTCAAAAAAACCGGTGGCGATACCATCGTCACAGCAGATCACGGCAACTCCGAGCAGATGACCGATGAAAACGGCGGTCCTCACACATCCCATACCCTGAACCAAGTTCCTTTGATTCTTGTGTCGGAAACCCTGAAAGATGCACACATGCGGACAGGCTGCCTGGGTGATATCGCTCCTACGATTCTCCATGTGATGGGTATCGAAAAACCGTCGGAGATGACGGGAACGTCTTTGATTTGTTGATGGATTTTTTCGTTGCTGTGTTATAATTGTTTCACCTGTTTGATGCATCCGGTGACCGGCAGGGCTGCCGGAGGCCATATGAACTGAGAAACAGAGCAGAACCACAAAGATTTTAGCCATCTATCGGAACAGATCATGAAAAGCTCAGAAGCCATCATTACAAAATTCAAAGCGGTCAAAACCCTTCCCCATGTGGCGATGAAGCTCATCAAAATGCTCTCGGCTGATGAGGGCATGGTCCGGGATTACGAAGAGGTGATTCGTCATGACCCGTCCCTTGTCATGCGCGTTTTCAAGCTGGTGAACAGCGCCTATTTCGCCTTGCCGGAAAAGGTTGAAATCCTTTCGGATGCCCTTTCGATTATGGGGCTCAACAACCTCCGCAACATGGTGGTCATCGAAGCTCTCAAGGAAATCTACAAAGGCAAGATGAAAGCCGGACGGTTTTCAGGAAAAGCGCTTTGGAATCACTGCCTTGCCACCGGTCTCTGCTGCCGGATGATCAGCGAACGGATTTTCGATCAAAAAGGTGAAGACGCTTTTTTGAGCGGTCTGCTGCACGATGTGGGTCTTATGGTGGAGTTCCAGGCCGCCCCCGATCTGTTCGAATCCATGTCCGATTCCAAACAGGACGGTGTTTCCATTATCGATCATGAAAACAAAGTGTTTGGCACAAACCACTCGGAAACAGGCTTCTGGCTGGCCAGAGAATGGAAGCTGCCGCCTGTGGTCCAGTTTGCTATCAGAGATCACCATAAGGTCATAGACGATCTGGAACCTTCCAGTATTACGGGGATGATCCAGCTGGCCGAACTCATTGCGTCACGGTCAGGGTACATGTCCCATCCAGAAAACGAGGAAGCCCTGTCACCCCCTCTGGTCAGGCATCTCAGGGAGACTATCGACGAGTATCTGATCATTCAACAGGATTTGAATGAAGAGATGGACAAGGCCAAAGGGGTTTACAGCGCATGAGACCGAAGATTCTTGTCAGTGCCTGCCTCATGGGGCATCTCGTCAAATACAACGGGACCCTTGTCCCGGTTCATGAACAATTAAAAGAGTTGAATGATAAAGGGCTGATTATCCCCTTCTGTCCCGAAGTGGAAGGTGGGCTTCCGGTTCCCAGACTTCCAGCTGAAATAAAGGGTGGCGATGGATCTGCCGTTCTGTGCGAACTGGCGAAAGTGGTTCGAAGCGACGACGTTGACGTGACAGCCAGCTTTATCCTCGGAGCCTCCAAAGCCGCCGATCTCGTGAAAGAGAACGGTATCTCTCTTGCCATCATGAAAGATGGCAGTCCCTCCTGCGGCCACACCCGCATCTACGACGGAACATTCACAGGAACCAGCATTCCGGGTAAAGGCGTTGCTGCTGCTCTCCTCGAAAAACTGGGCGTTCGGGTCTTCACGGAAAATAAGATCGAAACCCTTTACGCTGAAGTTGTCCTCTGATCAGGCTTAGATCTTCGGCACCCCTGTATCACTCATAGCCTGCTCCAGATCTTTTCTGGCTTGTGTTGCTAACTGCTCATAATTGATTCGAATTTTGTCCAATTCTTTCTCATCCAGTTCCTCCAAATCCAACAGGGCATTATGGGCGCCTTCAATGGCTCGAATTATTTCGTCCAGTTTTATTTGTACTGCCGCAGAGTCTCTGTTCTGGGTATTTTGTATGAGAAACACCATAAGAAATGTCACAATAGTCGTACCCGTATTGATAACCAGTTGCCATGTATCACAGAATTTGAACAATGGACCTGTGATGATCCAGACAATGATGATCGACACCGCCATGATAAAGGCTATGGGCTGTCCTGTTTTACGTGCAGTTGACTTTGCAAAACGGGTAAACAAAGAATTTGATTTAGTTGGTTTCATCGTTAGTCGCTCTCCTTTAGTTATAAAGGCGCCTTTTAGGGCCATTCAGGCACATCCGCAGACGGAAGAAACCAACCCGAACCGTTACAGGAAATATTCCCGGACTTTGGCCGTAATCTGACGATCCGTCATTTCATCAACCGTTTCTACCGCTGCGATATGTTCTTCCAGGTTGTCTTTTTTAAAACGTTTTGTAAGCTCGCCTTTTGCCTCTCCCGGCCCAAATATCAGAATGGATTCCGCGTCATGAAGAGCAGAAACGATCTCATCGTAATAGGTGTTTAGTTTGCCCGTAAATTTTCTATCACGTCGATCATCCGCTTGAACCATTTGAGATTCATAGGGGGTTGACGATTTTTCTCCGGGATGCCGTCCGGGATGCTTTTCCACATTTGATTCGATCGTTCTTGTTTCCAACTGCTTACCCGTAACGGTGACAATCACTGCCTTACGATGGTCAATCCACAAACCTGCGCTCGTTTTCATATATTGTCCTTTACTCGAACTCGAAACGATTTCCTCCGGCCATCAGATGCAAGAGCGTATTGTTTTTAACGGCATCTTCATGTGTCGCCACTTGGTTCCGGGCCGGATTATCGAAGCCAAACGGTAGCGAGCCAGTACAACTCTGTATGATGGCAATCATTGTGCCAGCGTTCCGACAATGGGAGTGAATCACTCAATCATCCTGATTTATAAGAATTATCTGTTTGATAACCACGTTCGAGGAGGCTGGTCTCAGCCATAAAAAAAGAGCGCATTTGACCGTTGGTCATATGTGACCCTTAAAAAAAACAGCCCGTGATGTGCAACTTTGGAGGCGGAGCCTCCGGGTCAATATTTCGGGGAGAATCCCCGGAACGAGTGCGAAGCCTGGAACGAGCTCCTAAAAAAGATATGCGATTGTCCTGATCCCTAATGGCATTTTTCTTGTATGAAACTGGCAGGTCTGATACATCAAAAAATTACTATGAAACAAAGTATTTAATGACGGTTCAGACGTTATCACCAGGGATTGACAGCATATGGAATTCGACTACGCGACTCTATCCACGTTGAGGAAAAAGCATCCGGCTTGGCGACTGTTGATGGCGGACCACAGCCCTCTGATCGCGTCGTTTTTACATAAAGCGTTTATCGCCCCCAACCAGCGGACCGTGGCCCGGTCCGACCTTGCCTCAGCGCTTGAAGATGTCCTTTATTCGCTTCGTGAAACGGAAGGTGCAGATGCTTTTCCACGGAGCGCCGAATCCTATCTTGATGACTGGGCCGGTGACGACAAAGGCTGGCTCAGAAAATTCTATCCCCAGGGAACGGACGAGGTCCATTACGATCTGATGCCTTCGGTGGAAAAGGCGGTGGGCTGGCTTGAAAATCTGGTTCAGAGGCCGTTTATCGGCACCGAATCCCGGTTGATGACAGTGTTTGATCTGCTCCGCCAGATGGTGCAAGGGGCGGAAGTGGATGCAGCGGTCCGGATTCTTGAACTGGAACGACGCAAAGCGGAAATCGAAGAAGAGCTCGCCCGAGTCAGGGCCGGTCATGTGGATGTGCTGGACGATACGGCTCTGAAAGACCGGTTCCAGCAGATCAACAAAACAGCCCGTGAGCTTCTGGGCGATTTCAGGGAAGTGGAATTCAATTTCAGGAATCTCGATCAGAAAGTCCGGGAACAGATCGCACTCTGGGAAGGCAGCAAGGGCGAGCTTCTGGAGGATTTCTTTGGTGAGCGGGATGTGATCGCCGAATCGGATCAGGGCCGGAGTTTCAACGCCTTCTGGGATCTTCTGATGTCTCCGGCACGGCAGGAGGAACTATCCTTGCTTCTCCACAAAGTGTTCGAACTGGCCGCCGTCAAAGCCTTGAAACCGGACATCCGGCTCAAACGGGTTCACTACGACTGGCTTGAAGCGGGTGAACACACCCAGAGGACTGTGGCCAAGTTGTCCGGCCAGCTCCGGCGTTATCTGGACGATCAGGCGTTTCTTGAAAACAAGCGGATCATGCAGGTGATCCAGAGCATCGAAAACAAGGCTGTTCAGTTGCGCGACCATATGCCGGAGAAAGAATTTATGGATCTCGATGAATCTTTCCCCCACATTTCGCTTCCCATGGAACGGCCCCTTTACAAAATCCCCCTGAAACCTGTGATCGACGCCACTGTTCATCTGGGAGACGGGTCAGACATTCCGTCGGACGTGCTTTTCAACGCTATTTTCGTAGACAGATTGAAACTAAAAGCGATCATTCGAAAAGCCCTGAAATCCAGGGATCAGGTGACGCTACCCGATATTTTAAATGAAAACCCCCTTGAACGAGGTCTGGCTGAACTGGTCACTTACCTTGCCATCGCCGGTGAGGATGAAAAGGCCCAGTTTGATGACACGGTGATCCACTGCGCCAGTTGGACCGACAGCGACGGGGTGAAACGGTCGGCGGAATTCTCCGCTGTAATCTTCAGCAGGTGACCATGGAACCCATGAATCAACCGGATAAACTGAGCAACGGCGGTATCTCCCGTCCGATCATCGCCCTGATGAAAGGGGTGGTGTTCAGAGAGAATGACGAACGGCTGTTTCAACAACTTGAAGACAACCAGATCGCCGTGAGGGATTATGTCCGTGTCCTTGGCCTTGAACTGGTGATGGACGAAGCCGAGGGTTACGCCTGGCTGAAAACCCGTGAACCGGAAGAGGATGAAGATCCCTTGCCCCGGCTTGTGGGGCGGCGGCAGTTGTCCTACCCGGTGAGTCTTGTCATCGCCACGCTCCGGAAAAAAATGGCAGAAAACGATGCAGCAGGCAACGACACACGTTTGATTCTTTCCCTGGAAGAAATTGTGGACGCCGTCAAAGTGTTCTTTCCAACCGTGGGCAACGAAGCCCGGTTTGTGGACAAGATCGACGCCCATTTAAGCAAAATCGCCGATCTTGGCTTTATCCGAAGACTCAAAGGCCAGGCCGACAAAATTGAGGTGATCCGCATTCTGAAAGCCTTTGTGGACGCCCAATGGCTGAACGAGTTCGATGGTCGACTGAAAGAATACATGATTCAGGCCGCCACGGATGAGGATGGATCGGATGATGTGATTTAATAGGGTTAATAAAACTGGAATGTTGCTTGCGGCAATGCTGTTGGCTTAAGCTATGCCCCACACGTTCTATCGCATCGCGCAACAGCTCCTCGTTCCGGGGATTCTCCCGAACGAGGGCGACAACCGATATGCGGCCACGCAGATTTAAATGGTTTTGCTGCGGGTGCCACTCAAAATCCCAACGGGATTTCGTATCACAGCCCAGGGTTGCGGCGAAGCCGCTACCCTGGGATAACAAACCAAAGCCAACAACCCCAACAGGGTTGTGCCCATCGTCCTGCGACTGCATGCCACCACCGACGCAACCCCTTTGGTGTTGTTGGAATCGGCGGACGTATAACCCAGGGTAAGCGGCTAAGCCGCAACCCTGGGCTGAAGGACGCAGCCCCTTTGGGGCATGGATTCCGGGCCTTAAAACTGCACCGCCCGGAATGACATCGCTGCGGGTAGGGCTTTGATGTTAATTATATTCTTTAAACAAATACGAACAAGAAAGATGCACCATGGAAGAACAGCTCCTTGATTTTGCAACCACAGACACTCTTGCAGGTTTCCGCCTTGAAACACTTGAGGTTTTCAACTGGGGAACTTTCCATAAAAAAGTCTGGCGTCTGGATCTGAACGGCCGGAACGGGCTTTTGACCGGGGATATCGGCTCCGGGAAATCCACCCTGGTTGATGCGGTGACCACCCTTCTTGTGCCTGCCCACCGCGTGGCTTACAACAAGGCCGCTGGAGCTGATCTGAGGGAACGAAACTTACGATCCTACGTTCTGGGACATTTCAAATCCGAACGAAGTGACATCGGCCATGCTTCCAAATCCGTGGCCTTGCGGGACCACAACAGTTTTTCCGTAATCCTTGCCGTGTTCAAAAACGAAGGTTATGCCCAGGCCGTGACACTGGCCCAGGTGTTCTGGATCAAGGAAAGTCAGGGCCAGCCCGAACGGTTCTACCTTGTGGCCGACAAGACTCTCAGCATCCAC
>JBAZWJ010000083.1:0-23182 GCA_041660385.1 Desulfobacteraceae bacterium | reverse complement strand
GTTCTCGAAAATTTTGATCCTCGACGTAGCGCTGCTACGCCTGCGGTCAAAATTTTCTGCGGCCTTGTCTCAGACCAAAATCTACCGTTTCCGTTCAGACACTAAATAGAAGGTTTATTATAAAGGGATGGTCGGGGCGGCAGGATTCGAACCTGCGACATCTTGCTCCCAAAGCAAGCGCGCTACCAGACTGCGCTACGCCCCGTTCAATCTAAGCTCAAGAAGAGCTGGGAATTTAGCATCCTTTTTATTTTCTTGCAAGCCATAAATCATCACAAACATTTAAAGAATCCAGGTTCAGTTTTGAACCGTTAAGATGTGATTCTTCAAAACGTATGGACCATTTTTTCCGGGTATTGTTCAAAGAACGTCTCAATGGCCGAACAAATGCCGTCCGCTATCGTTGCAAGGTATTCTTTGTTTTTAAGCTGTTTTTCTTCCGATGGGTTGGTCAGCTGGCCAAGTTCAATCAGCAGGGCTGGCATGTCGGCTCCAGCGAGAACCATTGCCGGAAGACCCATCACGGAAATTTTCAGTTGTTCGCCTTTGGGTGCATTTGCAGCAAGGTGTTCGTTCAGAATCATGGCGAATGTCCGGCTGAGAGAGATGTATTTTCCCTGAACCCTGTTCCATCTGACAGGTGTTCTTCCGCCTGGGGAGAGATTGTTATCGACCTGAACTGTATCTGCACCTCCATCGTACGGCACTTGCGATTCATGGTAGTACAATCCAACGCCACGGGTTTCGTGTACAAAATTACCGCCTGAGTGAAGGCTGATTAAAAGGTCCGCCCGGGTTTTGTTAGCCGATTCGGTCCTGCTCCTCAGTTCCACAAGGGTATCCCCTCTTCGGGTCATGGCCACTTTGAATTTTTTTTTTAATTTAGTCTCAAGAATTTTGGCAAACGTAAGAGTGAAATCTTTTTCCCTGGTAAGCCCCACTCCCAGAGCCCCCATATCCGTTCCGCCATGCCCCGGATCAATGGCTATGATTTTTCGAATGACTGTCGGTTTCACTGCTGGCTTGTCTATCGGCTTGTCCAAAGGAGTTGATTCTTCTTCGGAATAGCATGGGGTCATCAAGCAAATAAAAATTATGCTGATGAACAAAATATGAATGAATCGGTTCAGGTTGAAAATCATAAAGCGTCCGAAATGATGGAAAGAAACACTGTCAGCAAAGTTACCGTTTCAAATTTCTTGACAGCATTTTCGATTAATATTACTTTTGCAAATTGGCTTTATGGTTAAATGTCAAAATGGCATAAAACCGGTTCGCTGAACGAAAAAGTTTTTTAATTCATGTTTGCTTGTTTGAACTGTCCGTCACGTTATCATTAAACACAGATGGTTTGAACAGTTTTTTTATTATTCTGCCGCTGTCCATCCAAAGGAGATGGAAGATCAAATGTCTTAATATAAGGGCATGTGCAGAGCGCTAACTCGACAACACCAAGATACGAGCCTTAAAAAAGTGGCTCCGAAAAAAGAGGGATGATAATGCAAGTAACAATCGAAGATGTGAATTCCGTTAAGAAAATTCTGCATATTGAAGTACCTGAAGACAAAGTGGCAAGCCAGGTGGAAACGGCTTACAATAATCTTAAAAAAACTGCTAAAATCAACGGGTTCAGACAGGGTAAAGCCCCAAGGGCCGTACTTGAAAGAAAATTCAAATCCGATGTACATGCCGATGTGGTCAACTCCCTGATACAGTCTACCCTTTTCGAGGTGATTCAGGATAAAAAACTGATGTTTATCGGAGAGCCAGTTGTCAATACCACCGAACTTGATCCAAAAACTTCTTATAAATACAGTGCCACCCTTGAACTGCTCCCTGATCTGGGGCAGATTGATTTCTCAGGCATCAACATTAAAAAGAATATTTACGATGCATCTGATGAGGAAGTGAACGTTCAGCTTGAAATGATCCGCAAGAACCTTGCAAAGCGAGTAAAAATCGATGAAATCAGGCCTGCTGAAGAAAACGACTTTGTACTCCTTGATTACGAAGGACTTGTTGACGGGCAGACCTTTGACGCTACACCCAGGGTGGAAAATTCCAGCCACAAAATCGGTTCTGCCGTTCTTTCAAGAGATTTCGATGATCAGCTCATCGGAATGAAACAGGGTGATGTGAAAGTGTTCGACATCCATTACAGCACCGATTATATCAACAAGTCGCTGGCTGGAAAAAATGTTTCTTTTACGGTTAAGCTGAATGCAATCCAGAAGGAAGTCCTTCCAGAGCTCAACGATGAATTCGCTAAGAAAGTAGGCGATTACAACACCCTGGACGAAATCAAAACCGTGATCATGGACAACCTCAAATCCGGTTATGACAAACGTATCGAACAAGATATGAACGAGCAGATTTATCAGGCCCTGATTGAAAGAATGAGTTTTGATATTCCTGAAATGATGCTCCGCTATGAACTGGCTGGCATCATCGCCGAAGCAGAAAGAGCATTCATGATGAATGGCATAACCTTTGAGCAGATCGGGAAAACCCGGGAAGATCTCGAAGGAGAATACAGCGGCCTTGCTGAAAAACAAGTCCGACGCCATTTGATTCTTGGCGGTATTATCAAACAGGAAAAAATTGAACTGACCGATGAAGAACTGGACGCCGGATACATGGACACGGCAAAAGCCATCAATCAGCCTGTGGAAGCGATCAAATCATTTTACAAAGCAAATCCCGACAAAATAGATTATTTCAAACACACATTGCTTGAAAAAAAGGCATTAAAGCTTATAATTGAAAAAAGCAGTGTAGAAGAAGTTAAACAGATAGAAGGCGCAGAATAGTTTTCAGGATATGTTTCACTTCATGATGGAACATATCCGCTAAAAATTTAACATTTTGAAAAAAATGTTATTTCATACAATCAGATTTGAGTCGAGTGCTCAATACTGCGCCATAGTGTTTCAAAGGAGGATAAAACGTGTCATTGATACCCATGCCATACGTGATCGAGCAGACCAGTCGGGGCGAGCGTTCATACGATATTTATTCCCGACTTCTTAAAGATAGAATCATTTTTTTAGGAACATCCGTGACAGACGATGTGGCGAACCTCATCGTGGCGCAACTTTTGTTTCTTGAGTCCGATGATCCTGAAAAGGACATTAATTTTTATATCAATTCACCTGGTGGGTCCGTCACCGCAGGAATGGCCATATACGATACGATGCAGTACATCAAACCGGACATTTCAACGGTATGCATCGGTCAGGCAGCAAGCATGGCGTCCCTTCTTCTTGCTGCGGGGACAAACGGGAAAAGATATTCTCTCCCCAATTCCCGTATCATGATTCATCAGCCGCTGGGTGGTGTTCAAGGCCAGGCATCCGATATCGAAATCCAGGCCAAAGAAATCCTCCGGATGAAAGAAGTCCTGAATCAGATGCTTGCCACGCATACAAAACAGGACATCAAACGGGTTAAAAAAGATACAGACCGCGACTATTTCATGTCCGGCGAAGAAGCAAAAAGTTACGGCATCATAGACCATGTCGTAACGAACAGAGGTGAGTTGGAGACTCTGGATAAAACGGAGGATTGATATGACAGATCATGGAGAAGGAAACGACAAACTTTTCTGTTCGTTCTGCGGAAAGAATCAGAGGGAAGTCAAAAAACTCATCGCCGGTCCAAGTGTGTACATTTGTGACGAGTGCATTCAGCTTTGCGGGGAAATCATCGATGACGAAAGCACAAGAGAAATTGACCGTCCCGAAAAGCTGATGACACCCCGTGAAATCAAGAGAATGCTTGATGAATACGTCATTGAGCAGGATCACGCAAAAAAAATTCTGGCTGTTGCTGTAAGAAACCACTACAAGCGGCTTGATGCAACCATCCGCACAGATGATGTGGAAATTCAGAAAAGCAATATTCTACTGATCGGCCCCACAGGTTGCGGTAAAACATTGTTGGCCCAGACACTGGCCCGCTTTCTCGATGTGCCGTTCACCATTGCCGACGCAACGACCCTGACCGAGGCAGGCTATGTGGGTGAAGATGTGGAGAATATCATTCTCGCCCTTCTCCAGAACGCTGATTATGATGTGGAAAAAGCCGAGCGGGGAATTGTCTACATCGACGAAATCGACAAGATTGCCATGAAATCAGACAACCCTTCAATTACACGGGATGTTTCAGGTGAAGGCGTTCAGCAGGCACTTCTGAAAATCATCGAAGGAACCACAGCAAGCGTCCCTCCCAAAGGCGGCAGAAAGCATCCTCAGCAGGACTTTGTGAAAGTTGATACCACCAACATACTTTTTATCTGTGGTGGTACGTTCAACGGTCTCGATAAAGTCGTCCAGAGGCGTATCGGAAAGAAAGCCATGGGTTTCGGGGCTAACGTGCAGAAACAGGATAACAAGAGCCTCGGAGAACTGCTTAAGTTCGTTCAAACCGAAGATCTTGTAAAATACGGGCTGATTCCTGAATTCTTAGGTCGATTGCCAGTGGTGGCAACGCTTGGTGAACTTACCGAAGATTCTCTTGTTCGGATACTGACTGAGCCCAAAAACGCTCTTGCCAAGCAGTTTCAAAAATTGTTCGAATATGAAGGGGTCCGGTTAAGATTGACCGATGAGGCCCTTCGGGCAGTGGCCAAGCTCGCCGTTAAAAGAAAATCAGGGGCTCGTGGACTCAGAGCTATTCTTGAAAACTCCATGCTTGATATCATGTACGATATCCCCTCACTCGAGAATGTCGAAGAATGTGTTATCAGCGAAGATGTGATCATGAACGAGGAAGAACCCATCATTATTTACGGTTCTTCAAAAAAAAAGGCCTGATTCCTCTATCAGAAGCGGATTAATCAGAAAACCATGCCTCGATGATCCGGCTGACACGATGCGGATCGTCCTTTTTTTAAACGCTTTTTCAAGTCCTTTTTGAAGCAATTACCAATATGATAAACATACCAAAGATATTCAACAAAGATGGTTCGGATGAATCCAGTATCGTGCTCCCAATCTTGCCGCTGAGAGATATCGTCGTTTTCCCCCATATGGTTGTTCCTCTTTTTGTGGGCCGTGCAAAATCCGTTAATGCCCTTGCGGACGCAATGAACAAGGATAAAACCATTTTTCTGGCTACTCAGAAAGTTGCCGGAGTGGATTCTCCGAAAGAAAAGGACATTAACACCACCGGGACTGTTGGAACCATTCTTCAGCTTCTCAGACTGCCCGATGGGACTGTAAAAGCGCTTGTCGAAGGAAAATTCCGGGCGAAGATCGTTAAGTTCATCAGTGGTGACGATTTTTTCAAGGTTGAAATTGAACCAATAATAGAGAACGATACAGTGAGCCCGGAAATTGAAGCTCTGGTCCGTGCCGTCACAAACGCCTTTGAATCGTACAGTAAAATCAATAAAAGCATTTCAAAGGACATTGTTTCAAAAGTATCGGCCATAACAGACCCATCTAAGCTTTCAGACACCATTTCTTCCCATATTGCATTCAAAGTCACCGAAAAGCAACAGCTGCTCGAAGCCATTGATATGGGTGATCGTTTGACCCTTCTTCTCAAACTGATCCGAAGAGAAGGTGAAATTTTCACCATGGGACAGAAAATTAAAGGGCGGGTCAGGGATCAGATCGAACAAACCCAGAAAAATTATTATCTGAATGAACAGATGCGAGCCATCAAACGTGAAATGGGCGCGGAAGATTCAGCTGATGATGAAATGCAGGAGCTTGAAAAACGGATCAGCGCCAAACGCTTATCGAAAGAAGCCACATTTAAAATCAGACAGGAATTCAAAAAGCTCAAAATGATGTCGCCCATGTCTGCCGAGGCGAGCGTTGTCAGAAATTACATCGACTGGCTTCTTGATCTTCCCTGGTATAATCGGAGCAAGGTCTGCCATGATCTGAACAGAGCTGAAAAAATCCTGAACGATGACCATTTCGGTCTTGAAAAACCCAAACAACGAATTCTTGAATACCTGGCCGTTCAATCTCTGGTCAATAAGATAAGGGGGCCTATTCTTTGCCTTGTCGGACCTCCAGGCGTTGGCAAGACATCGCTTGCCAAGTCGGTTGCGCGTGCCACAGGACGTCGATTCATAAGGATTTCTCTGGGTGGAGTAAGGGATGAAGCTGAAATTCGTGGGCACAGAAGAACCTACGTCGGCGCACTTCCTGGAAAAATCATTCAGAATCTCAAAAAAGCCGGGGTAAACAACCCTGTATTCTGTCTGGATGAAGTGGATAAAATGAGCATGGATTTCAGAGGAGACCCCTCATCGGCTCTCCTTGAAGTCCTGGATCCTGAGCAGAACAACAAGTTTAGCGACCATTTTCTTGATGTGGATTACGATTTATCCGACATTCTTTTCATTACCACAGCCAACACGTTAACGGACATTCCCCTTCCTCTCCAGGATAGAATGGAAGTGATACGCATTGCCGGTTACACCGAAATCGAAAAATACCAGATCGCCAGGGATTATCTTGTACCCAAGCAGATCAAAGCGAACGGCCTTTCTATAGAAAACGTCATATTTTCAAAAAAGGCGATATACAGCATCATCAGGGACTATACCAGGGAAGCCGGAGTTCGGAATCTTGAGCGTGAGCTTGCAGCGATATGCAGGAAAACGGCCCTTGAGGTAGTCAAAAAAAATAACAGCGGCAAAGTCACTGTATCTTCGAAAACAGTCCAGAAACATCTCGGTCCGGCTCATTATCGTTTCGCCCAGGTGGAAGATAAAAACCAGATCGGAATCGTCACCGGTCTCGCCTGGACAGCCGTGGGTGGAGAGCTACTCTGCATCGAAACAGTTTTCATGCCGGGCAAGGGCAATCTCATCGTCACCGGGAAGCTGGGTGATGTGATGAAAGAATCTGCTAGGGCCGCCGTGAGTTATGTTAGATCCCGATCGGAACGTTTGAAAATCGACAAAAATTTTTACGGGGAAAATGACATCCATATCCACGTTCCGGAAGGAGCCATACCCAAGGACGGACCTTCGGCCGGTATTGCCATGTGCACTGCCATCGTGTCTGCCCTGACCAAAAGACCTGTGGATAAGAATGTGGCCATGACAGGTGAGATAACGTTGCGTGGCCGAGTTCTTCCCATTGGCGGGCTTAAGGAAAAAATCCTTGCAGCCCACAGGGGAGGCATCAAAAAGGTCATTGCTCCCAAAGACAATGAAAAGGATTTGTCGGAAATACCTGCTTTTATTACAAAAGAGATCGAAATTGTCTTTGTCGAACATCTGGATGAAGTACTTTTAGCTTCTCTGATCATTAAGGATGATGACCCTTTGTTCAAGGATTGAGTTGAACCGCGTTTGTTCAATTCAGTAAAAATAAGAAAATAACGAATATTCCCTTGACTAAGAAAAGTTATCCTGTTAAATATTCTTCCGTTTTGGAAGTATATCAAACAGCGCAATTCGGGCGATTAACTCAGTTGGGAGAGTGCAACCCTTACAAGGTTGAAGTCGCAGGTTCAAGCCCTGCATCGCCCACCAATTTTCAAGACAAAGTATGGGGGTGTAGTTCAGTTGGTTAGAACGCCGGCCTGTCACGCCGGAGGTCGCGGGTTCGAGTCCCGTCGCTCCCGCCACTCGATAATCAAGGCTCTTGAAGAAATTCAAGGGCCTTTTTTGTTTCCCCGTTTTTTGTTTTCCAACCCTATTTCCAACCCCCACAACAAATCCAAGGGTATCCACGGGTAAATATCTTTCCCATATGAAATTTTAGTCGGCTTTCTGATTTGATGATAATAATAATCACCCGGACATAAAAATGAATTTGCCATCCATTGCGATTCAGTTCACATGTTTTCAAGGTTGGAAAATAGGTTGGAATTTGATTTGGACCCATAACAGCATTTCCGATGTCGTCAGAACTCGTCTGTTATATTCAGGATCACCACGACCTAAGTTTTCCTTAGCCCGTTGGGTGGTCTGATACGAATGAAGTGCTGACCTGCTTCACGACCTGATACAAATAAAGTTTGTATCAAGCTCCATGTCCGCGTTTCCCCTTGCCAGACAATGAAAGAAGCACATAGCCCCTTGGATGGTTCGTAATTGGCTGGACGTCTGGCCTTACTTTTCCAAGACCCCTCGGGCATTTTTTTCCCCTTATGCGATATCTTCAAATTTATCAGGATGTGTTTTTTGAATCCGTTTTGCATCGGATACATACCGAGGGTTGGCTCCGACGAGTTCGGCGCTTTGTCTCGTGTATTTTTTACTTCATGTTCTTTGATCGGTTCGGGTGTGGTTCTATGTGTCGTGTTTTTTTCTAAGATACAGTTATCATTGGACTCAAAAGGTTGTGGCAAGATTTCCACAACCTTTTTATGACCTCTTCCGGTATCCTTCCCGATAGCTATTTTCTTTTTCATAGCTTCATCAGCGAAGATCAGCTCAATCTCCATAGACGCTGCTGCTTTTTGCGAGGGTGACAGATGTTGCCTATTTATGTTCAAACTTAAGACGAAATGAACAAGGCTGCCGTATCCGTCCCACTTTATACAAGACTATATACAAGCATCTGGATTACAAACACGAAACCTGCGAACTGCAACGGGATGCAGCGGTTCCATTTTGGAAATAGTTCAACAAGAGGTTGAACGTCAGGAAATCGGAAGCCCCGGAGTCGTCTCAGAAGTTCTCAACGGGAAACGTGAGTTGAACAAACTGCAGATCAAGGCACTCAGTGAGCGGTTTATGTGCAGTCCGGCTGTTTTTATGTAGTGCATGTAATATTCGTTACCGGCAACTAAACCATAATTCATCCCCATGTCATGATTCACATCATCCGATATGGGGATTTTTTTTATGTTCAAAATCAGAAAAATTCTTCTTCGAACAAAATCAATTAACCATCTGTTTTAATTTTACATATCAATAACTGGCTTTTTCAATTTGGTTGACTGTAGTCAACCCGATGAATTCGTTTGTGATATCATTATGAATATTGTGTTTACATACTATATAATGGGGTGATAGCTTCTATCCATCACAAGACATAGTAACTTTCGGGATAATACAAGCTTAATTACCTTGTGTGAAAAGTGATTTCGGTTCACCGTCTCCGGCCTTCAATTCAATCAGAGCAATCTTTATACAGGATAAGATATTGAGCGATCAAAACATTTCAAAATCAGACCTTTTCCCAGAACTAAAACATAACAAGCTCGTGGACGCTGCTCAAAGGTGGATTACAAAGTATCCTTTTATCAATAGAGTCAGGCTTTATAAAAATCCTTCATATAAAGAAGGTCTTGATGACAAATACATTCTGATATTCGAGACAGAAAAACTCCCTGAAAAAAAGACAGACATCATGCTTGAGTTCTGGGGGCAATTCTCCGAAGGCCCAGCGAGTGGAAGCGATTTTGAAAAAGACTTGATGAATGCATACGAAGATGACGTTCCTGTGCCTTCTGATCTTTATAGCCTTTGGCGTTCATCAATAAATCAGCCGGGAGAAGACATTTTTGACGAAGGACACCCGGAGCCTTGGAACACCCAGTCGGGGATAAGTGAAAAATCGAATCACTGGCTGTTAACAGAACGCACCATGAGCAAACCAGATTCAAACATGAACATTGCCGAATTAATCGAAAACGCCAAGGGCACAGGCTATATTGATGCCAGTCTTCATCTGATTCATGTTCTTGCTAATGACTTAAAATTCTTAATAAAACATCTTCCGTACCTCTGGACAAGATTCGGATGTGACACGATAAGGGGTGATGTTGGGGACCTTTCAAACAATGACCGGCGGGTTAAACTATTGCTGATGTTTCTGAGTCGTATCACATATGGTTTCCTTGATATCCCCACCGCAATACCAGAAAACCATAATGGGTTCACTCCTGATCATATTGACAAATACAGCAGGGTGAGTGGGTCGGACAAGCCCCAACAGGTTTCAACAGGATACCTCGCTGACAGGGGATATAATGGGCTTATCTTAAAAACAGATGATATCAGGGCGTACTTGATGAAATATGCGAAAGGAATTCCTGTTGATGAGTATCCGGTTCTTTTGAGGCAAGCGCCCATGCCCGGCGCCTTGTTTCAATCTAATCAGACAACGGAGACGACGACCGGGCCATCGGTGGAATCTTTCGGTTCTACCGATGAAGTCAAAATCTCAAAAAAAGATCGTTTTATCAACAGTGTTGATAAAAACATTTTAACTGAAATGTCATGTGAAATAGTCAATGCATATAACTCAACTATGAAATATATTCCTGGATCCATTGGTGCAGATGCAGTCGTAAAATGGAGCAGTGTATTGAACACTGAGGTTTCTAACGGAGAGTACAAACATCTTAACCCAGATATACTATCTAATCTAAGCTACGCCTATGCTGATTCGAACAAGAAACGGGATTTTATCGGTGAATTGTTTAAAGAAGCGATTATAGGCAAATATCCTACAATACAACAACAAATTCCATCTGCTAAAATTTGCGCTGAAATAGTACTGGAGCATTCAAAGCCCTAAAACCATACAGAACACCCGATCAATAAAAGGCCGATTTGCAACAGAAGCAAATCGGCCTTTTTTATTTATAAAATCCACCTTCGACCCACATCACGACCCATCGACCCACATCACGACAAGGTCGAGACAGCCTTGAAAACAATGGGGTATAAGCCCTGGTATGTCAAGAGCATTGATTGAAAACACCAATACATGAAAGGAAAACCAGCAGATGGAAAACCACCCAAGCGCGATGTTCAAGGAAAAACAAAAGGAAGAGTTAAGAAAAAATCCCAACAACCTACTTACAGATGTCCAGGTGGCAGAGCAGATGAACATCAGCGTTCAGACGTTGCGAAACAAAAGATCTAATGGCGCAGGCGACGGCATCCCATACATTAAATGGAATCGGTGCGTCCGATATCTGCAAAGTGATGTTGACGCCGCAATCATGGCCTGTCGAATCGTACCCTCAAACTAAAAAGGAGAAAAATAATGGATATTACAATTTTCAGTTATCAGGAAAAAGAAGTCAGAACGATCACGGATGAGAACGGAGATCCGTGGTGGGTTGCTAAAGATGCTTGTGACGTTTTGGAATTATCAGATGTAAGCATGAGCTTGAACGGTCTTGAGGATGACGAAAAGCTGATACAAACTTTACTGGTATCAGGTCAGAACAGATCAGTTTGGACCATCAACGAACCAGGCCTCTACTCCCTTGTAATAAGGTCAAACAAACCCGAAGCCAAAAAATTCAAACGCTGGATCACCCATGAAGTCCTTCCGGCGATTCGTAAAACCGGCATATACTCTGCTCAACACAAGATCCCCCAAACTCTCGCACAGGCATTGCAGCTTGCAGCAGATCAGGCCCGGCAAATCGAAGAGCAGCGCCCCAAGGTTGAATTTGTTGATGACTACGTTGATGCACAGGGTTTGAAGACTCTTACCGAAACTGCCAAAACACTTGAGTATAAAAGAAAAGATCTGATCGAAATTCTTGAACGTGATGGGTATCTTTTCCGAAGACAAGGACGGCTTGAACCATACGCGACGGCTGTTTCCCGTGGCCTGTTTGCCATGAAAACCGGCGAGGCAAATAATCGAGTTTATTATCAGGTCTACATCACCCCCCGAGGTATCGAGCACATTGCCGAAACCTACAGATCCGAACTTGCAGCATAGGAGCTTGATCGATTGCCTCATTCGTAACGGCGCATTGATTCGAATTGATGGCCAAATTGAACCACGAGCTATGGCAGTTGTCCGGGGATAGGGATATCTCACGCTTGAAGTAGGAACCCTTGGGCGGATTAAAAACCGGGTTGCTGTGACACATGCTGGTTGGGGGTGGATCTCGCAAAGATATGCCTCTGAGCTTCGGGAAATTTAATCCGGTCTCTAAAAACGGCGAACGCCCCTCAGACGGCAATCTGTGGGGCGCTCATGAACTGTAATTTCAAAATATTTAAGGAGTATAACACAATGGCGCAACCCTGGAAAGTGAAAATATTGACCTGCGACGTATGTCGTCATCTCTGGTTTCCGGCAAATGGCGACACATACCGATCCGAATTCGCAGAAAAAACCACGTACCATATATTAAAGAGATTCCACGACGGCCGACAACCCGGTGGCAAATTTGATTTTACAAACATTTAAAAGATGGGTGACAGTCCATGCAGAACAGTGAAAACGGGAATGACGACCAGGACGACAATCCCAACCCTAAAAAATTAGATTTTGATGACATACCTACCGACATTATTGCCCCGGAAATCCAGACAGAAGTTGATAAAATCATTTCCGACAATGATCAGGCTAAAATCATGGAAATCGGCAATGCTGTCAGGCTTCGGGTGATGCAGGCTGAAACGAACGCATTGAAAGGCGAAAGCATTAACGCCAAAATGTTGTTTGAATTTTTTGATTTCCATGAAATTCTTAAAAAACATTTACAGTTCAATCCGGTCATTGACGGGTGGTTTTGTGAGGGTGACAACGTTCTGATTCATGCGTCAGGCGGCACCGGCAAGTCTCTCCTGACCATGTTTCTGGCCATGTTCATGGCAAGTGGGCAGGCATTCACGAAGCCAGGGAATTCTCATCCCCTTCTTTTTGATCAGTTCCCCATACATAGAACACGGAACACGCTGTTCATCCAGAGCGAGAACACTCGGACGGCATTATATCAACGTGTCTATTCCATGTGCGAAGGGGATTCCCGTTTCAAGGCCGGGCTTGAAAACATATTCATTCCGGAGATTGACGGGGATGTCTGTCTGTCCGGTATGTCGTTCAGTGATGGAGTGTTCACGGATTGGCTGGGTCATGTGATTGACACCATCGAGGCCACCAGGGGAAAACGGATTGATGTGGTTGTGATCGATCCGTTCATATCCTATTTTGGCGGGAAAAATGAAAATGACAATGGTGAAATGAGAAACGTCCTGGACCAGATTACCAAGTTTGCCCGGAAAGCCAGGGTCACTCCGATCCTTGTGCATCACGATGGAAAAGATGGGCTGTTCCGGGGGGCCAGTGCCATACATGACTGGGCGAGGTCACGTATCCACCTTACCCTGGACAAATCGAAGGATGGTGGGCCTTGCGTTAAAATCACCCATGAAAAAAACAACAACGGGCCACGATTCGATCCATTGTATCTACGTTTTGATGACCATCTGATTTTTCGGGTGGTGGATTCATCCGGGGCACCCACCGACAAGCAGCAAAAAGAGATTGACACCTGTCAAGAGGTGTTCAGAACCTTGCAGCAGATGGGGGGCTTTGCAAAAAATCAGGATGAAATTTCAAAGGTATACATGGACCGAACCGGGCTATCTTTTGCGACATCAAAACGTCACGTCAAAATAGCTCGTGAAAAAAAATACATTATCGAACGTTGGGAGTATGCCGTTGAAAACGAACACATTTTTGTTGGTTTCGAATTGTCACCGTACGAAAAATTTTAGCATGATTGCCAAGCCCATCAAGCTCATTTTTCCCCAAGTTCAAATGAGCTTAAAACGTGAGCTTGAAAATGAGCTTGGCATAATAACGAATAAATACAGTTTGTTATGCTGATTAAATTAAGCTCATTTTGTATTAAGCTCAAATTTCAAATGAGCTTAATAATAGTCAATAAATCAAGCAAGTTACAACCAAGCTCAAAGCTCATTTTTTCCTATATAAATATAAGGGACCATGAGCCTTGGTCCCCTTATTTAAATATTTTGCCGACTCGCGGGCTGAGTCTTGAACAACTGAAAAAATCTGAAGGTTTGAGTTTGGTATCCAACTTAAAAAAAAGAACCGGCCAGAAATTACAGGCCATTTGAATAAGGAGATAAGCATGACACCAAAACAGAAATTATTCATTCAGGAATACATCGTAGATCTGAACGCCACTCAAGCCGCACTGAGATCAGGGTATTCAGAAAGGACAGCGTTTAGAATCGGAGCTGAGAACATGCAGAAACCGGTAATCAGAGAAGCCATTGAGTTTGCGATAAAAGAGCGATCAGAGCGAACCCAGCTCAAAGCCGATGCTGTTCTGAAAGAGCTTTCTCATATCATTTTCTTCAACGTCAAAAGGATCTTTACAGCGGATGGGCATCTGAAATCTCTGAGTGAAATGGATGAAGCAGACACAGCAGCGATCAGTTCAATGGAAGTCGCTGAGCGGATGACCGGTGATACCACCATCCGGGTAACCAGAATCAAGTTTCACGACAAGAACAAAGCCATTGATTCAGCCATGCGTCACCTGGGAATGTATAATAATGACAAGTTGAGTATCGGCGTCATGTCTCACGAGGACGCACTTGCAGAGCTGGAATGAACGAACTACAAGGTGACCTTCGTGGGGATGGATGATGGATGGGGATGGCTCGTTCAATCTGTAAAATATTAAACGCTCAGTTATGCCTTGTGCAGTTCCCTTGTTTCTGGTAGCACTATCCCTCAAATACGGCACAAGCTAAAAGGTACTGTAATGAACATACTGTTTTTACATAGAAACTTTCCTGCGCAATTCAGACATCTCCTGCTCCATCTGATGAGGGATAAAGGAAACAGGATCGCCTTTCTTACCAATAAGAAAGACGCGAAGCTGGATGGAATAACCACCGGTGTTTATGAATTGACGCGAAAAGTTGATGAAAAGGCTCACAGGTATCTGAAAGATTACGAGGAATCGATCATCCATGGGCAGTGTGCCGCACGCCTTGCCATTAAATTGAAACAGAGCGGGTTTGTCCCGGACATCATTTTCGGGCATTCCTGGGGTCCCATCAGTTTTATGAAAGACGTGTTCCCGGGCGTTCCCCTCATCGGGTATTTTGAATGGTTTTACAATAGCCGAAATTCGGACGCTGATTTTGGATGCAAGAAGCCTCTGTCTCTGGATACACAGGCAAGCATAAGAATCAAGAACTCCCATCTTCTTGTTGATCTGTATACCTGCGACGACGGGATCGTTCCCACCGAATGGCAGAAAAGCCAGTTCCCCCATGAATTCAAGGATAAACTCACGACCATCCATGACGGGGTGGATACTACGTTCTTCAAACCCGCTGAAACGGTAAACGGGCTTTCCATTCCCGGAATCGGTCTCCATATCCCTCCGGGCAAAGAGATTGTCACCTATGCCACACGGGGCATGGAGCCTTACCGGGGTTTTCCCCAGTTCATGGAAGCGGCGTCCCTTCTTCTGAAACAACGGCCCGATTGCCATGTGGTGATATCCGGCAGAGACACCGTAAGCTACGGCCCCAAGCCGTCAAACGGAAAAACATACAAGGAGCTGATGCTTGAAACATACGACTTCGACATGACGAGGCTCCACTTCACAGGCTTTCTGCCCTATCATCACTACCTTCATGTTCTCCAGGCATCATCGGCACATGTTTACTTAACCTATCCGTTCGTACTTTCATGGTCCATGCTTGAAGCCATGTCCGCCGGATGCGCCCTGATTGCCTCAAACACGCCGCCTGTGGCCGAAGTGGTTCAGGACAATCACAACGGTTTTCTTGTGGATTTCTTTTCCCCTGAACAGCTTGTTGAAAAAATATCCTTTGTTCTGAATAATGCCAGCGCCATGACCCCGATCCGTCAAGCTGCAAGACAAACAGTCATGGAACACTATGACCAGCCCATGTGTCTTGAGCGCCAGCTCACATATCTCAGGAGTTATCTGGGCTGATGAATTGGGCTCACGAATTCCATGTTCCGATTTTATCGTCCTTGGAACACCGAGTTGCACTCTAAGATGCTGTGAATACTGAATAATCCATCCGCATAATCTAAAGCCCAACGGCGAACCTTTTCCCTAAAAAATCATACCATTATAATGTTTCCACGTTTATCATGAAATTTTATGATCTTCACACGTTTCAATTATTGCTCACACAATTCTAATGAATAATCTGTTGACAGAATGTTTATTGTTCAATAAGAATCGACTGGTTGAGCAAGTGTGAAAAAGAAGTCGCGGGGGCGCATCTTTTTCCATCAGTGCATTGCAGAGGTGAAGATAAAGAAAATCTAACCGAATTTATTGCCGGGATACCTGTTTCATTGGGTAGATAGGGTCCGGCAAGGCAATGTATTGGGAGAAAGTGGAACAGGATGACGACCAACGGGAAAAAAACATTCAAAAAGCTGCACAGCCTGTCACCGGCTCTTTCGAAGACCACGGGTCGGTTATTTCCTGAAATAAAAAATCATTCCATTCAAATACCAGGCCATTTTTTCCGTTTTTGGGAATATAGGTATTTTGCGGTTTATGGGCCGGGTGGATCACAATGAAATGGTTTCGTGGTTCTATTCTAAAAATATTTACAGGAATGATTGTGGTTTGATATGGAAAATAATTTATTATTAAAACAAGTAGTTGGATGTTGCATGGAAGATTTGTCAAAGGTAATGATTCGACCCCGATTCCGCGTGATTCCGCGCTGGTAAAGTAAAAAAGAGAGGACCCCGGATGGCACGTGCAAAAAGGCATTATCTTCCTGGTCATGTTTGGCATATTACCCATCGCTGTCACAAAAAAGAATTTTTGCTTAAGTTCGACAGGGACAGACGAAGATGGGTTGAATGGTTGTTTGAATCAAAAAAAAGATATGGGATGTGTGTTCTCAATTACATGGTTACATCGAATCACATTCATCTTCTTGTGCTTGATGCGGGTGGGAGGAACGTCATACCGGATTCAATTAAACTGCTGGCCGGTCGAATGGCTCAGGAATTTAATCAACGAAAGAACCGTAAGGGCGCTTTCTGGGAGGATAGATACCACGCCACCGCAGTTGAATGTGATAATCATCTGATCCAGTGCCTGATTTATATTGATATGAACATGGTCCGGGCCGGAGTTGTAAATCTTCCTTCGGAATGGGAATTCAGCGGGTTCAATGAAATCCAGAATCCCAAAAAGCGGTACAGCATCATTGATCATTCAGCTTTAATGAATCTTTTACAGTTTCCCAGCGTCGATCATTTAAAAGCCGCTCATATGAACTGGATATCGGATGCCCTGACCTCGAATAATTCCATACGCCAGGAAAAATGGACTCAAAGCATAGCGGTGGGAAGCAGAGGGTTCCTTGAAACTATAAAAGAAAGTTTGAATTCAAAAGCCAGAGGCCGAATGATTATCGAGTCAGGTCATGAAAGCCACGAACTTCGTGAAGAGCAGGCCATCTATGCAGTTGAAGCGGATGATATAAAAATGGGTGATCAATATGAATCACAAGAAAATGTATATTCGTGGATGTGATTCTTAAACGTAGGTTTTTGGGGGTAAAAAGTGATGTTTAAGGTTGATTTTGATGCGGTTATTGGCGGTAAAATAAATGATATTGGCTGGTTATCGTGGCCCGACCCTAATGGCTAATGGTCTAATGGTAAACATTTATTCACACGGCTGAATGGCGGCGTGGTTCTGTCATGAATTAATTTTACAATGAAAATTGAGGTTTGATATGCAAAAGGATTTATCATTAAAACAGATAGTTGATGCTTCAGGTGACGATTTGTCAAGAGTAAAGATGCGACCCCATTTCGATCGACCCCATTTCGATGTGTCAATGCGACCCCGTTTCGCCCGAAGGGTTTTTTCGCTCTGCTTGTGTGGTTTGTTGGCTGTCATGTGCTGCCATGCTTTTGCTGAGGATGAATCGCTGAAGGTTAAGAATATCATTGCGGCACATAAAAAAGCGCTGAAAATTTATAAAACAGAACATGATACTTTTGATGCCATGAGAGCACTCAGGGATGGCGGCGTTGATCGGATCATTGAAAAAAAACCTGATGGAATGAATGATTCCGAATATGTAAGTGTCTTAAACGATTACGGATTTTTTCTTATTGACCGGATAGATGAAAGTGATAACGACCTGAGCATCAAAATCCTTAAACGGGTGATCACCCTATCCCCTGACAGAACGCCAGCATATCTGAACCTGGGTGATGCCTTGTATAAAAAGTTGCGATATCTGTTCACTTATCCCGAAAAAATTAAAATGGCCAAAGAAATCGAAAGCCATTTTCTCACTTACAAGAATCGGTCAAAAATCAGGATAGAAAGAGTAGAACGGTACCTGAAGTACAACATCTCAAAAGACACGTCCAAAAATATCTGTGAGTATATTGTGACAGGTGCGAATAATGGTTGTCAGAATGAAATGCTCTCAGTACCAGCCGAGAGTCGTGACATGACAAACCCTGATATTAAAAAAATCATATCAAAAGATGCTATCCCACACTTATGCGATATCGATAATGACGGTAAAACAGAAAAGATTTATCGTTTTAATACAATGAATGGTTCCAAGCCGCATTGGATTTCTGCGATTGAAATGTTAAAAGAAGGCACAAATTCTTGGGTTGATATTGAACGGAATTCTTCGGGATTATACGATAATTGGGAGGAATTTGAGAAAATTGTGGATGAGTTTAACGATATTGCCATCGTCCCCTACCGAGATGGTGTCTATTATGTCCGTTGCACGTATGACCCAATGCACGTTCTATCATTCCGATACATTGGAACCGTCAATAAATTGACCGGGAACATCAATAAGCAGATCTGTACCTATAAAATCATTAGAACGGAGAAGCCGGGTAATAGCACGGATGCTGAACTGTGCGGATTTATTCGGGTTCATAAGAAGTTTAACTATTTACCATTTAATAATAAAACAAGAATCGGCAAAAGGTATCAATTCGGCTCGGGTTATCCGATAGACGTTGATTACAAGCCATTTCTTTATAACGACCGGATTTTATATGACGTGAAATCAAAAGCCTACTCCATCCCTTTTCATGAAATATGGGAGATAAAAAACGGCAAAAAAGAAGTTGTGTGTTCGTCTGAATTTGAAGAAAGACATCAGGTTTTGAATCAAAAATAAAAATTCTAATTTATCAATGATTTTATAATATAATGGAGAGAGAGTATGACGGATTACAAGATAAAACCCCGGTCAATAGCGAATTGGGATAATACGATATTCGAATTTATTAAAATTGCTGAAGGTCCAGGCTATGCTGCATACTTGGATAATTCAAAAAAAGATAATAAAAAAAAAATTACAATCGGGTATGGATTTAATATTGAGGTAGAGGATATTCGTAAACTAGTATTTGACGATCTTAAAGTACCTCAAAATCTGAGACAAACATTAACAGATATCATAACTTCCCATACATATGACGGGAAAGTGCTGACAACTGATTTACAAGTCCAAGAAGCTCTAAAAAAGGAGCTTGGAAGGGACTTCACATATGAATCAAAAGAGGCAATGAAAAATACATTTATGGAAGTTATGCTTCCAAAGTATGATGGATTTGTTAAAGATTCATTATTGAAGATAAGTTCCGCTGTGTCAAATCAGTATACTCCAAAATCATATGAAAGAATGGCTTTATTTTCACTTCAATATCGCGGTTACTCGTTTTGGAGTAAAAAAGGATTCCTTTCTAAAGCATTACAGACAAACAATAGAGCTCTTTTTTGGTATGGATTGCGATATTATTCTAAATTGCCGGATGGAGGGACAAAAACAAGAACACTTTTTGAATCAACGATTTTTGGCCTTTTTAACGACCCGAAAAATGTTGAACTCAAAGAAGCAGAAAACATATATAATTTATTTAAAGACAAATCTAAAACAAAAGAGATGTATTTCAGAGAGAATAATTATTATGCCAGCCAAATTTCTGCTGCAAATGTAAGATTTGCTACATGCTTACTACCCACAGGTGAGAAAATTGTCTCACTCCAAAAATCCTTCCTACCAGCCGCCGACAAACTAATCGAATTGCGAACCGGACGTTCAGGCCTAAACATAGGGAATTATACAATTGATGGTCAGGTAATCATCAGTTCAATCCAAACAAAGAAAATCACAAAAAATTTATTGGTAATCGATGATCTGAATTATTCACCACCTGATCCTGCTACCATTCCTATAGCGGAACATATGTGGACGTGGTGGAGACAACCTACGCAAGGGTCATCGGGCGGTGGAGCTTCATCAACACCCCAAGGACCGTTGATATCGCATTTAGAGTATATACCACGAATATTTCGAGTGATATTGGGGAAAAAAAACAGCAATGACCTGTTGCTTGGGATGGATGCCGATAATAATTCCATCAAAGGATTTGGCGGCGATGATGTATTGGTGGGTGGGGCTAAGGCCGATATATTAAAAGGCGGTGAAGGCAATGACATACTGATCGGACTGGGTCATGGAAGTGAACTTTTAAGTCTTTCAGCCCAAGGCGATGAACTGCATGGCGGAACGGGTTATGATACGTATTATGCATGTGACGGAGATGTCATCAGAGATACATACGAATTAACCCCACTGGGCTCGGAGTTTGGAAAAGTTTATTATACGACACTTGATAACACCGGCAAGATCAGCAATGTCAGGGAGCTTACTGGTGGGACCATGATGGACTGGAACAAATATCCGGCCTGGCTGCGGCAGGCAAGTTGGTCTTTCGATATATATCAGAGTAATGACGGGTCGGGTTACTACGTATATAACCGTTTCGAAAAAACACTTTTGTATATGCCCAACACGGAGACAGTTATTTCACCCCGTTATGGAATAACAATTGATAATTTTGATAATGGTGATCTGGGTATCTATATTGAGGGCTTTCACGGCCCTATCGCAAATGCAAGCGGTATTATTAATGGAATATGTTACCTGGACTCGGGATTTGGGAACAAAGTCATAAGCAATCTGGGCTCTGACCACGTGGACATTGAATCCATAACATTTGGTGCCGGGATTGAGGAATCTCATGTCGTATGCGTGCGGAATAATGATGACCTGATTTTAAATAATACCCTTACGAATGATAGCCTTACCGTTTTGGGTTACTTTCAATCCGACGGGGATGGTGTCATCGCTGAAATATGCTTCGATGACGGAACGGCCTGGGATGAAAGGTATTTGCGAACATTGAATGATGTGTACCGGTATGTGCCGGGTACCGGGCAGGTGGTCATCAGTAACCTGGATACCACACACAATCCTTATGAAGCCATTCAATTTCCTTCCGGAATGGACGAATCTCTGGTTGCAGGGTTCAGGAGTAATGATGATTTGATTTTGCAGGTCATTGATACGGATGATCAAATAACGGTTCAAGGGTTTTTTGCTGCAAGCGGTGACGGTGTTATCCATGAAATCCGTTTTAGCGAAGGTGTTATCTGGGATGAGTTATATATCCGAAGCTTTAATTATAGCGGAACGGTCGGAAACGACACACTGATCGGTTATGACACGGAAGATACAATCGAGGGTCTTTCAGGCAACGACAATATAACCGGAAACGGTGGCTATGATTATCTGGTCGGCAATGAAGGAAATGATACGTTATCGGGTGGAAATGACGACGATACTCTTGAAGGTGGTTACGGAAAGGATATCTTGAAAGGTGATTCCGGTCTGGACGAACTTTATGGTGATGATGACAACGACACCCTCCATGGTGGAACGGATGATGATTATTTATATGGTGGAAGCGGAGATGATCATCTGAATGGGGACGACGGTGATGACTGGCTGGAAGGCGGGACCGAGAAGGACTATCTTGCAGGGGGTGCCGGAAATGACGTTTATTATTTTGACTCAGGGTTTGGTCAGGACGTCATTAACAATTATGACACGGACATAGATAGAATTGATGCGATTGAATTTGGTGAGGAAATAACCGATTCGGATGTCAAGGTAATACGAAAAAACGATGATCTGGTTATTAAAGTCGTCGGAACGGATGATCAGATCACCGTTATGGGGTACTTCGTTGAAAACGGAGGTGGGCATGTTGATGAAATTCGCTTTGCCGATGGGGTGATCTGGAATGTTGCGCTTGTGAAGATATTGATACTGACAGCCACGGCCGGGGATGACGTGCTTACGGGAAATGACACGGATGATGCAATCGATGGTGAATCAGGAAACGACACGTTGTATGGAGGCTCAGGAAATGATCACCTGACCGGGGGTGAAGGCGATGATCTTCTTTCGGGTGACAATGGTCATGACACTCTTGAAGGGGGAATCGGAAACGACAACCTTAACGGGAATTCGGGTAATGATCTTCTGTATGGCAATAGCGGTGATGATCACCTGATCGGGGGTGAAGGCGATGATCTTCTTTCGGGAGATAATGATCATGACACTCTTGAAGGTGCAGCCGGAAACGATATCCTGAACGGGAATTCAGGTAATGATCTTCTGTACGGCAATAGCGGTGATGATCAGTTGATAGGCGGCACAGGTGATGACAGGCTGGAAGGCGGCACAGGTTATGACAGACTGGAAGGCGGAGTCGGGAATGACAGTCTTTTTGGTGGCGCCGGGAATGACACCTATCACTTTGAAGTGGGTTTTGGTCAGGATACCATCAAAAATAGTGATGCGGCGTTGAACCGTATGGATGTGATCGAGTTCGGAGCAGGTATAACCGGATCACAGATCGTAGCCATAAAGAACAATGATGATCTGCTTTTAAAAATCGCCGGTACGAATGATCAGATAACCGTTCAGGGGTATTTTGCCGCTGGCGGAAGCGGCAGTATCAATGAAATCCGATTTGAAGACGGTGCGGTCTGGAATTCGGACCATGTTAAAACTCTAACCACCCTGGGAACGGCCGGAGATGATCACCGGATAGGTGGTGACGGGAATGACACGTTTGCGGGTTTGGAGGGTAACGATAACCTTGAAGGTGGTGCGGGTAACGATACACTTCAAGGTGGGGCAGGGGATGACACTCTTGTTGGAGGAATTGGAAATGACCTGATGACTGGCGGCATGGGAAATGACAGTCTGGCAGGCAGTGCAGGAAATGACACCTATTATTTTGAAGTTGGATTTGGTCAAGACCGGATCATGAACGATGACGCAACCCAAGGAAGGATAGACACCCTTGTTTTTGGTGAAGGTATTTCTGCTTCGGATGTGAACGTTCACAAGAGTGGCGATGATCTGATTCTCTCTGTAAAGGGGACAGATGACCAGATTACTGTTGCACGTTATTTCGAAAACGAAGGGGTGAATTCCTATCGGATAGATGAAATCAGCTTTTTTGCTGGGACTTCATAGTCTGTCGCGCATGTCAAAGCTTTTTCCTTGTCGCTGACCGATGGGCATGAC
>JBAZWJ010000082.1:13543-23330 GCA_041660385.1 Desulfobacteraceae bacterium | reverse complement strand
TGGCCACGCCAAATTTCAGGCACCCAGCTTCCCTGATAATCCTTAAAAAGCGTCATCACTTGGTCCAGTTCGATATCCCCTTCACCCAGTTGCACACCTTCTCCGTCAAGGCCGTATCCATCGGCAAGATGAAGATGGCGCGTATGGGGAAGAATCGTTTCAATGTACTGGCAGAGATCTTTCTCTTTTGCATTGCAATAAAGGGCGGCGTGCGACAAGTCAAAACAGATTTTCATCCCTGTTTCCTGACAAAAAATTGAAATTTCTTCAGCGCTCATAAAATAATTACCCTTCCATGCGCCTCCGAAATACCAGGGATAGGGAGGAAGATTTTCAAAAATCAGTTCAACCCCAAGACAGTCGATATCTTTAAGTGAAGCCAGAAGAGCTGTTTTCAGCTTTTGTTTGTTTAAAACTGCGTTCATGCTCATGGCTCCGGGATGTGCAATGACAATAGGAGTTCCTGAAAAATGAGCGGAGAGCTTCCGGCCCACGATGATTGTCTTGTTAACAAGATCAATGGATGCTCGGCGTATGGTTTCATCGGCACTGCACAGGTCCATCAGTTTTTCCCCGATGTACTCGGGTGCATGAACAACCAGTTCCTGCTGATACTGCTGCACCGGTGTGAAATTCACATTGAGATCCTCTTCGGTCAGATGAAATTCAATGACTTTCGGAGAAAAAGATACCATGGTTTCAAAATCATCGTATCGTGCGATAAGGCCCCATTTCGTGCGGAATTTAGTACTGAAATTGCTATCTTCCGCTTCGGACAAGTCTTCATCTGTAAAGTAGTCCCCTGCCCTGATCAATCGATGACACGATTTCCCGATCAGATCATCCATGCGATTCGGCGAAAGACCTTTTCCAGGCCCCTTGACCATGATTTTATCTCGCGTAAAAATGTCGCCGGGGGATATATCCAAAGCTGCCACCAATGACTTCCCGAACAATTCACGGTTGATGATTTCCCCTCGTAGTAAAAACCGTTTGGTTTTTCCCATGGCCTGATCAGCCACACGGATATCACGAACCAGACGTTTCAATTCAAAGGGTTCCAGACTGATTTTATGATCCGGTCCACTGAGCCTCTTATTCAGAGTAATGTGTTTTTCAATGATGCAGGCGCCCATGGATGCGGCAACCAGAGGAATTGTGATTCCAATATCATGGCCTGAATAACCCACCGGACATCCGAATTCCCTTAACCGGTTGATCATTCGAAGGTTAACATCCCTGGGCCACACAGGATAAACGCTTCGGCAATGGAGCAAAGCAAATTCCGAGCCACAACGACGCAGAAGATCAACCGTTTTTTCTATTTCATCCCACCAGGACATGCCGGTGGATACAAGAAGAGGCTTGCCAAAAGAAGAACAGTATTCGATCAGTTCAAGATTCGTCAAATCCGCTGAAGAGATTTTAAAGGCATTGACGCCAAGCTCCGCCAAAAATCCGGCGCTTTTGACATCAAAAGGAGTGCAGATGTATTCAAGTCCTTTGCTTTCGGCATAACATTTAAGCGTTTCGTGATCTTTTTCTTCCAGTTCCACCCGCTTCAATATGGGAATCATGTACTGAAAATACTGTTCAAAGCGCTGGGTATGATCAAGCACGTCGTCATGATAGAGACTTTGGAGGTGACGTTTCTGAAATTTCACAGCATTGGCACCGGCATCAGCTGCGGAATCAATCAGAGTTCTGGCCATGTCCACTTCACCGTTATGATTAATCCCGATTTCAGCAATAATATAAGTCGCCGAATCATAACTGATTTCAGCCTTGCCTATGGTGATTTTTTTTGAGACGCTGTCCATTTCCCTTAATTTACCTCCACACCCGTATAATGGTAACTGTGCTTTGACATTTTCTCATGCCAGTAAAACAAAAGATCTTTCAGCGTTTCGCGGAGGGGGATTTCAGGGTCCCAGCCGGTGAGCTTCCTGAATTTGGAGCTGTCACACCTCAATTCCGCAACATCGGACGGTCTCAATCTCTCAGGGTCAGTCTTTAATTCAACCGCATACCCGCTGATATCAATAAGCATATCCAAGACGTCCCGAATGCTGATGGATTGGTCCGACCCGAGATTATAAACTTCGCCGGGTTGCCCTTTCAGCATAGCGAGATGATAGGCTTTTACAATATCGCGGATATCGGAAAAATCACGTTTTGCATCGAGATTACCGACGTTGATCACAGGCTCCCGCTTTTTGAGTTCAATCTCGACAAGTTGTTTTGCGAAATTTGATGTGGCAAACGTTTCACTTCGCCTCGGGCCTGTGTGATTAAACGTTCTTGTCCTTACAATCTGAAAACCGTAATTCTGAAAATACTGAAAAGCCAGTGCACTCTGGGTTATCTTGCTGACCCCGTAAGGGCTCATCGGCCTCAACGGGTTTAGTTCATTGACTGGAAGTTCATCTTTGTAGACAAGACCGTACTCTTCCGAGCTGCCCGTGACGAGAACCCTGGTATCCGCCATATCAAGAAGTCGTAAGGCTTCAAAAACATTCATCTGAACGGTTGTGTTATTGATCAATGTGTCCTGGGGAGATCCCCAGCTTGATGCCACACTGCTCTGGGCGGCGAAATGGTAGACGAAATCAGGACGGATCGACTTCATCAGACGAATCACGGCATAGGGGTCACGAAGTTCGCACTCGTGCAACGTGATGTCCTTTTCAACCCCTGCAATATTTTCGCGGTTGCTCCGCCATCTGTAGGTCCCATGAACCTCGTAACGCCCAAGAGCTGTAAGGTATTCAGCCATATGGCTTCCAGCCATCCCTGTTATTCCGGTGATAAGTACTTTCAATGGCCCCTCTGCTTATGAACGACCCAAGCGATCATTCACTAAATGAATGGTAAAACATAAAAAATGATCAGCCTCTATCTTTATAAGGCACAGTGACCGTATTGACGTCCGAGAGTTTCTTGACATGAATACTGTCACCCACAACGTGCTTTATTTGATCGAAAATCTCTTCCTGACGTGCAAAAGAAGTGATCAAGACAGCATCCGGTTTTATGGTGAGAATCTGGTCGGGCTTCTGAATGATGAGCCCGTTAAACACTTTGCCTTGCTTGGAAATATCACTGTCAACAATACCGATCACCACAAGCTGCGTCTCTTTTATGGCAGCATAGACCACTTCAGCCGTATCGGCTGCCCCGAACAAAACCACAGTCCTCACATCTTCTGCGTAAAAACCGTTCAGCATCCCTTTGATCTCACACTTAACGGCAGCATAAAGTTGAACGATTTCAGATGAATATGAGAGAACAGACTGGGCCAGATTTCTTTCCCCCTCTTCTGTCAGATGATAGCTCTGCGTTCTGTTCGTCTTCCCTGATACCGTAATCAAACCACTGGATTTAAAGCATTTAATATAATTATTCACCATCGCGCTGCTTAAATTTGTTTTTTCCCCAATGGTTTTCTGGCTGCTTTTCGGTTCATTATGGATTGCATAGAGCAGTGAAAGACAGCGGTATTCTTTTGTCGGCAGAAGGTATTTTGATTCGAATGAATTTAGCATTTCTTATATCATTATAAATAGTTAGAGATGACATCAACCGTTATCCAAAAAAACTCTCCGGATCGGCAATTACAGAAAATTATCAACATCACATTCGAAAAAAACAAAAATTATTCAGAGTCTGCATCAGGTCGAGTATGAACAACTTCAAAGAGGGTATTCAGAACGTTCAATGACTGAATGGTTAACATCATAAGAGATCATTGGATAAAAATCAATCTATTAATTGAGAAAGCTTCTTAAGAAACGACATAACCACTTATTTTTGGTTATCTATTCGGCGAAGATGCTCTAAAACAACACTGTTTTCGGGGTCTTTAATTATTGCTGTCTCATAAGCAAGTTGAGCGGATTTCATATTCCCGTTTTTATAATAAACATCACCCATTTTAATGAAGATGCTCACCCTGTCCGGAAAAACAGCCAGACAGCGTTCATAGGCTGTCAATGCACTTTCATAGTCCAGTAAAACCGAAAACAAATCGCCCAGTTCCTCCCAGATAAAAGCTGCACCTGGATCATTATCTATTGACGCCTCTAAATGAATCAAACCCATATCATCCATTTCACATTCGAACATGATCCAGGCCAACGAAGCCATCCACGCCGCATATGGTTTCAGAGCCGACACCTTAACGATCCGTTCCATCATTTCTCCATTGTGAAAAAGCTCCTGGAAATGCTGGACCCATGGTTCTTTTTCACATTCCAGCGACTCTGTATCGCAAAGAATTATTTCGGCCTTTCCGCGTTGCCCCAGACGAACCAGAAAAAATGCATGCATCAAATAAAGATCAATTCGCGACGTCATTCGCGCGGCTCTTTCAATACATTTCAAACCCTCATCATCTTTGCCATCAAAAAAATACATCCATGAAAGCATGTACAACAAATTCCCTTTTCCATAATGGGAATCAAACGTGTTCAGATCAATCGCAACCGCCCTTTCCATATGAGCGATGGCCGTTTCACGATTTCCCCTGGCAGTTTCGCACATAGCTTTCATAAAATGCCATTCAGGAATCATTTCTGAAATATCATTCCACTTTTCCAGCAACTTATCAGCCTCATTCACCCTCTGATCATTAAAGCGCATGAGAAAAAACTCCATCTCCGCATCCCAGAAATCAATCAGCCAAAGTTCCTGACACTGTTTATTAACCCATGGTTCATGTGGAGCGGTTGCTACAAGAGCCGGAAGTACAAAGGCCATAAACTGCTCGGAATTAAATGATCGATTATTATAGAAAAACAACCTGATAAACGATTTCCGGCTTTCTCCATTGAAATCCATATCGGTTGACTTCTTAAGATAGACGAGTCCATCACTGTTTCCCTGTGAAATCAGAGTATAACCCAATAAAGCCATGATGTCGGGACTTCCGACAGATATATTTCCACATGCCTCGGATAAAAATGATACAGCATGATCAAGTTGACTGTTTATAATCATTGAAACAGCGTGGTCACGAACATAGTTCCGACATATCTCAACGGTTTCAGGAACAGCCGGATCACAAAGAGAAAAAGCGCGTTTCAACATCAAGATTCTGAAGGTTTCAGGACCATTCTGAGATAATAGCGATTGTATTTCCGATTTCAGAAAACGTTCGATCAGATTACTCAAGGCGTTTTCACGGTTAACCGCATCCTCCATGCGGCTCTTAGCTTTTTCAATCTTCCCCTGCTTTACACCTATACACCCTGAATAATAGTCCTTTTCAGCACAAGGAACTACCTTTGACAAAAGGGTTTCAGCCATGACCAGATAGCCTTGGTCAATGAGCTGACCGATCTGGTCAAACAGATGTTTATCGGATAAAGCCAACTGTCGTTCCATGTTGATGATCATTTCAAATACCGGAATAATTGAGCAGACCTGACTGAAAAGGAACTTCAGGCCGATCTGCCGGATATTTTGAACGAACACCTGTTGCTTCAATGCCGCAACAAACCGATGTCCTTTGGATGCACTGTTTCCCATGACACCCAGTTCGAGTTCTTTGTAACGATCATACGATTCCAACATTATGCTTTTTACAAACAAGACTGTCCTATCATGGTCCAACTTTGAATTAATTTTATCCATTTTTTTCACAGCACGTACTATTTTATCAGGTAATACCCCCGGATCTGTAGTTTCAGGATGCTCTCTTAGATACTGTTCAACACGTTCATGCTCAGTCAAGTAAAGATCTATCTTTTGCAAGGCTGCACGAAGATCATCGTTCAATTTTTTCAGTTCATGTAAAACGTCTTTCAGGCTTGGAAAAAACATTTTCGTTGCTTTGATTTCAAAACGTTCTATAGGCTGATCACAAAAGTTTTCCACGGTTATTGCCAGAGTACGTATCGTCGTCCCGCCAACTTTTGCGCCACCTTCGGTTGCGTCGATATACGTCCTGCCTTGAACGTTTTGAATCATTCTCTGGCATATTTCAATCATACCCACAAACCCATGTGTGCTTGGAATCATATCTCCATGGATACTTTCGACCCTGACCTCTGAAGTGCTATTAACCTCGCTATTTCCCCAGTTCAATATGGTTCCACTGGCGTGATCCTGTGCCCCTGAAAAAGCAAGATCAAGACCCGTAAAGATAATCGGATCACAGCCAGCCGTCTGAGCCGCAGCAATGGCAAGGTGAACCACAGAATGAATATCCTCAAGCGCTTCCCCATTACGTTGGAGAAGCTGGTTGAACAGGTTCTGACTGGTGGTATCAGGAAAGGAGTAATATTTCGATCTGAAGCCAATTCCATTAGCTATTTTTGAAGTCACACTTGGAATATACAATAAATCCATTTTATCAAGATCGTCGATGAATGGCGCCAGCTTTTCGTAGGTAAAATCATTGTTATCCACGGACGCAACCATATGAGGCATTATTCCAACAGCCATAAGCGGGGCTAATGCAGAGTCAACTGAAATAATCAAAGCCTTGTCTCTCATATTTTGCAATACGTGGATATTCTTTGATAATGACGGGCCGGCTGCAACAATAATCGCGGGTTTACCCTTATAAACATCATGAAGGGTATTCAAAGGAAGAGAATCCGTAAGGGCTAACAAGTTCTTGAAGCTGTTAGCCAAAAAACTTTTCCCGGAAAATACAGCAGTGTCCAATGAAATTTTTCTTCGTTTCAAAAATTGATCAAAAGCCTTCTTTTTATCTTTGTACCATTCAGGAGCCAGTGAAACGACACGATTGTATTCAACAAACTCTCCATTATCATCAGTAAATATTTTATCTCTCTCTTCATTGATTATTATATAGGGATCAGAATTGTCACCAATGGCAAATCGAACATTAGGATGAGTAATGACCTCTGTTAAATCCTGGATTTCCAGTGCCTTTTTAAACACCGAAGAATAAGCCTCGAAAAAAACAACGAGATTATTGTTTCCAATGGTCTCAAGTATGGGTTTGGCATGGATAAAAAGACCGGATCCCATGACGCAAAGCACTTTACCTTCGATAGGTTCGATTGTTTTCTTTATATAAGCAACATCCTCAAGTGGATTTTTTTCAGGATATATTGCAAATGTTCCGTTCTGTTCATTTTTAATAAAAAGATTAGGAATTCCCGAAGATGTTAAACGAACTTCCATATCAAACGGTATTTTTTCATTTTTCAGAAGATCAATATGTGGGTGATACTTTCTTAAAGTCATCAGGTTTTTCTCGAAAAACAAGTCATTATGGCGACTCATATTCTCATCAGACATACCCGCACCATTTTTAACCCATTCTTCCCACATGTCCCTGAATGCAGCCTCAATTTTTGAAGAAAAAACGATTGAGTTGAACAGGTTTGACCCACTCAATCTTTCTCTCATGATTAACCTCAAACCAGTCAATAGATTGGTATCCTTTGACAGAGCGACAGCCTTTTCAATATATTCTTCTTCCGAGGAAGCAACAAAGTCGTCAAGCCCCACCTGATGAAGTAGGCTTGACCCAACACGTGATGCATGGGTTGTCCCTTTGAGAACGATCACCGGTACCCCCATCCAGAGCGCTTCACAGGTGGTGGTGGTCCCATTGTACGGAAAGGTGTCAAGGGCGATATCCACCGTACCGTAAAGGAGAAAATGCTCTTTCATGCTGACCTTGTAACCTTCGAACCAGATGCGTTCCGCCGGAATGCCGTAGTGATCGAAACGCTCCAGGATATAACGTCTTGTTCCAAAATCGGCGAAGGAACGGGATTTCAATTTCAATCTGGAACCCGGTGTTTTCTTCATGATCTGGGCCCATACCGAAATCACGCTTTCTGAAATTTTCGAATTGTTGTTGAAAGATCCGAAGGTGACCGCCCCTGCTGCGATAAATGGAGAAGGAGATATGGGATAGGATTCACCGGATGGTCTGTAGCAGAGAAAACCACCATCCAGGCGAACCAGTTTTTCCGTTGAAAGATGATCTGTCAGTCCCGGTGGATCTGCGATGGCATCTGTCAACCGGTAATCCATGGTATCAAGGCCCGTGGTATCCGGGTAACCCAGCCAGGTCACTTGAACCGGGGCCGGTTTTCTGGCGAAAATCAGGATTCTGCTGCCCCTGGTATGACCAGCGAGATCAACCAAAATGTCGATTTGATCCTTCTTAATCATGCTGGCTGCTTCATCGTCCGAAAGGCAGGAAATATCACGCCACCCATCGGCCAGTTCCTTGAAATGACGTGTCAAATCATCAGGTTTTTCAGTACTGGAATAGCAGAAAACCTCAACCTGATTCCTGTCATGATAGCTGATTACATTTTCAAAAAAAAACGCCACGGAATGGGTCCGGAAATCCGGTGAAACATAACCGATTCTTAGCCTCCGTACTTTGTCCGTGTTGTTCGCGTACACAGGTTTTGTCGGGTAGTATGTTTCTGCAAAAGACTTCGCCCATACCCTGTGTTCATCAAATATCTGCTCAGGTGTTACGTTGTCGCTGAAATGAAGGGTGTAGAGAAGATTGGAATATGCATCATGGGATCCTATATTGATTTTGAGTGCTTCCCTGTATGCCCAGATGGAGGTTTCGATTCGGCCCTGCTCGCAGAAAACCCTGCCCAGATTGTAAAAAGCCGGTGAAAATCCGGGATCATGGCGGTGAGCTTTTTCGTAATAGCCGATGGCCCCTTCCATATCGCCCTGTTCATGGAGAACAATTCCAAGGTTGTTGTTGGCTGCAACATTATCCGGGGCCACTCGAAGGGCTTCCCGGTAGGCTTTTTCAGCATCCTGGACCATACCCATTTTCCGAAACACGTTGCCCAGGTTATTGTGGAACATAGCGCCCATGGGATAGGCTTTCACTGCTTTCCTGATCAGATCAAGGGCGTTGTCGTACTCTCCACGTTCCAGACAGATGGTTCCAAGGAGGTTCAAGGCATTGGAATGCCGGGGTTCCATTCGAATAATCTGCTTGTACGTCTCTTCGGCTTTCGGGTAATTCCCTTTCACATGATAACCGTAAGCGGTTTCAAAAAGGTCCTTGACCTCATGGGGTCGTCTTTCCGTCGAAGGCTTCTTCTTTTTGACTTTCTTACCCATGAATTCCCTTTCCACCTTTCCAGCCGAAGGTTTCGAATAGCGCATCAAGTAAAAGCACCAGATGTTCTCCTTCCAGATGGGTCACACAAGGCGGGTACTCGTAAAACAATCGTTCTTTTTCTTCATCATTAATATACGCCATTCCGGGGCACAGATTTCCGTCTTTAAGAGCATGAACATAACAGGGTGTTTCGCAGATCCCTTCCAATTTAAAATCCACCTTCAGGGATTCGCTGAATCTGTAAGGTTTTGTTCTTTCTTCCGGCGACACCACGTTGAACACAGACCCGCAAGGAACGGAAAGCGCCTCAGCCAGATGGGTAATGCCCGAGTCCGTGGTGATCACTAAATCACAGGATGAGATGATCAGACAAAGATCTCTGACATGTTTGATTAACCCTTCAGTGCTCAGCACATGGGATAGATTCATGGATGAAACGGCATCTTGAATATCAGGACGATTGAACGAGGAAACGATAAATGAGAAGCGATCCTCTGATAACTTTATGAAATCGATAAGAGTGTTAATTGGAAGATCTCTTACCCGCCCGGTGGAAACAGAATTGACAAAAACAAGGGGTTTGCCCCTTTGTTTCAAGCCCTTGACAATGATTGAAACAGCTGCTCCATTGGGTGTGTCCTTTATTGAATCCGGCGTGATCTGCGGAACAGATTCACCGATGACATTGGATTC
>JBAZWJ010000082.1:0-13533 GCA_041660385.1 Desulfobacteraceae bacterium | reverse complement strand
GGATAAAATGACGGATGTAAAACTCCGGGGGATAGGTGCCATTATATTCAGGAATATGGGCGAAATGCTCGGCGTTCAAATAATAATCGTATCCCCTCATTTCGTCGGGTTTGACCACAGGTCCTGTTGTCTCGTATAAAGATTCAAAATAAATCAAGGGATACCACTGTTCAGCAGAGGCAATGGACGGTTTGACGATGGCCACCTTTATCCCGGGGTACAAAACCGCAAGGGAACGAAGGGCAACAGCCAGATACATCTGGTCCCCAAGACCGTGCATGGGAAAAATGATCAGGCGTTTTCCCGAAAGATTTTCGCCCTGGTATTGTGGAGGTAATCCCATGGACAACCAGTGTTTCAACTCCACTTTCAGATGGTTATGTTCACCGTAATCCATGGTGAGAAGCCCTTCGTAGGGGAGGTGGACGGGAACAAGCCTCTGGTTCAGCTTAAGCCGCCCTTCAGATATTTCTTGTGATAATGCCTGACCCATTTCCGTTGAAATAAACATGGATTGTTCGAGAAGAAGCTGGCCCGAATCAACGGGGCATAAAAGAATCATCCGATGGTCCTTTTATTACGTTAAAGAGGATTATAAACGGTTCCTGAACACCTATGAAACCAACTCGTGAAGGCGATTTTCTAACGAATGACGGTTTATAAATAACTTGGAGCAAGATCGTCAAAAAGTTGACAGAAACATTCTCCTATGAGGTTTCCCTAACTGGACGGATACATTTAAACCGGCAATTAAATATGCCAACATAATTAAAAATAAAGCAAAAATCATTCCACCCTGTCTTTTTTTTGGAGGCGGGGCCTCCGGTTAAGTATTCAGGGGAGAATCCCCGGAACGAGGGGCAGTTGCGCGATAAGGCTTCAACCAATATTTCCATGGTTGCCACATCATCTGAAGGCATGATGAAGACCATTGATGATGTTTCAATGAATGTGGAAGAGCAAACTCTCACCACACGAAATCACAGGCAATGTACGTCAAGCGTCCCAGAGCACACAGGAAGTGACGGAAAACACGTCACAGGCGTTTATTGCTTCTTCGGAAGTGGCTAAAGATATCGCAAATGTCAACCACGCAGCAAACAGCCTTTTTGTAAATATCTCCCAGGTGAATGCAAACGCGGTTGAGTTGACTGGGCTTGCCGATAATCTCAGGGCTACGATCCGCAGATTTAAAATATAATTGACGCCCCATTCGCACACTATTTTGTAAACTGATCGCCCAGCCATTTATCGATCCAGCTTCTCATCCGGGGGCCGGTGACAAAACCGCAATGACCACCGAAAGGCGTGACGGTGACCGTCAAGCTTGGTGGTTTCGCAATGGTATCAAGACCTTCAATGGGAATCACCGGGTCATCTTTACTTGAAACGATATGTGTTGGAATAGTGAGGGACTGGAGAACATCGCCTGTAATAGAGTAGCCATTCAAGTAGGTGAGCAAATCCGGGTATTCCGTATATTTCTCAACAAAATAAGCCGTCATATGGGTGAGACTTTTGAAAATCGAACGGTCTTTGAAATCATAAGTATCAGGAAAAAGGGCTTGCTTGACGAGCAGCGATTTCTTCCACTTCCTGATGAAATATTTTTTATATATGAAAAACCCATTTTCAAGGGCTTCCATTGTTGAAGGGGGATGAATCAATGGACAGACCGCCACGATACGTTGAAGATCAAGCCCTTGTTCTGATGCCTTTGCTCCGATCCGTAATGCAAAATTCCCTCCCAGCGAGAACCCGCAGAGAAAGACCTTGCCGCCATTTGCGAAATCGTTTTGTATCACTTTCACAGCATCCAGCACCTCATCAAGACGGCAGGAATGAAACAACTCCCTGTTCAAATGATGACTCGTCCCATGATCTCTCATGTTCAATCTGAAAATATCAAATCCCAGGTTGTACAGGTGTGATCCGGCGGACAAAATATAAAGGGAATCACTGCTCCCTTCCCAACCGTGGATGAGGATCACCAGCCCCCGTGACTTGGCAGGGTGTTTTGAATGAAAACCCTGGAGTCTGACCCCGTTTCCGCAATCCAGGATGATTTCCCGTGATTGTTCAAGCATGACCCTGGCTCTCTTTTTGACGGAAGGACGCCTGATCTTGAACGATGCGGCGATGGACTGGAAGTGTCTGTTCCGAAAAACGCCTCTGGCGGTAAATGGCTTCATGGTTTGTTCTGACATGTCTCCTCGCTTTTGCATATCATGGCTGTCGGAGTTTCGTTTCTATGCCTGGTTAGAATCCACACTGAACATGTACGACAACCGATTTAACGATCTATCAAAATAGAGCTGGAAAAAGAAGAAGGAATTGAATGTATATGGCATTTAATTTGCGAATGTATATCTGATATTTCTGAGGCAACGCAAGCGTTGCACAGCTGCCAATCAGGAGATTGGCGTTCCCGGGAGGGAGTATTTTCAGGATATGAACTTTTTATTCCATGTTGCATTTTGTAGGGGCAGTACCTTGTGTCTGCCCTTTGGTCGTCAAAATTACGTATACGCAACCTATAACACTATCAGTTTTCAGAGGCCGCTCGTTTGAAAGCGTCGAATCCTTCTTCGATGCGGGCCATGAGTTGACGACATCTTTCCAGGTCGTTTCGACCTGCGGCATTTTCCATTTCTATGGCTGTTTTCCAGAGCATATTGGCTGAAATATTTGAGAAGTATCCTTTCATTTTATGGACATGAATTTTTATGACTTCGGGTTTTCCTTCTTCAAGGAGGCTCCTTAAGGCTTCGATATCACTGGGTACCGTTTCGAGAAAAACTTGAACAAGTCTGCCCACAAGACTGGTATTGTTGTTTATTCGAACCATCAGCTCATCCCGGTCGAATGCTTTTACCTCTTTTGGCAACTCAGGCTGGGCAGTCTTCTTTTCTTGGTCAGAGCGTTGATACTCATCTGGTTGTGATTCATTGTCATCCGGAATCAATTTTTTATCCGTCATAAATCGTTTAAGTGTGTTGTACAGTTCATCCGGTTCGATGGGTTTAGGGATATAGCCGTTCATGCCGCAATCGATGCAGCGTTCTCGGTCCCCTTCCATAGCATTGGCTGTCATGGCAATGATGGAGACATCATGATCGATCACGTTAGAAGATCTGTCACGAATGATTCGGGTTGCTTCAATGCCATCCATAACAGGCATCTGAACATCCATAAAAATCAGATCGTAGGTTTTCTTTTCTAGAATGGCTATAGCCTCTTCTCCATTTTCAGCGAGATCTGCTTTGAACCCGAAATTCTGAAGAATTCCTAAAGCCACTTCCTGGTTGATGGGAAAATCCTCCACCAGAAGAATCCTGAACAGGCGTTTCTGTTCTTCGGCAATCGTGTATTTCGTTATAATTTTGCCTTGTTTTTCCAGTAACACAGGAGGAGTTCCCAAAAGAGTTGCAAGACAGTTGTAGAGATGGGAACGTTTGTAAGGCTTGTTGAAATAAGCTGAAAAACCGGCTTCATCGAAACGGGAAGCATCACCACGCTGGCCGATGGCTGTCATCATGATCAGGGACGACTCCTTGATCTGTTCGTCGTTCTTTATTCTGCGACCCAGGGCTTCCCCATCCACCACGGGCATATCCCTGTCGATAATGGTGATGATATAAGGGTCATTAGTTTTTTGGCCTCGGCGCATTTTAAGGATTGCCTCTCTGGCGTCAGACGCCTCATCAACACGGCATTGCCAGGAGGTCAGTTCGTTCTTCAATACATTACGACTTGTGGCGTTGTCGTCCACCACAAGAATTCGCGTCCCCCTTATATCATCTACAGGCTTAATAGAAGTGATTGTTTCACCTATCTGTTTTTCAAGACAAACGGTAAACCAGAAAGTACTGCCACGTCCCACCTCACTGTCAACGCCTATGGTTCCACCCATGATTTCAACAAGTTGACGTGAAATAGAAAGACCCAAACCTGTGCCCCCGAATTTCCGGGTCATGGATGAATCTGCCTGGGCAAAGGGTTTGAAAAGACTATGAACTTTTTCAGGGGGGATTCCGATACCTGTGTCCGTTACGGTGAACAGAATGGTTACATGGTTTTCATCATCGCTCTTTCCTGTAAACTTGTTCACCTCCACGAGGATTTCTCCTTCGTAGGTGAATTTAATGGCGTTACCCACAAGGTTAACCATGATCTGACGTAGCCTGCCCGGATCACCCACAACCCTCACCGGTACGGACTGCCCGATACGGCAGATAAACTCCAGACCTTTGTTCTGTGCCCTTAAAGCCATCATGTCGTTTGTGTCTTCAATCATGGTAAAAATATCAAAATCGATGTGTTCCAACAGGAGTTTACCTGCCTCAATCTTTGAGAAATCCAGAATGTCGTTGAGGATCATCAAAAGTGATTCGGCACTCTGCTGTATGGTTTTTGAATAATGGAGCTGATCGTCGGTGAGATGGGTTTCAAGAAGAAGCCTTGTCATTCCTATCACGCCGTTCATGGGTGTCCGGATTTCATGGCTCATATTTGCGAGAAACTCACTCTTCGCATTGTTCGCGTTTTCGGCTTCGCTCGTAAGACGTTTTGCGTCTTCGATGGCGTATTTAAGCTGAATATTCATGGCTTCGGTTTTGATTTTCGCATCTTCAATTTCCTTGATGGATTTTTCAAGCTCAATGGTCCGCAACGCAACCTTTCTTTCAAGTTCACCCTGATATGTCTGAAGCTCTTTATCCCTTGCCTGAATCTGGCTCAGCATATTATTGAATCCGTCTGTCAAAAGACCAATTTCATCGAATCCCATCTTCTCGGCACGAAGTTCATAATTCCTTCCTTCGGAAACTTCTTTCATCATCAATGTCAGATGCCCGATGGGTTTCGATATGACACCTTCAAATTTCCGTGAAAGGGTATATGCCACAAGAATTGAAATCAGAAAAATCATGAGACAGGTGGCCAGATAAAAACCAAGGCGTTTGATGATAATGGCCATATCGGCCTTGACCACAATGGTTCCGATAACCTCTTCATCAAATACGATATTTTCCGTCACATCCATGTGGTTATGAAAAAAAGGGACACCTAAGGTTTTCGCAGCCCCTTCCTGTTTTGCCTGTCCAAGGGGTTCGCCTGTGTATTCTGACGTCCATTCGAGTTCATTTGTCAGTTCGTCCTCCACTCTGGAATAACCGGCAAAAAAATCTCCGTTTCGTTTATAAATCCTTGCTGAAATAAGGTTCGGCTCAACACGTAATGCCGACAACGTTTCACGTGCAAATCCGGGATCGTTGAATGTCAGTGAGGCAATGTTGTTATAACCTGTTATGCTGGCGACAATGGAAAGATCCTTGGCCATTTCTTTTCTGAACATCACCAACTCACTGGCCATGAGAAGTAGGGTGGCAAGCCCCATGATAAAGGCCGTAATGGTCATGATCAAATAGATCAATTTCTGTCTTATGGATAATTTTTTTAACACGTTATATATCACCCCTGTGATGATTCATTCTATTCCTTAACAATCTGGGCGAGATTCAGCAATCTGGAGCTCACAGACAATTCAACGCGTTTGATCTTATCAAGGTTTACTTCAAACCGGATGTTTTTACCCTTTCGAACAAAACCGATCATGCCGCCCTTGGAGGCGAAATTATCGATACTGCTCACAGTGAGACAGGGTTTGTTATCTGATTTTGACAAAACATCTGACAGTTCTTTCTTTTCAGAATCACTGACATACAGCATATGGCAAGGCTTGACCTGTTCTTTGTTATTGGCCCGGCTTACCGTAATTGATCGGCCCTTGATCTTTTTCATTTCAAGACTGGCAAGGGCTTCACCAAAGGGGTCATCACCCAGAATACAAAGAACGATCGGCGATGTTTTCGATGCAAAAGCTCTCTCCGGCCATTCCACAAATTTGGCAAAATTGAACAGATAGGCTGCTTTCACTTCGTTTTCCGATGTCTCTCCGGCCTGCGAAGAGAAAGGGGAATAAAGCGTAATCAGGAATATCAGCCCGAAAAGCATCAGAAATATGCTGAATTTTCGTTTCATAAATCAGCCTTTATCAGAAACGCAACGTGACTTTTCCATACACGCTTCGCGGGACTTCCGCAGGTTCGTTCAACACGTAATTTTCCATATATTCGGGATGACTTTTATGGAGAAGATTCTGTCCACACAAGGACAATTCCACATTTTTAGAGGCTTTCCAGCCCAAACGGATATCCATTTCCGTATAATTGTCAATAACTCCAACAAGGATATCATCCACATACCTTACCCATATATCGCATTCCGTATTGAAAGGCATGTCAATGGATGTGCGTAAAGATGCCTGGTGTTTGGGAGAATCGTCGGACGCATAGATCGCCCCCGCAATGGTTGGGCTTTCTTCAATTGTCAACCTTGCTTCATAAAAGGTGTACGATGCAATAAAGCGCATGAACGGAAGTGCCTGCCAGTTTGCCGATAGTTCGGCACCCCAGGTGTCTGCCTCCATACGATTTCCCACGAAAAGGGGTTGAACCACATAAGGAGGATTGTTGTCGAGAACGGGGTATGATTCACCCATTTCATAAGTCGACAGGTTGTCGTAGTGATAATAGAAAGCGGTTGTGTCCAGGGAAAACGTGTCGAGGGCTTTTAACCGATGACCGATTTCATAGGCCATAAGGTCTTCCGATTTGTAATTCGAAAGGCCCCAGATGGTGACAGCCACGGGGAAAGGTCCGGGATTTCCGCCAACACCTGGTGGTATCACCTGCTGTGTGAATCGAATATCGTTGTCTCCCCTGCTCGGTGTCCGAACAGCTCTTGAAACAGCGGCCCACAGAAGATGGCTTTCCGCAGGTTCCCAGAGAAGTCTGATGTTCGGCTGGACTTCTGTTCCGGTGTACTCGTTGTGTTCAAACCGTGAACCCAGAATAATCTGGAAGTTATCACGGATTGAAACGGTGTCCTGGACAAACGAGCTGTATAATGAATCCGCCCTTTTCGGTGTTTCAAAATCAATCCCAATGAGCGGCGAATCTATTTCATCACTGGACAACCGGTATCCAAAACCCCAGATGATTTCATGAATGCTCAACGGACTCATCCTGAACTGGAAATCCACATCAAAAGTGCGGTCTTTCACATTGACCGTCCCTTCTTCTTTATCCAGAAAATCGTAGTATAACTGGAATGCCATTTCCGAGCCGTTCTGAAGTCGGTGTGTGTAACGACTGAGGAGATTATATCCCGTTGTTTCGTTCTCCAGATCAAGACTCTCGCTGTAAGTCGGGGGGTCGAGATTTAAAATCGTCGATTCTTCTTTGACCATGCTTTTGTAGATATCACCCTGAATCGTAAGATTACACGCGTCACTCAGCTCATTGTCCGAACGAAAACCGGTTTGAAATTTTTCCCAGGGATCGCCCAGTCCGTTCTGACTCTGATCCACCATTTCATCTCTGTTGAAATAGCTGGCATAGGCACGAATAAAGCTTTTGTCACTTATGCTTTCGCCAAATCTGGCCCGGGCAAAGCCACGTTCATAGTCACCACCGCCCACAGAGGCCTGCAAACCTGTGCTGTCCTTGGCGTGTTTCGTGATGATGTTTATCACACCATTCACAGCATTGGCCCCCCAAAGGCTGGCTCCCGGTCCCCGGACCACTTCGATCCTTTCCACATCCTCAATGAAAAGGTCCTGATTTTCCCAGAATACCCCTGAAAAAGTCGGAAGGTAAAGGCTTCGCCCATCAAGAAGAACAAGAAGTTTGTTGGAGTACCTGCTATTGAAACCCCGCGATGAAACAGCCCATTTGCTGGAACTGATCCTGGCCACATCAACCCCCGGCACCATTCGTAACGCCTCCGGGATGCTTGTGACACCGGATCGCCTGATGTCATCCGCCGTAATGACGAAAATGGCAGCGGCGGAACGGGATTGTTTCTGGGGGGTTCTCGAAACGGAGATGATCTCGATATTGGCAAGTTCTTCGATGCTCAGTTCGGTCAGATCGTTTTCAATGGAACATAAACCGGATGACAGGGGCATTATAATCTGCATACACAAAAGGCTGACAAACACCCTGAGCCACACCCGCAGCTTGATCTTATTCATGCCTTATCTCCTCATGGAATAACATAGAATCATATACTGCTTACCTATCATTTTCCAGGTTGGTTAATCACGAAAAAAAAGAAATCCATCAAAAGCTGCATTTTTTTGTGATCCGGAATGTCAATTGGGTTGGATGATTGACAGTAAAAGTGTTTTAGAATTGAATTTCGTTAAGTTACCAGAACCATAACACACATCACAAAACCTGTTCAACGGAAAAACCCGCAAAAACTGGACCATTGTATATTTTCGCTCGGTTTCAACCTGACTTAATCCCTTAAGTGTATATTGACCGGGCAATATAGGACATCACGTAGTCGGGCTTCGCCCCCGACAGCCATGGCGGGCGAAAGCCCGACCTGCGGCCGTATCGATGGCCGGTGGATAAAAGCAGGTTTATCAAAGAAGCAGGAGAATTGTCAAAAGAAGACATGAAGAAACTTGATGAAGGGCTTAAAGTGGTTCTTGCTTTATAAAGAAAAACAATTTCTTCGTGTATTTCTTGGAGACCTGCTGGAAAAAAATGATCAAAACAGGATGTCGATATCGTAATTGGCGAACATTTTGTCCCCTGTTACATACAACCGGAAGCCGATGTATCATTGCCGTTGAAATGATGAACCTGTCGCATGGATCTTTGTGGAAATCCGGCAATTGAACAGACATGCCCGCAATGTGATGATCTATCGGTATTTCGGAGATATCATGGTGGGCCACAATTTTTGAAAACCAGCTTTGGGCATCGCAGGGTAATTCGATTCCCCCTTTTTTGTGTTTCAATGATATTTCAAATGCCGATATGGAGGATACAAAAATGACGCTCGCATTCTCAATACGTTCAAGGGTCTGGAAGGACAGGTCTCCCCCGCCTTCCGAAAGCCAGATCAGGGCACATGTGTCAAGCAAAAGCGGATCAGACATCCCAATCCTCTTCGGTTAAAGGTTCCGTTAAATCACACTTGATCTTTATCCGGCTTAAGAAAGGATCCGGTTTAAGCCGACTCTTTTTTTTATGCGGAACAATTTCCGCGATCGGCTTTCCATTCCGGCAAATAAGATAGGTTTCCCCAGTCATTTCGATATCCGCCAATATGCTGGAAAGATTTGTTTTTGTTTCATGAATATTGAACGTTTTCATCGACACCTCCCAAATTAGTCCGATGAACTAAACTAATTTGATTATACCTATTTGTCAATATTTTTCAAAACCTCTTCGACATGCAGATCATGGGGATTCATAACCAATGAAAAATGCGGATATACATGGAATTATTGCATATTCTCCTGTCCATAGTTTTTCTTTATACGGCGGTTCTATTGAGTTAATGTATTATTTGCCTGTCCCCGTTTTCTTTATTTGCCTGTCCCCGTTTTCTCTATGTTATTTGCCTGTCCCCGTTTTCTTCTCCCATTTTCTTCTTAAGGGATGTAATTTCAACTCTTATTTTGCCTAATATCCAATATAAAACATATAATTAAACGCATAACGCACCAAATTTAAATAATATTCAATTCAAACAACAAATTGTGCATACAGGCGACACGCCTGTATGCACATTCAACATGCAATGATAATATGGTAAAAAACCATTTGATATGTAAGGGAATATATCGTATGAAATCCCCATAATATTCCGGTGGCTCGCCTAATATCACCGGACCTTTTTTTTGCCTGTTTTTCCAGGCCAATATAAAACATATAATTTATTAATCCGTTATTGCTTATCATTTTGCAAGTTCGGCGATGTTGAACGTGCATACAGGCAAAATGACCGGTCAATAACAACGTTGGACGAAGAAAATACTTTATTTTCGGATAGTTAACTCGTTACGCCCTCGATAAAACAACCCCTATTTCAAAAAGTCGTTCACAATAAAAATAGTACTTCCAAAATCACATCATTTTCATATATGCTCCATTCTATTCTTTCATAGATCACATATATTAATCATCCGTTTCATTCGTCAAAAAAACTTCCAAGGGCGGTTGGAGTCCTATGAAGTCGGGTATCATTCAACGCATATTTAACGATCATTACGAGTCTTACCGGCGGAGCAGGCGAATGAGCCCCAGGGAAGAATATGCGGCCAGCGCCATCATGACTTGTCGGACAAAGGCCCTGGGATATCATATCAACGCCTGCCCGAATGGGGATTATGTCGATGTCGTCGCCAATTCCTGCGGACATCGGGCCTGCCCTCAGTGCGGCGCCACGGACACGCAACTTTGGCTTGAGCGGCAAAAAGCCAAGGCGCTGAACTGTCGTTACTTTCAGGTTGTGTTTACCATCAGTCACGATCTTCATCCCCTCTGGCGTTTTAACCGCAAACTATTCACCCACCTGATGATGAGTGCTGCCTGGCACACGCTTCGAGAATTGTTATTGGATTTCCGGCATCTTGGGGGGCTTGTGGGCGCTATTGGCGTTTTCCAGAGTTGGGATGACGAAATGCGTGATCATTGCCATCTTCATTACATTGTTTCAGCTGGAGGCCTTAACGGTGATGACCGGTGGGTTTCTGTCAGAAATGATTTTCTGGTTCCAACGCCTGTCCTTGCCGCCAAGTTCCGAGGTAAGTTTCTGGCTTATCTGAAAGAAGGTTTTTCAAGGAGAACCCCGTCGGGTCAGCCCAAGCCTGAGCAGGAGATTCTGCGACCTCCCACTGGCATGACAGAACAGCAATGTTTGAATCTTTTTAACAAACTGGGTCGAAAACGTTGGCATGCCCAGATCGAGCCACCTTACGAACACGCCAACGGTGTGTTCAAATATGTGGGGCGCTACATACGGCGCGGTCCTATCTCTGAAAAACGAATTGTCCGATACGATGGTGAGATGATCACCATGGGCTACGCCCATGAAGACAAACATGATCAATCGACGTTTACCTTATCCGCCCACGATTTTATCCGCCGGATTCTGAATCATGTCCCGGAGAAAGGTACCCATGTGGTCCGCTCATACGGTCTTTTTCATCCGAATTGCATAGAAAAGCTGGATGCCGCCCGGAAATTACTGAACCAGGGACCTTACGTCCCCAAACTGCATCTCCCAAGTACGATGGAACTCCTTGCACGGATGTTTCCGGACAGGAACCTTGGGCGGTGCCCGCATTGCAAAACGGAGCTTCGTACCATTTTCATATGCCGAGGCGGTCAAGCATCTGCCGGAAAGCTTGCCGCCTGATTGATAAAGAAAAGTCCAGAAATGGTATAAGCCATGACACATGAGTATTGCAAAAAAATGATAAATTTGCCTATAGTCGCCATGACGGAACAAAATATTACCGGATATGCGGCTCCAAATCGGCCTTCCGTCAGACAAAGCCCAAATTTTCAACTGAAAAACTGTTTAAATGACGCGCATCGAGTTTTCAGAAAAATCCTTATATATAGAAGCTCTTTCGCAATCGTCCAACCATAGGATCATGCGGACAAGCCTGGGCACTTACTATATGCGGATGATTTCTCATCAAGGGACTCTGAATCGATGCGACGGTCGTTTATTAAACCCGGCTTGCCGCATATCCTAAACGTTAGCAAATAATCGAAAGGGGAATTTATGAAGAAAATTTATATTATTGCAGTTGTAGCATTACTGTTTACATCCATTGCATACGGACAAGAGCCTCCTGAAACTCAAAAGCCAGCTACCAAGCTTGAGGCATTTCAGGATAGAACAGGTATAGTAGTTGTGAGAGGGTATACAACAGTTGGCGCAATACGAGGTCGAGGTATGGGATCTGTTATAACAGTTGACGCACGTGACTTCAGAGATGCCAGCAACCTTAAGGCACGCCAGACTGGCATAAGCATCACGGTGAAGGAATCCGGTCGCATAGAACGTGAAAACACCGCCTACATTGACAGCGATGAGATCACAAGCCTTCTTGCAGGAATCGACTACGTTAGTAAGGCGACAAAAGATATTACGCCGCTCACAAACTTCGAAGTCGAATATCGAACAAAAGGTAATTTTAACATTACTGTTTTTAACAAATCAGGAGGCGAGTTGTCTGCTGAAGTGTCGGCTGGGTATATTGGCAATGCAAGTGCCTTCATCTCATTGCCGCAGATAATCGAGTTGCGGCAACTAATACTTGACGCAAAGTCCAAAATTTAGGCAAAAAAATTGCTAACCCGTCGCTAAAGCCGATCACGGCCCCGTGGGCCCCGATCGGTTGAGCTTTTCGTTAGCAGCATATAAGGAAAGATTACATTGAATAATATCGATTTCAATAAATTCCCCAATATTAATCGTGGGTATATCTTATTTTCATTAGATGAAGATGTTGTTATGCAGCTTATGAAATTTCCTCAAACTTTAGCAAGGGCACAAGGTTCAATTATATTTGCTGCTGCTGTTGGAAGTAATAATAAGATTACTGATGGTGTAGAACCACCCAATGAAACACGAAATAGAGAATCCAACTTAAGAGCATCGTTGGCTGAGTTTGTATCTATGGAAGAAGCAATACAAAGAGATTTACTTAATAATGGTATTAATAAAAATACACATAAAATTAGCGATAGCTCTAACCCTCTTCTTCTTGTAACTCGGGAGTTAAGAAACTTTGAAATCCATCTTAATTCTGGTACGTTGTCAGCTAAACAAAAAGATTTTATATGGGTTCTTAATGGTAAAGAGATACCTTATGCTGGTAATGTTTGGTATTTAGACAATCTTAATGATTCATCTCTATTACAACTAAAAAATGCCCAGTTTTATGACCCAAATGATTTGAAAAGAGCCACGAATATGTTTTTAAACGCTCAAAAAAATTGGGGCATCAGTCAGTTGATGTTGCGTGCTGTCAAAATGTATTGTGATGAAATTATTGCAACGTATGAACTATAATATCGTGCTAACATTCCGCTGGTGCGGGACGCGCCAAAAGCCGCGCGCCCCACAGCGGTGCGTTGTGTGAATAAATGAAATTGATAATGAGCTTTATTAATTCCTTAAAAAGTGGGCACTATTCAGGTAAAGGGTTCAAGGCTGCCCGCCATAAAAAATATAAAAAAGCTCTTTATTATTATGAACTCGCCTTAAAGTATTCTGAACATGATATTGACCCGGTTTTGTATGATTCGAAAGCAATTGCTCTTTATAATCTTAATAGATTTGACGAAGCTCTGATAAATGCAAAAAAAGGGATAGAACAATATAATTCTGTGAAAAATAAAGATCAAAAAATTGTTGTAAGAATAAAGATACTTAACGAAATGGTTCAACATTTAGAAAGTGAAAAATAATCACACAACAATAAATTCCAGTGGGACCGGGCGGGGGCTCAGTGTTTCGGACCGGTGTTTCACTTGCAATCTTTTACTGTTCAGCAGTCGGCGTCGCTCCCAGCCGCCCGGCTCCCTGAATTTAAGCGTTCTCGTGCGACACGAAGTCGCACGATTGGCTGTTTGGCGGGCTTCGTCG
>JBAZWJ010000081.1:0-23608 GCA_041660385.1 Desulfobacteraceae bacterium | reverse complement strand
TCTTTCATGCAAACTTCCTTCCCGACCTGCCCTTTGGGGCCCTCGGGAAGAAAGTTTATCTCGTCTGGTCGGCAAAGCCTATCAGGATCACACCAGCATAGCTGGTGGTTTAATGGCGATTAATTATTGCGAATTCGGGGGACAGCGTGGGAATAGGGTCACCTATTAAAGGCCAGGGTCAGGGGCAGGGTCAAACCTTGATTTGTGATTTTATTATTTCGTTATCAATTGAAATTGAAGATTTAACACTCACCCTTCAACCCCATTCAGGTAAGTCGTTCTCTGATCAAAGCAGGGTTTCTCTTGCTATGGAGAACAGCGATAATTTAATCCTTTCAGGTTCAATAACATAGATGATCTTATAAGGGGCGGAAGGTCAAACCTTGATTTGTGATTTTATCACTACTGTCCAAAATAAATCAAAATCTCTGATTCTATAACGTAAAATCAGTATGTTAACCAACAAAACCCACATCATCGAAAATCAGGTAGCGATTTTCAGATGCTGTCCAAAACCTTTGAAAGGTAGCAAAATCTGTTTATCTTCCGGCGTTCTGCGGCTTAGTGTCAATAGCGGCTTAGTGTCAAATCTTTATCCTTGACAAATCAGCCAGAATTCAATGCAAGGGCGACCAGCGGGTCGCCCCTACGAAACCAACATCGGGCTCAAAAAAACAACGAAAGCCAGATAAGTTCTTGTAAGGTTTGATGAACGGTTCTGTCTCCTACAGCATGGGATAATTGAAAAACTACTTTTAGCTCCCATAAAATCACTTGCATCGTTCATCTATATGATCCATATTTATATGCATAATTTATGCATTTATCAGGGGGCAACAATGAGAACGACATTAACAATTGAAGACGCTCTGATTGAAAGAGCATCAAAACTTACCGGAATACAAGAAAAAACAGCTCTTGTTCGTAAGGGGCTTGAAGCCTTGATAAACCTGGAGAGCAGCAAGCGTTTAGCTGCGCTTGGTGGAAGCGAGAAAAAAATCCAGACGCCAAGCCGACGAAGATCGGAATTGTAAAATGATTCTTGCCGACACCAATGTCTGGATCAAACATTTCAGAGAATCTGATGCTGAACTCATTTATCAATTGAATATCGGCTTTGTTGCATGTCATCCGTTTATTATCGGAGAGTTGGCCTGTGGCAACTTAGGTAATCGTGATGAAATCTTGGCACTTCTCCACGCTCTTCCCTCATCGCCTGTTGCTGAGACGACAGAAATTTTAGAATTTATCGAAAATAAATCACTCATGGGGCGTGGTCTTGGATACATAGATATTCATTTATTAGCGTCTGCCATTATTGGAAATGTTGTTCTTTGGACTTTTGATCGACGTCTCAATTAAGCAGCAATAGAATTGGGTGTTTCATATCCATCGGGCTTATTATCAGATCTTTATTCAGAATAATTTTAACAGATTTCGTTGCGGGGCGACCGGTTGGCTGAATTCCGGGGACAGCGTGGGAATAGGATCACCCATTAAAGTGTTTCCTGTTTCTGAAAGCCTTACGGCTTTCTCAAGGCAAATCGGGAGATTGGCGTGCCCAGGTCGGCCAGCGCCTGATCTGTTCATAATCGAACCTGAAGAAAAGGATGGGGGCATTTGTCGGGTTTCGTTCCTCTACCCGACCGACGAGGGTTTACCGTGTAAAAAATTATAGGGTATAAGCCCGGAACGAGGGGCCGCTCCGCGACATGCGGGTTGATGTGTTCTTTTTTATCGGGTCAATAAGACAAATTTCCCGTCTTTGACGACTTTCATGATCAGGGGTTTGCCCAGCACGTCTCCATTTTCATCAAAGGAAAATTCTCCGGTGAGTCCTTGAAACGATGAGATGGTATGCAGCGCCTTTGCGATATCGCCGGGCACTGTGTTTCCGGCTTTTCGTATTCCTTCCGCGATGATCATCATGGCTTCATACCCTTGGGTTGCGGCTATATCGGGTTCTTTTGCGTAGGTTTTTCGGAATTTTTCCAGAAAATTCCGCATGGACGGATAATCAAAGTCGGGATGAAAAACAGATCCGGCATACACATTTTCCGCAGCATCCCCTGCAATTTTCAAAAGCATGGGGTGATCCAAGGCATCGCCGCCGATAATGGGTACTTTTACTCCCATTTTCCGGGCCTCAACAATGAATTCGGCGGCTTTGGGCATGACTCCTGCCAGAAAAATCGCGTCAAATCGATAATTTTCTTTCCAGAATTGAATTTCGTCCCTGAAATTCCTTGCCGTGCTTAAATCATCATAGCTTGATCTGTCCAGAACCGTCAGGCCGTTACTTAATGCGTTGATTTCAAAGGCATTGCTTAGACCCCGGCCATAATCATCATTGATCTGGTATATCAGAATATTTTTAAATCCCATTTGATTGCAGAATTCGGCAAGCTTCACTCCGAAAATACGGTCACTTGGAATATTTCTGAATATGTTCGGATATCCCTGGGTGGTGAGTTTGTATCCGGTGGACAAGGGCGAGACCATCACAATTCCGTAGTACTGATACATGATGGAAACAGGAATGGATACATAAGAGCTGGAATGGCCCAGCACGGCGACGATATCTTCATTATCTGCAAAGGATTGCGCCACCATTTGCCCTGTTGTCAGATCGCTATTGTCATCCCCTTTGACGATCCGGATGTCCCGGCCATTTAAAAGTCCGCCGCCCTGGTTGATCTCCTCCACAGCCATGGAAATGCCTTCCCAGAGAAGATTTCTTTTTTCAGACCAGGGAGATGCGGCACCGATCAGAATATCACCGGTTGATTTCAGGGCTGTTTTTGCCCTGTTCTCTGCCGGATTGTCGCTTCCTGAGCATGCTGAAATCATCGCAGTCATTGCGACGATGAGACATATTTTTCCGTAACTGTGTTTTATTTTCAGTTCATGGCCTCCGGCGGCCCTGCCGGGAGCCAAACTTTTGAAAAGTTTGACAAACATATTTTGTAAAATACAAAAACGCCCCTTGGTGAATAATAAATCAATCCATTTGTCCAGATTTTTAAAATCTGGTCCCCCGGAAGGGCCGCTGGAGGCAAACCAAAGAGCATAGCCACGTATTTTATTTATCATAATCTATCTCTCCATATGCTCCCGTTAAATGATCTGACGAGAAGCCAGATCTCTGAAAAGACCGTCTTCCGCCATCAGTGTTTCATAGTTACCTGACTGGACAACCCGTCCCTTATCCATGACATAGATTCTGTCCGCATTGATGATGGTACTGAGCCTGTGGGCAATGACAATGCGTGTCACCTTCAGGGATTCAAGGCTTCTGCTCACTTCCGCCTGGGTCTTGTTATCAAGGGCGCTGGTTGCTTCGTCAAAAAACAGAATCCGGGGTTTTTTTACAATCGAGCGCGCAATGACAATCCGTTGCCGTTGTCCGCCGGAAAGCACGCCGCCGCCTGCGGGAAGAACGGTGTGCATCCCCATGGGCATGGCTTTTATATCCTCTGCGACACCCGCCATGGCTGCGGCGTCCCATGCGTCTTCAATGGTCAGGTTCGATTGGCCTGTAATGTTTTCAAATATACTTCCCTGTGTCAGCATTCCATTTTGCATGGCAACACCGAATTGACGCCGGGACTCTAAAATATCAATGGTGTCAAGATCCTGCTTGTCATAATAGATGGTTCCTGATTCCGGTTTTTCAAACCCGATCAGAAGCCGCAAAAGCGTTGATTTACCGGAACCCGACCCACCCACAATGGCGATAAATTCTCCCGGACTGGCCGATAATGAGACATCGTCAAGCACAAGGGGCAGATCTTCCCCATACCGGAAATGAACATGGGCCATCTCTATATCGCCGGTGAGTATGCCCGGTGATGCTTTCTGCTGATCGTTCTCAGGAAGGGTTGTAAGGATCGGCGCAAGGCCTTCATAAATGGGGACAACGGACAGGGATGCGGTCACCACGCCGGTCATACTCAGAAGCGCGACCTGGAACGACCCGAATGCCGAAAGAAACGCAAGAAATGATCCCGTAGTCATCGGTTCCTTCATAAAAAAGATCATCCATGAAAAGAGCACCATGCTTGTGATCAGGGGAAACACAGAGTTAAAGGAGGTCAACACATTCTGGAACGTGCTGGCCACATAATCCGCCTTTCGCTGTGTTGAAAACAGGTCACTCCACTTGACAAAAGCCCTTTTCTGAGACCCTGTTATCTTGACTTTGGCCACTCCGTTTATAAGCTGAAATAAAAATCCTGCGTTTTTATTGCTCAGTTCTATGGAGTATCTTTTCTGCTTGAGCTGAATGAGATTGATCACCAGTGTGACCGTTATCGTTATGGCCGTCAACACGATGGCAACCAGAGCCAGGCTCCAGCTGTAATAAAAAAGCAGAAACAGATTGAACGACGAAAACAGTGACGAAAGCGCCGTGTTTAAAACAAGGCCGGCAATCATGTCAATAATCGTGGTGATCCCGAGGCTTCGCTTTGCCAGATCGCCCGATGAATAATTCCTGAAAAAAGGTACCGGAAGCCCCAGAAGCCGGTCCCATAAAGCCGATTGAACGGTATGGTTCACCTTGCCCTGAATGCGGACAAGTGAGAACCCTTTGGCCAGTTCAAAAAAGCTTGTGGAAAAGGCCAGGGCTAACAGGATCAGAAAAATCTGGGCCATCTGGGACCGTGCGGCTTCAGGAATAACGCTGTCAAAAATAACGCCGGTCACCACCGGAGTCGCCAGACCGATAAGGCCGACCACGGTGCCTATCATGCCCACCACAGCGATATCACCACGGCTTTCGCTGAGAATCATCCGCAGAATATCCTTGAATGTGATGATTTTTTCAGCAAAGGGTTTGTAAAACGCGAACGCTGTAGGCAGAAGCCGGAGTGACTCAGCTTCAGTCACGTTCTTTTTTTCCCCTGTGAAGGGATCAAACGTGTCATAGGCCCTTGACCCTCTCTGCAACAGACAGACCGGCCGCATGCCCTCTTCGTAAAAAGCCAGCAAAGGCCCGCTGTCTCTTTTGTACCAGCGTCCCTTAAGAATAACCGACCGGACCCTGAACCCGGAATACCGTGCCAGAGCTATGGTCTGATAGGTGTTATCACCCTCTGGCATCTGCACGGGTTCTTTTACTTCAAAGCCCCTTATCCCGGCGATAACTGTTGCGCAGGCCACAACAGGATTTGCAGAGGACAATGTCTTTGGGGGCTGGCCGCCGATCACCACATGGGCAAGCGAGTTCAGAGCCTTTTCATAGCTCATCCTGTCGGCGATTTCCCGCTTTTTAAGCTTTGAATCAGTATGATTTGATAAGCTCTGCATAAGGGCCTTCCATATCTTTCATGGTTTCATGTGTGCCGCGCTGAACGATCTTCCCTTTATCCAGAACGATAATTTCGTCACAATCCCGTATGGTGCTCAACCTGTGGGCCACGATCAGACAGGTTATCCCGCGACGTCTTATATTCTTATCCACGATCGACTCAGCCTGTGCATCCAGTGCACTTGTGGCCTCATCCATGATCAGGATGTTCGGGCGGTTCATCAATGCTCTGGCGATTTCAATCCTCTGTCTCTGGCCGCCGCTGAAATTGGTTCCGCCTTCTTCAACATGACTCATGTACCCGCCTTTTCTTGACGCGATTTCATCATGGATATGGGCATCATGGGCTGCAAAAACAAGGTCTTCATCGCTGACAGAGTTGTCCCACATGGTCAGATTTTCTTTAATGCTGCCTTCAAACATGAACACGTCCTGATCGACCATGGCAACCGAATCAAAAAACACCTGCTCAGGAATCCGTGACAGAGGTTTTCCATCGTACAGAACCTCTCCTGTCCATGACGTGTAAAGACCGCTTGCAATTTTTGCGACAGTGGATTTTCCTGAACCTGAGCCTCCCACAATCGCCACTCTGTCTCCTTTATTCAGTTTAACTGAAAAATCGGTGATCAATGCCGGTTCAACCTTGCTGTATCCAAAGCTGACGGCCTTGATTTCAAGGGTACCCTGAAGCTTTTCAGATCCGAATTCATCGATGGACACCGGGTCAGACTCCGCCTCTTTTTTGTACCTCATCGCATCATCAAGCCGTTTGATATCCGATGTGGTTTCCTGGAGGGTTGACCCCAGTTGAACCAGCTGGGTGAAGGGTTGAAGAAAACTTGACATCAGGCTCTGGAATGCCACCAGCATCCCCATGGTGAGAACGCCGTCCATCACGCGGAATCCACCCACCACAAGAATAACCAGATTGTTGATTGCCGTCAGCAGGGGGGTCACCATTCCAAGCAACTGAGTGGGCATGGCCAGCTCCTGATTGGCGTTGGTCACTTTTGCTTCGTGCCCTCCCCATTTTGCAAAAAAATCCGATTCTCCGCCTGAGGCTTTCAGCGTTTCTATCATATTCAGGCCTGACATAGACACGCCCATGAGTTTGCCCATCTCCTGTTGAAGCGTCTGGTTGAGCAGCACCCTCTTTTTTGACACGAATTTCAAGGCCACAAGGTTCAGCAGCGCCACGGTGACGCCCGTCAGTGTCAGAACAACGTCATAATACAGCATGACGATGATGTAAAAGACCACCATCACAAGATTCAGTGCATTGACGGAAAGGGTTCCCGACAACAGGGTCGCGACCTTGTCGTTCAACTGTATTCGGGTGACCAGGTCCCCGCCCATGCGCTGGGAGAAAAATTCCACCGGAAGGCTGATGATATGGGTTAAGAATTTCGCGGATGAACTGATCGCAAGCCGGGTCTCAAACCTGAGCAGATAATACTCCTGGAGCCATGTCAATGTGAATCGAATCATGGCAGTTATCCCCATGGCAACAAGCAGAGGCCTGAACCAGCCCAGCATTTGGCCCACCAGAACATTGTCAACAAAAACCCGTGTAAAGACAGGAATGACAAGCCCCGGAATCACCAGAAAAAGACCGGCAAGGATCACGTAAACAAGGGGGGACGTTGCATTGTCAAGCCTTCTCAACAGGGCTTTCGTCGTGGAATCCTGATCCCCCCCTTTTTCAAACGCCTCGGTGGGTGTGAATGTGAGCACAACACCCGTAAAGGCATTATCGAATTCTTCATAACTGATCACTCTGGGACCGGATGCAGGGTCATTGATAAAAACCTTGTCTTTCCTGAACCCTTCAAGAACAACGTAATGATTGAAATTCCAGAAAATGATGACGGGGAAGCTCATGGCTTTCAGATCTTCGGGTTCCATACGAAAACCCTTAGCCTCCAAGCCGTATTTTCTAGCCGCTTTCAATACATTACTGGCCTTGCTTCCGTCGCGGGAGACGCCGCATTCGATGCGAAGTTCTTCAAGCGGCACCTTTCGGCCATAATAGGCAAGCACCATGGCAAGGGATGCCGCGCCGCATTCCAGCCCTTCCATCTGAAGAACAGTGGGGGTTTTAATCCGTTTCATTTTTCCAGCCCCTCACCCAGGACTTTTCTCTTGAACAGGGGAATGACCATATTGATCGGCTTTTGCTGTTCAACAACGATACTTCCCATGCACATGGTTCCTGACCCCATCATCAGGTTCGGCCCATTTCCCGATGACCATTTATACCCGCTGGGTGTTCTGGGGTCCGGAATCAGGTCCGCATGGACTTCGATGGGAGATCCTCCCGATGACAGGGATGAAACCAGGGCATCATTGTGCAGAACATTCATCATGGCTGTGCTTGAAACAGGGAAGTCGGACACCGATGTGACAAGGCCAAGCATGAAGCCGTGTTCCTCCTGCCGTGTGGTTGACGGAGCCAGCTGGGCTTTCATCCCCCGTTTGACTTTTTTGCCCTGGATTGCCGGAAAATAGATGATCGCTTCAAGGTTTTTTGTATTTTTTCCAACCAGTTCCATTTTTGCCAGGGGAGATCCCGTTGTTACGAGAACACCACTTGAAGCACTCAGTTCAATGATTTGGCCTGAATACGGGCTCATCACACTGGATGTTTTTTCAAGATCCTTCATCAACCCGGCAATTTCACGGTTTTTTGCACTGATCTGCTGAGCCAGATCTGTCCTTGTCACATCCTTGTTTGTCGTAATCTGGAAAAGCTGAATTTCGATCTGGCTCAAATCACTGGTTATTGACGTGATCTGATTCTTGAGGGAATCAATGGTTTTCTGGGTGTCAATCAGCTCCTGTTCGGTGATAATGCCTTCCATTAAAAGTTTTTTCTGATTGATTTCTTTCTTGTTGAGCCAGTCTATCTGTTTTTGAATGTTTTGTATTTCCAGCTTCTGGGCTTTTACTTTCCGGGTTGCGGATTCTTTATTGAGAAACACTTCTTTATCGCCTGACGACGTTGTCGATGACAGATTCTTTGTCATCGCATTTAAATCGGCCCTGGAATTATTCAATCGTTCCAAAAGATCCGTCTGTTCAATCCGGGCAATCAGTCTGCCCTTTTCCACCACATCCCCCACATTGAAGTAAATATCCTTAATTCGCCCCGGTGAAGGGGCGACAATTTCATAGACTCCCCCGCTTTTGATAAAAAGCCCCATTCCAATGACCTTGGTCGGCAATGATCCGAAAAAGCCCCAGGCAAGAGCCGCAGCAATAATCAACCCCACCGTCATAAGCGAAATCCAGCCCTTGGAACTGGTGATCTGAATCATCGTATCCAGTTGATCCGGTGAAGACAATCGGTCCAATGACACTTTTCTGAATATATTTGACATAAACCTTACCTTAATTGATAAACTCGTAGTTTAACCCAGCAATACAACTATTAGGTCGGGCTTTCGCCCTGCTTATACCCGATAGATTTATGCATAGCAAAAATGCGTCAGACTCTCGTAGGTCGGGTAGAGGAACGAAACCCGACAAATGACCCCATCATTTAGCATTTAGAGAATAAAGGCCGGAGAGGTTCACCATAATTTTGTCCCCGTCCGCCGTAATCATTCCGCCCGAACTGTAAGCAACACCCGCCAGCGACACAGCCACCAGACGCAAACCTTCGATTTTGGCAATCAGTGCATTCTGATAGTTTTCCCGGGTGTTGATGACATCGATCACGGTACTCATCCCCAGTTTCAGTTTTTTCTCCTCTACGGTGAGTGCCTCCTGGTAAAGATTGACGGTTTCCACAGAAAATTCATACGCCTTCAGATTCTGTTTAAGTTCATTCAGGGCAGACGTGACATCAAGAGCTGTTTTCCGTTTCGCATTGGCAAAATTTATCTTCCACTGACGAAGGGCAATCTCCTTTTGTGCAACGTCACTTTTCCCAAAACTTCTCTCAAGTGGCGTTGAAAAAAGAATACCTGCCTTGACGGTCCTGGCGTTGCTGACAACATCAGCTGTAACATCACGTCCCTTGTCGGAATAATCTGCGGAAACATAGACATCCAGATCGGGTTTCATTCCCCTCCTGGCCATGTCGAGCATCAATTCCGCTGAATGTACAACACGCTCAAGTGACTTGATATCGAATCTGTTTTTATACGAATTCTGGATATACATATCAGCAGAAAGTTTCCCTGGGTCATCCACAGTGGCCCATTTTCCGCTGGGTGGCGACAGCGTTGTTTCATCAATTGAAACACCCATGGACGCCGCCAACTGATATCCCAGTGTGCTTAGATCTCTTTCTCCGGATACAACAAGACCCTGCTTCATCGCAAGATTTGCCCTGATCTGATTGGCGTCTGCCCGGGGCCGCTCTTTAGCCTCAACCAGTTTCTCAAAATCAGAGAGCATTTTTTGAATATTCTCCTCGCTTTTTTTGTAAACAAGAAGCCGCTCATATGCTGCAAGATAGTTCCAATAGGCTGCTATTGTTTGATAAATGCTGCTTGAAGCCTGAAAAAAATAGTCATCAACCCTTGCCCTACTGTTCTCCAGGGCTATTTTTTCATTCGTCGAATTTTTGTTTTCCATTAAAAGATCAAACAGGGGGATATTTATGGCAATACCGATTATGGATGTTGCCTGGGTAGGCTGATTATAGGGCACATCATTTTGGCGAAACACCGAGGCGGATGTCTCAACACTGATACCGCTTCGTGTCAGTTTGCTGAGTTTAACAGCATAAGTCTCTGTGTCACTAGTTAATTTATCACTATTGTAAGTTTGTTTTTCGATCTCACCCAGGGGTGTCTCGGCAGAGGCGATCTCGGCGTTAGATGACAAAACATGATCAAAAGCACCGCCTGCTCCGGCATATGCGCTTTTTGAAGCATCGGAATCCAGCTTGCTGGTTATAATATCCGCCTGCAATTTAAGGGTGTTTTCAACGGCCTTTTCAAGAGTCAATTCTTCGGCACAGGCTATGGACGTGAGCAGCAGAACCAGAACAAGCGCTCTGAACAACATAACACTCTCCTTGTGTTCATTAGTGTTAATAATTTCTGAAAGTTTCGCGCAGACACGAAATAAATATAAATAAACAAGCGTTGATTAAATCAAATATAATAGGAAATTCATCGTCTGACGTTTAGTTTTTTAAACGTTGGGGTATACTCGGTCAAGCCGTGTTGGCATGTTTAACGTATTCTTTTTAAAAAATAATCTTCAGTTAATGAATATACCCTATCTTACAGGATTTGTCATTGATAATTATCACCAAAAAACCGGATGTGGTCTCCTGTGCTCTATGCGGATGAGCCATTACGGACTTTTCGCAAACCGGAATAAAAAAGCAAACATATAGGAACGGCAACATCGGATTCCGGGATATTATTGCCCATTATTATTTTGGCATCGATGCCGAACAGGTTTTCTGGATCTGTTCCAATCATGTCAGGCCACTTTTGTAAACAATGAAAAATATGTTTTTTTGACTTAGACCGTTTTGAATAAAGCGAAAGGTGGAACTGTTTTTATGAGAACTGTCAAGAACTCTGGATTGCGATTGAAAGACTCCAAACACGTTAAAATTTTTGCATTATTCTACATTATAAGGTAATGTTCTTTCAATGAATATTTGTGGATATACTTTTAATTATTGAATAAATAAAAAAGATTAAAAAAACTATGAGAATAAAGTCCATTGAGGCGAAAAATTTCAAGTCACTGGTTGATTTCAGGATTGAGCTTACACAGTTCAACTGCCTGATCGGTTTGAATGGATCGGGCAAGTCAACGGTTCTTCAATTTATTGATTTCGTCTCCCAGCTCGTCAGAGGCGACATGAAAGGCTGGCTGAACGAGAGGAAATGGAATTCTTCAGATCTCAAGTCGAAACTTACGAAAAAAACGAACATCGAGTTGGATGTGTTTTTTGAAGAAGACGGCAAAGACATCGGACATTGGTACGCAAGTTATAACCCATCAAAGAATCGTTGTACACAAGAGCGATTTGAACTGCCTTCTACCTCCCTTGAAGTCAAAGATGGGAAAATCCAGATCAAGGGTCCGGCTGAAAATTACAACACGAGTTCGCCTATTGCTTTCGAATATGAAGGATCCATTTTATCTGCCTATAAAGAAGAACTGCTGCCACAACCAGTCCGTGAGATTAAAAAGGTTATTAAAGCAGTTAGTTCTCTGGAACTGCTTTCACCCGATTACCTGCGTCAACGAACCAGAGGATCTTCCGGCTCACTCGGTTTGGGAGGGCAGAAACTCGCTGCATTTTTACATGATCTTGGGTCTGAAAAACGTTACGAACTGGTACACCAATTAAATACTGTTTACCCTCAGCTTCAAGAACTGGGAATCAAATCATTGCAGTCAGGCTGGAAACAGCTTGAGATCGTAGAGGGATACAAGGGCCAGGATCAAAAAGACTCTGGCATTTTTCCAAGAATGACTACGGAAGCTCGGCATATAAACGATGGAATGTTGCGTATGATCGCCATTCTGGCCGAGCTAAATTCAGAACGTCGATTCCTGCTGTTCGATGAAATTGAGAATGGCATTAATCCTGAACTTATTCAATTCGTCATAGAATCATTGACCTTGACCGACAAACAGGTACTCGTCACAACACACAGCCCGATGATCCTGAATTACATCAGCGACGATGTCGCGAAAGCGGGGGTCATTTACCTGTATAAAACGCCTGACGGTTGGACGAAAGCGATTCCATTTTTTTCGATTCCATCCATGGCCGAAAAGTTGACCGTGATGGGGCCAGGGGAAGTGTTTGTCGATACTAACCTGATAGAACTGGCCCACGAAATTCAGAGTATCGACACGGAGGCGCGTTGATATGTATTTCCTTCTCAGCGGGGAAGGCCAGACAGATATGGGTCGTTGTCCCGATAATATCAATGTCTGTGAAGGGAGTCGTCATCTCTCGGGGCCGATGGCGATCATCGTTTCGCAAATCGTTGAGCAGCGGCTTGGCTTTTCATTCATGGACACCCAACGGTACGGCTTCGTCTCAGAGAAAGAGCTTGTAAACAAAGCGTCAGTGCTTAAAAGCATTAAGAAACCACTTATGTTGACCGGTCAAAAGAAAAAGCAGGAAACCGGGTACTTCTACCGGAATGCCCGTGCACTGGCATTGTGCGCAAAAGAAAAAGAGGCTGAACTTGGTGATCAAGTCATAGCCGTTTTTTTTAGGGATTCGGATGGAACGGCTTCTGCGGATCGTGGACTTTGGAAAGACAAGTGGGATTCAATGATTCGTGGATTTAATGATGAGGGATTTGATCGGGGCGTTCCGATGATGCCTAAACCAAAGTCTGAAGCCTGGATTATTTGTGCCATCAAAAAAAACCCCTATCAGGGTTGCAATGCCTTGGAAGAAAGGTCGGGCAATGACAAATCACCGAAAGCGCTCAAGAAAGAGCTGGCCGAGATTCTTGGAGCCCTTCCCACACGAGAAATGCTTTGCGGTATGGTCAACGATGGGACCATTGACATAAACAGAATCGACATGCCGAGCTTTCAGGCATTCAGAAGCGTTTTGCTCGATAAGCTATCGTGAAGAACTGGACAAAAGGCATGGCTGCTCATCGGCCCCTACACCACAAGAACCAAGAGATATTTTTAACCCATTCACATGCAACATTAAACCGACCAATGGGTTGCATTGGTAAAGTAGATCAAAAGTAATCACAGGAAATAATCCATGAAGTTTTTACCAGGGGCCGGTTATTCACTTATTGAGCAACAGGGTATTGCTGTTTTAATGAAAATTGCATCCATGAAAAAATCTCAAGGCGGTCTACAATGTGCATTCAGATTAATGAATACTATTGATTATGGCATCGACGCTCAAATTGAATTTATCATTGAAAGAAATAAAAAAAATTTTGTAACCGGAAGAATGCTAAGCCTCCAAATCAAAAGCGGCCAATCATATTTTAAAGAAAATGGCAGTGATTGGGTTGTTGATATTAAAAAGACAACCGTAAACTACTGGAAAGAGCACTCGCTTCCTGTTTTACTGGTCATTGTGGACATTGAGAAACAAGAAGCATTTTGGGTCAGGGCTGATATGAATACTGAACTTGACACCATAGAAGGAAATAAAAAAATACAAATCAAAATACCCAAATGCAATAAATTCGATAATTCTTCATGGGAATCGTTGTGGATAATGGCAGCCTCTAATAACAATTATTTTAATTATTCTATAAAAGGTCGTTTTGAACAAGCCCTCCCGTGGATGATTGCTTTGCATAATGGTGATAAAATTGACGTTCATGTGGAAAAGTTGGATGAACAGGCTGAAAACAGAAAACGAATCACTATTCGTTACCAGTTTTCAGCAGATGATTTAGAATGTCCTTGGTATTTTGGTGATCAAAGCAATGTTAAGAGGACAATCCTAACGGATGAGTTTTTCAGTGATATTCCGATCATGGTTAAAGATCTGGTTGTCCTCCTATTTGATTGGGCAATAGTTGAACATGATTGTGATAATGATGAATATCGTATTGAATTTAATGGCCTTCTTGATCAAGCCGCAAATTATGACCCTCCGCGTTCTACTGAAGAAAGTGGGTTATCGGATTTTGATAGTTGGAAGCGTACAACCTATTTCGACAAATACGAAGGGCTTTATAAAAAAATTCCGAGCGATGGAAGAAATGTTTATACATTTTCTTTAAGCCGAAATAATCGTGGGGGAAAAATTTTAAAGCTTCTTGAAACGGGATGAAAGGACCTGGATTGGATTTTGATTAATGTTTTTGCAAATGATAGCTATAGCTATTTTAACATAAGGTTTTCCGCAGAAAGCAATGATGGGGGCATTTGCCTAAGTTTCGTTCTTATACACGACCTACGATAAGCCGCTGATTTTCGGACTGTTTAAGAAAATAACCTAATTAGTTACAAATCTTCTTCAAAAAGTCGTAAAAAGTTTTGGCCAAACAGCAGATTCAAATCGTTTGGAATGCATCCTCTGTTTTCTGCAAAAACTCGTAAAAAGTTTTGACCTGACAACAGATTCAATTCGTCTGGTGTGTATCCTCTTTTCTTTAACTCTTCTAACAAACCTGGAAGATTCTGATGACCATTAATGACGTCAAATGGCTTTCTTGGCATACGCTTTAAATCATCTGTCGAAACATATTGCCTGAAATCGTCACATAAATCCAGGCCAATTCCCACATGCTGAATCCCGGCTAAACGAACCAGATAATCTATATGATCAGCTAATTTTTCTACCGTACTCTCAGTGTCCTTATCTGCGACCAAAATACTGACAGCATTGACGCCAATCACACCCTTTTTTGAAGCGATAGATTTAATTTGTTCATTTGTTAAATTCCTTGATACCGGACACAGCGCTCTTGAATTTGAATGGGAAGCAATGATTGGTTGGGTTGATACTTCAATGAGATCCAGGAAGCCTTCATCATTTAAATGGCTGACATCAATTGTAATTCCAAGCTTTTCAGCTTCTTTTATAATTTTAAGACCGAAATCTGTCAGTCCACCTGTATCCCCTTTAGGAATCGGTTTAAAACGGCTTCCATTACCTGTCTCATTTCTTCTGCTCCATACAAGGCCAACACTTCTTACGCCGAGTTCATAGAAAATACGAAGAAGCGTTACATCTTTTCCGAGTGGCTCAGCGCCCTCTAACGATAACATGAAACCTGTTTTGCCTGTTTCATGTGCCTCTTTTATATCATCCGGGTTGTAGCAGATCATCAGTTGATCAGGGGATTCATCCACCTCTGCATACAAGGCACTGATTTGCAACAGCGCTTTTTGTAAAGCCATCTGGGGAACGAACTGGTCGTCAACAAAAATCGCTGCCACAATGACGTTGACTCCCCCTGCCTTAAATCTTGCGAGATAATCCGATTCAATGACCTTTCTTCTCCCTTTTTCTCTTTGAATCTGCACATCCATCAATAGATCAAAATGGGCATCTATTATTAACGTCATCAATGCATCTCCTGACAGTCGTTATTATGATTTATGTATTTGTAATAATCATATAATCTCCGATAATTCCAAATTCGGAGTGAGGTTTGGTGTATTCCTCTATTTCTTCCGGTGTCGTATAGGCGGAGCTTACCTGGATAATGGTACATGAAGATATTTTATTATTCGAACGTTCAGCAATTCTTGCTGAAATCCCGAGTTTGAAAAAAACATGAAAATTACCTGCGATGATAAAAAATGGGATCCCTTGCCGACAATGTTTTAGCGCCTGATATGCCATTGTATCATCCCAAAGAGAATGGGCTGCAAAAAGCCTGTCCCAGGATGAGCCCATTTTGGGATGCTGTATTTTCCTCATCTTTTGCTGGAACAACTGAAAATAGAGTTCACTCCCGATTTTAAAATCAGGTGGAAGAATTTGTCTCTCTTCAGCGGTTAGCCCATCGACTCCTTCCAAAGCGATTCTTCTAGCAATCGAAGGCGGGGCATTAAGGCCATAGGCAAATCCTCCTGATTTCACTGCTGCCGTGATAAGAGGGGCGTAAAATGAGAACGGTATGGCTTTATTCCACTTGATTGCATCAAGAAATTTCAACTCATCAATGGTTCCGCCTGTAAATTCATCCAATAATTCCTGATGGGTCCACTCGATCGCCTCAAGACCTGCATCCAGTGGACCGAAATCAGAAAATCTGTTTAAAATATCCCTTTGATTCTCGTGGTGAAGAGAACTATCATGATTTTCACCGATAATAATAATCCCGTAATTGGAAATTTCTCGAATGAATTCCTCAAAGGAGATATAGTCTCTCTGGTGAAATGAATATATCATTTTTCATGAGCCTGTAAATTGGATGTAAATCCATCTTCTCCTGGTTGTGGCAAAAACACAGGACATACAGGCAACCCATTTGAAGTAAACCTGCATTTGCTGCATAACCTGGGAAGATGACAGCTTGCTGAAGTGTGGCACTGACGGCCCCCGGAAATCATATCCAATTGTTCATCACTCAATTCAACGCATTTATTGCATTCTTTAAATTCTTGCATCGCTTCTTTTACTTCATCAAATGTAAAAATGTACCCCGTTTGAGAAATGAACTCGTGTGCAGCTTCTTTTGTTGGGTAACTGTTTACTTTGGCTTTAAATTCTTTATCATCCCGCATTCTGTAAACAAAGCTTTTTGCATCATCTAAAGACATGACTTATTTCCTTTTTTTTAAAGTTGAATAGTTGATTTTCGTTTCTTTTTTCGATTTTTCTATAAAGCATAGCCCATGACAAATGGATGTATCTTTAAAAAATAAAGGATAGCGGTAGCTACTTTATTACTGATGATGCGCCAATCAATGCGTCGGCCAATCTCATTGAGTGACTTAATGCATATATGTTCAACGTAGAGAAGGTCTTTGGTAGAAATTAGATCGTTAATATATAAACTTGTATTAGGGTTGAGTCAAGAACGATCCTTACATCACCAGCAAACGGTCCAGCAGTATATCCCGAAATGATTTCCCCGATGCATGATCTCTTAATCCGCGCATCCCGCTGCTGAGTCCAGTTTCAACAACGTATTCGGGGTATGCCAGCATCCATGTCTCACTGCCATCAAGGCCTCGTCTGGCAATGGCGATCATGTCGGATGAAAGGTCCCTTAACCGGTCATTTCCCAGGGATTCCCGGATTGCGGACAGCCTTAATTCCGCAAAGTTCTGCGGCAGACTACTTAAGGCTTCGTCCATGTTGCACAACAGACCTTTCATCAATGCACAGACAGAAATCACCATGGAATCGGCCACCGTGTCACCGGCTGTTTTTCTGAGCGATTGATCGGGCAGATTGGTTCCCGGTGCCCGCATCTCGATGTAAACATTCTCAGCAATATCAGCGAAATCATCCAGTTTATTCATAAAATCCGAGGGCCGGTAGTTATCCTTGAGGACAAACCTGATCCGGGCATCGGGAAACTTCGCGAATTGAAAGTATTCCTGATGATATACGGACGGTTCTATAAATCGTTTTTCTCCTTGGATAAGGCCTTTTGTATCAACGCCCTGTGATGCAAAAAAATCATCATAGGTGACAGGTGTCACAGGGACCATGACATCCCCGCATGCCTTAAAGTGGGAATAGGTGTCCGGGAGCGCCTGAATGAGATTATCTCCGTAAATCCATTTAAAATAATCCGTAAGGGATGTGAAGTAGGTCGTTCTTTCAGTATCCCGATCAGACGGATAATGGCAACCCTGGAACATGCGCTTCCATAATGTGAGTCTGTTCTCGATGTTTTCTGTGACACGTCCCCCTTCAAAAGGGCTGTTGGCATAGATGGCTATAAATGCAGGCGCGAAACCAAGCATCACATTCACAGCATCCACAGCTCTTCCGGCACTGACACCGAAACTGGGGCTCATGTGGGCTTTAGCATCAATACCACAACTGTGATCCCAGCCGCGAACTTCCGTCCAGTATTTGTAGATGGGCCTTGGAATACGCATCGCCTGGTAATACTCTGGGGAAATGCTGACACAGGGGTGTTCAGAGAAATTGACCAAACCAAGGCCTGATTGCTTTAAATGCTTTGACAGCTTGTTCAACCTGCTTTTTATCAGCGTATTCAACAAGCTCAGGCTTTCCACCGGTCCGATGGACATCTCGGGCAGATTGAAGCCGTTATCAAACCCCGTATGCTCACAGTATTTCATCGCGGCTGATTCCCCTGTTTTCAGGTCCACCACCGGCATTTCAAGTTCAATTCCACATGTTGTGTTTGTCACGTCTTTCTCCTGTTGATAATCACATAGCAAAAGGTGGCGATAAAATAGAAAACGCCGAGCATCTGAATGCTTGTCTGAAAACTGTAGAATGAGAAAAGCGCTCCAAGAACAAGTGGGCCCAGCATTTGACCCAGTTTGTCAAATACCCGCTGGGTTCCCACGGCAAAACCCATCCCCACAGCACGAGTGACATCTTGAGCATGAACAATAACGGAAATGGCCGGATTGGCGATACTTCCAGCCACACTCATAAAAAACAAAGCCAGTGACAGAGCAAAAACACCACTGAAGTATTTGACCATGAACAGACCGATGGTGCCTGAAATGCCTGCCAGAACTAAAAATATTTCTTTGTTTCTGGCCCTGTCTGTCAAGCTGCCCAGAAAAGGCCCCAGATAAATGACCGTAATCCCATAGATCATCATAACCCGTCCCGTGGTTGCCTTGGACACCTCCAAGGAATCCAGGATAACCGGGGTGGCAAACAGGAAAATACCCATCTGAGCAAGGGAGAACGGCAAAAGGCTGAATAGAAGAGTTGATAAAATTCGTTTGTTGGACAGATAGATTCGGGCCTTGGACAGACTTGCACCTATATTGAGTTCTGAATGATGACCCTCCGGCTTTTGAAAAAAAGAGGACATAAAAAAAAGAACGAAAACAGCCGGGAGAATAAGCACCATCCCTGAAAAACGGAACACTGCGGCATAGCCAAGGCGGTCAGCAATCAAGCCCCCCACAGCTCCCCCGCATATATAACCTGAATAGATTCCTGCGATCAGAGAGGCACTTCCCCTGCCCAGATTTCTTCCACCGGTGGCATTGAAAAGAAAGCCCTGGGCAGACATCCATGAAAGTCCATAGCCAAATCCGGCAAGCCCCCGATAGACAATAAATTCAGCCGGATTTCGTGCAAAAGAGGACAGCAGGGCGGCCATGATGCTCAGACCAACGCCGGACAAAAAGGGCTTATGCCAGCCTGCCCTGTCCATCCAGACTCCTGCCAGAAATGAGGCCACAAGGGCAGCCAGAATTTCCATAGACACGGGAATACTGGTCAATACATTGCCACTCAATCCAAAGAAATTCTTCCCAGCCGTCAACTGATTCATGAAAACCGGTATAAACGAAATGCCCATCATGGTCCCAAAAAGATAGATTGCAATGGCTGTGCGGATGTACCCAACGGAATACCTGCGTCGTTTGCTGTCATCCTTAGCAGAATGTACATTGATATATATAAGCAGAAAGATCACCAGTTCTGTCACAAATAGAAGTGAAAGCCCCATAACCGTCACGGAATCCAGAATCAGTCCTTTAATCTTTGAACGAATATAAGACTGATTCAACCCGGCCCTGAGTTCTCCACCGCCTGGCAACGCATGACTCAGATCAACCGTTTTTGTCACCTTGCCCCAGTGATATAGGGCCTTACCGTCCAGAACGATTTCCAGAAAAGCCAGCTCAGGAAGAGCTTCCACACTTTTTTTCAGCCTTAAATCCATGCCGTTCAATTCATTATAGGTGATTCCTTTTTCTGTCAGGTATCGGATATCGTCCCGGTGGATTTTTGCAGCTTCGTCGGCAACGTCATACGCCATATTTCTATACGTGATCACCTGGCCCCGGACGCTGTCATATGTATAAAAGGCCTGACAAATAATGATGGATATAAAAATAACGGCCATGATTCTTCTCTTGGGTATCTGGGCATCACCCTTGCCCAGAAATAACGTTAACCCAGGTAACAGAAGGATCAGAGCAGCCACCATACTGTATCCAATCGGTCTCATGCCAGCTTTAACGGCATTACTTACCGAACTGTCCACCCTTTCCTTCTTAAAAGAAAACACGCCGGTTCCGGCGATGGTTTTTCCGTTAGCTATGGGGAATTTAAATCGGTAGAAGGGGGGCTGTTCGGTCAGTTCCTGGGTCACCCCTTTGATATTGGTCATCTTAGCCGCAGGATCATAGGCATAGAGCCGGTCCCCATTTTTAGAAAAAATTTCAATCGTGTCAATGTGCCCCGAAGATGAAACAACACCAGCCATCAGGTTTTCCATACCAAGAAATTTTTCCAGTGATTTTCCAAATCGAAGAGACATGGAGATGTTTTCTGCGAAATCTTCAGAAAACACCCTCAAATGGGAGGTATAAAAAGCCAGTTGATTGTTCTTGAATGATATGATTCCAAGCCCCAGTAAAAATGCTTCGGAAAGAATCAATACCCCAAGGGTCATTAAAACAAACTTAATCTTGTAGTTCGCCTCGGGTCTGGGGAATGAAACATCCGTCTGCTGTGATTCTTTCAATTCAGGCCTCTGTGATCAATGGATAAAGATTTTGTGGTTCTGCTCACTTTTCAGCGGAGGATTTCATCTGCAACCAGAAGGATATCCACCGTTGGTTTGATTCCAATTTTTTTTGCTGTACTCATGTTCAATGCAATTCTCGTGGGCGAGGTATAGATTTGACCGATGTTGCGAGGTTTTTCACCCCTTAATATCCGTGCTGCCACAGTGGCGTGAAATTGTCCCACAAACTTATACCCGGCCTGGGAGACACTCATAAGCGCCCCATTTTTCACTTCATCGGCACCAAGTTGTGAAAATGTCGGTATTTTATGATCATTGAATATTTTTATGGATGAATTGAAGCCTGTGACCGTATTGCCCCTGTGCACGGTGATGTAAACAGCATCCACTTTATCATCAAGATTTTCGCTGCACCGGATCACGTTTTGTTCTGCTGTGGTGATGTCAACATCTGAAAAAGGCGCCTCGCAGCGAACAAGCTTGAAGTTTAATTTTTTCGACTGCTCCTCCAGAGCATCCATGGCAGCATAAGAACGGCCTTCGGTTGAATTTTCATAAATAACCCCAAGGGTTTTAAACCCTATGACCTCATGGAAAATTTGAATTTGTCGAAGATATCTGTCCGGTTCAACCTTTGCATGAATATGATCAAACCCAGAATCTTTTGCACTTTTGATAATACCAGCGCCAATGGGATCACTGGTGGAACAAAGCATCACAGGCGTATGATGCATTGAATTTGCCAGATCCTGCCCTGCCCATGTGCCCATGGCAATCACAAGATCAAAGTTTCCGGCCATCTTAAGGAAATCCTTCTGGGTTTGTAACCTTAAATTTTTATCAAAATCTCCGGGGGAAAAATAACCATCCCTGGCAAATTCAACATAGGAACTCCTGAGGTTATCGCTGGCCCAGCTCCAGAATTTTTTATGATCTTTTCCAAAATCAGGGAGTGCCGTGCGCTCGATCCAGCCCAAGTCCATCAGGCCAATCATGGTTTGTTTTAAAATGGTTATATAATCAGGATACTGTCCTCCTTCGTAAAAGGCCAGGCGATATCGAGAGTTGTCTGATTTCATAACCGGCACCACATCAAAAGGGAAGGCAGGCACCGCAATGAACACATACAGAAAAACGAGCAAAATAATGCGTTTCATCCATCCCATTTCATTAACTTCCTGATTTTAAGACAAAAATTGACATATGGTACTGATAGACGTCACAGGTTGTTGAAAACCAATTGATTATCATCGTTAATTACTTCGGTTAAAGATGCTAAAAACTTAAAGTGTTTCAGGGATCGAGGCTTCATTACTACTTTTGAATCCCAGATGAAATGGACTATAGTGAGATGCGATAGAAAAACTCCCATACAGGAAAATCCAGAGTATACTGAAGCTCGCTGTTCAATATCATTGATGCTACTATTCATTTATTATATTCAATAAACTATTTGATTATGAAGGAATAGTTGGGGGAACAGAAATTCAGGCATTAAAAAAGGGCTTAGCTTTTTCAAGCTAAACCCTTGATTTTCATATGGAGGCGGCTTCCAGATTTGAACTGGAGAATAACGGCTTTGCAGGCCGTCGCCTTACCACTTGGCCAAGCCGCCAAAAAAAAATGGAGCGGGAAACGGGATTTGAACCCGCGACGTCAACCTTGGCAAGGTTGCACTCTACCACTGAGTTATTCCCGCTCAATGACGGGCATATATCTATCTTCTCGGGCACGCTTTGTCAATAAAAAATTTTAATAAAAAAGCATGTTCGTATAATCGGGAAAACATGCTTTGAATGTGATGTGATGGCCTTCTCTGGGTTTGAGGTATTCAATCACAACCGATTACTGAACCAACCTGATGATATTGTAAACGATAGTGTTCAATGGCAACCATAAAAGCGAGCGGTTCTGCGCATTTGGCCAATCAGGAGATTGGCGTGCCCGGGAGAAAGACTGACTTTACTCGATAAATATTACTGGGCAATGAATGAATAAAAAGCGAACATCGAACATCGAATAAAGGATTGTGCCATTTGATATGTGTAAAAAGTGATCAAAATACATAGATATGAATCAAATGGGTTATGTTTTTTAATTCAAATTTTTTAATTGATGGAATTTTTTGGAAGCTTCATTAAAGCGATAAAGGTGGTTCTGCCATTATTCAATGTTCGATGCTCGATGTTCAAAAAACCTGTCACTATGTTTTGAGGCTTAATAATTACTTGTAGTGTAAAATCTATCGAAAGGGAGATGCGAACGCCCTTCATTTGATGTTCAATGTTGAGCGTTCGATGTTGAGCGCTTATTATTTATTCTGCGCCTTATTCCAGTCATCCATAAAAGCCTTGATCCCTTTGTCTGTCATGGGATGGCTTGCCAGCTTTTTCAGCACATCAAAAGGAATGGTGGCGATATCTGCGCCCATAAGAGCTGAATCAAGGACATGCAAGGGATTTCTAACGCTGGCCACAATCACTTCCGTGGTATAGCCGTAATTGTCGAACATGGTCACGATCTGCTCCACGAGAACCAGGCCGTCCTGAGCAAGGTCATCAAGCCTACCCACAAAAGGGCTCACATAGGTCGCTCCGGCTTTGGCTGCCATTAGGGCTTGCAAGGGAGAAAAAATCAGTGTCACGTTTGTTTTGATACCCTCGTTGGTCAGGATTCTTGTGGCCTTGAGACCGTCGATGGTCATGGGGACCTTGATCACAATGTTTTTATGAATTTTAACAAGTTCACGTGCCTCACGGACCATACCCTCAGTATCCAGACTGATGACTTCAGCGCTGATGGGTCCGTCCACAATGGCACAGATATCCTTGATGATTTCTTTGAAATCCCTGCCCTCTTTGGCGATCAGCGACGGGTTTGTGGTAACGCCGTCCACCATGCCCATGCTGGCTGCTTCCTTGATTTCATTAATGTTGGCTGTATCGATAAAAAATTTCATGGTTTGCTCCTTTGGTTTTTTTATAACTTTATCTGAGAAACAGGTTTGAAACCTGCCTCTACGGTGTTGATGACTTTCTGAGGGTAGGCCTTTGACCTGCCCCGACGGTGTTACCAATGGCTTGGCGGTTTTTACCGGTCTTGTCACGAACTACCGGCGTAGCCGGTAGCTTGATGAGGGCCCCTAAAAGGGGCCAGTCACTTACTCGTTATTTAAAATCAAATTCCAACTGCCTACATT
>JBAZWJ010000080.1:0-24889 GCA_041660385.1 Desulfobacteraceae bacterium | reverse complement strand
GTGTTCAACGGTGGAAAGGTGATTCGATCGATGTTCAAACTCATTGTTATCCTTGATGAAATGGGGCGGGGGGGTACCCGCCCCAATCATATTTTCTTCTTCCGCCTTAATATGGCGGATGCTCTCACTATTCTTTTTATTTTTTCTTGTTAGGGTCGATCTCCATGGCGTCTTTTATATCGCCGCCGGTGGCCATACCCACAGCTGCCATGGTGGTTTCAAATTTTCTCATCACGTTTTTGATGAAACCCCAGAAGCTGTTCATGTCGCCTTTGTCGAAATAACCCGTTTCAAGGGCGCTGGTGGCTGCTTTGAGTTTTTCATCACCGTAAGCCGTGAGAAGGACGGTCTGGATATCCTCATCAAGTTCCTTGAGTTTGGCCACAACCTGAAGGCCATCCATGTCCGGTAGTCGCTGATCTACAACCGCCACATGAATTTTTTTACCGACAGCCGCTTCTACTGCTTCCAACCCGGTTGCAGCAAGAATGGGGTTGTACCCTTTCAGTCTGACGCGCTCGGCCATGGATTTCAGAAACATCTCATCATCCTCTACTAGAAGTATATTGATGGTGTCGATGGGAAAACGCATCAAAAATTCCCAGAAGCCGCCCATATTGTCTTTTTCAAAATAAGCAGTTTCAAGAGCATTGGATGCTTTTTCGATCTTGTCATCCCCGTGGGCGGTCAAAAGTACCGTTTTGATAGCGGGGTCCAGTTTTTTAAGCTGGGCGACAAGTGAAACGCCTTCCGTATCCGGAAGTCTCTGGTCGATGATGGCCAGATATATTTTATTGCTTTTAGCTATGTCAACCGCTTTTTCTCCGTCAACGGCTGTCAGCGTGTTGAAACCTTTTAATTTTATTCTTTCTGCCAGTGAAAAAAGAAATTTCTCATCATCATCCACCAGCAGGATATTTATGTTTTCCTTGTTCATTGTAAACCCTCCTTCAATGTAATGGGCTTTCTTTCAAAATGGAACGTCGTGCATTTTAAGCCGAGTGCTGTTAAGCAGTCAACCATCAATGACCACCGGTTCCGAAAATACCTGAGGCTGCCAGTGTAAGAACAATAATTTCCGTCAGGCTTATCGCAGCATAAACCCAGTCTCTCCTCTTGATATATCCGATAAGAAGAACGACGAAACAGAGGTTGGTCAAAAGGGCCAGCAACCCGAAACCGACGTAGTTGAGGAAATCCCCTTTGCGGAGAAGGTACAGCCAGCCCCATCCATCAGGCGTGTTGGTAATTTGAAGATATTCATGGACACCTTTGCCCCAGTTCGATGTGAGCAGTTCAAAGCTGACATGGGGTTCAATGGCTCCGAAAACGTAAAGGCAGTAGAATGTCACCATCATGGCAAGGCAAGCCCCGACACCAAAGGTTAAAATATTGGCGTAAATGATCTGCTCTGGGGGGGGTTGAAGTCTTGGATCATCTTTAGTCGTCATATAGCACCTCCTGTATTATCCAATTATTCCAAGGCCTAAGCCTTTGTCAATTGCTTTAAGTCCTGCGAAGAACAGAACGCCGATAACCATCATCCGGATCATTTTTGGTTTGGCGATGGCGAGAAGCCGAACGCCAACGAGGGATCCCAGCATCAGACCCACAATAGACGGAACGGCAATGAGGGGAATAACGCATCCTTTGTTCAGGTAAATCCAAGCCGCTGATGTGTCGGTGATGGACAGAAGGAACTTGCTGGTACCCACGGCGATTTTCATAGGAGAACCCATAAGGAGGTTCAAGACGGGAACATTGGCCCATCCTGCTCCAAGGCCGAACATACCGGCCATCAGCCCGATCACGATGAACAGAAGCATGCCAATGACAGAACGATGGGTTTTCCACTCCACGATTTCCTTGGCTCCGTCATCCCAGTAAGCCCCGCCGAAGCCAAGGGCCAAGCTGATGGCGTCCTGCTTGGTTACCACGGGTTTTTCGCTGTTTTTGGAAAACAGAAGAAGACAGGCGATACCGGTGATGGTGAAACCCAGGCATGTCTGGATGATATTGGGGTCGAGCTTGGAAAGATAAAGACCAAGAAGCGCCCCAATAATGGCAAAGGTGGAGGCGATAAGCGCCACCGGCAATGCCAGCCTGAGATTGGCCAGATTCCTTCGAAGAAGACCGGGACCTGCGGCAAGAGCGCCCGCCAGCGCCACCATGAGCCCCACACCTCTTACAAAGTCAATGTGGAAGGGGAAAAAACCACTGACCAAGGGCACGTAGAGTACCCCACCGCCGACGCCGGCCATGACCGCAACAATACCCAGGATAAAGCAGAAAAAAAGCAGTATCAAGGGCCAGACCCACCAGGGTTTTGTAGATGCCGCGATATCTGGTGCATTTTCTGCAAATACCGGGCTCACATTCATTAGGGCTGTCATCACAGTTACAGCGAAGCAGAAGAATTTGAGCTTTAACTTCTCCATTTAAACCACTCCTTTTTTTAACATTTCTGTTTACAAACGAACCATCTTCATGTATTTGTGTTTATATATTAAACATTAGTCGGGGTCAATATAAAAATGTGTTCAATAACGAAACCATATGTCCTGATCATAGACGATGAAAAGCGGTTCGCCACCATGCTGTCAAAAAGGCTTTCCCTTCGTGGGTATTTGTGCGAAGTGGTATATGATGGTGAATCAGGCTTGGAAATGCTGCCTCGACATCCTTATAAAGTAGTCGTTCTGGACTTGAGGCTTCCCGGTTTGAGCGGAGAAGAAGTTCTGGAGCGTATCAAAATAGAACAACCCGATCTTCCAGTGATCATCCTGACCGGCCATGGTAACGAAAAAGAACGCCAGGTATGCATGGGGCTCAAGGCCCACTCGTTTTTGAACAAACCGGTGGACCTTTCGGCCCTTGTGACACTCTTTGAAACAATCATCGGGTCCGAATCAACCCAACCGACAGAGGGCATGATTGAATCATGATAAAGAAGAGAAGCACCCTATCTTTTTTCATTCCTCGCAGATGGTCTCCTCGCCAGGAAATGAAAAGTTATTTCACCTTCAGAAATTACCGGCGGGTCTGGCTGATCCTTATCGTTTCACTGGCATTGACCTGCCTCGTTCCTCTCTCTATTATTACGGTCACTCACCAGCGGATCGTAGACAGGGCCATGAATGTTGAACGCATTCTCCGGGCTGAGCGGGTGACCTCAAATGCCCGTCGCTCGGTGGGCAATTTTCTCGCTGAACGCATGGACGCCCTCCGGTTCATCGTGAACGAAGTGGATTACGAAAAACTGAGCCGGAACGACCAGCTTGAAAACCTATTAAAAAACCTCACGGTGGGTTTCGGGGGTATTTCTGATCTGGGCGTCATTAAAGAAGACGGAACCCAGGTGGCCTATGTGGGTCAGTTCAACCTGAAGGGGAAAAACTACCATAACGAACCGTGGTTCAAACAATGCATGGCAAGTGGACAGTATATCAGTGATGTTTTCAAAGGCTTCAGAGGGGTTCCCCACATCATCCTTTCAGTCAAAGCTAAGAGCCCTTCCGGGGACTTTTTCATTTTAAGAGCCACATTGGACACAGCTAAACTGATTCAGACCGTAAGGTCCTATCAAATCAGCGACTATGCCGACTTATTCCTGATCAACCACGACGGAATTATTCAAACCCCGTCCACCACTTACGGCGACGGTCAGCAAAAAATCCTTTTTAATGTCCCAGCCTATTCGGCCCGGACACACGCTTTTGAGATCAGGGATCTTAAAGGTCGGCCTTTTGTTCTGGGATATGCATACATCCTTGCGGGCGAAACGAAAACGCCTTTTATCCTTATTGATCTGAAACAGAACGCTCCCATGGGGACCATCTGGGATCAATCAAAAATCAAGGCCATGCGAATATTCTACGTCAGCGTCTTTGTCATCCTGCTGATCGTCTTTCTCTCATCAACCTATATGATCAACAGGCTTTACATGTCGGACAGCATCAAAGCCCACACGCTCAAGGCTGCCGAACACAAGTCCCAGCTCGCCTCCATCGGTCAGCTTGCGGCAGGCGTAGCCCACGAGATCAATAACCCACTGGCAGTGATCAACGAAGAAGCTGGATATATGATGGACCTTATCTCCATGGGCGATTCGCCTCCGGACAATGCCGAACTAACCGAACATATGCAGTCTATCCTTGATTCCGTGGAACGTTGCGGAACGATCACGAGGCAGCTTCTGTTCTTTGCACGCCAATTTGATGTAAAAATCATGAGCTTTCATCCGGCGGATATCATATCAGACGTTCTCAAATTTTTTAAAAAAGAAGCGGAGTACCGGAACATAACCCTAACGGTGGATGTTTCTCCCAGGACGCCCGTCATTGTCTCAGATAAAGGCAAATTCCAGCAGGTATTCGTCAACCTGATCAACAACGCTTTTCAAGCCATGGAAGACAGCGGAAAACTGGATATTGAAATGTCGCCGATGGATCCTGATTTCGTGTGTGTCACAGTTCGTGACACCGGATGCGGAATCCCTGACGAAAATCTGTCAAAAATATTCGACCCGTTCTTCACCACCAAAGGGGAACATGAAGGAACCGGACTCGGTTTATCCATCACATATGGACTTATGCAGAAACTCAAAGGAAAAATTGATGTAAAAAGCAAAGTTGGAACGGGAACCACGTTCAAACTGATATTCCCGTTAAACATAGAGGGGGAAAGCAAATCATGAAAGTATTGCTTGTGGACGATCAAACACAGTTTGTCTCCGTTCTGACACGACGGCTGAACATGAGAGGCATTGATTCGGTGTGCGCATTTTCACCGGATGAAGCGCTCAAGATCGTTGAAACCACACGTTTTGACATCGCGATTCTCGATATGAAAATGCCCGGATTGAGCGGCATCGAGCTTCGCAGGTTACTGCACCAGAAAGACCAGAACATGAAATTTATCTTTCTTACCGGTCACGGATCGGAAGTTGATTTTAAAGTCGGTTCGGCAGAGGCTTCATTTTTTTTACCTAAACCGTTGAACATCGACAAACTCATTGAAGCCATAAACGAGACCGCATCTGAAAAACCATGATCAATGCTCAAAAAAAACGAAAGGTGAATTATGGAAAAATTTATCGAGCTTCTATTTGAAGAGGGACTCTCGTTCTTTGGTCAAATCAACGCGAGTATATCCCATGAACTGAAAAACATTCTTGCGACAGTTTCGGAAACCTCTGGCTTGATCAGCGATCTGATCGAAGTTTCCGAAAACGGAAAACCCTTGGACATACAGGCCATCAAAAACAGCAGCCGGGAGATCGGCGAAGAAATCCAGAGAGGCTTTTTGACCATCAAACAGATGAACACCTTCGCCCACAGCGTAGACAACTCCTTTGGCGAAATCACCCTCACGGACACCATCGATCTTGTGATCAACCTGTCCCAGTTTCTGAGCTACGCAAGCCAGGTGGAATTCTTCAAACAGGAAAGTTCCCCAGTGAAGGTTTTCACCTGTCCTTTTCTTCTCCAGGATCTTCTTTACCAGGCCATCTCGTTTGCGTATAAGCTTATCGGCCACAAAGGGGTGGTACGGATTTCCCTTGTAAACGAAGAAAAGGAAACCACCATCGTCTTTGAAAACATGCACCTTGATGAAGAAAAACCTTTTCCCGAAGCACGTATGCAGAAGATCGCCGAAGTTCTGGGAATCACCATGGCCACACTTCCAAACAGGACAGGCTTTTTCATCAAGATTCCTCTAACCATCAAGACCATGTATAAACGTGGAGAAAAATAAGATTCATACCGTTTCTCGTAAGGGCGGGTTCCAAAACCCGCCTACCAATAGTCCGGGTTCCAAACCCGCCCGGACAGCTTAAAAGAAACGCCGCTGAAACCAAGAGATAATGATAAGGGGGCTGACCATGGGCGATGAAAAAAACATCAGGTTGCTGATCGTGGACGACGAAGTTCCTTTTTTGAACGCCATTTCCGAGCGATTGCGGCTGAAAGACTTTGATGTCACATCGGCTGAAAACGGTGAAATGGCCATGGAAGCCGCGCTGGAAAAGACGTTTGACGTTGCCGTTGTGGACCTTCACATGCCGGGGATGAACGGCCAGGAACTTCTCACAGCCCTGAAAGCCCGCCACCCGTTTCTTCAAGTTCTGGTTCTCACCGGTCAGGGCACCGTGTCAACAGCCATGGAATGCATGCGCATGGGTGCAACAACCTACCTTGAAAAACCTTACGATTTCGCCCAACTGGTTGAAGCCATCAAAGAAGCCTACACATCCAAACTGATCAGCAAATATGAACATCAGGCAAAAGAGCTTAAAGCCATCGATAAAGCCGCCGCCGGATCGAACCCGGTAGAAGCTTTGAAAGCGCTGAAACAGCTTGACGAGGCTGAGGGAAACAGGGCCTGACATTCCCTGTTTTCCCATTCTAAGCGGTCAGAACATCAGATACAGCGACTTATTTTTTAACAATTTCAACCCGTCTGTTTTTTGCACGACCGTCTTCCGTCCTGTTGTCAGCCAGGGGTTTTTCCTGACCCCAGCCCATCGGGCTCATACGTAAGGCTTTGATGCCAGCCTCTGTTACGGCCTTGATCACTGCTTTGGCTCTGTTGAGGGAAAGGACTTTATTACTCGCAGCTGCCCCCTGGTCATCGGTATGACCTTCAATGGAAAGCTTAAGTCCGGGCTTTGATTTCATCAGCTCTGCGATCTGGGCGATGATATCCGACGATTCCGGCTTAATGGTGGCCTTGTTTGTATCGAAATTGATATAAAGGGCCATAAAACCGTCTTTCTCCAGGTTCTGCCACATGTCCTGAGCTGTTATTTCCTGCTTCATGGACTCCTGTTCTAAAATGGTGAGGCTTATGGTCCGGCCATCATTAAACAGTTCAACACCCACGTAAATTCGTCTTCCCTTGGTGTCAATCTGCATAGCGGTGTAGCGATCCCGGTCAACAAGGATTTTACCCTTCAAAGCTTTTGCCGCATTCTGATAGTTGCGCCTGATCTGAAGGTAGCTGGCCTCTCTTCCTGTTGATTCGTCGTATTGATAACTGATGAACGTCTTTTCCCCTTCGGGTCTTAAATTCTTTGGGGAATCGGGTTCTTCGTTGAGTAGGAAAAGCGCCTGATCAAATTTTTTCTCACAGCTTGAAATGTAATAGTTTTTCATCCGGGTAAACATCGGATGATCCGAGCATCCGTCAGCATCGGGCTGGGCAAAAGCTGAGAACGGAACCATCAGAACAATCAACAGAATACAGAAACCCAGTTTTTTCATATCACTCTCCTCAATTATTTTAGTTTTCAACTTCAGGTTCAATGGCCATGAAATTGACGGTTCTTCCGTCGTTGTAAACATCAATAGACACATAAACTGTATTTCCTGATTGTGTTAGCTCAAATGCCGAATAGTTGGGCCTGTCAACGATCACAGTACCCCCCAGACGCTTGGCTTCTTTTGCAAAGTAGCGCTTGACCTGAACGATGCTGGGTGAGGGGCCTTCGGACGTCCATTCGTAGATCACCTTTGTTTTTTCCCCTTCAAAGCGGGGATTGGCGCTCGAATCTTGTTCAGCATTAAAAAATATCCAGGCTTCGTCAAAACGCTTCACACAGTCATCCATTTTATAACCCTGCATTCCTTTGATCAGGAGGGTGTCGGCACAATTGACATCCGGCAGCCGTTCCATCAAGTTCCCATGCGATTTGACGGCTGCCGAAGCTGCCGGAGGTTTAACAGATATCGGGTTATCTGCCGCAGATGAAGCTGTTGCGATGGTCTTGATCACAGTGAAAATGGAACTTTTCACCACAATCGTACCCTTTTTGTCAAAGATTTTGAAAAGGTATCGGCCTGAATTAACAGGCGCATTAAAAGCCAGTGTTCTGGATGTTCCGGTAACCGCTTTCCAGCCCAGAGCCGGATTCGTTCCGGTTTCTTTCTCGCCAAAAAGGCCCATCTTTAAACCCAGTTGCGGTGTCAGACCTTTGTATGAAATCTTCAACGGATCTTCAGGGTGACAGGTGGATGGAACACCAACGATTGCCGGAGAAAGGGAAATCAAGGGATTCGACGAGTTACCGTTATTGAAATCAGGACGTTCCCCGCCTGAAATAATCGGGACCTCTCTCATCACGTTCAAATCAAAACGCTGGTGTATCTCTTTGGATTCTCCTTTTTCCTGCCCTGTCACGTTGACATAGAAATAGGATTCCTTTTCTTCAACAGGTGTTCCCGATATCCGTCCTGAGGGATTCCAGGTAAGACCTTGGGGCAGTTCGCCCAGAAGTTCATAACGTATGTTTCCATATGCGCTGTTGCATGTGGTCAGAATGTTTGTCGTGTAAGGTTTGTTAAGGAGGGCGTCCGGCAGTTGCTGGGGTGTTGAAAATTTCATGGTTCCACAGCGGACAGAGACATTGAAATCCCTGGTATCCGAACGCTCAAGGGGACAGGAGTCTTTTATTATCACAGAAAACCTGTAATCGCCCTCGGTTGCGGGTATGCCTTCAAGATACAGCCCGCTTGAATTGGCATCGAGTTTCATGTCCAATCCTGAGGGCAGCTGACCTGAAACAAGGGTGGCTGTAATAGGAGCTACCGCACTTGATGCCCCAATGCTCAGCAGGCTGTGTCGGACCTTCTGATTGTCTGTTCTGTAGATCACATTGCTTCCAGAACTTGACAGCGAAAGGGGATTGCAGTCACAGGACAGATTAATGGTAACGGTTTTATCTATGGAGTGGTTAGTCACATTCCCGGCTGTAATGTCAGAGATGAGATCCGTTCCGACATTATGCTGGACGACCACATTCACCGTTTTTGTTATCACATGGGTTCGCCCCTGATTTTCAGCCTTTGAACAGAAATTCGCAGCCTCGGACACCGTGATGATGCAGTTGGGAAAGGGGTCTATTTTGGTATTCCAGATCGACATGTCCGATGGATTGAAAATGCACAATCCTTTGTATATACGCTCTACCGGAGTTCCGATATTGTAGCTGGAACTCCAGTACCAGTCCGAGTTTGCCACCGGTGCCCGTAAGGGATAAAACAGCTTGTTCACCTTGGTGTCCACACGATTGGCCTTCACACAGGTGCCAAAAGGTCCGCTGGGATTATCCTGATGCCAGACCGACGGGGTGTATTCCGTATTGCCTTTGAGAGGTCGGCCAGGGGTGTAAGTGACATTGAAATCACTGGGGTCAATGGTGGCTGATACAGTCCCGTTGGCGTAAACCTCATTCAAAGCCAGAGAAGACAGAGTAAGACACATAAACGTCAACAAAAGGATTCTTTTAAGTATCATTTCATTATTCCATTTTTATTGATTTGCTTGATGACCGGCGCTGCTTTCCGGTTGCTGGACTTCTGGATCAGTTCTTACCGGCCCCACACAAACTGATCTTTGAATGATTTTTATGGCTTAGTATTCAAATGATGTCAATGCAGATGTGATCGACACAGCGTCGTCCAGATGATTCCCAGGGCTTTTTTCCACACGGGGTTTTCCCAGGCAAGTCCGCGCCAGCGTTCCCCGTCAACGACTTCGGACTCAAGAAGTTTCCAGGCTGTTTCAAAGTCAAAGACGGGCCACCGTGTCCCGGCTTTATAGATATACTCAAGATCCCGGGTGGCCATTAGCGCGTCGAAGCCCTGGCGATAATCGAAGACCTTCCAGTAGGTTCCACCGTAAAAGATGTATTCCGCCTGTTTAAATCTGAACAAGGCGTGTCCGCCTTTTTCAAAATCAAAGACCTTCCAGTTCAGTCCGGCCTGATACAGGTATCGGGCGGATTTCAAGCGGATCATTTCATCAAGACCGGCTCCATGATCAAAGGCTTTCCAGTACCAGCCGCATTTGTACAGTGTTTCAGGATCATTCAGCCGGAGAATGGCTTTATATCCCCTTTCGTAATCAAACACAGGCCAGGTGTTGCCCGCCCTGTAAAGATCATGGCCGTTTGCCTGAGCGACCAGAGCGTTGAAACCGGCAGCATAATCAAACGTTCTCCAGTTCCGACCCGCAAGGAAAATATAGCCGGTGTGATTGAGCCGGACCAGGGATTCGCACCCTTCTATAAAATTAAAATCAGGGTCGGCCAGACCTTTTTCATACAGCTCTTGGGCTTGTTTTTCTTTTATTGTGCTGGTCACGATTCCTCCAGAAAAAGAACAGTGCCGAAAGGCGGCTGAAACGTCTGGGTTACGTAACCGGGGATCAGCCACAGTGTTCGGGGATAGGGAGTCAGCATCTGGAGATCATAAATCTGGCCGTCGGTGATTACGAGAAGCGCGTCCTTGTGGCCTGCCATATACCGGTTGAACAGGGGTGCGAAAAACGTGGTGCCGGAATTACCGCTGCGGATGTAGCGCCAGTCACCTTTTTTATACACATAGGATGAAGCGGCGGAGCCGGAAGACACAAAATGATCTCCTTTTTTAACAGGAACAAACAGGGCTTCATCGAGACACACCAGACACACCCGGTAGGTTTTGATCAGCGCTTCCACGGCGCCAAATGCTTTTTCAAGGGTTTCAGGACGGGTCACCATAGAAGCTGAAACATCCACGGCCACCGTAATGGTCCGGTGATTCACATACCGTCTTCCCGGCGAATACACTCCGTTTGCAAAAAACCGCCGATTGAATGTTCCAAAGGACGGCTGCCATTCCGCTGACTGGGCGAACCGGTGGACCACGGTTTTGATTTTTCTCACCACCGGGGATATCTCAACGCTTCGGGGACGGGTGATCATGGCGCTGATATCCTTGAACATCCGGTCGTTCAATGCGCTGTCATCCAGGGAAGACAGCTGAACCGCCTTTAAAAGATTCTGTGCAAGGCCCCGTTTGTTCGCATCAAATTCCAGCATATGAGCCCCCGTGGGAAGGGGAAGATTGTCCGGATTTCGGAATACAAACAACTGGTCTGCTGTCATGTCCGGGCGTGCCGTGTCATCTGACGGCGACGGGGGATTTCTTTCTGTGCGCTGTTTGGGGGCAGACCCTTCCGGCCTACTCAGATGGTCTTTGGAAAACAGCGTTTTCAAGCCGTCGGTGAACTCCTGAAGTTCTTTGGGCCCCCTAGTTTTCAGCCAGCGGTACACCTGTTCCCAGGCCGGGTCTTTGATGCCGGTGTCACTATAAAATTCAGGAGGAATAACCGGCAGACCCGGCGGCAGAACAAGCCTGACCCGTTCGCTCCGTGAGCCGCCACCAGCCATGGAAAAGAACGCGTCTTTCCGGTCCCACATATAGGTGTTGACCACCATGTCCTGGGCAATATTCTGAAGATAAGGATTTTCATGCGGGAAAACCCGATGGTTGTGACTGAATACCACATGGAGCATTTCATGGACCAGAAGCCCCACGATTTCGTCTCTGGACAGGGAAAGGAAAAACTCCGGGTTGTAATAAAGAACAGCCCGTTTGCCCCACACCGAAAGCACAAGGGTCGGCACGGAGTCGTCTTCACAGAAGCGGACGGTCTGGTAGAAATACGAGGAAAACCGGCTGTTTTTCCATAAAAATTCAAGAACGCTGTCCAGCTGATTCATGGTGTCAAACCGGATTGACAATGTCTGTGAACCGCTTGAAAAGGTCTTGTTTCTCCTCAGCTGATTCAAGGTTTCCCAGCGCGGAAGGGATCAGAGTAAACACGCCGCATTCCTTGAGCAGAAGATAGAAAAAGCTGAACCGGGTGTCTGTGCGCGAGAAACCGATGCACCGGAGCAGGTTTCCAAGGGGTCGAAGCAACGGTTCCGTGTCTTTGGCGTGATGATGGATTCTCAGTTCCCGGATAAGATGAATGGCGCCGGTGACGGCCCACAATAGGTCCTCCGATGGAAGCTCACCAGATTTAACGAGGGTGAGTGTATCATCGTTTCCTTCCAGAATCTGAGCGCTGCTGATCTGACGGGGAGCTGTGACCTGGGTCAGAAAGTCGGAACACACCGTTTCCCCGATCAATGACATCACCAGTTTTTCAAGGGATGATCCGGGGCTTTCGGAAAGATGCTGTCTGAGCGCCTCTTCCGTTCGGAGTCCATAGGACAGAATCAACGCCTGGGAGACCTGATGCCAGCCTCTGGGGTTGGGGTGGATATGAATTTCATCCCAGATTTTTTCAGGGGACAGCGTGATGTAGCTGATGATGCTTGGATGGACACCGTTTCTGGCCGCCCAGTTGAGCCAGGATTCCGCCGACGGTTTCAGATGGAAAATGGCAAGCCGGCCGTCCAGAGCCGAGTCATCGAAATCAGTGATCACGGTATGGTCTTCCTCGCCCAGATTACCGGCCAGAACAATGGCCGTTCGCTCAGGAAGCGCATGCTCGCCGCACATCCGCTCCGTGATGATCTGAAACAGCGTCTGGATCACGGTGGGATGGGCCCGGTTAGCCTCGTCCAGAAACCAGAGAATCCCCTGAAATCCCTCGGGAACCTCTTCAGGCGGAATGAACCGGGGCCGGAAATAAATCATCCGGTTCTTGCTGTGATCCGGCACGGGATAGCCCCCAAGATCGATGTTTTCTTTGAAAGCAAGCCGGGTATCCATAAACAGAAACCCTTTTTTCTCCGCCACCTGACGCACGATGGATGATTTCCCAACGCCGGGATGGCCTACGATTTTCATGGCGAAATTGATGTCCGGCCCGGAATCAAGAAAATGACCCAACAGTTCTTCCAGTTCCTTTACCGACACATCGACAGGTTGTTTGTTCATGATTTTGGACATTGAGTTAGGCATCCCCAGAACCAATTTTTAAGTGTTCCTTTTCCGCCAATGTGTTCAGTTTTTTATCCATTGAAATAATTAGCCCATAATTCCGTCTTGCAGCCACAAGATAAAACATATCGTATGTTGAGCTTTCATTTTTTACACTTTCAAAATATGCTTCCCGCCACAGATCTTTTGAATCAATAAAATCATCAATCAAATTAATACAAAATTCGATACCTTTTAAACAGACTTCATCAGAAAATTGAGAAAATTTGCTGTATTTCCAGAATACATTGGTTATTTCCGAAACATATGTATCCGGCGCGAGAATGACATCAGCATTTTTCAAATGATTCATAAAGAGAATTGAATTCTCTCTTCCCAAGGCAATTTCCACAGCTCCGCTTGCATCAAGTACAATAATCATCGGTTATCTCGTTCTTCTCTGATCAGCTCTTCCGGTGTCGGCAATCCAGTCGTATCAACCCCAAGACCATTGAAAGTTTCCAATAATTTTCGACGGCGGGTTTGATTGTCGAGGCGATTTTCGATCCCTTCCTTAAGAAGTACGATTGTTTCCTGAGCCATACTTCTATGCTCTTTTTTTGCAAGATAATTCAATTTATTATAAATCTCTTGCGGTAGATCCCTGACCTGTAATGTTGGCATATGTTTTTCCTCCGATTGTATGCATGTATTCTGCACCACCTATACATGCGTGTCAAGATCTTTTGCGTACCAGTGGTGTCCGAGGTTTTTGTGAATATTGCCTTGACAGAGCAGACCGCGTTTTTTATAGATCAAAGATGAATAAGCTTTGTTTTAGTGACAAGCCGGAAGTTGGAACGGTTTTTACGATATGAGGTTTTATTATGGCGCCTTTGGCCTGATCTTTTTATCCGAAATCGAACTGTTTGGCCTTGAACCGATCATGCCGGACTCCGTCTCTTCGTTGAAAGGGCCGGATGTCACCATCGGATTGGGGAAAGTTCCAGAGTGTCTTAACGTCATTACTGCCACAAGAAAAAATGTTCAGACGGGACCCGGGGAAGTTTTGATAACCCACCCGAAGATAGCAAGATTTTTAATTCGAACCGGAACCCGCATAATCATCGAACCTTTGAACGGCATGTCCCTTAGTCAGGTTGCCATGCACGTGACGGGTTCCTGCTTTGGCGCGCTTCTCCAGCAACGTAAAACATTAACCCTTCATGGCGGTGCAGTGAAACGGAAGGACCGCGGCGTTGTTTTGTTTCTGGGTCGGAGGGGTTCCGGAAAATCAACCCTTACGGCCATGATGGGAGATAAAGGTTATGATGTGCTAACGGATGATCTTTGCGCGGTGGACAGGAAAAGACACGGATGTTGCATGTTTCCGGGTATCCCTTCCATTAAGTTATGCAGCAAAACCCTTAGCACGCTGAGGCTTGATTCCACTGGCTTTCGAACCGTTCAAACCCATTGCGAAAAGTATCTTATTCCGGTAAAGCGACAGATGGATCAATTACCGCAAGACATTGAACGGATCTATATTCTTGCTTGGGGAGACAGCATGGATATTGCACCGGTCCCCATGTCGCAAGCCGTCTATATGCTGAGAAAGAACACGTTCCGGAGGTGGATGATCAAACAAACCATGGGGGAGAAGTTGCTTTTTGAAACATGCGGTCATATCGCCCAAAGCACGCCTGTATATGCTTTTATAAGGCCCAAGGACTTGCACTTGGTTAAATATTCTCTGGAATGTTTGATGGAACATTTTGAAACATGATATCGTGAGGACAATGTCCTCCATAATATAATCCGTATGGCGCTGAAGATAACTTTTTGCACAGAGGCATTCTCCAAATCCGCCCGGCAATTGCAACTTTAAACAGGAGGGAAACATGGAATCTGAAATAAACATCATAGGGCTGGACTCAACGATTGTCAGGGACAATGAGATCATTTTCAGCGAAGCGGATGGTGAGATGGTGATGGTGAGTATGGAACGGGGTGAATACTTCGGTCTGAATCCCATCGGAACAAGAATATGGGGAGAAATCAAAACCCCAAAAAAAGTGTCTGATCTCTGTCATATACTGAAGCCGGATTATAACGTGAACGGTGAACAGTGTGAAAAAGACGTCCTTGTTTTCTTGAACCAAATGGCCGAAAAAAGGTTAGTTAGAATCATCAAGCCTTGATATCCGACTTGTGTATTATTCTATTAGCTCAAAGTACAGCAACAACATCAATGCGCTCATGAAAGCCCCGCGCCGCATGGGGAAGGGGTCCATTTGCCAATTTACATTCCGCTCACATCTTGCCATTAAAAGGTTCATATCCAGATATTGCCCCCCCCCTCCATTGCGGGAACGGTCGATCAGGTTTTGAATTTCCTCAACATCACGGATGAGCCTCTGTTGAAATGCCGGAATGGTTGAACCCGATTTATCCGTACGCCACTGGATTTCAGGAGGCACAATGCCCTCGACGGACTTTCGGAAAAGATACCGGCCCTGGCCATGTTTATTTTTTAGACGCAAAGGTGCCGCCAGATGAAATTCCAGCAAGCGGATATCCAGCAACGGGTATCGGTACTCTATTCCGCGGGCAGATGAAGCGATGGAACTGTACTCCATGCGCAGCGGTAGATGGGGATGCATAATCCGAGCGAACTGCTTGTTTCTAAAATTCTTGTGACTTGATAAACGTGAAATGGTTTCAAGCCTGTTGTGAATATTTGCATTCCCGTAGAATTCGGGATTCAGGGAAAACATCTGTATATTAAAAGCAGAGGATCCCTTTCGATGTAATCTTCGGGTTTCAGTGACAGGTCGGAGTAATTCTCCAAGAACAGGAAATGTGTTCAAAATAATTTTCCCGGCGATGCCTTTCGCTGGAAACTTTGCGTCATGCTTTATCGTGAACAGAAATTCCTGCCAGAGAATCTTCCATGCTTTTTCATCGACCAGGTCATGCAGGTAAGATCCAGCCTCGCAACTGACCCCTTCGTCGCCTCCAAACCCGGAAAGCAGAGAGCGAATGCCCACTGTTTGCCCTGATTCGAAAAGCAGGTCGGAAAACGTATAAAAATTACTCATGGCGAGGCCATCCTGGACAACGAGCATCTGCTTCAATGTTTCAATGACACCACGACCCTCTGACGAGACATTCCGGTAGTGGTCGATCCCGGCATATTGGCGGAGCCGGTCGGCAAATTCTTTTTCGTCCTTGATCAGTCTGCCTAATGTTGCGTCGTCATCGCCTAGCACATGAGAAAAGGTTATGAATGGCACACCCTGTTCACCGGTTTGCCGGGCCGCAAGGGCCGCCACTGCGGACGAATCAAGACCGCCGCTCAACTCGCAACCAACCGGATAAGCGCTTCGGGTCCTGCACAGAACAGCTTCGGTAAGCTTTTCCCTGAAAGCTTCCACATATTCCTCTTCGGAACCCAGATGGATTTCTTTCTCCGGATCGAGGGCCCAATAACGCTCCTGAATGATTTTATCTGATGAAATGATCATGACATGGCCGGGCATCAAACGGAACATCTCGGAGTAAGGCGTATATTCTTTGTCCGCCACAAGGGCCGTGAGGGAATCAATGATCCATGCCTGGTTCAGGGAGGATGGTCTTCCCGTGATCTGAAACAATCCTTTCATTTCAGTTGCAAAAAGAAAAATATCCGGAGATGTGTAATAAAAAAGAGGCTTGGCACCCATCTGGTCTCTTGCGCAAAATAAATGTTTTTCTCTTTCATCCCAGATGGCGAAGGTGAAATCACCCATCAGATATTTCGGGCAGTTGCTGCCCCATTTTTGATACGCTTCAAGAATCAACAGGCTATCAGGCATATTTGACCGTTCGGGATAAGGGATCGCCAGGCTGATGAAAAGATCGTCGCGGTTGTCAATCCTGGCATCGGCGGTAATGGTCAACCGGGAGAAATCGTGGTGAAAGGGAAGTATTTCATGAAGTGACTCAGGCGTGTTGAACAGCATGACCTGGCCCAGCGACACGGTGCTGTCATGGTTTTTCCATGTTCCTGTTCTGTCTGCGCCGAAATGATCGAGAACCGACGTCATCTTTTCGATCAACTCAGGCCGAGCCGGGTTCCCGTTTAGGTTGAAGATGCCACATATCGAACTCACAGGGATACATCCCCCTCCCAGAGATTGAACCTGACCAACATTTTTTTAGCCGCATCGGACAGCAACTGCCGGCTAACGCGCCTGACAACATCCCCATCCTCCTGATCCAGATACTCAACGCTGCCGCCTACCTTTCCTTTACGCATCCGAAAAGCTTCGGGATCTTCGGGCTCGGCCTGACGTCGAAGCATGCCTTTTGTTTTTTCCACGGTTTTCATAGCGTCGAACGAGGAAAGACGGATCGCTTCTTGCAGAATGGTTCTTTCCATCGGAATACCGAGAAACTTTAAAAGGTCTGCCATGACCATTTCCGTATCATCATGCAGCATCTCATAGGTCAAAACATGCACCTGTCCGCTTTGGACAGCAGGAGCCCAGGAATTCAGATAATCACAGTACCGAGCGAGACCATCTGTCGGACTTTGAAGAAAGTCCTTGAGGCTGCCGACAAAAGATTTCATGAAACGGGAGCGGTGAAAGTAGTCGGAAACGACCACGTCCGGAATGGACCGCAACAGGAAAACGACACGGGAATTCTTATCTGTTGCGAATTGCTCGGGCCGATAATGAGCATGGCTGGCAATAATCAAGGGGAAACGCGGGTCGTCCGGGTGCCGGTAAGCGGCCATTCCGCTTACCGGATCGTTGTCATCCGTGGGCATAAGGGAAAAAAACGAATTAAGATCAATATCCATGCCCAGTTTAAAACTGCTGTTTACATAGTGGGCCAGGATATACCGAAGCCAGGTTCGCCCGCATTTGGCATAGGAGCAAAGATAATGAATCGCTTTGACTTGTTTGACGGATTTGATGAGGTAGCCTTTTTTCCAGCTGAGTTTCCGGCAAACCTCCAGAGAGCCTTGGGGAGCAAGCGGCACCAGTTTGAAGTGGGTAAAGCCCATGCCGGATAATTTCTTCACATTAAAGTACACCTTCCCCATGTCAAGACGAGGGATCCGGTTTTTGGAACAAACCGAGGTGACCCGTTTTCCGAACGCTTCCTGGGATATGCCCAGATAGCATGTTCTGGCCGGACAGGTATAGGCGCAGTTGGCGTTGGCAAAGAGGATGATCCGATGTTTTTCCGGAAGACTGTTCAGAAACTCGTCATCATCGTTTTTGTCCATGGGGAGGGTCACCGAGTCGTAAAGATCAAGGGATCGGTTCACTTTATCTGAAGTGTTGATGTTTTTGATAATGCTGGCCTTGAGCTTGTAAAGGGGAAAATCCTTTCTCAGGTGGGCGGCCAGCTCATCGTTGGTGCAGATGATGGCGTTCCCGGTCTTATGGTGTTTTTCCAGCAGCGACCAGGTTTCTTTATAGGCCTGTTCGTCAAAAAAATGATTGGTGAGCGTCAAGGCCAGATGGATGCCGTGACCCGTCATACGGGCCAGATGATCGTCGTTTAGCGAATAGTGGGGTTTTACCGGCCTTCCTCCATAGAGTCTGGAGGGGATGTGTGTATTGCCAAATACGCTTTCGATTTGATGGAGATCGCAGTACATATAGAAAACCCGAAGGTAATCAATGATATCAATGTCCTGACGGATCTTTCGGCTGGAAACGGAGTAAGTGAGGCCTGCGGTCTTGAAGTATTGCAAAAATGTATGATCAGGGATGAGATTGTTGGAATCGTTCATGTTCATTATTTCCCCGCGGTTTGGTCAAAAAACAGGTTCGTCGTTGTCGCTTAGGTACCCGAAACGTTTCATTACATCACGGTGGTCGTCGATAAGGCGTTTGACCTGGTCCCGAGTCAACACTTCCCGCCACGCACCGATGGTTCCTTTTCTAAAAAATGATGAGGCCTTAGCGTGTTTTTCTTTGAAACCGCTGGTTTTTTCCTGTCTTTGGAGTTCACCGATATCACTGAAGGCCAGGGCTTTTTGAATCCGTTTCGGATCATTAGGCAATCGGGCAAAACGAACAGCGCCTGAAAAAGTTTCCACAGGGCTTAGCACCATGTCCTCATAGCGCATCAGGTGAAGGTCCGGTCCCAGGCCATCCACCCAGCTTGTCACATGCGCGCTCCAGGAAAGAAGTCGCTGCCGGAGTTGACTGACGATTCGGTTCGGCCAGGCGCAAAATGAATATTGATTGTCCGCCATTTTTTCGATCATGGTCTGAACATCGCAGGCATTGTGATGGGCAAATGAGACAGCCACGTCCAGAGGGTTTCTGATAAAGTAGATCGCGCCCCTCGTGGCCCGCTGCGACACCAGGGGAACCCCTTCACCGGTTCGAGTATAGGCGTCATGAATTTTTATAAAAATGGTTTTCTTTTCCTCGCGGGCCAGGGTTTCATAAACCTGTGGCCGAATCCGTTCGATTTCATCGAATGTCAGGTTGGATGCATGGACACCGGCATATTCATCAAACAATGCCCGGCTGCCAGCCATCAGTCTCGGTTCCAGTTCATCAATCCGAGCAGGCACCTCCTGGCCACTGATCAAGTTGGTGTAAAAAACTCGAAACCACGTGTTCCCGGACTTGGGGTAGGAGGCCAGCCAGAGGATCCGTCCGGAACAATCATCCATGTTGCAGATCCTCCATGATCAAGCTGACAAGACTCTCGATATCAAACGGATCTGCGCCACGTGTCACCTGCTTGACATCGATATACTTTACCGCGTCTGAACATTGCTTAAAATGGACATTTTTTAAGTCTTGCCCTTCAACATGATGGCTGCGATAGGTTGTGTCAATCAGGGCATGGATTTTTCTCATACCTTTCAAGGAGGTGACGGCAAGGTCCGTCCCATTGTTTACGGAAAGAATGTAGATCCGTTTCAGGAAAACCGGATTCGCGACCATGCGGCTTTCCGCCGGTACGATGTATTTCAACAGGGCCGGTCTTGCGCATACGAGCTTACGGCTGTCTATTCCGAGTTTTTTCAGAGCGTCGGCCCAGAGCAGAATCTGGGGAAAACCCGGGAGGAGCATGGGCTGACCATTTGTGCATACCGCGCTCAATTCGTCCGTTATTAATGGAAATCCCCGGTTCATCAACGCGGCGGCCAGTGTGGATTTTCCGTTACCCGAAGGCCCCGCAAAAACAACAGCACCGCTCCCTGCCTTGATTCCGCAGCCATGTAACGGCAGAAGCCCCCGCTGGAGAAGAAGAACGGCCCACACATTGCTCATCAGAAAAAGCCGAAGCTCATCATCGGTTGCTTCCGGAGACCTCTGGATGGTAATACTCTCGCCGTTTTCAACCAGATACCTGGCCACATGGTCCACGATGAGCAGAAACCGCCCGCTGCATTCCTGTGAACAGGCTCGAGTCAGGGTGGCTCCGGGCAGGGCATCAGGAACATGGCCGAAACGGATGCTGACATCCGGCGTCTCTTTTTGCTCTGTGCAGCCAGGCAAAGGAATCATGGAGTGTATGTTAAGCCCGAAGGGTTTCATGGTTAAATCCTTATCACGAAATTGCCAATGATGTAAAAAAATTCACGCAATCATTATGATTATGTTATGAAATCAACTCATAATTATCAGGCATCTCTGCGATGCTCATGACATCAACATACAGTAGATAAGAGGTTCGTGTGGCGGCTGTCCCTATTTTGAATAAACAAGATCATCCCAAGGAGGCAATGTCCTTCTACGAGGAGGCGCGGCAAGTCGGCGGGGGGGATTATAAAACCTATTTGCGCATGGGTGATATGATTCATGCAGAAAATAATCCTGCCCTTCTACCCATTAGTCTTGCCTGCTATGTCAAATCCCTGGAGCTGCGCCCGGACAACCCCATGGTCTATTGCAGAATGGGCATCCTTTATAAACAGCTCGGCCAACCCCGGAAAGCCATAGCCGTTCTGGAAAAAGCGCTGGAACTGGACACGGCTTTTATACCGGCGCGATTCAACCTTTTAAATGTATTGTGTCCGGTGCTATATGAAAAGGAAGAAGAGATTATGGAGGCCCGCGCCGCGTACGAAAAAGAACTCCATGCGCTTTGCGGGACGCTTAGGCTGGATAACGAAGCGGAAATAAAAAGGGCGGCGCAGGCGGTGGGGCGATACCCTTTCCATCTGGCCTATCAGGGATATAACGATGTCGAGTTCCAGCGCCGTTACGGCGAATTGGTATGCCGTATTCAGACGGCCCGCTACCCCCAATGGAGCGGGAAAAAAGACATGCCGCCGCACAACACGGGTGAACCCTTGCGCATCGGTATTGTATCAGGTTTTTTCCATGACCATTCCAACTGGAAAATGCGCATCCACGGCTGGCTTGACGCAATGGACAGGAGTCGCTTTGCCCTGTATGGATATTACACAGGGAAAGGCAACGACGATTGTACAGCGTTTGCGCGCCGGAGCTTCAACCGTTTCGTGGAAAAAGAGCACTCCCTGACCAACCTGTGCCAGACCATTGCGGCAGATCGTCTGCATGTGCTGATTTACCCGGAGATTGGCATGAAAGCGTTAACCCTGAGGCTCGCGGCTTTGCGCCTGGCGCCGGTACAGTGCACCACCTGGGGGCATCCCACAACATCGGGCTTGCCCACCATCGATTACTATCTGAGCAGCGATTTGATGGAACCGCCGGATGGCCAAAACGCATACACGGAAACATTGATCCGCCTGCCCAACCTCTCTGTGTATTATCCGCCGCTGGAGCACAAAAGCGCACCCCTTACACGGGAGGAACTGGGATTATCAGCCGATCGGATTATCTTTTTGTGCCCGCAGTCCCTGTATAAATACTTGCCGCAACATGATGACCTGTTTCCCCGGATTGCCCAGGCCGTTGGCGCATGTACATTTCTATTCTGCACCGGTGACCTTTCCCAGCCTCTGGTCAATCAATTCCGGCGACGTTTGGCCGGAGCCTTTGACCGCTACGGGTTGAAGAGTGATGATTTTATTTTGCTCAAGCCCATGATGGATACGCCAACCTATCAGGCACTCAATGGGCTGGCGGATATTTTTCTGGACAGTCTGGAATGGTCAGGGTGCAATACCACAATGGAAGCGATTGCCTGCGACCTGCCGGTGGTGACATTACCCGGCCGTCTGATGCGGGGCAGGCACAGTATGGCGATATTAGCCATGATGGGGATGAGTGAAACGATTGCAGATACCAAGAAGCATTATGTCGAACTGGCGGTGCGCCTGGCCACAGACTCAGCCTGGAGGGCGCATATCAGAAAGTTTATGACCGCCAATAAACATAAATTATATCGCGACAAACAAAGCATCCGCTCTCTGGAGGCCTTTCTGGAAAACGCGGTGGCCTGCCACCCGCTCAGCCGGAATCGAATCAGCCTATGATCAGCAAAGCCCAACGCAAGGCGCTGTTCAACCTGCCGGAAATCTACATCATCTCCTATCCCAAGTCGGGGCGCACCTGGCTTAGGGTATTGCTGGGAAAATGGTTGTCTCTTCAATACAACCAGCAGGAGGACTTGATCCTGCATACGGCCCATCTGTCCGCTCTTTGTCATCTGCCCATCATTTCATTTAATCATGATGGTACGGAAATAGAATGGAAAAAATCTTACAAAGACCTCCGCGCGGACAAAAGCCGCTATCAGGACAAGCGCATTATCCTTCTGGTCAGGGACATCCGTGACACACTGGTTTCGGCTTATTTTCATGCCACACGGCGCGACCAGCTGTTCAAGGGGTCGTTGTCTCAATTTATCCGGAGTCAGTATTTCGGAGCCAGAAAGATATTGACGTTTTACCGGCACTGGTGCATTAACCAAACGCCGCCGCGCGACATGCTAACCTTATATTATGAAGACATGCATGACCATCCGGCGGCGGTATTAACGCGGGTGTTGCATTTTATCGGCATCACTGAAGTGGATCCGGACATCACAGACCGGGCCGTGGAATACGCCTCTTTTGATCATATGCAGCAAATGGAAAAAGACCGGCGGTTCAATTATGGCATGCTTCAGCCGGGAAACATTGAGGATCCACAAAGCTTCAAGGTCCGCCAGGGGCGTGTCGGAGGGTATGCGGATCATCTGAGCCCCCGCGATATCGACTATATCCGGCTGATGGAGATGAAGTGGGGTGGCGCCTTCACCCGTTTCCCCCGGATCTCACCTTGAGACAATCGAAAAGAAACCGAAATACTTGACTCAATCCACTTAATATAAATCATTGACTTACTCATATTGGATTTGTTAATCATATTACGAAATGGTTTTATCGATCTCCTGTTTCAAGTATGTGATTTAGTTGTTGTGGCAATAGTATAAGAAAGGTCACCATTGACAAAGAAGAATCAGTAAAGGAGTAAGCAATGAACGAAGAACAGTCCAAGCAAAAAGAGGCAGGGATTAATCAGGATGTCAGTCGTGAATGGGTGGCGCCCGAACTGACTTCACTGCATACCGGCTCAACGGCAGGTGGTCCTAAATTGAATGTTACATTAGGGGAACTTGGTAGTTATCATTCTTGAAATCCCGATCGTATCACACCCGACGGGAATGGATTGAAAACGCCGGACGAACAGGCCGATAAATTAATTTGAAAAAAAGATTATTTTTAGTGACCGGTGCCGCCGGATTCATTGGTTTTCATCTGTGCAAGCGACTTCTTGAGGATGAGAATGATGCTGTAGGTGTTGATAGTATCAATGATTACTATGACGTGAATTTAAAGATTGAGTAAGTAATGCGGTCGGACCAAGTCAACCTGCTGATATTATGCTTTATGGGTCCCAAAACCATAGGTTTTCAGCTTCAATATCGCTCTTTTCAGCATCAAAAATAGCATTATAGGGGATTGGGGCTCCCGAAGCTCGAAGTTTTCGCCATTCTTCCGAATATGACACCCGACTCCAAAGCTGCCCATTTGGACTGTCCGACCTGCCAGAAGCTGAATTGATTTAGGAATCGTTTCCCTGCTATCCTTTTCATAGACAATCAGGTGGATGTGATTTGAAGTGAACGACATAATTTAAAATCACCAAGCCATGACGTTTTCTTGCTTCATATAACCATTGCATCCAACAATGCCGGTCTTTACCGAATTTCAGCAGAAATTCTCTTTTGTGACAGCGGTGAGTTAAATGCCACACATGCCCGGAAATAAAATGTCGATTTGCCCTTGCCGCTGAGTTTTTCTATATCCTCCATTTTCGTGCCAAAAACAAGCCTATTGCCCCTAAACAGGGCTATTAATTAAAAGGATCTTCTTTCATTTCATTGTATTATCTTGGTCCGACCCCGGTTCAATGCAGGTTGTTTGTTCATGATTTTGGGCCTGGTTTCTGGGGTTTAAGATTTCGATCAAGAAGCTGTTCCAATGTTTCGATGAATGAATCATCCCCGATTGGCCTTCCGGTTCTTTCGTGTTTTCTGAACATCTCAATTTCCATTTCTTGTGCATCCGTCGACAAGAACCGTTTCCATGACTTTTTAACCATATCCAGCAAGGGTCTGGTTTTTACAAGAATATCATCCTTTCCGGTGATATGGGATCCGGCACTGCTCCATGGCCAATCCTCAGGTCGTTTAACCAGTCCGGCCCTTACCGGGTTCAACTCTACATATTTCGTGCAGGCCAGAAGATATGACTCATCCATGATAAACGATGAGAATCGGCCCTGCCATAGATGGCCCTTCCATCCTTCACGAAAATTGATCCGCCGGGTGTATCGCCTGTGTGCTTCCCCAACGGCAAGATTCAATCCGTCTTTGGTATCAGGAACCAGAATAAGATGGACGTGGTTCGGCATAAGGCAATAAGCCCATACCTCGACATGATACGTCTTGCACCACTGCGACATCAACTCAAGATAGATTTGGTAATCCTCATCATTGAAAAATGTCTGCTGACGTCTGTTTCCGCGCTGTGTAATATGGTGGGGCATTCTCGGAGCCACCGCCCGTGCTATTCGTGCCATGGTTTCTTAAGATCAAATATTTCGGTTGATGTCAATAATTAAGTACGGTGTCCCCGGAACTTGATATAAACCGATCACTTCAGTCCCCAGACTGCAAGGAACGACGGGTAGATCCGTATGTGATTGCGCTTTTATGGCCGTCTATGCGGCCTTTTTGACTTT
>JBAZWJ010000079.1:0-24902 GCA_041660385.1 Desulfobacteraceae bacterium | reverse complement strand
CCGCAGGCGTAGCAGAGCTACGTTGAGGATCTTGAGAGTGAGGCTCGGGCAGAATATGACCTGAAGGCGGGATGCGTTATGGTAAATTAATATTTTCCGAGTCCCTAAGAGACCAGAGGTTTTCCAATGGCGTCGAGAAGAGACTGTTCAATATCTTTCAACAAACCCTCATCATCGACTTTGCCGCCATAAAGATTCCGTACATAGAAGATATCCACAACCTGCTCCACATGGGTTGCAATTTTGGCGTAAACGATATCGAGACCTGCCTTGTAAAGTGTATTCGTAAGGGTGTAAAGAAGACCTGGGTAGTCGTAGGTAAACACCTCTATGATGGTAAAAAAGCTGGAACTCTTATTGTCGACCTCCACCAGATCTTTCTGGTCCGACACAGGGAGAGACTTTTTAAAAACAGGATTTGACGTTTTGTTGATCAATGCCTCTGATAAATCCAAAGTCCCCTTGAGAACACAGTCCAGATCGGTTCTTACCCTTGCCCAGCGTTCATCCTCACGACTCAGATCGTAAAAAGGCTTGATGGTAAAAAGGTCAAACGCTGTTCGCCTGCCCCAGGAAAAAATCTGAGCATCCAGGATGTCAAAATCATTCAGTGTGAATACGCCGGCCACCTTGGAAAAAAAACCCGGCTTGTCCAAGCCACATATGGCCGCGCTCCTGTTGGTGGACTGGTTCATTTTCCGGACCTTGAGGACAAATTCCGAATCCCCTTTAGACTCATACAGGGTGATGTGTTCGATAATCTTTTTTTCCGGGATGGAAAGAAGATACCTGGGTGACATGCTTTCGATCAAATCTGAAAGTTCTTCCTGCCCCATGGAAAGCTTGTGATCACTTGCAAGAATCTTCTCTTTTTTATTCTGAATGGACTTTTCCTTGCGGGTCGATACCTGATCGCCTGCTTCAAGTATCTCAAGAACTTTGAAAAACAAGTCCCTCAAAAGGCCCTCTGTCCACTTATTCCAGGCGTTTGGCCCGGTAGACACGGAGTCAGCGACCGTGAGAAGATACAGCATCTTCAGGCGATCCGCGTCGATGATGGTTCTGGCGCAGGCCATGACCGTTTCTTCGTCGTCAATATCCCGCCTTTTGGCCACATTGATCAGGTAAAGGTGATGCTCCACCAGAAAAGCCACCGTATCAACAGTTTTCGGGTTCATATCACGCTCTTCAAGGATTTCTTTTACGATGAGAGCCCCTGTTTTTGAATGTTCGTCTCCCCCCACACCTTTCCCGATGTCGTGAAACAAAGCCGCCCAATGAAGAGCCTTCTTGCTTTGGACTTCGCCGTAAAGCTTCCCGTAGAACGGTTCTTTTTCCATGTTTTTTTCTGAAGCAAAGGAAACAACCGCAAGAAGAACATGAATGGAATGCTTGTCCACCGGATAAATGTGATACTGGTTGTATTGAATTCTGTTTGAAATTGCACTGAACTCAGGAATTAGCTTCGGAAGAAAACCCGTCCCCAGCATATCGTTCAGCACGTTGAATTCATTTGACACAGACGCCATAATCCGCTCGAAAGTTCTGTCGTTTCTTTTGAATGCCGGAACTGATCTGTCAAATCGCCGTATTCTTGAATTTTGCGCCTTGCTCCGACGGAAAGGGGCATTTTCAACCTTGAGCTTTCGGCGAAAATATCCATAAGTATCCCGGGATTTTCCTTGATTGTTTCGTCGGATGTGAACCTCAATGCTCCTTTTGAAATAGAAAGCCCCGGGACATGGGTTCGCTTGAATAAATCGGTTGCAAAGAAAAAAGTCCTCTCCCTTCCAAGCTCCGCGATAAACATGTGGTGGTGCTGCTTGATGAACTCCATCTTGGAGTGGAGTTCGCCCATGAACCTTTCCACGGGTTTCTGACCCTCTTTTTTCTTGAAATTAAACGATCTGGCAAGCTCATCCTGGTGTTCGAAGTGGAGCTGATCGGTTTTCCGGTCTGTCATCAAGTGAAGCCTGTTTCTCACATCCCAGATGAAGTCCAAAGCTTCGATAAGGCCCGTGTATTCGATTGACGTAAGATACCCTTTATTTACGAAGTCCTCCGGTTGTTTGATCATGGAACGAATTCGCCCAAGCCAGAGCATGGTGTGATAATCCCTCAAACCACCCATTCCGTTTTTCAGATGGGGCTCGATAAGGTCCGATGAATCCCCGAAGCTCTTGTGACGACCTTCACAGCTCGTTTTAATCCATGTAACGATCTTGTTTTTCATGGAAGGAATCAGCTTGTCGTTGATTGATGCGGTAAGTTTGGAGAACAGCGGAGACATGCCACAGATAAATCGTGCACTCAACAACGATGTAAACACCTCCATATCCGATGCGCCCATTTTCATGCATTCGTCAACGGAACGAGTGGAATGGCCCACATCAAGGCCCGCATCCCACAAAGGATAAATGATTTCCCGGACAAGCTCTTCCGCTTCGTCCGGAACTTTTTTGTCGAAAAGAATTAAAATATCCACATCGGAATGAACACATTGTTCATCCCTGCCGTAACCACCCAGAGCAACCATGGCGCAAGGGTTTTTTTCCTGATTCAAGCGAGGTCCGACGCTGCTTTTCCCAAAGGTTTCGAGAAAATAATCATCCAGAATCCTTGCATTTTCCTTGATATACGTCGTGGCGCTCATCTTGAAATACCTGGAATTCAGTTGTTCTCTATTCTGTTTCAACTGATCGGCTGAACTCTGCATCATTTTTTCTCCAACCCAGCCCCGCTGGATTATACAACTATTTTTGTTTGGTCATGCTTTAGAATTTGCCAAAGCAAATTCCCTGCCAGAAAGCAGATGCGCCCCTGGTACTTGAACAACTGATTCAGCTCAGGGTTCAATCATACCTGTAACCGTGGCTCATCGAAACAGTATTATAATAAAACGACATTTATGTTATTTTTTTCTTGGAGTTATTTCAATTCTGAATGCAATGATATTAAACCTGCAATTTACTATACCAGTGGTTTAAACTGTGGGGGAGCTGTTAAGAAAAAATTCAGGGTGTCTGTTTTCCACAGGAGACACAGAGAACTCAGAGTCGGTTTCATTTTCTTCTCTGGCCCTCTGTGTTCTTTGTGGTTTTATCAGACATCCTCCCGACCTGGGCATTATAACAACAGAATTGAGATGGTGGCGGGGCGGCTGGTAAAAGTTATGGCCGTTTATATTCAATAATGACTCTGCGATAATGCGGCAGATTCATAATAATCTTGCGGGACGCCAAGGCCGGAGACGTAAATTGTTCCGAGAAACTCTTGGGCATCGCTATTGCCTTGCGCAGCGGCTTTTTGATACCATTTGGCAGCTTCGGAATAATTTTGCTGCACACCCTGGCCAGTATCAAACATGATTCCAAGATAGAATTGGGCGTCATTATTTCCCTGATCGGCCGCTTTTCGATACCATTTTAGGGCTTCAGATATATTTAATGTTACACCATATCCCCCTTCGTACATATAACCGAGGCAAAATTGAGCGGATGGGTTTCCCCGCTCAGCGGCTTTTCGATACCATCTTGCAGCTTCAGAAAAATCTTGGGGGACGTCTTCGCCGGTGAAATACATAATGCCAACATCAATTTGAGCGGCGTCATCGCCTGATTCTGCCATCATGATTAATTCTTCAAACCTCATTAACATCTTCAAGTCTCCTCTTAATAGTTTCTTTGACAACTCGAAAAACATGAATTTTTGAGAGTATTTTAAATATCACGATGGCTATGTCTGGCCATTTCCAAGTTATGTCTTGTAACGACTTCATATTTTTGATGGGATAGCCAATATTTTTCATTCAAGCTTTCCTTGTCTTATCCGCATACCTTGATTGCAAAAAAAGGAAAAAGGCACACATCCTTGCCCATATTGCGTTCCATGGCCTGCACATTGACAACACCCTCAATATATGAAACTTTTCAAGTAAAAATAATACACTCATAAAAAAAATGGCCAGCGTCTGATCATTGTCCACACAGTCCCTTTTTAAAGTAAAAATGTTGTCGTGGTAATGCCCTATTCATTTGAACAATATTTCAAATTTGAAACATTGCCCCAGACAAACAAAACAAATTCGTGATTATCCGAAAACTTCAGATTTTGGCCTTCTTTATATAATTGACCGGAACAAACGATACAATACTTAAGGAGTATTTAATATAACCACAAGGAGGTGTGTATGGCAGAGGTAATAAAATTCAGGTATCAAACAGACCGGCGCAGAAATCGCCTACCACATGAGCCGACAGTATAAAATCATGGTTGATGTGACAGGCGAGTGCATGAGAATCATTTAAGGTCAATACAAACGGCCTGGCTCATTTTTCATATCTCTTCGCTGGGTACAACCTTAGGACCTAAGGCCGGGCCTTACCCAAAATGTGTTTTCAGAAATTCAGCCTGGCTTGTGTCCGGGAGATCAAAACAGCTTCTGACGTGCTCTGCATATCTGAATTGCAACGGCTGGCTGTCCAGTTCAAGTTTTTTGATCCTGTTGCCGCAAGGGGTGTCACCGAGCCAGAGATAGTCCGTTTTGGCCTGGTCCTTTATGAAAAGGCGACCCATATATTTATTGATACTGTAGGTTCCTGTAAAACATGTTTTTGATTTCAACATGGAGCCCTGTCGTTGTGAATAGAGGTATCCCGATTCATCGCAATTCATGGTTTTTCCGTTCATGGGAACCTTAAGTTCAAAATAGGGGGCTCCGTTTTCTTCTCGTGCATGGCAGATATGGAAGCCGTCTTCAGTGCGAAAATCTATATCCTGGGTCACCTTCGGCAATCCCCACAGTTTATTCCCGCGAATCTGGTTTTCATGTGAGGTGACAGGCATGGAAAAAACATAATACCCGAACTTTTTGAACAAGCCAGGTATGACCATAGGCAGAATGGGGATGTTCACAGATGGATTCGCCAGAACCGGGATGGTCATGGCGATTTCATTGTAGGGACTGACCTGATGGACCTGTTTGTATTCATAACAGGAAAAGATCACCAGAGATCGGCCTTTACCCATGCTGACAGGCTTCAGATTCGGGTGGGGCAGCAGTTCACATGCCCTTTCATAAGAGCATAGATAGATCGCCACCGCTTGTGTCACGTTCCCGTAAAATGTGGGAAACATATACGTTTTTTCAATAGTCTCACTCAATTGCAAGGTATGGGGTCGCAGAGAAAACCGGTTATAAAAGTCGTCATTGAACAAGGCTGAGTTGTTCGGCATTGTGGGTTCGATGTCTGGGGTCAGCATATTCTTCCTCGGGCAAGGGTAAATGATTATTAAAACATACCGCTTGGTTTGTTTTTATGATCGTTTCAGTTTAGTGGTTTTTTGTCAAGCGTCAATTCATGGCATCGTCTGACTTCGGTATCATATGGAAAACATCCGGCCAAACCTAATAAAGCTGTATATAGAACTTTTTGTGACGCCATCTTATTTATCCGTTTTCTTGACACAAGCCGTTTCCCTGCTAATCTTATGCGCCTTATAAACAAAATCCAAAGGAGATTTTCCATGAAAACAGTTGAAAACGGCTTATTTGTCAGTGTGGAGTATACAGGGACGCTCGGAAATGGGGAAGTGTTCGATTCCAGTGAAGGTGGTCAGCCTCTGGAAGTACAGATGGGGGCAGGGCATTTGATTCCGGGCTTTGAGTCGGCGCTGATGGGGATGTCGTTGAATGAAAAAAAGACGTTCACCCTTGAGCCGGAAGAGGCCTATGGCCAAAGAAGTGAAGAGCATATGCATACATTTTCACGAGCCGAGGTGCCGCCGGAAATGAACCCTGAAGAAGGCGAAACTGTAATGCTCACCACACCGGACGGGCAGCAGATTCCCGCTCATATTGTTGAGGCAAATGACGAAAAAATCGTTGTGGACATGAACCACCCCTTGGCTGGAGAAGCCCTGACATTTGAAATTGAAGTGGTGGGCATCAGCAAAACAGCGACCCAGGAACCTCACGATGGGTGCGACTGTGGCTGTGATCAAAGCAGCTGTGGCAGCGGCGGGTGCTCGTCTGGTTGCTGTTAGCAGATTAAAAATATGTGATTGCCATGTACCTTTTAAGTTGATACCTTGGCATTAAAAGATTAGACTGCCTGAAAAGATCAGAAAAGCAATGAATATTTAAACGACCCGGAACGCACGATTTGTTGGCCAGATGGAATTATTCATTAACTGCGAGAAGACGGATTGAATAAGGAGCGTCACCATGGGAGACAAAGGCGGCAAGAAAGACAAGCAAAAAGGCGAGAAACAGAATGCAGACAAGCAGCAGCAAAAAGCAAAGATCAAGCAGGATAAACAGCCCAAAGCTAAGCCTTGATAATGACTAACCATTGAGTGTCCGATTATTACGTTGCTCGGCAAGGCGTAAGTCACCGCGAGCGAAGAATAGTTGCGTCCTATGATCGGTCGATTCTGGAAACACATACCATGCCGACCTGAAAGCCGTATTCTGGTCTTTCAGGTCAGCAAAACCGGAATGTTGCTTGAAAACCACAACGTCATCCGCCTGCGCGTTTAACCTTGTAACCGAGCCCGTTTAATTCCTTTTCCAGAGCATCTCTGTGGTCGCCCTGAATTTCAATGACACCATCTTTTAAGCTTCCACCACTCCCGCATTTTTGTTTAAGGGATTTCGCCAGTTGCTTCAATCCCTCATCATCCAGAGGAACTCCGGTTATCAAAGTGACGCCTTTTCCTTTACGCCCCTTTGTTTCCCGCATCAACCGGACGATCCCGTCGGACCTGGGAATCGGTTGTTTTTTTGAGCATGTGCATGCCGATGCCGGTTTATTGCAACCGGAGCACATTTTCCCAAACTCGCTGGAGTAAACCAGACTGCTATTTTTATTCTGATTGTTCATTCGCAATAAATGTTGTTAAGGATAAATAAAAAGGGCCATTCAGACTGTCAAGCCATAATGTGTGACCCAGTAATTGTATTCAAAAGGCCATTCCGCCTTCCGATACGTCATCAGCCAGCGCATTCTTTGATGAAAAGAGTCCAGTTTTTCTTTCACCACCGGGTCAACGGTTTTAGCTGTCCAGGCTTCCACAAGACGGCGGCCTAATTCAAAGGCGTTTTTCGTGATGTCGTCGGGGAATGCATCGCCCTCGATCATGCCCATGGTGGCCCACACCGAGCCCACCGGAACGATACCCGTGGTGATCATGAAATGATGCATGTAATCTGCGATGGGTTCTTCATCGCCACCGCCGGATGTGACCACCGACACGCCGTATCTGCCCATGAAACTCTGGCAGTGGATAATGCCGCAGCAGCGGTCAATGAACGCCTTGAGCTGGGCGCTTACACTGAAAATATAATTGGGGCTTCCCAGAATCACGCCATCGGCATCGGATATCTTTTGAACAATTTCCTGAAAAAGATCTTTCTGAGCGCAGAAACCCTTGATGTGGCAGACGTCGCAGCCACGGCAGGGAGCTACCGTATCGCCCTTGAGGACAATAGTTTCATTTGTGGCACCCATGGATTCCGCACCTTTCAACACTTCTTCCATCAATTTCGCCGTACTGCCTTTTTCGCCGTGGGGGCTTCCCACGATACTGATCAGTTTCATTTGACCTCTCAGGTGATCTCATACGGTCTGGTTTGTTTTATGATTATTGCGCTCTCTCTGAACGCATGGATTAAAAAACTTTACAGCAAGCTGTGTGGAATTGTAAACATCATTGTTTCTGGATGGACTTTCTCAGGGTTGAAGATCCTGAAGCAGCACATCACCGGATATCACACGGTGTAACTCGCCCTGGTGGTCTTTGAGGACAAGAACACCGTCATTATCCACGTCTTCCACCCGACCTCTGATACGTGTTCCGATAAGGTCCACGGTCACGTCTCTGCCGATGATGTCGGAAAGGGCTTTCCAGCGTTCCATGATCGCAGCGAATCCTTTGCCAATGACAAGTTCGTAACAGGCTTCGAATCGTTCGAGAAACCGCCGGATCAAGTCAATTCGCGAAACGGGCAGACCTGTTTCAATGAAAAGGGAACTGGCGATATCCCTGACCTCCGTGGGGAAATGGTCCGGGGGGCTGTTAACGTTGACGCCCACGCCCACTACTACATAGTCCACACGATCCATTTCCATACTCATTTCTGTGAGAATCCCTGACAGTTTTTTCCCTCGGACAAGGATATCGTTGGGCCATTTGATTTTGACGGAAAGACCTGTCAAGGTGGTGAAAGTTTCGGCCAGTGCCACGGCTGTCATCAGGGTGATTCTGGATGCTTCGGCAGGATTCATGGACGGTCTGAGTATCATGGAAAGACAGATCCCGTCACCGGGTGCGGAAAACCAGGTTCTTCCTTTTCGGCCACGGCCCTGGCTCTGGTGTTCGGCCACCACGATAGTTCCTTCGGGAGCACCTTCAGCTGCAAGTTCTTTGGCCCTGTCGTTGGTAGACGAGATCAGTTCGTGATAGTCGATGGCTTTCTTTCCGAATACCATTGTTTCAAGACCGTGCCGGATTTCATCGGGGAGAAGCAGGTCCGGTGTGTCTCTGAACATGTACCCTTTTCCGGTTGATGCAAAAATGGCGTAACCGCTCAGTTTCAAAGACGCGACGTGTTTGGACACGGCGGCCCGGCTCACTCCGAGTTTTTCCGTAAGAGTTGCCCCGGAAACAAAGGTCCCTTGATTCTCCCGGAGTGCTTCCAGAAGCTTTTCACGCGTGGTCATGAGAGCCTCATGGAATGTCTTCGCTTTTCACGATGAATTCGCTGAGTTTTTCGAACATACTTTCCGGCCATTCTTCACCGTTAAGAAACAATTCTTTTTCTTCCTCGGTCATGCTGTTTCGCAAGTTTGGTGGCAGGCTTTTCAGCGCCATGGTCCGCTCTTCCATATCTTTTTTATTGATCTTTTGCTTCGCCATCATCTTCCTCTTAAAATGTTTATATCCTTTGAAATCAGGAATATTTAACACAGAGTCACTTGTTCTGTAAATATCTGGTGTGTATATCCGGTATGAATCTCAATAACGTCCGCGTAGGCGAGAATCGTAATCGAGTTTCTATACAGACAAACAGCCGGTTTTAAAATACGGAGTTGCATAATTAACAACCTGCCGTTATAATAACTAAACAATTCATGCTTATTCGAACCATACATTTTTTATCCAAAACCATAACGTGAAACACAACTGACATCTCCCGACACGAATTACATATTTTTTTGTCGGGGACGTTTCAACCGAACAGACTCCCACCGAGGTCGCAATGTCCGAATTGAAAGAAAAATACCAGAGCATGATTCATCATATGGGCGTTCCTGGTCTTGCTATCCCCATTACGGCTGTCAAATTTTTTCGCGGCGATCACACCGTTGTGCCGCCGGAAGTTCTGAAGTACAAACCCGGAGGTATCACACTCACAAGCTGCCAGGCGGACAGGCAGGCGTCATTAGGGGACGCCGTATGCCTTACCCGTGAAAACATCGGCTGCGTTGCCGCAGCTATCACTTTCGGTCTGGTGGACCAGAATCAGGACCAACCCTTGGGTGGTTCCAGGGTTTACACGGACCTCATGGAAAAACAAGCGTCCAAGGACAAAGTGTTTCAAGCCCCGTCTCCAAAGGATTTTACAGAAGGAAGGGTTTACGCCTGCAAAGATGCAGGTTGCGATCAATTTGCCTTGTTCGGGAAAGACGACAGCGGCAGGTACAAGGATGTGGAAACAGCAAAAAGGGGCGTTTCGGAAATGATGGCCATTCAGCCCCCTGATACCCAGGCTGTTTTTTTCTATTCTCCAGAATACGATGATATGGAAATTATCCCCGATGTTGTGGTATTAAGCGTCCGTCCGGTGGAGCTCACACGGATAATCCAGGCATACCAGTACAATACCGGCCGTCGAGTTACGGCCAACATGGGGGGCTGCGGGTGGTTAACTCCGATCTCATCGTGAGGCCATACCTCACGGGAGCAATCAACGTGTCCACCTACTGTCTGGGTGCACGTCTTATCGCCAGATACGAGGGAAACCGCTTGGGAATCGGGCTGCCTTATGCCGATTTCAACGAAATAGTTCAAGGCATGGCTGATTCGTATACAGGTTTCCCCTTCCACCTTTACCCGGATGCAGACAACACGTTGACGTACTGACCAGACGGAAAAAACAACACTATGCTGAACAACTATATAAAAACGTATATAAACCAGATGGCGAGGCGAACAGGGACAGCTCTCAGCGAGAGACACCGGATGATCCTGGAATTCGCTTACGATTACTACGATAAGCACAGGGTCGGGCCTCTTTTTTCCAATATTGAACGGTACACAGGATCAACACGGGAAGAAATTGAACAACTCTTCCCCCATGGCCTGAACTCTGTCTACACCTGGGTGGGCATACCTATCCATTCGGTTGATGACTTGTGCAAGCCCATTGCCCAGGTCCTTGTGGAAAATCCCAGGGAAGTATATCTGGACTACAACGCCACAACTCCCATTCGAAGCGAAGTGAACAACATCCTGGAGGGCTATTACAAAGGAACAACAGGTCATGGGAACCCATCGAGCAGTACGTTTCTGGGCAAAAAAGCATTCGAAGAACTGATGAAGGCAAGAATCTCCATAGCGAAATGCCTCAGCGTGAAACCCCAGGAAATCGTTTTTACGGGCAACGGGTCTGAATCCAACAATATGGCCATCAAAGGCGTGGCTCTTAGGCACATCCTCTCCAAATCCAAAGGGCACATCATCACCACTCAGATTGAGCACCCGTCAGTTCTCGAAACCATCCAGTTTTTCGGTATGTTCAATTTTGATGTGACCTTTCTTGATGTGGACAAAGAGGGTTTGATCACAGCCGCCCAAGTCCAGAACGCCCTGCGTTCAGACACCATTCTTGTTTCGGTCATGGCTGTAAACAATGAAATCGGAACAATTAATCCCATAGCCGAAATCGGCCATATATGCAGCCTAGCCGAAGTTCCATTCATGGTGGACGGCATTCAGGCCTTTGGAAAAATGGAGATAAAGCCCAAGGAAATGGGTATTTCTTTTTTGTCAATTTCAGCACATAAAATATACGGCCCCAAAGGTGTGGGGGCGCTTTATATAGACGACTGCTATAACCTTGTTCCCCTGATCCACGGTGGCGAACAGGAATTTCACAGGCGTGCGGGTACGGAAAATGTGGGGCATATCATGGCTTTTGGTAAAGCAGCAGAGCTGGCTTATCGGGAAATGACAACAGAAATGGACCGGATAAAAAAATTGAGGGATTACTTTATCACCAAGCTGGACGAACATGTTCCGGGATACATTATCAACGGGTCCATGGAAAAAAGACTTCCCACGAACCTGAACGTCGGCTTTCCCCATGTGGATAGCGGCGCTCTGTTGATCAGCTTGAATCAGATCGGCGTTTACGTTTCCGGCGGCTCAGCCTGCGGTGCGGGCAGCAAAGAAGCCTCTCCCGTGATCAAGGCCATTGGAGTGGATACAGAAAAGTACGGCACGTTACGGTTCAGTTTCGGGCTTTATTCCTCGAAAGAGGATATTGATTATCTTTTCAAGTATCTGCCTGAGATTATTGATCAGTTGAGACAAAGGGAATGAAAAATGATGAACATCCGCAATAAAATAGCGGCTGGCTGCGTATTTATGGAATGTGAGGCCGATATCTTCTGTACATAGCGTAAATATTCGTTATGTATGGTAGGCGAAAGCCCACCATACGGAATATAAATGAGGTGTTGATTGGAGGGATGCACGCCCGCTATCTTTGATTATGAGAAAAATAATTCACAGACAGGGTGAATTTAATGTGCGAAGAGAGGGGTGTGAATTGGATTGCAGTGGGTTTCTGATGAAGTTAAAAATACGTATCTTTCAGTAATTATTGATAAAAAAGAAATTGGGTGTCGTGTATTATTATTGGCACCTTTTATGAAAGGATTACATTATCCCGGCAAGAAGATAGTGCCAATGCAAATTTATCAAATCGCCCAAATAAATATTTTTAATCCGATCGAAAGGAGATCATCCAATGAAAAGATTTTTATTATTTTTAATTTTTTTCCTCATAAGCAGCCCAGCTATGTCAGCCACCATCGACCTCGTGGCCACGATCAGGGATTTTAATGACAGCCATCCTGATATGGAAGATGTTATCGCTTACGATCCGGGCATTGTTCAAACAACTCTCGGCATTGATGAAAAGCCTGTATACGCAGGTGAAACAGAAAACCCAACCACCCATGGTCAGGTGGCCTTTGATCAGTGGTACAGGGATGTGGCTGATGTCAATATGGCCATGAATTATACTCTGACGCTTGATAATGAGATCACAGCTGATCCAAATGTATACACATTCAGTGACTCGAGTTTTTTTCCTGTTGACGGTTATCTGCTTGGAAACCAAGGCAGGGAGCACAATTATCATTTTACACTTGAACTCCATAGCCAGTTTACCTATCAAGGAGGAGAATTTTTCACATTCACGGGAGACGATGACCTCTGGCTTTTCATCAATGACGGTCTTGTAATTGATCTGGGGGGTGTTCATGGTGCCATGACTCAGTCCATAAATGTGGATACCTTGGGCCTTACTCTGGGTGAAACCTATGATTTTGATCTTTTTTTCGCTGAAAGGCATACCACCGAATCAAATTTCAGAATCGATACATCCATCCGTGTAGAACCCAACAATCCGGTACCGGAACCCGCAACCATGTTTCTTTTAGGTACGGGGTTGATTGGTCTTGTGGGATCTTCACGTAAACGTATGAAAAAATAAAGAAGCGACTTAAAAATATCAAGGGCGAAGCCTGAAAAGGCTTCGCCCTTTTTTTTTGTTTTTCTTCATTAAAGGATTGGATTTGACGTTGCGAATATATTCAGGTCATAAATTACGCACCAAGTCCCCAGCATTTTATTAACGTCGTGCTTATTAGGCAAGTATATTATTAGTGGTGATCGTCATGGCCGTGGTGGCCACCAGCCATGGTATCTTTCACCGTTTTGATCAGGCAGTAACTCAGACCGCAAGTTAAGATAAGAATCACGTACCACATGGCGCCGAAGAAAATGTAATGACCGGCATCCCAGACCCATTCGAATATAAAAGGAAACATGGTGTAACTCCTTTGTTTTTATTTCATAGTGCATGACAAAAAGCCCTTCGCCGAGAAGGGCTTTTTTATTTTCATCAATCCACCGGGTTCAGTTCTTTTTCCTGGGGGAACACCGGCAGGTAACGGTAGGACATGGCCACAACCATGATACCACCTGCAAAGGGAAGAATCGTGGTGGCCAGTTCCTGCCATGAGGGGAAATAACTTACCCAACTGTCAAAGCTCATCACCGGCATGGCCATGGGCGTCATCACCATAACCCAGCGGTTCAGGCATACGCCGATCACAGCGAGAATGATGGCTGTCATGAAAAGGGGTTTTGAGGCCCGGCCTCGTTTGGAAATCAGGATCAGGGCCGGAACAACACCGCAGATCACAATTTCAAGAATCAGAATCCAGATGCCGTGGTGCAGGGGATGCCTGTTATAGTAATCCATGAGACTGAAACCCATGGACGGAGAAGTGACAGCAGCCCAGTAAATGGTGTCGGCGATTTTGGCGACGATGTAGGTCCCGATCATCCACCCGGAAATCTTGGCCAGAAGGTCATAGACATTGTCTTTCACCAGTTTTTTGCCTGAAATGGCTTCGGTGATTTTGCAGGTGAGCATGGTGAAACAGGGGCCGCAGGCCGCAGCGGACCAGGTGTATAGAAAGAAGGTCCAGGGCCATACGAAGATCCCTTCACGATACCCAAAAGGACGACCAAAGAGAACGCCGGTCACGCCACCCAGAGAACCCTGATGGAAGCAGGAAAGGAAAGCTCCGGTTGCAGCGAATACGGCCATGGCACCGTGCATGTTGTGGCTCAGGTTATGAAAGAACGGCACTTCGTCCATCTTCCTGTTTTCAAGGACAAGGGGCAGATACTCAATGGCCAGAACACAGAGGTATAACGACAGACAGAACGCTACTTCGGTGAGCATGGAGTGGACATTGGCGTGCCAGAAAATGAACCAGCCCCTTAGCGGTTGCCCGATATCAATGGCCAAGATCAGCATGGCCGAACAATAGCAGCAGAAGCCCACGATCACAGCGAAGTTGATGATATTTTTGAGTTCGTCAAGGCCGATCACGTACCTCAGAAGTCCTGTGAAGAACGCACCGCCGCCGATGGCAATGACAGCAAGATCGGCCCAGATCCACAACGCGAACCCGTAGGAGTCGTTCATGTTGGTCTGGTTAAGGCCTTTGATCCAGCACAGGGCCGCTGCGTAAAAGCCCCAGAGGACGATGATGCCCAGGATCATCATCCCCACGCTGAACGTTCCGAATGAACAACGTTTGACACCTTTTGGTATTAATGCAGAATCCATGGTTTATTCCCTCTTTTCCCAAGCGTTAGCCGTGATGGGCCGTTACTCTGGGTTTTGAATTCGTTGGTTCGTTTTTCAGATAGTTATCCCCGGCCCGTCTTACCCATTCCCGTGAGGAAATGTAATAAACCTTGGGATTGGTCTGAAGCCGTTCAAGGAGCCTGAAGGCATTGGGGTCGTCCTTCATCGTCGCCACCGCATGATCCGGGTTGTTCAGATCACCGAAGGTGATGGCTCCTGATGGACAGGCCTGGGTGCAGGCCGTCTGGTATTCAACCTCTTCCAGGTCACGGCGTCCTTCCACATAGGCTTTTTCCATGGCAAGCTGGTAGCGGTGAAAGCAGAAACTGCATTTTTCAACCACACCTCTCATACGGGGTGACACGTTGGGGCTCAGAGATTTCTTGAGATCAGCTGGCCAGATTGGATCCCACCAGTTGAAGAAACGGGCGTGGTAAGGACAGGCGGCCATACAGTATCGACATCCGAAGCAGCGGGTGTAAATCTGGCTGACGATGCCTGTTCCATGGTCGTAATCCGTGGCCGTTGCCGGACAAACGGAAACGCAGGGCGAATGGCCCTGATCGCCCACGCCGCCGCAGTGCATACAAGGCTTGGGCAGATAGCAGATCTCCGTTTCGGGAAAAGGCTTCTTGTTTGTCAGCCTGTAGACTCTGATCCAGGTGATGCTGGTGAGTTTGTTCGATTCGTCGTCTTTGCAGGGCACATTGTTTTCGGCCATACAGGCCGCCATACAGGAACCGCATCCGGTACATTTGTCCAGATCAATGACCATCCCGTATTTTTTCCCTGGTTTATGTTCTGTTTCTTTTTCCATCGAAACCTCTTCCGCAATAAATGTCCATGAATATGGCTTTCAGAGCCGCCTTTGAAAGGCATGGCCCGTGAATACTTTCTTTAACGGTTAAGCCCGTTTCAGGCTTGCCCGAGTTCCAAATGCTGCGTCCAGTCCAGAGACGGGATCTTCGAAAGGTGCGATCAGATCCCCTGTGTTCACCCCTTTATCGGCAATGTACTTTTCGGAACCGGTATGGCCAAGGCCCTTGGGGATGGCCACAACGCCTTCCATGATTCCTTCAAAGAACGTGACCGTCACTGTGGCACTGCCGGAGGCCGTGGTGAGCAAAGCTTCTTTTCCGTCAGCAAGACCCAGGGATGCACCTGTTTTCGGGTTGACTTCAACCACAACCTGGTTTCCTTTGAGATCAGTGTCGGGAACTGTTTTAAGTACAAAGGGAAGATCGGCCACTGCACCGCCCCAGAGTCTCATGGATTCTTTGGGAAGAAGGACAAGGGCCATGGTTTTTTCGTCGCCTGCCAATGCCGGTTCATCGGGAAGCTGGGCCGGAAAGGCGAACGCGGTTGCTCCAGCACCGGGTACAAAAGCTTCGTCGGTCCAGAAACCTTTTTCTTTCATCGGCTCCCATTTGTCACCCAGAGTTTTTGCAAGGCAGTCTTCGTAATTTTCCCAGGGGAAAGCATCGGCCACAGGGGTTTCAAGAGCTTTGGCGATTTTGATGACCACATCGCCGACATTCTGAGTGTCGTACTGGGGAGCTGCCACAGGTTTCGCCAGATTGATCAGGGGTTTCACAAGGCCAGCCCGGACAGGAATGTCCTGATAGCGCTCAAGGTAACTGTGATTGGGAAGGATGATATCGGCAAGGGCCGTTGTTTCATCCATAGTGGCTGAGAAGCTCACTATATAAGGTATCTTTTTGAATGCTTCCATCACCTGTTTTGTTCCGGCCAGTGTATAAACCGGGTTGGCTTCAGATACAAGGAGAAGACCCACCGGAGAATCGCCTTTAGCGAGGATTTTTGCGGGAAGCCGATTGAGCAGCGAATCCGTATGGGCGAATGCGCCGACTCCGGCTTCGTCGATGCGAATTTTGCCGGTTATGGCTGCTGTCATTGACGAGTCTTTGGCCCAGTCGATGTAGTCCGGGGCTTGAACCGCATAAACGCCGCCCTGAGTGTTTACTCTGCCCACCAGGGCGTTCAGGGCGTGAACAGCCATGAATTCCCTCATACTTCCCGGGGCTGATCCTTGGCCTCTGCCGCAGATAGCCAGAGAACGGTTGGCCGGGTCGGCGAATTTCCGGGCAAGCTCTGCGATGGCGGTGCTTTTTAAGCCTGTTTTAGCAGAAACCGCATCTGGGCTGAACTGCTGTTTCAGCATTGCTGCGAATTCGGCAAAACCGCTTGAAGAACCGCCAACAGCCGAGGCGTTGTGAAGATTTTCAGCCACGATAACTGCGGCCATGCCAAGGGCCAGATCCGCTTCCATCCCAGGCTTTACGGCTACCAGGGCCTGGGTGAAGGCTGCTGTATTGGAAAGTCTTTGTTCCACTTGAACCATGGAGACTTTTTTGGTCTTTAAATCGTTTGCCGTCCGAATCATCCGCAGCGGTGATCCCCAGCCTTCCACGATCCCGCTTCCGAAACTAAGGACAAACCCTGTGTTTTCAAAATCGAAACCCGCGTCAACCGCACCACTTAATCGGTGCATTTTACGGATCACGGCACTGTAACTGTCTGCCATGGATGATGTGGTCATGAAATTGGGTGAGCCGAGAACAGCGAGCAGTCGTTTAAAAAGAAGAGGTGTAGTTCCACTGCCAGAACCGGTGATACAGGCCAGAGATTCCTGTTTTCCTGCTTCGACCAGGGTTTTGATCTGGGCTGTCACTTCGGCGATGGCATCATCCCAGGATATGGGACTCCATTTGTTCTGACCACGTTCGCCGCTCCGTTTCATCGGCGATTTGATACGGCTTCCACCGTAGAGCAGCTGAGTTCCAGAGATTCCTAAAGCACAGACCCCGCCGTCGTTTACCGGGTGGCCAGGCAATCCTTCAATTTTGACGATTCGATCCCCCACTTTTCTCACACTGATCCCGCATCCGCCGGGGCAGAGAGTGCATGCACCGATTTCCATGGTCACATCACCGTCTCCGGGTACAGGGAGCCATCTCCAGTTCTGAGTCCAGATTGAAATGTCGTCGGTCAGTTTCCAGGGCAGTGGCGTTAAAGCAGTACCGGCGGCGGCCCCAAGTCCCAATGCTAAAAAGCTTCTTCTGTCTATTTTCATCATTATCCTCGAAAGCTCAATGGTCGTTGTTTATTTATGACATTGGAAACATGGGCCTTTGCTACCCATTTTTTCCTCATGGCATTTGCCGCAATCGGTCATCTTCATTCCGTCCCAGGTGTTCTTACGGATTCCCGCGATGTTTTCGCCCCAGATGTCCTGGCTGTAACCGGTGATGCGATTTTCTCTGTACACCTTAAGGCTTTCAGACTCTCCGATGTCCCCGTGGCAGTCTTTGCATTCCATTTCAGCCATTTTCACATGGGCGGCATGGGAGAAAAACACGCAATCGGGCTGACGTGAATAGATGAGCCAGGGCACTTCCTTGTTATTAGCCACATACTCGTTAACAAAAATCTCTTCATCCTTGCTTTCACCCTGAACATCCTGATGGCAGTCTGAGCACTGGGCAAGGGTGGGAGTGCCTGCGTAGGTGCCATCTTCGCGGAACACATGGCAGCTTTCACAGCCATTGTCCACCAGATCCATGTGGGTTTTATGATTGAAATCGAAGGGTTGATTTTTTTCCGAGTAAAGCAGTTTGGGAAAAACCAGCCAGCCGAACGCCATGCTGACTGCAAAACCAACAATGAAAAACAATACGATGACACCGTTCGAAGATCCCTCACTTTTTTTCGGGTTCCCGTCGGGCGCAAGGCCGATCGCCTCGTGGTTTGAAGTGCTCATCTAACGCCGCCTTATCATTATGTTAGTCAAAATGTTAATATGCTAATAGACCTCAGCCTGTTTGACGAGGCCGCCTGTCTTTTACTTTTTTAACAATGTATGGCTTGGTGTTTGAACAACGTACAAAGGAAAACCTATAGTAGTCCGCTTAGTGACTGTCAAGAAAAAGATAAAAAAAAAATCCGACGGCCAGCGGGTGTCACGGAGTAAAAGTGATATATGTAAACGGCGAAACGTTGTAGGGGCGACCTGCTGGTCGCCCAAATCGATATACAATAAACGTTTATTGTTATGCGGGGCAAGGGCGACCAGCGGGTCGCCCCTACGTCATCGCATAAATCAAAATGAGCGATGTATTCTATTTCTTAAGGAAACGGCATTGGGGTTATGCTCATCTACTCGTCCTACGAGAACAGGTCATGATGCGTCTTGTTCTGGGCGATATGCACCAAGGCGATCACTCAATGTTACAAATTCCTGGATGGTGAGTGTTTCAGCTCTTCTCTGGTGATCAATGGCTGATTGGGCCAGCGCCTCAAGAACATGTTCGGTATCAATTCCCAGTTGACTTCCGGTTAAGGAATTCTTAAGGTTTTTCCGCCTTTGTCCAAAAGCGGCTTTGATGACACTGAAGAGAAATTCTTCATCATGGGCGGATTGCTCCGGCTTGCCTGCGAAGGAGACCTCGATAACTTCCGAATCGACTTTGGGTTTTGGAAAAAACTGACCCGAACCGATGGCAACCAAACGCTTAACGGTTGAACAGTATTGAATCACCGCAGAAAGCCGACCGTAATCCTTGGCTTTTGGCGGAGCTACGATTCGATCCGCCAGTTCTTTCTGAAGCATGAAAAAGGCTTTGTCCACATACGATCTGGAGTGTATAAGCCAAATGAGTATTTGTGACGAAATGTTGTAGGGCAGATTGCCCATCACACGAATCTTGCCCGTATGCTTCTGGGCGATGGCTGGAAGATCAACGCGGAGTATGTCGCTGTGTATGATTTCAACTTTTTCGCTGACACCGGCCGCCGCCAGTTCGTTTTTTAAAATGGGGATGAGGTTGTAATCACGTTCCACAGCGTAAACTTTATCAGCCACCTTGGCCGAAGCAATGGTCAGCGCACCCAGCCCGGCACCAATTTCAAGTACAATGTCGCCTGCTGCAAGGCCGGATTTTGCCACGATCATTTCAGGTATGGCCGAATCTGTAAGAAAATTCTGCCCTAACTGTTTTTTCGCATGCAAGTCAAAAGCTCCCAGAAGTGTCCGGGGAGAGGTCATGGTTTGTCCTCCAAGGAATTTTGTTTTCCGACCATAGGGAATCATCACTAAAAAATGGCCGAAATGGATTTTTGCACGTCTGATAGCATAATTTGCGGTTAAAATACATTAAAATAATGTTGGGTCACACGCAACTTGCAATGAGCGGACCCTTTATTTTCCTTACTTTTGCCTTCATCAATAAAAAACATATAGTAAATGTAATATTTTTTATTGATGCGTTCTTGACTTTTTATTTATAAATGAGTTACTTATAGCAAAGGCTTAGTCTAGAGTTAATTTTCGGATTCATTTTGATGAGAACAACGAACAGTGAAATTTCAAACAACCTTTTGTAATCATATCATAAATCGAGATTTTAAGTCTGTTTTGCGATACTCAGAAAGATGCCATTACAGAGTAGCAGTTCAACGATGAAATGGATTTGGAAATTTTTTTGAAAACACTACATTCAGGAGGCAGATATGACCAAAAAGAAAGCGAAAGCTGTCAGTGTGGATTCCATGTTCAAAGCATTCATGAAGTCTTATGAAATTCCTTCAAAGCAGGATATCGATAAACTTTCATCTAAAATAGACCGTCTTGAAAAACTCATCAAGCAATCCGGAGGCAAAACAATGAAAGCCGCCGCTGTTTCGGATAACGATGCAATGGACAAATCCGATTTGACTGCTTCCGGTGCTGTTCTTAGAGTCATCAAGAATTCAAGACAGGGTGCGGACTTTGCTCGTATCCAGACAAAGACAGGGTTTGAAGATAAAAAATTACGGAATATCATCTTCCGGTTAAACAAGATCGGTAAAATCGAGCGTAAAACCCGGGGTATCTATACGGTTATTCCAGAGAACGAGTGATCCGGACAGTTCGAAACGAGGCAGTAATGATAAAGCCCTTTGCGCGTTTTCCGGCACGGGGCTTTTTGTTTTATGACAAATGCTTTTCTATGAAGAAAGATACTTAACATCATGGCGGACTCAGATATCTACAATCCCAGTATGCTTACAGATAAAATCATATCAGGCTATAAAGTCAAACGAGTGGAAAAACTCACTGAACTGGAGTCATTTTATTACGAGCTTGAGCATATCGCAACCGGAGCAAAGCACATCCACATCAGCAACAGCGATGAGGAAAACACGTTCAGCGTGGCTTTTAAAACTGTTCCCAGGGATTCGACGGGTGTGGCGCATATTCTGGAACACACGGTTCTCTGCGGATCAAGAAAATTTCCTGTTCGCGATCCTTTTTTTTCCATGATCAAACGAAGCCTCAACACGTTCATGAACGCGTTCACATCCTCAGACTGGACCATGTACCCCTTCTCAACCCAGAACAAAAAAGACTTCTATAATCTGATGGATGTTTATCTGGACGCGGCTTTTTTCCCGAAAATTGACGAGCTGAGTTTCAAGCAGGAAGGCCACAGGCTCGATGTGAACGACGACGGGACATTGGAATATAAGGGCGTGGTTTACAATGAAATGAAGGGTGCCATGAGTTCTCCCAGTCAGGTCATGGGTCGCTATCTCCTCAATGCCCTTTATCCCACCAGCACCTATGGCTGGAATTCGGGCGGTGATCCTTCGGACATTCCCAAGCTTACCTGGACCCAGCTCAAGGAGTTCCATACCTCTCACTACCACCCCAGCAACGCTTTTTTTTATACATACGGGAACCTTCCCCTTGAAGACCATCTGGCGTTTATTGACAGCCATGTGCTCGCGAATTTTACGAAGATCGACCCGGATACGGAAGTCAAACCGGAAATCCGCTGGGATGCTCCGCGAAAGGCCACGTACACCTACCCTCTGCCTAAAAGCGAAAATCCTTCAAAGAAAAGTCAGGTTTGCCTTGCCTGGCTTACCGCCGACATCAACGATTCCTTTGATGTGCTGGTTCTTTCCCTTCTCGGCCATATCCTCATGGGGAATTCGGCATCACCTTTGAGAAAGGCCCTGATCGACTCAAAGCTGGGTTCTGCTCTATGCGACGCCACAGGATACGACCCTGAAAACAGAGACACCCTTTTTGCCTGCGGCCTTAAAGATGTGGACCCCGAAGACGCCGAACAAATCCAATCCATCATATGGGATACCTTGACCGAGCTTGCAGCGAACGGCGTTGAAAAAGAGTTGATCAGCACAGCCATCCATCAGATCGAATTCCGACGGAAGGAGCGGACAAATTCACCCTATCCCTATGGAATCAAAGTACTTCTTGGTGTTTCAGGCCCCTGGTTCCACGGTGGTGATCCTGTGAAATCCCTTCGTCTTGACGAGGATCTTGCCAAGTTGAACGCAGAAATGGCCAAAGGTCCTTTTTTTGAGAGCCAGATCCGTAAACATTTCCTGGACAACCCCCACCGCGTTCTTTTCACGTTGGTGCCTGATTCTGAGAAAGAAGAGAATGAAAAAGAGCGTGTTCTGAAAGAACTGGAGAAAACACGGGCAGGGCTTTCGGAGTCCGATTTCGACGTGATACGCTTCGAAAACAAAACCCTGGAGGAATTGCAGGAGAGCGAGGAAAACCTGAGCTGCCTTCCCACGCTCCAGGTGAAGGACGTGCCACCGGACGTGACAGTGGTCCATCCCGACGAGCAGTACAAAGAAATTCCTGCCACATGTTACAAAAAACCCACATCAGGGATATTCTATCTTGTTTCCGCAGCCGGGATTGAAGGAGTTCCAAGTGATTTCCTATACCTTCTGCCCTTTTTCTGCTCGACCTTCACCCGCCTCGGAACGAAAAAAAGAGATTACACTTCTCTTGCACGGGCCATGTCGGCCTGCACCGGAGGAATCGGACTTGACTGCCATGCACGGACACGTTTTGCTCCGTCCTCAGGCTGCCTTCCCTTTGTTTCATTCAACGGAAAATGTTTGAACCGCAATCAGACACCTTTTTTTGATCTTGTCCATGAATGCGCCTTTGAATATGATTTTTCCGACACAGATCGGTTGAAAAGTCTTCTTCTGGAGTACCGTGCGGGATTAGAGTCCGGCGTAGTCCAGAACGGCCATATGCTGGCCATGTCCCTTGCGAGCCGGAATTATTCGCCCACCTGCGGCCTCAACGAGCTGTGGAACGGCGTAACCCAGATCAAACACATCAAGACGCTGGCCGATTCCCTTGCCGAGCCGTCAGACGAAAAAAAGACGCTGGCTTTTCTTGTTGAATCCTTCAACCGTATTGCCGCCTGCGTTTTCAAGCCTGACAATTTCCGTTTCGCCCTGGTTGGAGAAGACGAAGCTCTCAAAACAGCAGGAGCCGGAGTGGGTCGAATGGCCCAGTCCTTCGCTTTATCGGGCAAAGATCTCAGAATGCAAGACGCTTCCAAAGATATGCAGGGACGAAATCCAGTCCGGGAAGGGTGGAGCACGAACAGCGCTGTATCGTTCGTGGCTGAGTCCATGGTTGTCCCCACCTTGTCCCACCCGGATGCACCGGGTCTCTCGGTGATTGCCAAAATCTTGAGGTCCAGTTATCTGCACAGGGAAATCCGTGAAAAAGGCGGGGCTTACGGCGGGTTCGCCATTTATAATGCGGAAGACGGCGTTTTCAGCATGGGATCGTACAGAGACCCCCATATTGTCACCACACTCAAGGTGTTTGATCAAGCCGGAGATTTTCTTCGCAACAATCCCATTGACGACGACGATGTGAGCGAAGCGGTTCTCCAGGTCTGCTCGGGGATTGACAAACCCGATACACCCGCTCCTGCGGCGCGAAAAGCGTTTTACAGGGATATTGTTTCTCTGAATGATGACATGCGACGCGAATACAAAGCAGGCCTTCTGAAACTTACGAAAAAGGATCTTAACGCCATCGTTGAAACTTATTTCAAACATGACCCTGAAAAAAAATCCGTGGCCGTGATTTCAGGTGAAGAAAAACTGAACGAAGCCAATCTGAAAATGGCCGAAAAGCCGCTTGAGCTTCACAAAATATAAAGTAAGGGAGACCCGCTGGTCGCCCTGCCCGCATAACCATAAACGTTTATTATATATCTGTTTGGGCGACCAGCAGGTCGCCCCTACAACGTTTCGTCTTTAGGAAACGGCATTACTTTCAGGTGTTCGAAATTTACCTGGTATCCGATGATAGTGACGCCTTTGTCATTGAGAAAGTCTTCTCTTTTTTTCCAGGAATGGCCACAATTCGAGCAGACCATGAAATGTTTCATTTTACTTTCCATGTGCTTCCAATAACTGAGTCAAGCCATCCAGTGATTCCTCAGTAAGACTTCCCCTTTTCTTTGCGATTTCAACAGTGTGCTTCCCGAGAATTCTATACAGCTCAAGCAGTTGGGGTGTTTTTTCCGTGATTTCGCGGATGTGGTCTGAAACTGTGCCCACATCGCCACGGACAATGGGGCCGGTGAGAGCATGGACCGGTCCCACCTGTTTTATGTTGGCAAGGGTTCCTTCGATCAGAGGGCCGAGAACAGCATAAGCGTCTTTGGAATCGATTCCGGCAACACTGAGCAGTTGATAGGCGAAATCCACAAGGGTCACCATGAAATTTGACGCCACGACAGCTGAGGCGTGGTACATGGTTTTGGCCTGGGTCTTGATGGTAAGCCCTTTGGACCCAAGGTCTCTGGCTATGTCTAAGCCAAGGGCCACGGCTTTTTCATCGCCTTCTACGGCGACAATGATTCCTTCAAAAGGGTTCCGATCCAAATGAACGGTTGCGAAACTCTGAAGGGGATGGATGGACCCGATGGTAGCACCGCTGTCCTTTGCGCTTTCAAGCAGAGTGGATGGCAGAGAGCCGCTGCAATGAAAAACAATATGGTCCGATCGGAAAGCACCTGATTTTGCCATGGATTGGCAGACAGAACCGATAAGGCCGTCAGGCGTTGTAATGAAAATGATGTCTGCATCACGTGTGGCGGAAAGAGGATCTGTTCCAGCATTATCCGAGCCTGAAAGTTCTGCTGCTTTCTGTGCCGAAGTAAGGCTTCTGCTGGCAAAACCTTTTGCCGGATACCCTTTCTCAGAAAGAACCTTGGCCAGCGTTATTCCGAGTCTGCCGCACCCCACAATGGAAAAACCAGGTTTCATGTTAGATCTCCTTTGGTTAAATTGGATCTGTCGGGGCGAATTTTTCACATATGCCCTTTTTTTCATTTTTTTAAATGAATCAGGCCATAGGTAGAGGGCCGGATGATCATAAAGTTTCAGCCGGAATAGTTAGCACACCAAGGAGAATTAATCAAACACTCGGGACAGTCAGGACAATCACTTATCATTATGGACTCAGAGCCGATAGCCCTCGTTCCGGGGATTCTCCCTTGTCGGGTTTCGCTCCTCTACCCAACATACGAGGATTTTACACATACTTGCTGTGCATAAATCTAAAACAACTCCTGAA
>JBAZWJ010000078.1:0-25561 GCA_041660385.1 Desulfobacteraceae bacterium | reverse complement strand
TCATGCAAACTTCCTTCCCGACCTGCCCTTTGGGGCCCTCGGGAAGAAAGTTTATCTCGTCTGGTCGGCAAAGCCTATCAGGATCACACCAGCATAGCTGGTGGTTTAATGGCGATTAATCAACATTTCACAGCAAAAGAGGCTTGAAGTTTAATTCAAACCGTTCATAATGTCGTAAACATTGTGGCCTGACTTTATCCAGCATAAACGGAGAGCGATATGACGTTCACACGTATCCTGTTTTTTTTCATTTCTTTTGTATCCATATCAACCTGGGCTTTTGCCCAGGAAAGCCGTCCCGTAGCTGTCAAAGACCGGTTTTCGGGCCGGATTGAACTGGGGCTTCTGGGAATCACAACGGACAGCGCATCATCGGGAATTGATGAGCGAGGTTTTTTTGGACAGGATGGCGATTTAAGCCTCATAAGCGATCTGGCTGGAGGCAAAAGCTTCAAAACCTTTGGGACTATGTTTCTTCTTTTCGATGTAAATTACACTCTGAACGACGACACCACGCTGTACATCGGCACTCCGTTTTTCGACGACAACCGGGAAGGTCTGACCTTCGGATGTGAAAAACTGTTCAATGACAACAGCAACCTGGACGTTTCACTGTTTTTCGGAGAGCGGAGTCTGTGGAAAGATCCATATCTCACCAACGAGAAAAGAGAGATCACCTACTCCGATTCTCTTGGGCTCACCATCGATTACGAGGGGCTGTTGGGAACTGAGCTGAATATCGGCTACACGTTGAGGCACGAGAACGTCAAAGATGACGTTGCCGGTAATGCCGATTCTGACTTGGAACGAAGCGGCACGAACCATACGCTTAAGACCGGCTATAATTTTTATCTGAACGACATGTTTGACTCCATGCTCACACCCAGCCTTCTGGCTGTCCATGATGACATCGATGGAGGTGCCAACGCCTATTACTCCTATGGAACAGAATTGGCTTACAGCATGGATCAGGACAATAACTCTCTGATGCTCACTCTCAGCGTGGAAAACGCAACTTACGACGAGATCCACCCAATATTTGACCGGAAAAGAAAACAGACAACTTATACTGCAACTTGTTTTTATACCCGGAAAAATCTATGGAATGACCGCTGGTATTCACGAATCGGTTTCGCTTACGACCATATGGATTCCAATATTTCCTTTTTTGACGAAAACAACTTCCTATACGGAGTATCCCTTGGGTACGCGTTTCATTGAAAATGCCACGGTGAGGCTGATACTCCTGCTCATGGTTTTCACATGGGCTTTTGTTGATGCGTCGCGGGCTACCGCAGAACAAAGTACCACAGAGAAACATGAGGTGGGCCTCGCCTCGTTTTTCCCCGCCACATCTCCCTTTTCCAGTTCCCGCAATAAAAACAGGATGAATCAGAAAAAACTTTCCAGGAAAATGGAAATGGCCAATATGGAAAAATACAGGGCTTTTGTGAAAAGAACGGAAAAACTGATCACCCTGGTGAAGAATCCGTCAAAAGCCGCTGAATCGTCCCACAAGGAGGTCCTTGTATTCTGGCAGTTCGGCGAACAGATTGTCTCTGAGAAAAAGCAGTACCGCAACAACCCCGCCTATGCTGTATTCCTGATGGATCAGCTTTCCACGGAGCTGGGCATGGACAAGACCTCCCTTTCAGAAATCGAATCCCTTTACAATTTCTACCCCCTGGCAGCCGGGTTGTCCCTGGAGCTGAGCTTCGACCATTACAGAATTCTTATGGACATCGAAGACAAAACGGAACGCGCAACGTATCAACGTCTCGCCGTTGAGAAAAAGTGGAGCCCCAAAGAACTTGAAGAAAAAGTCAAACATAAACCTGTGGAAAAAAAACCAAGGGAATGGTTCCGTGGACGTTTTGTTACATAATCGAGAGCCACTGGAACTTTGAAATAGGCATGAAAGAAACAACAAGAAATATGAACTCACCGAAATCCCATGCAGGGCTTGTGATCCGAACTCTGGTTTTTTTTCCTGTCTTTCTGGCCGCCATTTTCTGCCTCACAACAGCTTACGGCGAAGAAAGCGCACCGCTCATCCCCCTGGATATCGGGCAGGGCAGTTTCCATGTGGGGGATTCCAAGGAAAGCCCCTTGCTCCTGCCACCCAACCCATGGGAAAACTGGGAGCCGGTTTCACAGTTTGATTTCAACCGGCTTAAAGATGAAAAATCCTTGTGGCTGCGTTTCAGACTTCCCGGCTCATCTCCATCGGACACATCCGTATTGTTGACCACCTTTGTAACCGAATTCAGGGCTTATCTGGATGACGAGCTGATTTACGCCTACGGTAGGGAAAGCGAGGACGCCAATCCTGATTTCGCCTACCACATGAGTCACCTGATCACTCTTGGTCCGCTGGAACCGGGTCATCACCTGTCCATCCGTGTCGCCTATGAAAGCAGAGCCGGACTCGGCGAACTCCATTCCCTGATTCTGGGATCAACATCCGATCTTACGGACATCATGATTGCCGAAAGGGACGATCTTTACAGGCGAAGCATCGTTGATGTGTGTCTTGGCTTTCTCCTTGCGGTCATGGGCTTGGCAAGCCTTATGATATTTATTGTCAGGTGGCGGCAACGGACCATGCCCTTTCTTTCGTTTGGTCTGTTCGCTGTTTTTTCCGGGGCTACCTATCTCTCGGATCAAAACGCCACGTTTTTCCTGAATTTTTCACCGGAAACCCATTTTTACTTCAAGTCCCTGTCCTTTCTTCTTGTACCGGCTGGACTTTTCGCATTTGCGGACAACATGTTCAAAACACGACACAGGGCCGTCATCCGAGCCCTCTGGATCGTTCATCTTCTTTTCGCGATAGCCGCATATTACTTGATCAGGCTGGGCATGGATTACACCTTCGTTTTCCTCGCCGTGCTTGTGATCAACTGTTCAATCTGCATGGCCATCATCCTGAAATCAGGTGAGACAGCAGACAAGCTTATCAAAACCAGCTTCCTCGTGTTTTTCGCCTTGTTCATCATCCTGATTCTGCTCCATGTCCTTGAGTTGATGAACCTGATCCCCTCATCCTTTGATGTGTTCGGATGGGGCCTGATTGTCTTCGTTGTGGCCCTGGGCTTTTTTCTCCTGCGGCATTACACCACAACGTTTTACACCATGCAGACCGTTTCTCTGGAACTTGAACGCAACAAATCCGAACTGCTTGAAGTGCAGAAGGAAAATCTGAAATCCCAGCTGGAAGCCTTGAAAAACCAGATCGACCCCCATTTTCTTTTCAACAATTTCAGCACACTGGCCGCCATCATCGACGAAGACAAGGCCATGGCTGTCACCTTTGTTCAAGAGCTTTCCAAAGTCTACCGCTACGTACTCCAAACCCGTGTCCACACCCTGGTCGCCCTTGAGGAAGAGATCGGATTTCTGGAGTCATACAAATTCCTCATGTCCAAGCGGTTCGGAGAAAACATGATTCTGAACATAACCATCCCCGACAGATGCCGTCAGATGATGGTCATGCCGTTTGCCCTTCAGCTTCTTGTGGAAAACGCCGTGAAGCACAATGTGGTTTCACAGAAAAAACCCCTTGTCATCGACGTGACCGCCTCGGAAGACCGGGTTACCGTTAAAAACAAACTCCAGAAAAAAAACCAGCCTGTGCGTTCCACAGGGATCGGCCTTGCAAACATACAAAACCGATACAGGCTGGTCACGGACAAAGCGGTCATCCTGACGGAGACCGAAACGGAATTCAACATCAGTATCCCTTTGATTGAAAGGAACGGTGAATAAGATGCGCGCATTGATCATCGAAGACGAACCTGCCGCAGCCCGAAGGCTTAAAACCATGCTCCACACGCTGGATAAAGACATCACCATCATGGACGTAATCGACAGTGTGGAAGACGCCGTTGCGTTTCTTACATCCCAGCCCGAACCGGACCTGATTTTTGCCGACATCCAGCTGTCCGACGGAGTCTGTTTCGATATCTTCAAACAGGTCATGCCCAACTCGGCGGTGATTTTCACCACAGCCTACGACGAATACGCCATGGAAGCTTTTAAAGTTAACAGCGTGGACTATCTTTTGAAGCCCGTGGACCCTGACGAGCTGAAAAAAAGTCTGGATAAATTCAAAAATCTGAAACTTGCCTTCACCGGGAAAGACACGGCACTGACAGCAAACACTGAAAAACTGGCCGCACTCGTCGCCCTGCTGGATAATCAGGACAAAAAATACAAATCAAGGTTTCTTGTCAAATCCGGCAACAGCTTCAAACCCGTCAGTGTTGGCGACATCGCCTACTTCCTCATCGAAAACCAGCTCGTTTTTCTCTACGACAAAACCGGCAAACGCTACCTGGTGGAATCCACCCTGGACGAAATCGAAAACACCGTGGACCCCGCCACATTCTTTCGCATCAACCGCCAGATGATTGTTTCCCTATCCTCTGTCAAAGCCATCCACCCCTATTTCAACAGCCGCCTCAAACTCGACCTCACCCCGGAATTAAAAGAAGAAGAAGTCATCGTCAGCCGGTTGAAAGCCGGGGATTTTAAGAAGTGGCTGGAGGAGTGATGGGTGTTTTGGATCGTGTGTTTTCAGATCAGGCATCATTGGATCAATCAGATAAAAACCATTTGAAGTAACACGCCATCTGGTGTAAAAAAGGCTTTTTAATCATGCTTTTACTTGATCTAATATTATTTAGGCTAATCATGGTGTGCTCCCTTTTTACTGTCTAATATTTGGAAAACGATAAAATTCCGATGAATGACTCATCACATATAAACAACAATGAGCTTTTTGTTGAAAAAGAAGATGATGGGCCGAAGAGTTTTGGGACGGTTGGGGTGGATGTTGGTGCGAAACAGGCCAATCGGGAGATTGGCGTGCCCGGGGTGGGCGGCGATTCGGGGAAACCAGTGTGTTGTGGCAGAGGGTATCTGCATCATTTTAATGGGCATGGGGCGATCCAGCATGTGACGTTTCACCTTGAGGACAGTCTGCCGAAAGATACGCTGGAACGGTTGAAACGTGGGATAGAAGCCGTTCCTTCCGGGCGACGGAATGCTGAGTTGAGGATAAAAATAGAAGACTGGATTGATTCAGGAGCCGGGTCGTGTATCCTTCAAGAACCCTGTATCGGCAACATGGTTCAGGAAGCGCTTCTTTTTTTCCATGGGCAACGATATGAATTAATAGCCTGGACGGTGATGCCAAACCACGTCCATGTGCTGGTCCAGGCCATAAACAGTTGGACAATACCAAAAATCGTCGCCTCCTGGAAAAAGTTCACTGCTAAAAACATCCATATCTTTCGCGCTGCTCGCCCCGGGCACGCCAATCTCCCGATTGGCCTTTACGAAAACGAAGGTACATCCAGCAACAGTCCAAAAATCAACACAAAAAAAGCATCACCCGCTCCAGTCTGGCACCGAGAATACTGGGATCGATTCATCAGAAACGAACGTCATTTTCTTCAGGTTATTGAATATATTCATATGAATCCGGTAAAGGCGGGATTGGTTTTAAGGCCGGGGGATTGGCTGTGGAGCAGTGCGAACAGCCAATCGGGAGATTGGCGTGCCCGGGGAGACGACTTTGGCAAAAAATGAAATCCATAAAAATATGATGACTGATCATGAAAAAATGATCCATATTTTCCGCACTGTTCGCCCCGGGCACGCCAATCTCCCGATTGGCCTTTCCGAAAACAAAGTCACATCCAGCAACAGTCTAAAAAGCAAAGCAAAAATAGCATCACCCGATCCGGTCTGGCACCGAGAATACTGGGATCGATACATCAGAAACGAACGTCATTTTCTTCAGGTTATTGAGTATATTCATATGAATCCGGTAAAGGTTGGACTGGTTTTAAGGCCGGGGGATTGGCTGTGGAGCAGTGCGAACAGCCAATCGGGAGATTGGCGTGCCCGGGCCTGGGGAGGGGTGGCATGAAAAAACGGATTCTGATAGTCCTTTCACTTGTTATTGTGCTTTTTATTATTGCCGGGGGAGTGGCTTTTGTTGCGTATGATAAAGGGCCGGAGGTTCTCCGGGCCAGAATAGTGAAACAACTGCTTGATGATTATCAGATTGTGACACAGATAAAAAGTCTGGGTTTCAGGGTGTTTCCCGTTCCCCATGTGGCTGCGGAAGGAGTGAGTTTACAGCACGATACGGCGCTGGTTTCCATTGAAGAGATTGATTTTTACCCGAATGTAAGCCGCCTGCTGCGAGGTAAAATCACCCTTTCCTCTATCCGGGTGAAAAGGCCTGAAATCAAAATCATGTCTCTTGAAAAAATCAGAGAGATTTTAAAGAAACCCAAAAAAGATAAACCGTTCTGTGATTCCCTCAATCTTCCGCCTTTCAAACTCACCATTGTAGAAGGTCTTGCAGATATCATCCTGGACGGCCCTCTTTCCGGGTTGAATGGCAAAGTTCCGAATGCCGTTATTTCGGATATCAGCTTGAGTGTTCTATCGGAAACAGACAACCTCCATGTTAAAGGGACGATTCTGTCTCCTTATACGAATGTGTTTTCTTCAGAAATTGATCTTCAAAGGGAAAACGGGGCCTGCTCCTGGGATGTGGCCCTTGAGGCTGAAACAATAGACCTCAGCGCTGCAAGGCAGATTCTCACCGGGCTTTACCCCAATAACCATACCGTCAAAGTTCTCTTCGGAAACCTGATCCGTTCGGGGCATCTCTCCAAGACGTCGTATTCATTCAAAGGCCATCACGATGAATGGGGTGATATTCGCCGGATGAGCGCAGATTCTCAAGCGGATCATGCCAGCATCAAAATCCCCGGATCATCTCTTGTTATTAGCGATATCCAGGGGCCGTTGCAAATGAGCGAGGGTGTGCTGTCAGGAGAAAATCTTACAGCTCTGATGAACGGATCGTCCGGTAAAAACGGGCGTTTCGAGCTTGAACTGAAAAAGGCCCCGGAAAACGGGATCGAGAAAAATAACCGCCATTTCGATCTGGATATTGATATTGATGCCGACCTGGAAGGGCTTCCCATAGTCCTGGACAACTATATCCGTGAAGGAGCGTTCAGAAAGGAATATCAAAGCTTCCGGGGCCTCCAGGGCAGAGCCGATGTTCATCTCACCTTAAAAGACAACTTACGAAATCTTAAAACCTACATCCAGGCTCAAAACATAAACGCCGGAGGATATTATCCGCGACTTGGACGGGCATTGGCCATTAAAGATGGTTCGATGCAGCTCAACCCGGACCGGATTTCATGGAACGGAATCAAGGGTCATCTCGGCCCTAATGAGATAAAGGAATGTTCCGGGGCTTTCTCGTTCGATAAAAACAGGTCTTTTGATCTCACGTCCCTGACAGCCCGGATTGACTCAAAAGATGCCCATCGCTATGCGTCCACGTTTAAAGATCTGCGAAAAACAATGGGCAAACACCTGACCGGAATTGGCGGAACAGTAGACATCAAAAGTTTTGTAGTCAAAGGCCCGCTTGCCCGGCCTCACGAGTTGACCTACACCCTTTCTGCCGCATCAGATAAACTGAAGATACACTCTCCTGATCTACCCTCCGAAGCGTCAGCCTCTTTTGATCTTTTTGAGCTCACACCGGGTCGGCTTCGTTTACCGGCCTGCACTGTGAATATGAACGGCCGGGTTTTCACCATGAACGGATCAATGGAACGCCTTGAAAAAAACATGTCATCCGGAACAATCACGATCCGGGGAAAAGTGGATAAGGATTTCCGGCCTTACATCAAAAGAAAAAAATGGATACCTGAGACTCTTTTTCCCAAACTCCCTGTCACTCTCAACCCCCTCACGGTTTCATGGAACGGAAAAAACGTCACACTTTCAGGGTTGTTCTTACGGGATGACCCGTCCCAGGGAGAAATTCAAACCGTTGCCGACATTGATTTTAATCCAAATAAGAGCCATATCCGGAAACTGACCATCGAAACAGCCCGAGAACAAGCTGAAATCACTGCGACAATCCCAGAAGCCCATTCGCCAAATCCTATCAAAGGCCGGTTCAGCGGCAACCTCAAAGGAAAGACCCTGGTTGCCCTGTTTGAAAAGGGCGAAAATATCCGCGGGGACATGGAAGGATTTGCCTCTTTTGAATATCCCCAGTCCGGTCAGCATGCATTCAAATTAAACGGTCCGCTCACCATCAGTGACGCCATTTTTAAAAAGGAAAATGGCGAAACAATCACCGTGGATAATGCCCGTTTCAACGGCAAAGGAGATCAGGCCAGCATAAGGCTTACGGGGCTTTCACGTGTCGTGGCGAAAACTGAAAACGACAATGGATACAATTCGCTGGAGTTTCCCCATATCATCGGGAACGTTTCTTTTCTTCGAGGGAAAAAAGCGCTTGTGAATGTGGCATCCGGAAATGTCTGCGGCATCTCCTTTTCAGGCAATGTGACACTGCCGGACCTTGACATGGATCTATCATTCGTTTCAGACCGCCAGAGGGTTATGGGATTTTATGAACTGTTGTCCTGCTTCGGAGTGAGCAGCGCGGCCATGACCGGAGATCTGGACGTGGAAGGTTGGTTTAAAGGGAATCCGGCCATGATCAGCAAAGGGGCATTCAAGATAAGAGCAACAAGAGGTCTGGTGAAAAAAGCGCCAATCCTGGCGAAAGTCCTTTCGCTGGTGGACCTCACTGAGCTTTTCTCGCAAAACCCCATCAAAAATGTGATGCGCAGTGGTTACCGCTACGATTCCATGGAAATCGACGGGACCATAACAGGTCACAACATCCACATCACCCGTGCCGCCATCATCGGTGCGGGCATCAATTTATACGCCACAGGTTATATTGATCTGGAAAGCAGGATTCTCGATCTGGTGGTTCTCGCTTCTCCATTCAAGGCAGTGGACAGTGTGTTCTATCATATCCCGATTGCCGGGCCTTATTTAAGTGGAAAAAATAAAAGCCTTCTTTCCGTGCCCATCGTGGTGGAAGGGGATATCAACAACCCTATAACACGTTTTCTTCCCAAACCTGTTTCAAACGTGTCTTCCGGCATTATTGACATGTTTGTGAATACATTCAAATTGCCGTTTACGTTCACCTATGATCTTGTGACATCGGAAAACTCTGACAAAAAAGAAAAATAGTTATATTTTCAGTACTCCGCGGAAATCTCACCAATGGCGATAAGAAGATTGTCGAAGCAGTTCCTGCATGTGGTGAGGCCGATGGCCGTGGGGGTGCCAATGACCTCCACTTCCGTTTCCGGAGGATAAATCCAGGTGTTTTTGTGACAGACCTGACAGAGGTCCATGTTGGGGGCGACCACTGTTTTCACGTGTTCGATGGCTTGTTGAAGTATGATATGGTTCATGATTCCCCTTGTTCGTTTGATCCGTCCTTACTCATAGGAGTGCAAAGAAACATCGGCAACACTTTACATTTCTTTACTGAAAATTAACAGCCAACCTTTGATAAATGTGGTATCTTCCCCCAAATAACATATTGGAATGTTCAACGCTGCATGTTTTCAGCACGTTATTTATATTAGAATACAAGAAAAAGCGTTGAAACAGGGGACTGGCCGAACAGTTTTTTTTATGAGGTAGCGCAGCCATGATATTCGAAGGTAATCAGAAAAATCATCCATCCGACAGATCCAGCCAGAGCCAGATAACATCAACACAAATGGTTCTGGTCTTCATGATAGCGATTATCCTCTTCACTTTCACCGCGTGCAAAAACGAAGGCGAACAAAAAAAAACCGGAAAAGGTAAAACAGGTGAAAAGCCTCCTGCACCTGTCACGGTGGCCCAGGTAACTGAAAAAAAGGTCCCCGTCGAAATTGAAGGCACCGGCCATGTGGAAGCCGGGCTTTCTGTGAAGGTCTTACCACGAATCAGCGGAAAGCTTCTGGCCGGCCATTTCAAAGAAGGTGGAGATGTGTCTAAAGGCGATCTCCTTTTCACTGTGGACCCCGCGCCGTTCAAAGCAAAACTCGAACAGGCAAAGGCCGATCTTGAAAGAGACAGGGCCAAACGGACCCTTGCTGCAAAACAGGTGAAACGTTACAGCACCCTGTCGGACAAAGGCTATTTGTCCGAAGAGGAATACGAGCAACTTCAAAACGATGTTGCTGTGCTGGATGCCTCGGTTCGAGCCGATAAAGCTGCGGTGGAAAGTGCCAGTCTCGATCTATCATACTGCTCAGTCAGGGCCGAAATCAGTGGGGTGGCCGGTGAAATCGCCGTGGATGCAGGTAACCTTGTCACACCGAACGACAACACGCCACTCACCACCATCCGCCAGATATCAAATCTCGATGTATCGTTTACTGTGCCGGAAACCTATTTCAGGGATATCCGGGCAGCCATGGGCAAAGGTGTGGTGACAGTCACAGCACGGGGGAGCGATGGTTCAGTTTCACCTGCAAAAGGTGTTCTCTCTTTTATCGACAACAGCATTGATTCAGCCACAGGCATGGTGATGATCAAAGCCCGCTTCGACAATAAAAACAGAGCGCTCTGGCCTGGACAGTTCGTTCAGATCGTGGTGGGGCTTCCTGTGGAAAAGCAGGGTCTGGTGGTTCCATCACAGGCCATTCAAACCGGGCAGAAAGGACTTTACGTTTTCGTTGTCAAAAAGAACAACACCGTGGAAATGAGAGATGTTATTCCGGGAAGATCAGGAAACGGAGAAACCATGATCGATGGTGGTTTGACCTCTGGTGAAACCGTGGTGGTTGAAGGACAGCTCAAGTTGTCAAAAGGCTCTGCTGTCAAGGTGATTGAACCGCCCGGTTCAAACAGCACCACAAAGGATAAGGCGGAGGTCCGATGAATATCTCCCGTCTTTTCATCGAACGGCCTGTGGCGACCATCCTTACCATGCTGGCAATTTTCTTCGGCGGCATTGTGGCGTACAACCGCCTTCCGGTGAATGAACTTCCCAACGTGGATTTTCCCACCATTGAAGTCAGCGCCAACCTCTCCGGTGCCGGTCCTGAAACCATGGCGGCAGCTGTTGCCACACCCCTTGAACGGGAGTTTTCAACCATTGCCGGAATTGACTCCATGTCTTCCACCAGTTCTCTGGGCCGGACACGGGTCACCCTCCAGTTTTCCATGGAACGTGACATCGACTCAGCAGCACAGGACGTTCAGACCGCCATTGCCAGAGTTCAGAGACTTCTGCCCGATGACATGACAAGCCCTCCGTCATTTCGAAAAGTGGACCCTTCCAGTCAGCCCATTCTCTTCATTGCCCTGAGCTCCCCCGTTCTTCCCCTTTCAACGATAAACGAATATGCAGACACGGTTCTTGCCCAGCGGATATCCATGGTTAAAGGCGTGGCCCAGGTGAACATCTATGGGTCTCAGAAATTCGCGGTTCGAATATATCTGAATCCGGAATCCCTCAAGGCCAAAGGTATCGGCATTGATCAGGTGGAAGAAGCTGTTTCAGCAGCCAACGTCAATCTGCCCACGGGAACGCTATTCGGAAAACATAAAGCGTACACCATAAAGGCCACAGGCCAGCTCACCGAAGCTGACAAATACAAGGGTATTGTTGTGGCATACACCAACGGATCTCCTGTACGGCTCGGCGAACTGGCCCAGGTTGTTGACAGCGTTGAAAACGACAAGACAGCGGCCTGGTACATGACGCCGGACGTTAAAACCAGAGCCATCGTTCTTGCCATCCAGCGCCAGCCCGGCAGTAACACCATTGAGGTGGCGGACAACATCAAGCGGCTTCTCCCGGCCTTTGAGGCCCAGTTGCCTCCGTCGGTCCGTCTGAACACCATCTATGATCGTTCACTTTCCATCAAAGAATCGGTTCACGACGTGATGTTCACCCTGTATCTCAGCATCGCCCTGGTTGTTCTTGTTATTTTCATATTCCTCAGAAATATTTCAGCCACAATCATACCCGCCCTTGCCGTTCCCATGTCCATTGCCGGGACTTTTGTTGTGATGGACCTCATGGGGTACAGCATTGACAACCTTTCTCTCATGGCATTGACCCTCAGCGTGGGATTCGTGGTGGATGATGCCATCGTCATGCTGGAAAACGTGGTGCGTCACATGGAAATGGGGAAAGGGCGTTTGCAGGCGGCGTTCGACGGGTCGAAAGAAATCGGGTTCACCATTATTTCAATGACACTGTCCCTCTGCGCCGTATTCATTCCCCTTCTTTTCATGGGGGGAATTCTGGGTCGGCTGTTCAGAGAGTTTGCCGTGACCATCGGTGTGGCCATTCTCGTTTCCGGTTTTGTTTCCCTGTCCCTTTCTCCCATGCTGTGCAGCATCCTTCTCAAACATACGGACAAAGAGGAACATGGGCTGATGTACAGAGCCTTCGAACGGTTTTTCACAGCCTGGTTGTCTCTTTACGAGCGAAGCCTTTTCTGGGTGATGAAACATCGCAAGACCACCCTTGTTTTTTCGTTTCTTCTTCTTGTTTTTACGGTTTACCTGTTCAGAACCGTGCCCAAAGATTTTATCCCAGCGGTGATTCGGGTCAGATGTTTGCCAGCACCGAAGCGGCTCAAGGGACGTCATTTGAGGCTGTGGTGGATTACCAGCTCGCCGTATCTGAAATCGTGAGGCAAGACCCGGCAGTGGCAGCGTTCATGACAGCAGCGGGTGGAACGGGTGGGGCGACGTCCGGAAGTGCGGGTCGCATGAACATCCGACTAAAACCCAGGTCTGAACGAAAAGAAAACGTGGACCAGGTGATTCAGAGGTTAAGGAAAAAACTGGGGTCCGTTCCCGGAATCAACACGTTTTTGAGAAATCCACCGTCCATCGACGTGGGCGGCAGAACCAGCAAAGCACAGTACCAGTACACGCTCCAAGGTTCGAATATCAACGAGCTTTCCGGTTATGCCACTGCTCTGAAAGAAAGCCTTGAAAGTCTGCCCACACTCCAGGATGTGACCACAGACCTTGAAATCGTCAATCCCCAAGTAATGGTTCACATTGATTACGACAAGGCGGCATCCCTTGGCATCACGGCTGAAAAAATAGAAAACACCCTGAACAGCGCCTACAGTTCCAAGCAGATATCCACCATCTATGCCCCCACGAACCAATACTCGGTGATCATGGGTTTTGAACAACGATTCCAGACAGATCCGGAGTCGCTGGACCTTCTCCATATCCGTTCGAACCAGGGAAAACTGGTCCCTCTTTCAAGCGTTGCCCGGATCGAAAGAAACGCAGGCCCCCTGACCATCAACCACACAGGCCAGATGCCGTCGGTGACCGTGTCCTTCAACCTCAAACCCGGCGTGGCTCTGGGTGATGGTGTCAGCATGGTGGAAGAAAAAACTCGAAACCTCGACCTTCCCCCGTCAATCACGGCCAGTTTTCAAGGCACGGCCCAGCAGTTCAAGGATTCCATGAAAGGGATGTGGGTGCTGCTCCTCATGGCTATTGTGGTGATCTATATTGTTCTCGGCATTCTTTACGAAAGTTTCATCCATCCGGTGACCATTCTTTCAGGGCTTCCCTCCGCAGGGGTCGGGGCGCTGCTCACACTGATGCTTTTCGGGGTGGACTTGAGCATCTACGCCTTTGTGGGCATCATCATGCTCATCGGTATCGTGAAGAAAAACGCCATTATGATGATCGATTTCGCCTTATCGGCCCAGAGAAACGAGAACAAAAGCCCGGCTGAAGCCATCTTTGAAGGCTGCCTCCTGAGGTTCAGACCCATCATGATGACCACCATGGCTGCCCTCATGGGGACCCTTCCCATTGCCATAGGGCTTGGCGCAGGCGGAGAATCACGACGCCCTCTGGGGTTGGCCGTTGTGGGCGGGCTTCTGCTGTCCCAGTTCCTGACACTTTACATCACGCCGGTGTTTTATGTTTTTATGGAAGATTTAATGTGTTTGCCTTTATTTAAAAATCGGGACATAATAACTGAGTTTTCCCACAAATCATGATCGACATTCCGATTCCAGAACCCATCCTGATAGAAAAGAAATACCACTTTGAAGGATATACAGGCCATGGACAGAGTTCAGTACCATATCTACGAACAGATCAGTGAAAACGAATACATGACCATTTGCCGGGCCAGGCGGACGATGGACGCCCGGTCTGTCATCGTCAAGAAGCTCAAGGCAAAAAGCCCCAGCATGTCTGAAATGACCCGGTTTTTCAAAGAATACGAAACCATCAAAAATATAGAAACCGAAGGCGTTGTTCAAACTCTGGACGTGCTGGATGAACCGGACGGTGTCACCCTTGTTCTCGAAGACTTCCGGGGAACGCCCCTGGCGCAGGTATTAAAAACAAGACGTATAGAACTCGACGAATTTCTTCCCATGGCCATTGGCCTCACGGATACATTGAGTCAGCTTCATGACCAAAGCGTCATCCATGGGAACATTAACCCCCGGAGCATTCTGCTCATCCCTGAACGGGCGGAGTTCAAGCTGACGGACTTCGGAATCGACGCGCTGGTCACAGGGTCAAGGTCTGCCATCCATAATCCGTCTTTCATTCTGAACACCTTGCCCTACCTTTCTCCTGAACAGACAGGGCGCATGAACCGCAGCGAAGACTACAGAACGGATTTTTATTCTCTTGGCGTCACCCTGTTCGAAATGATCACCGGCATCACGCCGTTCCGGTCGAAAGACCCTCTTGAGCTGATTCACTGTCATATCGCCCGTCCCCCTGTCCGACCGGACATTTTTGTTCCGGGTCTGCCCCAGCCCGTATGCGACATCGTGATGAAACTCATGGCTAAAGCCCCGGAAGATCGTTATCAGAGCTCTTACGGATTAAAAGCCGATCTGATGGAATGTGAACGCCAGCTGACCCGGAACGGAACCATTGAACCTTTCGACATTGGGAAACAGGATGTTCCCAGGCGCTTTATTATTCCCCAGAAAGTCTACGGCAGAGAGGAGGAACTGTCGGTTCTTCTCAAATCATTCGAGGAAGTCTGCACAGGAGAAAACGGTCTGCTGCTTGTCACAGGTGCATCGGGCATAGGTAAGTCGGCCCTTATCTACGAAATCCACAAGCCTGTCGTGGCCACGGGTGGCCGGTTTATCGCAGGAAAGTACGAACAGTATAAAACCGATTCTCCCTACAGTGCCGTCCTCCAGGCATTTAAAGGTTTGCTTCGCCAGATTCTTTCGGCCAACGAAGAAACCATTGAGGTATGGCGAAAGAACTTCAATAAAGTATTGGGTGGAAACGGCGGAGTGATTACGGAAATATTCCCGGAACTTGAACATATCGTGGGCAAACAGCCCCACCCCCCGCAGATCGGTCCCGAAGAGGCCCGCAATCGTTTCAACATCTGTTTCGAAGATTTCGTTTCGATTTTCGTTTCCGCCACACACCCCCTGATCCTTTTTCTCGATGACCTCCAGTGGGTGGATTATGCAAGCTTGAATCTTCTTTCCAATCTTGTGTTATCCCCGAATATCCGCCATCTGTTATTTATTTTATCGTACAGAAACAACGAAGTGGGGGAAGATCATCCATTCACCGAAATGATCCGTGATGTGGAGGCTCAGGGTGTGAAGGCCAGAACCATCATCCTCGGTCCTCTGCCGTATAGGAATATTGGGGCGCTTGTTCTTGATTTCTTGAAATGCCCGGCTGAAGAGGGCATGAACCTTGGTTTTCAGATTTTTAAAAAAACAGCGGGCAACCCTTTTTTCGTCAATCAGTTTTTAAAAACTCTTTACGACAAAGGCAAAATTGCCTTCATACCGGGAAAAGGCTGGTGCTGGGACGAGGTTGAAATCGCTTCTATGCAGGTCACGGACAACGTGGTCCAGCTCATGGCTGACAAAATTGCCCTGCTCAATGAAAATACTCAGGAAATCCTTAAAATATCATCGTGCATCGGCAACCGTTTCGATCTGGAAACCTTGAGCCATGTGCTTGAAAAAAAACTGTTCGAAGTTTTAACCGATCTTAAAACAGCCATTGACGAAGGCTATGTCCGCCATGTGGGCGACATGTACCTGTATCACCACGACAGAATTCAGGAAGCCGCCTATTCTCTGATTCCCGAAGCGGACCGTGCCAGATACCACTTGCGGATAGGCCGCCTTCTCCTTGAAAAAACAAGTGACCCGCAGGATCTGGCCAATAAAGTTTTTTACATCACAGATCAGTTAAACCTCTGCTCAGATCTGATTGCCGCCCCTGCGGAAAGGCGGCGGTTGTTCCATCTGAACATGGAATCCGGGAAAAAAGCCAAGGCAACGGCTGCATTTGATCCCGCTCTTAAATATTTCATGACAGCTGAGATACTCATACCCCCGGAAACGCTGGATTCATGTGATGACGACGTACTTTTCGTCCAGCAGGAAATTGCCGATGCCGCCTGCCTGAAAGGTGATTACGATCTTATGAACACCTATGTGGCGAAAGTCCTGTCCCATTCCCCGTCGCTGTCCCGGCGGGTGGGAATCTGCGACATAGAAATCCGTGCTTATTTTGCCCGCCAGGACTATCAGACCGCCATAATAAAAAGCAGGGAACTTTTAAAGCGGCTGGGTGTTTCATTCCCGGAAAATGTGGGCTGGCGGCATATACTGGTCGAGCTTTTCAAGGTCAAACGGTTGCTTCGCGGCAAAGATGACGCAACTCTTCTCAATTTACCTCCCATGAGCGACGAACACCAGCTCGCCATCTCCAAAATCTATTTTGAAATGGGGCTCTCCGCCAATCTGACGGACAGCACCCTGTACGGGTTCGTTGCCCTGCGCCGTTTCGCACAGATCCTGACATATGGAAACAACCCCTATTCGGGCTTATGCTTTCTGGGATATGGCGCTTTTCTTGCCGTAGGCCTGGAAGATATTAAAAATGCGGTGAGATTCGGAATCCTCGCCATGAAAATCGCCGAACGACCGGAAGGCAGAACGTTTTTATATAGAACCCACGTGATTTACGGCGCGCTGATTCGCCACTGGAAAGACCCGCTTGAGTTGTGCAAGTCGGCGTCTATTCAAGCATATCAGCTTTCCAGAGAAGCAGGAGACCAGCTTTATACAGGCCTTGCCCTGATCTACAGGGACTTTGTTTCCTTCATCACCACCTCCCACATCCCTACGTTGAGAGAACAGATCATCAACCGCTTGAAAATTACTAAAAAAAGTGGGCAGAGACCCATGATCCAGCTGCACAGCATGATTCTCCAGCTGATACATCTCCTGCCACAGGACAATCAGGACCCAGCCAGATTGAGCGGCGACTATTTCGATGAAGACACCGTTGTTCCCGAATGGGTGGTAACAAAAAATCATACAGGGCTTGCCCATTACTATGCCATAAGACTCATTCTGCTCTATATGACGAACCGTTTTGATGACGCCTTCACAGCTCTGAAAGAAGCAAATGTTTACAAACAGTCTGTCAAAACCCTTATCACAGGCCAACTGATCACCTATTTCGAGTGCCTTGTGCTTCTTGGTCGTTATCCGGGCCTCTCGATCCGGGACAAAAGCAAAACACTTTCATTCACAAAAAAGGTTATAAGAAAATGTCAGACATGGAGCCGTTTCGAACCCACCAAGCACATGGCATGGATTTATCTTATCAAAGCTGAAATGGCCTCCGCCACAGAAGATGACGGCAAAGCTCAAGTCTATTATGAAAAAGCCATCGACGCATTCACCCATGTCCCAAGCCCATTGTTCCATTCCGTGGCGCTGATGAGAGCCGCAAGCCATTACAGATCCAGAAAACTGATCCGCCCCGCCCGATTATACATGGCCGAAGCCCTTTCCTCCTTCAGGCAAGTGGGAGCCTTTCAGTTCGAAATATTTTATAAAAATATATGGGATGAAATACCCGGATTATTCCATATTCAATCAACGGAGAGAACATCACATTCGGGAGAAACCCTTGATCTTTCAACCATCATGAAAAGCGCTCAGGCCCTTTCCGGAGAAATCCTTCTTGATAAGCTGCTGAGAACGATTATGACCATATCTCTTGAAAGTGCGGGCGCCCAGAGAGGTTTTCTTGTCCTTCTCTACAACGGCCACCTGATGATTCAGGCCGAAGGAAGCATTGACCGTAGCGACGTAACCTCTCTTCGATTTGAACCGGTTGAAAACACCCGACTTCTTTCCATTCCGGTAATCAATTACGTCGCACGGACAAAAACAGCGGTGGTGCTTGATCACGCGTGCATGGATGGACAATTTGTCTCAGACCCCTATATTTCGGGAAACTCCGTCAAATCACTTCTGGCAGCGCCCATGGTGAGCTCCGGCAAACTGAAAGGGATCATTTACCTGGAAAACAACCTTTCGGCCAGGGTGTTCAGTGAAGAGCGGCTTAAAGTTCTTGATCTTCTGGCATCACAGGCTGCCATATCACTTGAAAACGCCCGTCTTTTCGACGATGTAAAAACAGCGGAAAACAAGCTGAGGCAGTTTAATCAGGAACTTGAAAAACGGGTGGGAGAGCGCACCGCTGCGCTGACAAACGCATACGAGCAGATCAAGACCATGGCATTAACCGATCCGCTCACCGGCCTTGCCAATCGGCGGATGATGATGGACAGAATCAAGCAGGAAGTAGTCCGCTTCAAACGGAGCCGGAAGCCTTTTGCTTTAGTCATCGGTGACATCGACCATTTCAAGGTGATCAACGACACTCACGGCCATGACTTCGGGGATTTTGTTCTTGTTGCCCTTGCCAAGCTCATGACCGAATCGCTCAGGGCTGAAGATGCCGTCTCTCGATGGGGAGGTGAAGAATTTCTTTTTCTTCTTCCTGATACGGACAGAGAAGGTGCAATGACGACTATGGAAAAAATAAGAAAAACAGTATGTGAGAACTCTTTTCAATTCAACAACATCACCCTTTCCCTGTCCATGACCTTTGGCGTCAGTGTGTTCGACGGAAAGATCAAGGACACGGAAGCCTATTTGAAACGGGCGGATCAGGCCCTCTACCAGGGGAAAAAATCAGGCCGGAACCAGGTGATTCTTTCGGAATAGACAATGCTTCCATCAACTAAAGCTGTTCGGCATTCACCATCTGGCCGCTGCCGTAAGTTTCCCCATATTGTTCATGGAGCCTGAGATCGTCTTGATGGTAGCTTGTGATCAACCGATCCCCAAGGATTCCGGCAAGTTTTTTATAAAGCATCATTCCGTTCACCGGATTGTCTTCACACAGCCTCTGGATATCCTTCACATCAAAACTGAGGAGAATGGTGGGTTCAAGGCATGTGGCCGTTGACGCAAAGCGCTCTCTTTCAAGAAGACCTGACCAGCCAAAAGCTTCTCCGGCGTGACCGACCGTGTAGGAAATCAGATGGTCATCACCGATATCCACTCTTACTCGCCCTCTCAACATGACATAAAAACGGGTGGCCGGATTGCCTTCGGAAAAAAGAACCGAATTGTCGTCATAGGTTTCCTTACTTGCGACATCCATCAGTTCACTGATGAAATCCGTATCCATACCCCAGAATAAGTCGGCTTGTTTGATGATCATGGAGCACCTCCTTAGTTATCCCGGTAAAACGCCTGAGACCCTTTGTCCATAGCATTCAACGGGGTTTTCGAAATTCGCCCGCAACCTGAGATCAGGGCATAAGGCGGTTCCGGCAGGAAATGTCGGCTCAGAATCGTATCAGAAGGTTTTACATCACGTGGTCATCACTGCCTTATGGCGTCGGATGCGAGGAACTTATTGAATAGAATAGCATATATTACAGCATTTTCAACATGGGACAATGCTGATTTCTGTTAACATGTTTCACCACATCAATACCCGGATATGCTGGGGCTCTATAAAGGCTTGATTGATTGTTTTTTTACCCTGACTTTGCACGATAGCTTAGTATGGCGGGCTTTCGCCCGCCATTATTGTCGGGCGTGAGCCCTGCTTATACCCCATACGTCTGCAAGACAATAAAATCTTGTCGACCCATAATAGGAGACAACGTTTGAATCTCAATGCTCTCGAACGATGGTTCAGAGTTTGACGCATTAGAATCATTCCTATCCCAACAGTATCACGGGTGGGCCACCGGATCCTTGAATCTGTCTTCCAGTTGCATGAAGCCTACAATGGCCTTGCACACAGCGTGGCGTATGGGTTCAGGGGGAAAAGGAATGGTTTTCCTGTTCACGAAAAACACGTCGGTAAGTTCGGTACTCCGTTCAAGGACAAGATCGGCCAGAGTTTTTCCGTTCAAATGTGTGAGGCTGACGCCGTGGCCCATGCATCCTGCGCTGTACACAAAACGCTTATCGCCCAGGTATCCCATGGCTGGAGCCATATCCAGAGTGACCGATACAGGCCCGCCCCAGCGATGTGTGAAACGGATGTCTGACAAGCAGGGAAAAAGATCTCGAACATCTTTTTCAAGCCCTCTGAACGTCGCCTCGTTGTTGTCTCTGTCCATGTCGTTCCCATAAGTGAGGGACACGCCCCTTCCGCCCATAAGCAAGCGATTGTCAGCGGTCAAACGGTAGTAATGAACCAGATTCCGGGCATCTTCGATACCCTGACGGTTCTGCCAGCCAATACGGGCGAACTGTTCGGGAGTGAGAGGCTCGGTGAGAACGATATGGGTCCACACGGGAATCTGTTTGTGCTTTACCAGTTGAACCAGATGGGACCAGGCATTGGTGGCGAGTACCACCTTCCCTGTTTCAATGCGTCCCTCGTCCGTAACAAGAGTGATATTCCCTCCATTCTTTCGGATGTCCGTCACAGAGCTGTTTTCATAAATCGTAACGCCTTGTTTTTTAATGACGTCTTTCCAACCCCAGGACAATTTGGCCGGATTCAGGATACCGCAACGAGGTTCCCACCAGGCACCCAGGTACTGGGGGCTCTGGATTTCACTGGCGAGCTGGTTCTTGTCCATCCAGGATATGCCCTTGAGTCCCAGTTTCTCTGCGAATTCGATTTCATGGAGCAGTCTTTTTTTATACGCCTCTGACGTGGCCACACGAAGAAAACCCGGATGTTCGTAATCGCAGTCAATCCCCAGTTCATCAACCAGATCTTTCAGGAGATCCACCGCCTTTTCCATGTAATGATGGGATTCACGCGTTTTGATTTTCCCGAACCTTAAAGCCGTGATGGACAAGGTCAGGCCGAAAAGGGTCATGTTGAACCCGCCGTTCCGGCCGCTTGCACCGTAGCCGATCACATCCCCCTCAATCAGCGCCACGTTAAGACCCGGTTCCAGTTTTTTCAGGTGATACGCAGTGGAAAGTCCTGTAAAACCACCCCCCACGATGGTCACATCCGCCTGGACCGTTCCTTTGAGACTTGGTTCAGGACTGTATTCGCCACTTGAAAGCCAGAAACTTTTTTCTCTGAAATCACTTTTTTTCATCATCCCCCCTGTTTTTACTGTGTTCTTATAAATACCCTGGCACCGCCGAGATAGGTTTCTTCCACTCGAATTTTATGGATGGCTCTTGGATCACAGATGAACGGGTCATCTGAAAGAATGATAAAATCAGCCCGTTTCCCAGGTTCCAGGCTTCCCGCCACCTGCCCTTGCCCAAGAACAGCCGCTGCGTTTCGTGTATACATCGTCAGACCTTCGTATACAGTGATGGCTTGATTTTTCTGCAAAACCTCGCCGCATGTGGATTCTCTGGTCACTGCACGTTCAACAGCTGCAAGAGGATCGCAGGAAACAACAGGCCAGTCCGAACTCCCGGCCACAAGAACACCTTGGTCCATCAACGATCTCAAGGGAAGCTGCTTTAAACCCGGAAGTGACGGGACGTTTTCCGGCCCCATATGGGTCAGAAAATAGGGTTGCGTCACCACGGCCATCTTGTTTTTACCTATGGCCCGGATATCCTTGTCCCTGAGAAAAACCGCATGTTCGAGTCTGGCAGGTGCAGCGTGGGTATAGGGGACTCTTTCCATGATGCCCACGGCCTGCTCAACAGCCTCATTGCCAAGAGCATGAAAGGCAACACAATGGCCATTTGCAACAGCCTGCCGTACGCAGGTTTCCAGCTCGTCAATCTTCGCCAATTTCACACCAAAATGGAGCATGAAATCAGAGCCCAGTCGGGCAGGGCTCCTCAGAAGAATACGCAAAGGGTCCAAAGACCGGGTTGATATGACCCGCCTGGCTGTTTCCAGGAACGAGTTTAGCGCTTCTTTGAAAGTAATCCGAAGAGCCGCCCTGTCAGCTCCGTCAAGAAAGAATTTGATCGGCCCACGCATGGGGAGTTTCTGGTTCATCTCTATCTTTTTCCTTGCTGCCTTTGCAAAGGGGATTCCGTAAAAATTGCTGTCATCGCAAGGATAAACGGTTACGGACAATGACAAAGCGCCGCTTTCTATGGCCTTTTCATATAAAGCCTCTTCACGGGAGGATACGGCCGGATCGCCGATCCGGGTAATTCCAAGACTGAAAAGGAGCTTTTCCGCTTCTGTGGCCCGACTTAACACCTGCTCCTCCAACTGATCGTAAAGATCTCTCACGGCAAGAGACATGGCTGGACCAGATGCCGCTTCGATCAACCTGCCGGTCAGACCACGCTTATCCTTTTCAATTTCACCGCCAAAAGGCTGTGGTGTTGAAACAGTGATACCCAGCCGCTCAAGCGCCATGGAATTCACCGCGCATTCATGACAGGAATAGTGTACCAGCATCACCGGATTCATAGGACATGCCTCGTCAAGATCGTGTCTGGACGGCGTTTTCTGTCCTGGATAGACAAGAGGATCATAGCCCTGGCCCACGATCCATTGCCCATGGGCCGTTTCTTCCGCTATTTTTTTCAAGCGTGATTTCAAAGAGAGTAAGTTGGGGATCTTTTCCTTTGAGCAGTCTAACGAGCTTTGGAACACAGCACCAAGCAGAAAATGAATATGGGGGTCGATAAAGCCCGGAAGGACAACTCGACCCTGTCCGTCAATGCATTGTGCATCCGGAAAACGGGCAGAAAGATCCGCGAAAGAGCCAAGGGCGACAATCTGCCCCTGATCAAAGGCCAGAGAATCCGCCTGGTTGCATGAATCGTCCATGGTGTGAATCCTGGCATGGTGTAAAATCTGCATGGCCTTCCACTCCTTTTCGGTCTGAATTTATCGGATGAGATGTTCCTTTCTATTATTAGTTGATTGACTAACATATAAAAAATAAAACGGTCAACGGTTTTTTACAACCTTGAAAAATCAATTCTGACTCAGAAGAACCCCTGCGAAGATGATGCCGGAAGCGATGAACTGCATGGATGTGAACGTTTCACCTAAAATCATCCAGCCAAGAGCCAGAGTGAAAACAGGGATAAGGTTGACAAAAGCGCTGGCCTTGCTTGCGGGCATCTGGCTCACCCCGTAATTGTATAGAAAATATGCGCCCATGGTGACCACGGCCCCCAGATAGGCCACAGCAATTATTGCACCCATGTCCACATGATCAGGCAGGCGTGTTGCCGGTAAAAAAAGGAACAGCCCGAAAAACACAGCTCCGATAAAAGCCTGAACCGCCGTAAGAAAAAAAGCCGAATGTCTTGCCGACAACTTTTTCAGGCTGATGGTGTAGCCCGTGGCAGAAACCATGGCGAGAAATTCAAAAAAATTGCCAAGTGCCGGATTGGGCGCATCAGCAATGGTCTGATCCCCTTTGACGCCAAGCAGAATAGCCCCGGCCACCGCAAGTATAAACCCCAGAAGTGTGCGAATATGAAGGCGTTCGCGAAGAATAAATACGGCTGCGATCGCCACCATTAAAGGCAGCATGGCAGTGATCATCCCGGCCTGGGATGCGGTTGTGTTTTCAATGGCCCGCGCTTCAAAAATAAAGTACAGACAGGGTTCGAAAATCGCCATAAGCAGAATGGGTTTCACATCGCTCCGGCTGATGTCCTCCCTTTTCAATTTTCGCCAGAAGACAAGGAAACACAGACTTGCCACAAACATGCGCCCAAAAATAACCACCATGGGGTCATAAGCGCGAAAAGCGATTTTAAGGGCGATAAACGACCCGCCCCAGAGCAGCATGGCGAAAACAAGGCAGATGACGGGAATCCATTTCTTATGAGAAAAAAACATGAAGCCATTCCAGCGAGAGTAATAAAAAAAATGCCGATTCAAAGCCACCCCATCGGGTGACCTGTCGGAAAAGAATGGCATCATAGCAAAATCACGGGGAATAAAACAGGCCGCAAACCATTTTTTTATCTTGATTTTGATCGTCATTCGAAGTAAATCGAATGAACTTCGCCGATGTAACTCAGCTGGTAGAGTAGCTGATTCGTAATCAGCAAGCCAACGGTTCGATTCCGTTCATCGGCTCCAGTAAAAAACAAGGGTTTACAGGGATTCTCTGTAAGCCTTTTTGTTTTAGATCCAATCTTGTCCACCAGTTTTTTTGCTTCAAAACGTACTTATAAAAAAACATCCATAAAAAATGTTTTGCGTATCGACAGTTTTTTCTGATCGTTGGCTGCATTATGACAATTCAAATTACGCTCAGATTAACCTGTCAACCATTTTAAATATACCACATTGCAAATTCATGATATATGGTATATTTTAATACTGGAGGTGATTCCATGGATTATCATATTCTTTCTCAAAACATCAGGCGATTGAGATCCGCCAAACGATTCAGTCAAAAGGCGCTTTCTGAAGCTTCGGGGCTTTCCCTGCCTTCCATCAAAAACCTTGAACTCGGAAAAGCAGTTCCAAGGATGAACACGCTGTTAACTATTGCAGGCGCTCTTGATGCTCGTTTACAGGAGCTCTTTTATCCTGTTCGTGAATTGAAAAATGTCCGGTTCCGTTCAAACAAGCGGATGCAGAACCGCGAAAACATTCTGGCCGATATGGTGCGCTGGCTTGATGAGTTCAACTATCTGGAAGATATTCTTCAAGAACGCATGCCGTTTACCCTGAAAGACATTAGAAATGAGGTTTCAGTTAACGATATTCTATGCGCTGCGGATCTGTGCCGGAAGGCGCTGAACCTTGATGATATTCAACCTGTTCACGATTTATGCGGGCTGTTGGAATCAGCGGGTGTCAAGGTGTTCCCCGTCTCAATGACCTCAGATGGTTTTTTTGGTTTGTCAGTGGGTGATGAGGATGGCGGACCTGCCATTGTGGTCAATGTATGGGATCGGATCTCAGTCGAACGCCGAATTTTCAGTGCTGCACATGAGCTTGGGCATTTGATTTTGCACATGAAAGCTTATGATGTTTCACAGACCGATGAAAACAAAGACGAGGAACGGCAGGCGGATATGTTCGCCGGACATTTTCTGATGCCTGACAAGGGTTTTAAAAACGAATGGAACGAAGCGGCGGGCCTTAGTCTGGTTGACAGGGTCTTCAAAGTCAAACGTATTTTCCGGGTCAGTTATAAAACCGTTTTAAACCGTCTACTTGAATACGGCAAAGTAGATAAAGATATCTGGAAAAAATTCAACTGGGCTTATCAACGGCAGTATAAAACCAAACTTACCTTTTCCCAGGAACCGAATGAATTGACCGCCGAACCATTTCATATGGCACGGTTTGATTTTTATGCGGACAGGTTGAGTCGACTTACCCGGAAGGCAGTGGAAGAAGACAAGATATCTTTAAGCAAAGG
>JBAZWJ010000077.1:0-25619 GCA_041660385.1 Desulfobacteraceae bacterium | reverse complement strand
CGGCAGCGACATCGGCAAGCTGAAAAAACGGCTGAAAAAACTCGCCTCCGTGGAACTGTTCGACACCTTTCCCAAATACGGAGCCGCCTTCCGCAGGCGTTTCGGCATTGAAAACGAACAGGCATTGGCCTTGTTTCACCAGACCGTTTCCATGAAATCCGTGGGCAATCTGACGGATTTCGTCAGGGAGCACATGCTGGAAGCCTTTGATGTGGAACCCCGGATCGACGCATTGATCCATCATTTCGATGACTTGAACCGGGCCCATGACGCCGTGATCAAAGCCAGAAATCAGATCGAACGGTTAACGCCCCTGGTGGATGACTGCAAACGGCACGTCACCGTGACGGAACAGCGGAACGAACTGCGGGATTGCCGTGAAGCTCTTGGCCCCTTTTTCTCCTTCCACAAACGGGTGCTGCTCAAACGGCGGCTCCGGCTTCTTGGTGAGGATCATGAACGCCTCTCGGGGAAAATCAAAACCCTGGACTTGAAACGCCGGGAGCAGATGGGCGAGCGGGACGACTTGAAGCGGGCCATTGCCGAAAACGGCGGAGACCGGCTTGAACGCATCCGGGCAGATATCGGGCGGCTGTCCGTTGAAAAAGAAAAACGGATGCGACAGGAAAGCCGGTACAACGAACTGGCAACGACCCTGGCTCTCGCCCCAGCGGACGAAAGGGACCGGTTCGATGAAAATGTCAGCCTGATCCGGGACCAGCGGCAGCAGTTTGAGCGGAAAGAAGCCACTGTCCAAAATCTTAGAACCGATCACGAAGTGTCGTTCAGGTCCATGAAGTCCGCCCATGACGAACTTGAAAACGAACTGAAATCCCTGGAAGGCCGGAAAAGCAACATCAACGCCCAGCAGATCCGCATCAGAAAAGAGCTGTCAGCCCACCTGAATCTGGATGAAAATATTCTTCCTTTTGCCGGGGAACTGATCCAGATCCGCGAAGAAGAAAAATCCTGGGAAGGAGCGGCAGAACGGCTTCTCCATAATTTCGGGTTGTCCCTCCTCGTCCCCGAAACCCATTATAAAGAGGTCTCGGCCTGGGTGGACGGCAATCGACTGAAAGGTCGGCTTGTTTACTATCTGGTGCGGATGGATGGCAGGCAGACCCTGCCTGATCTTCACCCCGATTCCCTGGTTCGGAAACTTTCCGTCAAACCCGATTCCGTGTTTTGCGACTGGTTGGAACAGGAACTTTCGGACCGCTTCAACTATGCCTGTTGCGACGATCTCACCCGTTTTCACCGGGAACCCCAGGCCATCACAACACAAGGCCAGATCAAAGCAGGCGGCAAGCGCCATGAAAAAGACGATAGGCGGGATCTGAACGACCGAAGCCATTTTATTCTGGGCTGGACCAACGAGGCCAAAATCAGAACCCTGAAACAGCGGCGCAAAGATCTGGAAGAAACCATGAAAGATCTGGGGCAGACCATCGCCCGTCTGGATAATGAAAAACAGGATCTCCAGACAAAAATCAGGGCGCTGATCCGGCTTGGGGAATTTCATGATTTTGATGATCTGGACTGGCGGGCCGTTGGACGGGACATGGCCCGCCTTGACGAGGAAAAAAAGAAACTCGAACAGGCATCAGACATTTTAAAGACTCTGGAAGCTCAGCTTGACGACGTTGAAACGTCCATCGGAACAACTGAACAGGAACTCCGGCAGGTCAGCGACAACCGGTCGAAAAACGAGGAGCGCCAGAAACAGACCCAGGCCAGCATGAAGGACTGTGACGCCGACCTTTTTGCAAAAGCCATGGAGGACAATCGGAGAAAAACCCTGTTCAAGGCCCTTGAAACCATACGGATGAAAGAGCTTGAAAAACACAAGCTCACCGTGGAATCCTGCGACAACCGAGAAAAAGAGATGAGAACCCTCATCCAGAACCGCATCGACAGGACCGATGGCCAGATCCGCACCCTGGAAGACCGGATCATCAAAGCCATGCACAGTTACAGGCGTGATTTCCCCCTTGAAACCCGGGAAGTGGATGATTCGGTGTCCTCGGCTTCCGAATACGCTGACATGCTGAAGCAGCTTCAAAGCGACAATCTGCCCCGGTTCGAAAAGCGGTTCAAGGAACTGCTGAACGAAAACACCATCCGGGAAGTGGCCAATTTCCAGTCCCAGCTGATGCGGGAACGTGAAACCATCAAAGAGCGCATTGACCGCATCAACCAGTCGCTTTCGGACATTGAGTACAACCCCGGCAGGTACATCGTTCTTGAAGCCCAGCTCAACCCAGATGTGGATATCCGTGATTTTCAGCAGCAGCTTCGGGCTTGTACCGAAGGGGCGCTAACCGGGTCTGACGAGGACCATTATTCGGAAGGAAAATTTATCCAGGTGCGTTCCGTGATCGAACGATTCAGAGGCCGCGAGGGAACAAGCGATCTGGACAAGCGCTGGACACGGAAAGTCACGGATGTGCGGAACTGGTTTGTTTTTGCCGCTTCCGAACGCTGGCGTGAAGATGGCACCGAATACGAGCATTACACCGATTCCGGCGGAAAATCAGGTGGTCAGAAAGAAAAGCTGGCCTACACCGTTCTCGCCGCCAGCCTTGCCTACCAGTTTGGACTGGAATGGGGGGCAGTCCGTTCCAGAACCTTCCGTTTCGTAGCCATTGACGAAGCCTTTGGACGCGGTTCGGACGAATCCACCCGATACAGCCTGGAGCTTTTCAAGCGGCTGAACCTCCAGCTTCTCATTGTGACCCCCTTGCAGAAAATTCACATCATCGAACCCTACGTATCCGCCGTGGGTCTTGTGTACAACAGCGACGGTCGCATTTCCCAGCTTCGGAATATGACGGTCACCGAATACAGGCAGGAACGGGAGGAAAAAACTCCATGACCGCCTGGACAACAAACCGTGATATCCTGGCACGCCTTCAAACTCGCTGGAACAAAGGTGAGCTTCTGGTCCAGCGAGTTTCAGGCGAAGCTTTCGAAGCCATACGAATCTCTTTGAAACACCCCACATCCACCGAACTTTCCGATCATTTTGATCAGGCTCGCACCTGGATCGAGCATCTGACACGCCATGCACGAAAAACAGGTGAAAAAGGCTACGACCTGGAATGGCGGGATATCAACCATAGGTCACTGGGTCGGAACAGGATTCCCGTGGCCGCCATTTTCAACACCTTGAACGATCTGTTGACTTTGATCGGAAAAACGGAAGAAGCGGACCGGTTCGCCGAACTTTACAACACGATCTCGACCCTTTACCCCGAGCTCACCGATCTGATCCTTTCAAAACCCCACACCGTTCTTGATTATGCCGACGCCTGGGACAGAATGCTTGCCATCATCGCTTACGTCCGGCAAAACCCACGCCCCATGATTTACATTCGCCAGCTCGACATAGCCGGTGTGGACACCAAGTTTATCGAACAGCACAAACCCTGGCTCACCAGGCTTCTCGACAGAGTGCTTCCGCCGGAAGTCATCAACGACTCAGCCAGAGGCAACGCCGGATTCGAACAGCGCTACGGTTTTCTCTCAAAACCAATCCGTATCAGGTTCCGCATCCTTGATCCGGTTCATTCGATCCTGGGTTTTTGTGATCTGAAAATCCCCATGTCCGATTTTCGAAACCTTCCGTTCAAACCAGCCACCGTGTTCATCGTGGAAAACGACATCAACGGCCTTGCCTTTCCGCCATACCCGGATGCCCTTGTTATACTCGGCCTTGGTTACGGCCTCGACGCCCTTTGGGATATCACCTGGCTGAATCATACAGCCATCTGGTACTGGGGCGACATCGACACCCACGGCTTCGCCATGCTGGATCGCCTCCGCAGCCATTTTCCCCAGACCCGTTCGTTCCTCATGGATGAAACAACGCTGCTGGATCACAAAGATCTCTGGGGCAGCGAATCAACACCCACCAGCCGTGATCTTCCGAATCTCACAGCAGAAGAGTCGGATGTTTACGACTCCTTACGTACAAGCCGCCATGCCCCGGCTTTACGCCTGGAACAGGAGCGTATCGCCTTTTCGTGTGTTCAATCGGCTCTTGTGGCTATAGGAAAATGGGGGGATCGTTAAAACTGAATGTGACACATCATTGGCCACTTTCGCGGATACAATGAGTGGCCATTTATTACATGCTTTTCACTCTGCACGAAATGCCGTCCTCTGTCGTGATGATGACCCCTGCGCCACCATCCCCAGCAGCCGGAAAGTGTTCCAAGAAGCATGGCGCATATCAATACCAGCATAATGAATTTTTTCATCGTTTTCTCCTTTCATTAAAGTTTAGTTAGTGTTGATAAATTAAAACCCCAGCTCCTCGTTCACAACAATTACGGATATATCGGTGAGCATGGGTTTTCTGTGCATGATGGATGTGACGCTGCAAATCCTCATGGGGCTGTTGCAGTCTGTGCATCGTCCGGTTAGGGCGCAAGGCGTGTCTACGTTGAGGCTTTTGGCTCTCATGGGAGCCGCGATATCCTTGATCCGGCGGATGGCGGATTCTACGTCCGGGGCGATTTTGTTCACTCCGGCCACGATGATCACTTTTGTGGGACCGAAGGTCGCGGCGTTGATCCGATTTCCGATTCCGTCGATGTTAACGATTTCACCGGTAAGGGAAAGGGCATTGGCACTGCACATGAAACAATCGCAGCTCGCTTGCTTTTTTCTGTATTCCAGCCGGGTTTCCATGGGCAGATCTTCCTGGTTATGGTCGTACAGCGTTTTTCCCATATCTGCCAGAATGCCTTTGATACCTATCGTGTCGAGGGTGTTTGAGCCGCCAAAACCGAATGTTTCATAGGGTGCCGCCATTTGAATGATCATGTCCGTCGCCTGCCGCGTGTTCTGGACAAAATGGGCGTCAAAACGGTGTTTGATCAGATGGGACACGCAGATCTCCCCTTGCTTTTCCCCCAGCCATTTTTTAAGAGATGAATTCATAACGGTTCCTTTTCTGAGATTCCATTTAATCTGATCTGTGGACATCAAACGTGAAATATTCTTAAATCCTTACCATACCTGAGGACATTTGGTCGATATTTTACTGTAGGGATAGTTTCTTGTACGCCAATTCACTGGACTGACCGGGCGATAAAAATCCTTGTCTATCCTTTTGAAAGCATATACATATCTGCCTATCTTTATAAAACATATTATGGAGGGCATGTGGTGCGGCTTCTTGAGCTGGCTTACGAATTCATCGTCATCTGTTTTGGCATTCTGATTTACGGCTTGTCCCTGATTCCGGCTTACGCCCTGATCAGGTGGAGCCATGGACTGGGTTTTCCCTACGTGGTATTTGCCTATCCGGCCGGATTCTATCTGTTCATCTTCACACTGATCCTTGTAGCGGGAACGATAAAAACCCTCTGTGTTCCAAAGCTCAAACCCGGTACCTACAAATTTTCCAAAGACAAACATGTGTACACCTGGTTTCTCAACAGGACCATTACCGAATACGTTATGGTGCCGTTCAACAGGATTATTTTCACCAACGACTACATGCGCTATCTCTGCCTCCGGCTTTTCGGGGTCAAGCTCCATTATACAAGCGTCATCTCAAGTTCATACATCAGTGATTTCGGATTGCTTTCATTCGGCAAAAACACCCTGGTGGGCGGCTGGGCAGTGATTTACGGCCATGTGGAATCCGAACCGGGAACACTGATTCTCGCCCCCACGGTCATCGGAGACAACAACCTCATCGGCGGTAGAACCAACATCGGTTGCGGAACGACCATTGGTGACAACACCATCGTGGGATACGGCGTTATCATGGGCGTTTACTGTAAAATCGGAAATCACTGCAACATCGGCGTCATGACAACCATGGGACACAAGGCGCTCATAGAAGATGACGTCAAAATCGGAAAATACTGTTCCATCGGAACCGGTGTGAAGATAAGAAAGGGTGTAAAACTTCCTGACTTTTCCATGGTGCCGGATTTCACGACCCTGGCTCCGGGAGAGGCGCTTGCCGGATTCCGAATCGCACGGTTGTCTGATGTGGGAACAGGTCTTCCGCCAAATTCTTGAACCACTTCCCCTCTCCCTTACATCGGATAAATGGCCATTCAGCTATAAGCTCTGGAAACGTTTCGGTATTGACACCCATACGGCGTCTTGATATGGATTGCTTTCAAAAATGAAACGTTATCCTTAATTTAACCGCGAGGTAAGATTCCATGGACCCCAAAAGAATCAGACAGGTTTCCGTATTTCTGGAAAACAGGTCGGGCCGAATGGCAAAAATAACAACGGCTTTAGGCCAGGAAGGTGTGGACATCAGGGCCCTGGCTCTGGCTGATGCATCTGATTTCGGCATATTGCGCCTTGTTCTCACCGACACGGAAAAAGGGGTTTCCATTCTGAAAGGAAAAGGATTCACCGTCAGGGTGACGGATGTGATCGCCGTCAAGGTCGATGATCATCCGGGGGGGCTTGGTGCGCTTCTCACCATTCTTGAAAACGCGGGTTTGAATCTGGAATACGTTTACATGCTGAATCATCAGACACCGGATCAGGCGGTTTTCATTTTCCGCTTCGACAATCCGGACAAGGCCCTTGACGTTCTTACGAGCAACGGCCTGTCCGTTCTTGGTGAAGATTTCGTTCTGGGGAAAACGTCTAATTAACAAAACTCTTTTAAGGGAGGGAACAAAACGTGAAAATCAGAAATTTATTTTTGTCGGTCATTATGACATCTGCACTTTGTTTTTCTGCTGCGGCTCAGGTCGTGGCTGATGAGTTACATGTGGGCTGTATCTTTTCCATCACGGGCAAAGCGTCATGGCTCGGTGAACCCGAACGCAACACGGCGGAAATGATCGCCAAACAGATCAACGCAGCAGGCGGCATCAACGGTAAAAAACTGGTGCTTCACATTGAAGATGACCAGGGCGACAACACCCAGGCTGTCAACGCAGCCAACAAGCTGATCAAAAAAGACAAAGTCTGCGCTATCATCGGGCCTTCAACCAGCGGAACCAGCATGGCCATTATCCCCGTTGTTCAGGCTGCTAAAATTCCCCTGATCTCCTGCGCCGGAGCAGCTGTTATTGTTGAACCCGTGGCTGATCGAAAATGGGTGTTCAAAAGCCCTCAGAAAGACAGCGACTGCGTTAAACGGATTTACGACCACCTGAAAACTAAAAAAATCTCTAAAATCGGAATCATCACATCCACATCAGGTTTCGGCGCTGCCGGTAGAGACCAGCTCAAGAAAATCGCGGCTGAATACAAAATCGAGATCGTAGCTGATGAAACCTATGATCCTGCTTCAACGGACATGACAGCCCAGCTCATTAAAATCAAAGGCGCAGGCGCCAAGGCCCTTGTGAACTGGTCCATCGAACCGGCCCAGTCCATCGTTCCCCAGAACATGAAACAGCTGAAACTCACCATGCCTCTGTATCAGAGCCATGGTTTCGGTAACCTGAAATATGTTGAAGCCGCAGGCGCAGCCGCTGAAGGAATCATTTTCCCTGCCGGACGTCTTCTGGCTGTAGATACGGTTGCAGCGAACCATCCTCAGAAAAAAGTTCTCACAACCTACCGTGACACCTACGAAAAATCATACAAAGACAAAGTCAGCACCTTTGGCGGTCATGCCTATGACGCACTGTGGATTCTCGTTAACGCCATGAAAAAAGTGGGTAGTGACCCTGCAAAAATTCGGGATGAAATCGAACGAACCAAGTTTGTCGGAACTGCCGGTGTTTTCAAATTTTCCGCCACCGATCATTGCGGGCTGGATAAAACGGCATTTGAACTGCTGACCGTAAAAAATGGAAAATTCGTTGTACTGAAATAGTACAAATCATAATCTGATCGTTTTGTCCGCTGTCGATAATGCTAAAAAAGGCTGTCGGCAGCGGACGCGTTTTATCGGGGGAAAGAAAAGCACATGATGGAGCATTCGGATATCCTTCAATACCTGATCATGGGTGTCCAGAGCGGATGTATATACGCACTGGTGGCCATGGGATTCAACATGATCTACAACGCCACGGGCATCATCAACTTTGCCCAGGGCGAATTTGTGGTTCTTGGCGGCCTACTTATGGTAACGCTTACCATGACTGTTCAGCTCCCCATCCCCCTTGCTTTTATTACAACAACAGCAGCCGTCACCCTGGCCGGAATTGCCATGGAACGCTTCACCATCAATCCGGTGAAAAACCCCACGGTTCTCAGGCTGATTATCATCACCATTGCCGTTTCCATCATCATGAAAGGCATCGCCATGGGGGTCTGGGGTAAAAGCTCCTACTTCATGCGTCATTTCTCCGGCTCTGAATCCCTTGATTTTTTTGGTGCCACCATTCTTCCCCAGACGCTCTGGATCATGGGGATTCTCGTCCTCATCGTGGCCCTCTACATCTTCTTCTTCAATTACACTATGACCGGAAAATGCATGCGGGCCTGCGCTATCAACCGCGATGCCGCCCGGCTTTCAGGCATCAACGACCGGAGGATGGTGATGCTTTCCTTCGCCCTTTCCGCCGGAATCGGAGCCATCGCAGGAATCATTATCACACCGATCATCCAGATGGATTACGCCAGGGGTGCGCTGCTCGGCATCAAAGGTTTTGGAGCGGCTGTTCTTGGCGGCCTTGGAAACAGCATGGGAGCTATCATGGCCGGAGTCCTTCTTGGCGTTCTTGAAGCAGCCTCCGCCGGGTTTATTTCGTCCCATTATATGGACGCCATCGCCCTTTTTGTTCTTCTGCTGGTTCTTTTCACAAGACCCAGCGGTATTTTCGGCAGTTCCGCTGCCATGAAATTAAAAGAGTTTTAGCATGAACGTGAAAGATTATTACGGAATCGGATTTCTTGCCGCCATTGTTGCCGCTCTCCCCTTTATGGTGGCGAACGACTACTATCTGGGCATCTTGATATTTACGGCCTTGAACTGCCTGACCTGCATCGGACTCTGCCTGCTTCTGGGATACGCCGGGCAGATATCCATGGGCCACAGCGCTTTTCTGGCTATCGGGGCTTATTCATCAGCGCTTTTCACTACCAAGCTGGGTTGGAATCCCTGGGCTGCCATGGGTGCCGGTATGGCCATTTCCATGGTGGTTGCCGTTCTTGTGGGACTGCCCACCTTGAAGCTTAAAGGCCATTATCTTGCCATGGCAACCCTTGGTTTCGCTTCCATCGTCCATGTGGTCTGCGTGGCTGCCGTTGACATCACCGGTGGGCCTTCGGGGGTGAGCAACATTCCAAGACTCAGCCTTTTCGGATTTGAATTGAACACGGACACCCGCATATTTTATTTCTGCTGGACCATGGTGATTCTGGGGTTGTACCTTGCGGTGAACCTGATCCATTCCCGTGTGGGCCGGGGACTTCAAGCCATTCACGGCAGCGAGGACGCGGCATCGTCTCTTGGCGTCAACATCACCGTGGACAAAATCAAGATATTCGTCCTGAGCGCCGCTTTCGCCTCACTGAGCGGCAGTCTATACGCCCATTACGTTCTTTACATCGATCCCGGACCTTTTGACGTGATGCATTCAGTCCTTCTCATCACCATGGTGGCGGTGGGCGGCATCCATTCCATCTGGGGAGCCATCACCGGAGCCACTCTGCTCAGTCTGCTGCCCGAGGGTCTGTCCTTCCTTTCCGAAGGTCTGGCCAAATTCAATATTCAATACAAAACCGATTACGACACCCTTGTTTACGGCGGCATTCTTCTGGTGATCATGCTTTTTATGCCTGAAGGTCTGTTTGACGGACTCCGCAGGTCTACGGCCATGGTTTTCAGGCTGAACGGGGAAAAGGGGCAGGGCAAATGACAAGCGAACTTTCAACCATCATCAAAGTGGAAACGCTCAGGAAAGAATTCGGCGGCGTGGTGGCGGTGAACAACCTTGATCTTTCGTTCACAAAAGGTCACGTCAGCTCGCTGATCGGCCCCAATGGCGCGGGTAAGACTACGGTTTTCAATCTGATCACCGGATTTCTTCCTCCCACTTCCGGAAAAATTCTCCTTAACGGAAAGGATCTTACCGGGAAAAAGCCTCATAAAATCTCGGCCCTGGGCATTGGCCGAACCTTCCAGAATGTCCAGGTATTTCCGGCCATGAGCGTTCTTGAAAACGTCATGGTGGGACGGCATTTAAGATCCCGATGCGGCATGGTGGTTTCCTGCCTTCTGCCCCAGGCTCTTCGTCCTGAGGAAAAACGGATTAGGGAATCTGCGCTATCCTGTCTTAACGCTGTAGGGCTTGCCGAATACGCGGACCGTCAGGCTGGAAGTATGCCTCTGGGCAGCCAGCGTATGCTGGAAATCGCACGGGGTCTGGCTCTGGAACCTGCGGTCCTGTTTCTTGATGAACCTGCTTCGGGTCTGAATGCCCGTGAAACGGTGGGCATGGGTGAGCTGATCGGCAAGATCAAGGCCATGGGAATCACGGTTATCCTTGTAGAACACGATATGGAGCTGGTCATGGACATTTCCGACAAAGTGGCGGTTGTTAATTTCGGCAGCCTGATCGCCGAAGGAACCCCCAAGGAAATCCAGGCTAACCCCGAAGTCATCAACGCATATCTGGGGGCCTGATCATGCTTCGTCTTGTAAATATCAACAGTTACTACGGTCTGGTCCATGTGCTTAAAAATGTGTCACTCCACATTGACGAAGGAGAGATCGTCACTATTCTCGGTGCCAACGGCGCAGGAAAGACAACGACTCTCCGAACCATCAGCGGCCTTCATCCCCTTAAGGGCGGAAATATCCTGTTCCAGGGCAAAGACATCCGTGGTGTGCCGCCGGAAAAGCTGGTGGCCATGGGTATCGCCCATGTCCCCGAAGGACGGCAGATTTTCCGTCCCATGTCCGTCTATGAAAACCTCGAAATTGGCGGACACATCATCTATAAACAGTTTGGGAAAAAACAGCTGAAAGCCGATATCGGTGAGATGTTCCAGCGCTTCCCCATCCTGGAGCAGAGAAGAAAACAGTACGCCGGAACCATGAGCGGCGGTGAACAACAGATGCTCGCCATTGCCATGGCCCTGATGACTCGCCCCAAACTCCTGCTCCTTGACGAACCGTCCATGGGCCTGGCCCCCCTGATCATCAAGGAGATTTTCAAACATATCGGCGAATGCCAGAAAGAAAAAAAGATGACCGTTCTCCTCATCGAACAAAACGCCAACGCCGCCCTCGACATCGCCGACCGAGGCTACGTCATGGAAACAGGCCGTATCGTCCTCGAAGAAGATGCCCAGTCACTTAGGTCTAATCAGGAAGTAAGACGGGCTTATCTGGGGAAAGATCAGAAAGAGATCTGGGAATAAGACTTTTTTTGTTATAATGGCCTCCGGCGGCCCTGCCGGGGGCCAAACTTTTGAAAAGTTTGATAAACATGTTTTGTTCGCTGAATAGCAATAGGATTGAGTATGTCCATTTGGAGCAAAGAAGAAGAGAGAAATTCTTTACTTATTGAGCGTCCTCATGTTGTTTTACTTGGTGCAGGGGCGAGCTATGCCGCGTTACCAAATGGAGACAAGTATGGCAAGAAGCTGCCTTTAATTGCAAATTTTGCAGAAGTGCTAAAGCTTGATAATTTACTTTTAAAATCTGGAATATCGCCGCCATTTGATGATTTTGAGGCTATATATTCTGACATTACGATAAGAAGTGATTTATCAGAACTTAAAACACATATAGAATACTTAATAGATGATTATTTTTTTAATCTTGAGTTACCGGATTATCCAACTTTATACGATCATTTGGTTTTAAGTCTCAGGCCAAAGGATATTGTAGCAACATTTAACTGGGATCCATTTTTAACGCAAGCGGTTATGAGGAATTTAGCCTTCATAAAAAAACCACCAACCATTCTATTTCTTCATGGTAATGTGACTTATAGGTATTGCGACGATTGTAAAGTTGGACTTCCCGGTCAATTATACTGCAATAAATGCGGAACGGAGCTAATGAAAGCCCCACTACTTTATCCAGTAAAAGAGAAAAATTATCAATCACATCCAGTAATTAAGGCCCATTGGAATGGCTTTAGGCGTTTTTTAAAATCCGCATGGGCTTTTACTATATTTGGTTATAGTGCGCCTAAAACTGATATTGATGCGGTCGAGTTAATGAAAGATTCTTGGGGCGATGTTAATTCAAGAGAATTGGAACAAACGGAAATAATAGACATAAGAAATAAAGAAGAATTAGTAAAAACATGGTCCCCATTTATTCATACCCACCATTATGATATCAAAACAAGTTTTTATGATACATATATTGCACAATTTCCAAGACGAAGCGGTGAGGCGCTCTGGGCGCAGTTAATGGAGTGTAAATGGCTTGACCCAACACCATTCCCAAAAGATGAAAAGAATTTTGATGCTCTATATGAATTTTTTAAAGGCAAACTTGAGAGGGAGGCCAACTAACCATCCGCTGGTGTAGTATGCTCAAAAAAGCCGCGGTGCCCACAGCAGCGTGTTGGACGACCGCGAGTCGTCCTTCAATTGAAAAAGAGTATCCTCCCCAATCACCCCACCCCATTTGTCCAGATTTTTAAAATCTGGCCCCCCGGGAGGGCCGCCGGAGGCACAAAATAAAGATATCAAAACCTGAAACAAGGCCATTTTTATATATCAGGGGGAATTATGACGTTCTGGAACAGCAAGATCGAGTGTATGAGCAGGGAAGAGATTGAGCAGATTCAGCTTGAGAATGTTCAGGCGACGCTTAACCGGATTTACAAAAACGTCCGTCATTACCGGAAGGTTTTCAAGGCCATTGATTTCATGCCTGAGGATTTTACAAGCCTTTCCGATCTGAGGAAGTTGCCGTTCATCACCCGGCGGGATTTGAGTCGCAATTACCCTTACGAGATGTTTGCCGTGCCATTACGGGAAGTGGTTCGACTTCACATGGCATCTGCCAATTTTGATGATCCCATTGTGGTGGGGTTCACCCGGAACGACATCAACCGGTGGGGTGAGCTGATCGCTCGGAACCTGACCGCCGTGGGAGTCACCAAGGATGATGTGGTACAGATTGCCCTTACCTTTGGGATCACCACCGGGCCGTTTGGGGTTCAGGTGGGTGCAGAGTTGATCGGGGCATCGGTCATTCCCATGTCTGCCCGGAAATTTGAAGATCAGGTCAAAATCATGCGGGATTTCAGGACCACCGTACTCGTATCCACCCCCACCGTAGCCATGAATCTGGCAAAAACCATGGAAGAAATGGACGTGGACCCCAAAACCCTTGCCCTCAAAACCGCCATCCTGGGATCGGAACCCTGGACTGAAGCAACCCGGAGCAACATCGAAGGGCGCATGCACCTGACCGCAACCGACACTTACGGCCTCACCGAGCTGTTCGGACCTGGCGTGGCCTGGGAATGCCCGGCCAAGAACGGACTTCATATTGCAGAAGACCATTTCATAGCGGAAATCATTGATCCCGTGACCCTGGAAGTCCTTCCACCGGGCATGGAAGGTGAGCTGGTTTTAACATCCCTCACCAAGGAAGCGTTGCCCTTACTCCGTTTCAGGACCGGTGATCTCACCACCCTCGATTATTCACCCTGCTCCTGTGGACGGACCCACTGCCGCATATCCAAGATTTTCAAACGCTGCGATGAGGTGGTTATCCTGAAAGGTACAAGCATCGTGCCTGATCAGATCGGTCGCGTGATTTCAAGAGTCACAGGCGGTGAACCTTCTTTCCAGATGGTCATCGATACAGAGGACGGCGGAGATCAACTTACCGTACTCATTGAAATATCGGACATCACTTTTTTCGATGATATGAAGCAACAGCGTATTCTTCTCGAACGGCTTCACCATGAAATGACCGAGTTCTTCGGCTGGGACGTCCCTGTTCGCCTTGTTGAACCCGGAACATTTCCCAGAGAGCAAAAGGTGCTGGACAGACGCAAGCTTGTTTAATCTGATATCCTTTGGGGTGGGTTCTTACGAGGCCCGCCCCATATCTTCATTGAAAATTTGAGTTCCGCTACACCAATCATAACGCGCAACAGCTACTATTTCCGGGGTTCTCCCTGACTTTACCCGATAGATTTATGTATAGCAAGATTGCGTCAGACCCTCGTAGGTCGGGTAGAGTCGGGGAGAATCCCCGGAACGAGCGTAAGCGAGGGTGTGTACTCTGTGGCCATAAAGATATTCGATTGCCCGTCAAGCCACACCAGGTCATTTGACATTCACTACCGTTTCTGGGATACTTGACAATCTTTATGCTATGACAGGCTGTAACTGCCCACTGACATTTCGTATTCCTCCGTTTTTATTTCGGACGGCCTGTCTGCATTTCTTGTTGTTTTTTTGCATCTCGATTTGAGAATGAGCTATGGTCCTTTCCCCAGTTCAAATGACGTCCAGCGAGTATTCGAAAATAATGATTGACGTGATGGCCGTTCCACCACTGATCATGGCAGGAATATGTTTTTTTGTTGCCTGTTATCATGGGTGGGTCGCGGCTAAACGGATCAATCCCGCTGTCAACATCACCTTTGCCTGGACATGTTTAGGCGTTGCTCTTTACGATATTTTCTGTGCAGGCCTTTACAATTCAACAAACTTTGAACAGGGTGTATTCTGGCAGCGGCTTCAAATCGAAACAGCCATGATCATGTTCACGGCGTTCTGCTGGTTCATCTACCACCTCACCCAGATGAAAAGCCGGAAACCCCTGATAGCCATCACAGCATTTTACGCGGCTCTTTTCCTTATCTCCATTGTCGGGAATAACAGCTATACCTTGTTGGTCGACAAGCCCGCGATTAAAACCATCCTGCTGTGGGGAATCGGGGGTATCACGTATTATGAGGCTGAACCTGGGCTTGTTTCTCAAATCGCTTTAGCGTCCCAGGCCGCCATTCTATTAACCTTGCTGATCATCACCTACCGCTATGCCAGAACAATGCAATACCGTGGTGCCAACTTTCTATTCTTTTCCATATGCTTTTTCCTCACAGCAACAATCAACGATACCCTGATCGCCTTTAATATTTATGCTTCGATATACCTGATGGAGTATTCTTACCTGATCATCATCGCCCACATGACGTATATGCTTCTCAATCAGTTTGTTCGATCTCATGAAAAATTTGAAAAACTCAATGTCGAACTGGAAACCAGGGTCACGGAAAGAACTCAGGATCTGGAAAAAGCGCTGATCCGTGTGAGCCAGCTTGCCACAAAAGCCGAAAGTTCCAATGTCGCCAAAAGCGCTTTTCTCGCCAACATGAGCCATGAAATACGAACTCCCATGAACGGCCTGATCGGCTTCACCGATCTGCTCACCGATACGGTTCTCGATGAAGACCAGAGGGATTATGTCACAACCATCAAGCAGAGCGGTGACTCACTCCTTTCATTGCTCAACGATATCTTGGATTTTTCCAAGATCGAAGCTGGTGAGCTGACATTAGAAAACATCGATTTCGACATTGAGGTTCTTTGTTATGACGTCTGTGACCTGCTTCGTCCGCGCATCGGATCAAAGCCTGTGGATCTGATCTGCCATGTGGATGACACAGTCCCGGCCCGTGTGATGGGAGATCCCAACCGCCTGAGGCAGGTTCTCACCAATCTTATGGGCAACGCATCAAAATTCACGGAGCAGGGAGAAATCGAACTTCGTCTCATACTGGAAGAAGAAAAAGAAGACGGTCTTGTCATCCATGGAATGGTTCGGGACACGGGAGCCGGTATTCCTGAAGACAAACTGGCGGTTATTTTCGAACCGTTTCAGCAGGCCGACAATTCGGATACACGGCGCTATGGAGGAACTGGCCTCGGCCTTTCCATCTGTCGCCAGATCCTTTCGCTGATGAACGGCAGTCTCTGGGTCGAAAGCCAGGTCAACAAAGGCAGTATTTTTCATTTCCGTATCTGCCTTGGAAAAACGACCGTGTTGCAAAACCATCACCCTGTTTACGGTTCTCTTTCCGGTAAAAGGGCTCTGGTTTTTGACAACCACCCGGTCAATCTCGGATTAATCGCATCCATGCTTGAAAAAGAAGGGGTCGAAGTCGTGGGCCTGTCAGCTTGTGAGGAAATCCTTCCCGCTCTTGCGCAATCTCCATTTGATATTTTCATTTCAAGTATACGGTCATCGATCAGCACGATTCTTGATACAGCATCCGTCATCCGTAGCGCCGAAGCCCCGTACCACAGCATTCCCATGATTGCCCTTTCTTCGGTGACGGAACTGATGTCCAGACAATGCGAACAGGCCGGATTTGACGCCTATCTCCCCCTGCCTGTGAGAAAAGACAAACTCTGTCGTGTGGCGGCCAGGCTTCTGGGGCCAGTGGAACATCCCGATGAAAACGAGTCACACCACGACCATACCCTTATCACCCAGTATACGATCAAGGAAGATCTGAAACAGACTCATATCCTTCTTGGAGAAGACAACCCGGTGAACCAGAAACTGGCCATGGTGATGCTGAAAAGAGCGGGATATACGGTGGATGTGGCAGAAAACGGCATGCAGGTTGTGGAGCGTTATCTGGCAAATCCTGATGTCTATCAGCTGATCTTTATGGATGTTCACATGCCGGAAATGGATGGGCTTGCAGCCACTCGGGCCATACGCGCCGCAGGTCATCAGCACATCCCCATCATCGCCATGACAGCCCATGCCATGAAAGGATTCCGGGAAAGCTGCCTTGAAGCCGGTATGAACGATTACATCAGCAAACCCATCCAAAGGGAAAAAGTGTTCGAAGTGATCATGCGTTGGGTTTCGTCATAATTGACATTCCGATTCAAAATGATCGGATACTGGAAAAATTAATAAAAGATCGTAGAAAAATGAGTTGAAACTGGGCAGATCGACCATAAATACTTGATATAAAGAAGGATAACCATGTCCATGATAAGAAAAACCATGAAGAGATGCCGAAACCATATGGTTCTTCTAAAAAATCTGAACTGAGCTATCGCCACCATGAGAGGGGTGCAGGATGCACTTGGTGATAAGGATGATGATATTTTAAGGGCTGTCACAGGGCTTGAAGGGGGTTGTGTTGCCTGTGGCTCTACCTGTGGTGTGGCCACAGGTGGTATTCTGGGTGTGGGTTTGATGCTCGAGGGGCAAGTATGTAAAGGGAGTATTGATGATCGCGCTGTTCTTTGCGCCGCCCGGGATTTCATGGGCTGGTTTCACAGCACCCATGGAAGTTCGATTTGCCGTGAGCGAACTTCCGTTGATTTTTATAAAATAATTGGGCAGATCCGATACATGCTGTCCCCACACAAAATCATGGGCTGTATGCGGATGACCGGCAGAACCATCAACCATCTGGCTTATGATGATCTTCCTGAACCTGTGGATGTATTCGAAAATGGGTGTTCTGCCATATCCTGTGAGGATCGGCATTGTGCCCGAGAGGTCTTTCAAATGGTCAGGGAACGGACAGGTATCGGTAATCACCGGCTCGAACGGATAGCCGTTGTTCTGGATGGCGGAGTGGGTTTACAGGGCGAACTCTGTGGTGCCCTTGCTGCTGCCGTCATGGCCATGAATTTAAAATTTGGATACGATAGCCGGAGCACAGGCTATTCCAGTAATTTACATGCCTTCCTTCAAGGCCACCTGAACCTTGTTCGTGAAACAACCGATTCATCTTTTGAAGTTTTTGCATTGGGCAAAGGAATTGTTTCTGAATTCACAAACCGTTTCGGCAGCGTGAATTGCAAAAAACTGACCGGCACCTCCTTTGACAATGTGAATGAATTTTCCAGCCATATCCAACAATCGGATATCTGCCATGAAATCATGGACTTTTCAGCGTCACTTGCCGTGAGGGTTTTGAGCGGACAAAACTGATTGAAAAAATGAACGGATACAATGATTATAGAGCCTTCCGAACAAGGGATTCCCGGAATTCAGCTTTGGCAGACCTGGGCACGCCAATCTCCCGATTGGCTATGCGAAAGCCGTAAGGCTTTCATATGCTGACAACGGAACGATCATCTCAGTAGTACCAGGGGCCTCAAATAATTTTTTTTGGGCATTAAGGCCGAGAAAAATAATCTGGACTGTTGATCTTGGCTTGACACAATTTTTTTATGAGAATCATATCGAGTTAAGTGAGGTGGCCCTTGAATTCTGGAATTCGGATTATCTAAATGTTCTGGCCAGACGGGGATCTGTCGCGGTCTTTAAGTTAAAAACGCAATTGGATAGTTACAAAAGAAAGTCTGTTGCAATACGTCGAAGACCATAGAGGTTAGACAGCTGGCACTTTCTCGTTGGTTGTATCAGATGCTGTCTCTTTGTAAGCAATAAACACAATTTACCCAAACCTTTAAGGATGTTTTATCCCCGATTTCGCCGTTGTTACACTTTGAATAATGAAGCTCAAATCATCAATAATTGGTTGGAAAACGGATGGATCATCTAAATACCCCATAATACTTTTATATTCATCACCCTCACCTGTATAACAAAATTGTGTATCAACCACTAGTGACTTCCAATGTTCTTTGCAGTCTGGGAGAATTTTCTTTAATTTCTTTAATTCAGACTTGGAATCTGCCAATACACCATAGTATAAATTGGAATCACGAGCAGCATCCCACCATATACCGTATTTATAGTTATCAATTTTTACATACCAATTATCATCATCATCATTTACAACAATTGATCCAGGGTTCTTTTTTGATATTGTGTAGAGTTCTTCTTTCAATTTTTTTATGATTTCATCTTTGATTAATTCTGTCGCTCTTTTAAATGAATTATGTATTTGAAGAGCTGACTTGAATACGTCACCATTTTTTTTGATAAGATTCAGAATTTCGCTTTCTTCTTTGTCGCTCATACTTTTACCGACCGCCTCCTTAATTAGATTTATGTATTGTCTCAATGGCTCTTGAATCCAAACCCTCGCATCTATTTTTTTCTCTAATTCCTCAAGCCATTTAAGAATATTGGACTCATAAGAGATTTGTATGTAGTCGTTTTTATTTAAACATTTTGCATTTTTCTTAGGAGAAACCAGGCTTTTTGGCGTGGCCTCAGATCCGTGATATGTCAGGTATACAAGGTATGTTTTCTTATTTTCTGTTTCTTGATTTTTTAAAAATTGAAAATATCGCCACAGCTGATTGTCTTGATCTTCCGCATATAATTTATTCTCAATTGCTATGCAAACCCGCTTACTTTCAATTAAAATGTCGATTTTCCCGATACCTACCGACTTTTCTCTTGATACTCTAAACGCATCGCCTTCGACCTCGATTTTTTTTTCTTTTAAGCAGTTTTCGAAGAATAGCTTGAGGGGTATACAACCAAGGTTGTGGCTGCTTTCTGGACTCAATAGATCCGCAATTAATTTTGTATGGAGATGTACCTCGTCGCTGGTTTTCCTTATTACCTTAAAAATATTGTAGTTTTTTCCTTCTATTTTATATTTTTCAAGATATTGTTGCTTGACTTTGGATACCTCTGAAATCAGATCTATAATATTTTTAATAATTGACTCCTTATACATTCGCCAAAAACTGTTTTTTTGTCTGTCTGAAATTGTTTGGTGGCAACCTGGTTTACCACATCCGCAAACCGCTGGCCGTTCTCCCATGTATTAATCTCCAGACGGATCATATGTTACAACTCCCTTTCGGTAAATGTTTATAATCGTTCAATTCTGTATAAATTCAGTGTATTGGTCCAGATAACGTCGGCAAGACGCTCCGGGTCATCTCCGCGCACTTCAGCAAGTTTCATAAGGGTTGTTCGCACAAAGGCCGGTTCGTTTCGCCTGTGTTTGTTCCGTTCAGGAGTTGGAGTGAGATAAGGGGCGTCCGTTTCGATAAGAAGGCGGTCTTCAGGAATATGGAGCACCTGTTCCCTTAAATCCGTGCCTCTTGCTTTTACCGTGATGATGCCGGTAATGCCGATGTAAAGACCCAAGTCAAGGTAGGACTTCATTTCATCTGAGCTGCCGCTGAAACAGTGGACTACTCCGTTGAGATCGTGTTTTTTACTGTGTTTCTTAACCATGTCGAGAAATCGTCCGCCCGAATCCCTTTCATGAAAAATCAGGGGAAGGTCCAGCTCCGCTGCTGCATCCATCTGCCGTTCGAACCACAGTTCCTGAACAGGCCGGGGGGAATACATGCGGGCGAAATCAAGACCTGTTTCACCCCAGGCTTTCACCACATCGTGCTTAACGGCCAGTTTTTTCAAATGCTCGATGGCACTGACGGTGGCCTTGGATGCGTCATGGGGATGGATGCCCACAGAGCTGTAAAACATGGGGTGATCCGTTGCCATGCGGATCAGTTTTTCCGAATTTTTTTCCGTGATCCCCACCAGCATGACCGCTTCTACACCGGCGGTTTTTGCACGGTCAAGGACATTGTCCATGTCGTCGTGATATGAGGCATCATCCAGATGGGCGTGGCTGTCAAACAGTTTCATCGTTTGTTTTTCCTTTGTTGTTTCCATGGACAAATGAGCGGCATGTGGCAGGAGCACCTTCAAGTCTTACACCTGTGAAGGGAAGACAGCAGCCCACTCTGAACGCCTGGGGAAGATGTTTTCGGATCTTTTCAAATACATCAGGCGCACAGGAAAAAAGGAGTTCGTAATCCTCTCCACCTGAAATCATCATTTCTTCGGGTGAAATGTCGAATGTGTTGCAAAATTTTTCAAGCGAGGGATGGATATGTTCGTTTTCAATATGAAAACGTATGGTGATATCCGATGCAAGGGCCATATGTCCTGCATCTCCGACCAGTCCGTCACTCAGATCCATGACGCAGGCCACATTGCAATCACACAATACTTTTGCCGCATCAAAGCGGGCAACAGGCTTTTTGAAATGAGCGATCAGATCGGGGTAATCCCTGCAATTCTGTTCGAGGCACATGAGACCGGCTCGGGCTAAACCAAGTGGCCCGGTTGTATAGAGTTCTTCACCGGCAAGGGCCTTTGACCTCATGGGGAAAAGACTCGCATCACCTTCACCCAGAGCAAACAGATCAAGGGAAAGCTCGGATGTGGCCGAGATGTTGCCGCCACCCAAAGCACAAGCGTAGTGTGAAAGGGCCGATTTCACGCCGTCGTAAAGTTCTTCGATCAGGATTTCGTTTACGGTTTTCGGAAGTCCCAGGTTGATAAACAGACAGAACGGCTTTGCATAAGAAGCGGCAAGGTCGCTCAAGGCCACCACCACCGATTTATAACCAATTTCAAAGGGAGTCTGCCAATCCAGCCTGAAATGAACGCCCTCACGCTGGGTGTCGGTGCTGATCACGGGGCGGTTAAGAGAAGCAAGAAGCGCTGCGTCATCACCGGGGGGAACGATCAGCGCCGGATGGTTTCGGTTCGTGTCGCCGAGCTTTCCAAGAATTTTTTTCAGGACAGAGAACTCATTGAACATGGAAGATCCCCAAAACGTTGGGCCCAGGCTGTAAAGCTTTGAACCTGTTTTTCCCCGAACTGTGAAAGATAAGCCAGCACCTCATCCATGCTTTTTTCCCTGGAAAGCGCACCGTGCTTTTTCGAAAAAAACTTATCTGCGTAACAGATGATTTCTTCTTCAATTGTCAGGGGAACCATGTCCCGTAACGGAAGACCAAGGCCCCTTGCCACAATATCATCCTTGGTGATGCCGGTCCCCGTATGGCGCTCAGCCACAAGGCCGTGGCGGGGAAGCCCGAAAGATTCGAGCATCGCCCTCCCCAGAAAGCCATGACACACATAAGGATGAACGCCGTGGCAGTCCAGTTTGGGTGTCCGTGTCATGATGATGCCGATATCATGAAGCATGGCCGCCTCTTCGATAAATTGAAGGTCGGGATTGAGATCCGGCACTTTTTTTGCTGTTTTAAGGGCTTTAGCCGCCACTTGACGGCTGTGCTCCACCAGGATGCCGTAAGCCCTTGAATCCGTGTCGTAAAAATGCCTCAGAATCTTATCCGTATCGAGCATAGGCTATACTTTTTCCGAAAGCAGGGCCGCTTCGATAAATGGGTCCAGATTACCGTCGAGTACGCTTTTCACATTACCCGTTTCATGAAGTGTCCTGTGGTCCTTCGCCATCTGATAGGGATGAAGAATATACGAGCGGATCTGACTTCCGAAATTGATTTCGTCCTTCCCGTCATGGATAGCCTGGAGTTTTTCTTCACGTTTCTGTATTTCTAATTGGTACAATCGTGATTTCAAAACTTTCATGGCAATTTCCCTGTTCCTGTGTTGAGACGATTCCTGCTGGCACTGAACCACGACGCCGGACGGAAAATGGGTGATTCTTATTGCGCTGCTTGTTTTGTTTACATGCTGACCACCGGAACCGCTGGCACGGAATACGTCGATCCGTATATCCTTGTCTTCCACATCCACCACGATTTCATCGTTGATTTCAGGGTACACGAAAACCGAACTGAACGAGGTCTGTCTTTTCCCGTTGGCGTTAAATGGAGAAATGCGGACAAGACGGTGGACTCCTGACTCCACTTTCAGATAGCCAAAAGCGTTCTCGCCTTCAACGGAAAACGTGACGCTTTTAATTCCCGCCTCATCACCCGGCTGATAATCGATCATGGTTTCTTTGAACCCTCTTTGATCGCACCATCTGGAGTACATGCGGAAAAGCATTTCAGCCCAGTCCTGGGAATCGGTTCCGCCAGCTCCGGCGTTGATGGACACGATGGCGTTGCATCCGTCCGTTTCGCCATTGAGCATCATGTTTATGGACATCCGGGCAATACGGGTGTCGATCTCTCCGATCTGTTTTTCAACATCTTTGAGAGCCGCTTCATCGCTTTCATCCTGAGCGAGTTCAAGGAGAATCTCAGCGTCTTCAACAAGAGAGTTCAACGTCTTCCAGTTATCGATGGTCTGGGTCAGATTGGTTCGTTCTTTGAGAACAGGAGCTGTGCCGTCGTGGTTGTTCCAGAAATCTTTATGGCTGATCTGGGCTTCGAGTTCTTTCAGTCTGTGATGCTTGTCAGGGAGGTCAAAGACAACCTTCGAGCTGTTTTAGTTTAACTTGAAAATCTCTGAGACTGCTTTTAAGTTCTGACGACATGGTCCGTACCTCCGATATTTTACAAATGATTGATTTCAATAAAAATGCCAAAACACGATCTTGATCATTTTTTCTTATTAATAATGGATCGCCGGTTTGATGTAAATATTTATTTGGAACGCCTCACATGAAAGGTTTCCCGATTTTTTTTACGTACAAGGGGTAGTATGGCAAAGATCAACAGGATGGCACAAAGGAATACAAAAACGTCACCATACCGGGTGTAAAACGTCAAAGTGCGTGCCAGGGGAAGCTTCTGGGTCAGATAGCTGTCCACATAGAGTTCGGTAGATGACAGCACACGCCCGCAGGGGTCAATAAAACCACTGATTCCTGTGTTGGCTGCACGGGCAATTGCCCGCTTGTTTTCAACGGCTCTGAATTTCACCATGGAAAAATGCTGAAAAGGAGCGCTGCTTTTTCCAAACCAGGCATCATTGGTGATGTTGACGATGAGTTGGGCGCCGTTTTTAACCATAGCTCTTGAAAGACCGGGGAAAACTACTTCGAAGCAGATCTGGACACCGATCTTTCCTTTATTGAAATCAAGGGTAGCCCCCTTTTCTCCAGGATAAAAATCACCTGATTGTTCGGTGAGCTTATGAATAAAAGGCAAATAATCCTGAAACGGAACGTATTCACCAAAAGGCACCAGATGAACTTTGCTGTATGAGCCTTCGATGTCTCCTTTAGTGTTCAGAACATAGGCGCTGTTGAAAAATTTGAACCGGTTCATATCCTTTTCATATGATGGAAAACCGATAAGAAATTCAGTCCCGCAGGCCTGGAGGGTTTCTTTGACACGATAGGTCAGGATATGGTCATTCTCATAATAGAAAGGTGCTGCTGTTTCAGGCCATATGATAAGATCGGGTTTCGCCTGCGCTGCAAGAACCGATAAATTTCTGTATTTCAAAACTGTATCATTCTGATTTGCCGTGCTCCATTTCAAGGATTGATCAATATTCCCCTGGATAACCGAAACAGTTGATGTGCTTGCTTGAGCTGTTTTTCTATCTGTTTCATGGATTCGGTAGGAACCATAGGCCCAGACCAGAATAACACACAAGATGGCCAGCGTGCCATGGGTAAGAGCTGTTTTGCCCGTAACAGCCTCTTCGTGCCAGTTTTTTTTCGAAAAAAAGAGGGCCAGTGTTAATATAGCTGTATTGACAAGAACCAGCAGGAACGAAACTCCGTAAACACCTGTGATATCGGCTATCTGTATGAATTGAAGCATCCTGTGCTGGGAATATCCCAGAAGTTCCCATGGAAACCCGGTAAACGCATAAGCTCTCACGTATTCGAGGCATACCCATAAGGATGGCGCAACTATAATCAGATAGAGGGGTTTATGTATGGCGCGACCAATGAACCATGCAAAAAAAATCGGATAGCAGGACAGATAGAGTACAAGAAGCATAAGGATGGGGATACAGAGCAACATGGGAATATAGCCATAGATGTTCAGCGTATAGATCACCCAGTAAAGAAGGGTCAAAAAATGGGCTATACCGAAACTCAGGCCTGATATGATGTTTTCTTTTTTAGTTCCGTCTCTCAAGACATACAGGAAAGGAACAAGAGCGAACCAGGAAAAAAAGTCCACGCCAGTTTTGGGAAAAGACAGAGAAAGAAGAATCCCTGAAAAAGAAGCGAGAAACACACGATGGATGTCATGGCGATGATGCTGAAACCACATAGTCGTCCTGGAAAAATTGAAGGTCCTTGTTTCGCAATTCGGTCAGATGCCGCTAACCTTTGTTTCGTCTCCTTATCCGGTATTGGAAAGCCTTGTGTCAATGAGTTTTTTGTATGGTGAAGTGGGAAACATAAAAAGTTCTCACGTAAATTTGTTTGAGATTTGATAACGGATATGGTAAAAGTTGATTAACTATAAATCGTTTGTGTCTATGGAGTGATACGACCTCCTTCCCCCAATTCAGGTGCTAATCAAAAAATAAAGCCTGCGGAAAAGCGGTTATTCAGTTTTTACAGCATTCGTAACGGATTCACAGGACGTCAGTGAGCGTTGAATGTTCTATTTGAAGGCAAGATCATCATTATTATCCGATAACGCATAAATATTAAGGGGTGTCTTTATGAGCACGATCAGCAAAGACGGATCACAAGTCATCGTTAAACCGGGCAGAGACGTGGTTGCGTCCATGGCAAATGAATTCAGAGCGGAGTTAAATTCGCAAATCCAGGAATCCCCTTCTGAACTTGTGATAGATCTTGCAGGTGTGGAAATGGTCGACTCGGTTGGAATAGGTGTCATCATCGCAACCCACAATTCCCTCGATCAGAAAGGTGGAAAACTGAAAGTCATCAATATTGCCGATGATATTTACGGGTTATTCAGTACCATGAGACTTGATCGTCATTTTTCAGTGGTAAAAGCCAATTGATTCACTGGAGATAAATAGTGCCCGAACGGAAACGGCATCTTTTGGCCTGATACGGCGTTCTCGAAAATTTTGATCCTCGACGTAGCGCTGCTACGCCTGCGGTCAAAATTTTCTGCGGCCTTGTCTCAGACCAAAATCTACC
>JBAZWJ010000076.1:0-25707 GCA_041660385.1 Desulfobacteraceae bacterium | reverse complement strand
CCGATCTGTTAAAACCTTATACGGACAGCCTTCCCAAACCCCTTTTCCCCCTGGGCGGGCAACCGATTCTCGAAAGAACCATACGCCAGCTCATCGACGGTGGGTGTGACGCTGTTGTGGTGAACACCCACCATCTCCACGAGCAGATTGAAACATTCATCAGTAAACAGCGGTTCGGCATTTCTGTGACAACACGATACGAACCTGAAATTCTGGAAACCGGCGGGGCCATCCGTAATGTACGGGATTTTTTAGGTGATGATCCCTTCATGGTGGTGAACAGCGACATTGTCACCGACATGGACTACGCCGAAATCCATGCTTTTCACAAAAGCCACGGCTGCCCGGTCACTCTTGTGCTCCATGACTTCGCCGAGTTCAACAACGTCACCATCGACAAGGGTGGTTTTGTTCTGGGTTTCCATCTGAAAGAAAAACCGCACGGTGCCGTTAAAGATCTGGCGTTCACCGGAGTTCAGGTGATTGATCCTTCCGTGATCCCTCTGATTCCGAAAGGCCCGTCCAGCAGCATCGACCTTTACCGGAAACTTATCGAAAACGGCCAGCACGTCAAAGCCATGATTCTTAAAGATCGTTACTGGATGGATGTTGGCAGTCCGTCCAAATACTCCGAGGTATGCCGGGATTTTACAGCACCCACACTATTCCGCAAGATTTTCGATACAAAAACCGTATCACCTGTGTCCGTCACCCACCTTTCAGGAGACGGCTCTGACAGGGCCTTCTACCGTCTTGAAAACCAGGGCAACTCCATGATTCTCGCGGACCACGGCATTACGCTGGGTGCCCCGGTTTGCGAAGCCGCATCCTTTGAACGGATTGGCCGACACCTTTTGTCCAAAGGCGTACCCGTTCCCCAGATTTACTGGAGTGACCTCTTTGCTGGCCAGGTTTATCTGGAGGATCTGGGAGATATTCACCTGGAGACCGCTTTTAAACAAGGCAACAGCAAAAAATCCATTGCCCTTTACAAAGACGCCTTGAAAAATCTGGCCCGGATGTCCGTTAAAGGCGCAATAAATTTCAAGCCGGAATGGGCATTTCAGACAAACCGTTATGATAAAACTCTGATCATTGAGCGGGAATGCCAGTATTTTATCCAAGCCTTTGTCAAAGGTTATCTTGGGCTCGATGTGGACCCAGAAGATCTTTTAGAAGATTTTTCCAATCTGGCTGACCATGCCCTGATGTATGCTTACGACGGTTTGATGCTTCGTGATTTCCAGTCCAGAAACATCATGGTTAAAGACAACCGCTGTTATTTCATCGATTTCCAGTCTGGCCGTCTGGGACCGGTCCAGTATGACCTTGCCTCTCTGCTCATCGACCCTTACACAGGGTTACCCCACAATGTTCAGGATCTGCTGGTTGATTATTTCATCGGAATTTACAGTGAGTTGACACCGGTGGTGGTTGAGGAGTTTCTGGAAAGCTATAGATACCTCAAGATCACCAGAAACCTTCAAATGCTGGGAGCATTTGGTTTTTTAAGCCGGGTCAAAGGAAAAACCCAGTTTGAAGACCACATCCCCAAGGCGGTTGCAAATCTCAAATACCATGTGAGTCAAACAGATGACAAGCTGCTCAAAAAACTCAAAAAAATCGTAGATAAAATCTGAATCCTGAGCTAATTTAACCCCACAATTTTTTAACATCATTCTTTAGGATAAACACTTATTATGAACAAAATAAAACTTATGATCAACGGCCTTCCCGGCAATGTGGCAGAAATCATATGCCGCTATGCTTTAAAAGACCCGCGCTTTAACGTACTCCCCTATTCCCTGACCGGCCCTGATATCACGAAAGAGTATCACGACGTGGAAGGCGTTTCCTTCACCCTGATCAAGCCTGACCAGCGGGCTGCTTCCATCCGTCAGATCAGCGAAAACGAAGGGCTTTTCATCACCGTGGATTACACGCACCCCAGTGCAGTAAACGCCAATGCCGACTTTTACTGCGCAAACGCCCTGCCCTTTGTCATGGGAACAACCGGCGGAGACAGGAAGTCAATGCACGACCGTGTCATTGCCTCTTCCATTCCTGCTGTGATCTCCCCCAACATGGCGAAACAGATCGTGGGGCTCATGGCCATGATGGAATACGCCGCCGAGAACTTTCCGGGTCTTTTCACAGGTTACACCATGGATGTAAAAGAAAGTCACCAGAGCTGGAAAGCGGACACCAGCGGCACAGCCAAAGCCATGATCGGCTATTTCAACCGTCTTGGCGTCGAATTCACGGAAGATGACATCCAGATGGAACGAAACCCGGAAAACCAGAAAAACCTTTGGAACATCCCGGAACAATACCTGGACGGCCACGGCTGGCACACCTACACCCTGGATTCCGCCGACAAAACATCCCGCTTCGCCATCACCCACAACATCAGTGGACGGGACATATACGCAGACGGAACCCTGGACGCGGTGGTTTTCCTCCATGGTAAAGTGAAGGAAAAGATCAAGGGAAGAGTGTATTCCATGATTGATGTTTTAAAAAACGTTTGATCAACCAGCGTTTGGCAGGGCGGGTTTAGAACCCGCCCCTACGAAGCACACATCCAGATTTGTAGGATGGGTGAAACCCATCACGATGAACCAACAGCCTCGTCAAGTGTGAAAAACTCGATCATTCTTCACGGCTGAAGAGGCAACCCCATTCGATGTTCAATGTTGAATGTTCGATGTTGGACGTTCAGTAGGACGTTCATTTTCACGTCAAAGGAGTCGTTCGATGAAAAATAAACTGATATCATTCATTCTCCTGGGCCTACTCGTTTTTATTACATCAGCCCAATCCGAAGAACGCTTTCCCAAAAAGAACTACAAACCCGGCCCCGACCCCATCGCCAGCAAAGATGCTGAAAAAGGCGGAACTCTGTCCATCTACGGCGGTCAGTATCCCAAAAGTTTCAACTATTACCTGGACAACAACTCTCTGACCTCTGAAATCTTCGGGGGCATGTACGAAAGCCTTCTCACCATGAACGGCATCACTCTGGACTACGAGCCGTGGATCGCCGACCGCTGGACCCTTTCCGACGATAAAAAAACCTTTACATTCCACATCAGCGACAAGGCCAGGTGGAGCGACGGGAAACCCATCACAGCAGAAGACGTAAAATGGACCTTCGACGCCATCATCAATCCGAAAAACATGACTGGCCCACATAAAGTGAGCCTTGAGCGCTTCTCCTCCCCGACCATTGTGGACAAACAAACCATCCGGTTCACAGCTAAAAACATTCACTGGGAAAACCTGGGGGCCTGCGGAGGATTTCAGATTCTACCCAAACATGCATACGCATCCAAAGACTTCAATAAAATCAACTTTGAATTCCCTGTGGTGTCAGGGCTTTACAAACTCGGTGAAATCAAGGAAGGCATTTACACCACCCTTCAGCGCCGGAAAGACTGGTGGAACAAAGACGCCCCCAATGTTAAGGGTACGGGGAATTTCGACATCCTGAAATTCAGATTCTACGCCGATGGAAACAACGCCTTTGAAGCGTTCAAAAAAGGGTTGGTCGACCTCTACCCGGTTTATACATCCAGAATCTGGGTGAATGACACTGGTGGTGAACTGTTCACATCTAACCGCATCGTAAAACAGAAAATCGTGAACTCTCAGCCCATTGGTTTCCAGGGTTTTGCCATGAACATGAGAAAGTTCCCCTTCAACGACGTGAAAGTAAGAAAGGCCATGGCCCTTCTTCTTGACCGGCCGAAGATGAACCACACCATCATGTACGACCAGTATTTCCTCCACAGGTCGTATTACGAAGATTTGTATTCCAAAAAGAACCCCTGCCCCAATCCCCTGATCGAAATGGACAAGAAAAAAGCCAGAGCCCTTTTGAGTGCCGCCGGGTTCAAGGTCAATCCTAAAACAGGTCTTCTTGAAAAAAATGGCAAAGTGTTGTCCTTCAAATTCCTGACCCGCGACCCCACCACGGACAAATTTCTGGCCATCTACGCCGAAGACCTGAAAGACGTGGGCATTGAGCTGATCGCCGATAAAAAGGACTGGGCTGCCTGGGCCAAAGACATGGACAGCTTCAACTATCAGATGACCTGGGCCGCCTGGGGAGCAGGCATATTCAAAGACCCTGAAAGCATGTGGTTCTCCAAAGAAGCGGACAGAAAAGGCAGCAACAACATCACCGGGTTCAAAAGTAAAGAGGTTGACCGCCTCATAGAAGAGCAGAAAAGCATTTTCGATGTGAACAAGCGGAACGCCATCGTCCGGAAAATCGACAAAATTCTCTGTGACGAGACACCCTACGTTCTTTTATGGAACGTCAACTACACCCGGCTTCTCTACTGGAATAAATTCGGAACCCCAAAAACCGTTCTTTCCAAATTCGGAAGGGAAAGCAGCGCTTACGGTTACTGGTGGATTGACCCGGATGCCCAGGCCGATCTGGAAGATGCCATTAAAAACAAGGCCGCGTTGCCACCTAAGAAATCCACGGTGGTGTTTGACGAGGTATTCAGACCATAATTTTTGATGCCTCCGGCGGCCCTCCGGGGGCCAGATTTTAAAAATCTGGACAAATGGGTTTGGGTTTGAAATGTGTCCTCACAAAACATGTTTATCAAACTTTTGAAAAGTTTGGCCCCCGGCAGGGCCGCCGGAGGTCGCATAAACTGAGAATTGAGCACAGCCAAATTAAACTTTTAACAGTTTGTTTTTTATATTATTTCATTTTAACAAAAGGAGAAAAAACACATGACAATCAAACACGTGGTTATGGTCAGCGCCTGCCGTACGGCCATCGGAAAATTTTTCGGAACGCTCAAAGACGTTCCGGCAAGGGATCTTGCTGTGGCTGTGGGAAAAGAAGCAGCCAAACGTGCGGGTATCAACCCGGACATCATTGATGAAATCGTTATGGGCCAGTGTCTGCCCGGATTGCAGGGTTCTCTTCCGGCCCGTCAGGTGTCCAAACGCATCGGCTTTTCCGATGTGAGCAGCGCCGTTCTTGTGAACCAGAACTGTGGTTCAGGCATGAAAGCCCTTGAAATAGCCGCCCACAACATCATGCTGGGAAAAACCGAAATCGGCATGGTTGTGGGCGTTGAAAGCATGACCAACGCTCCGTACATGCTGCCCAAAGCCAGAGCCGGTTACCGCATGGGCCAGGGCACCATTGAAGACAGCATGCTCCATGACGGACTTGTGGATGAACTGGCAGGCGGTCACATGGGTGTAACCGCTGAAAACGTGGCGGTAAAATACGGTATCACCAGAGAAGAATGCGACCAAGTGGCCCTCATGAGCCATACACGGGCGCTTGACGCCATCAAGGCAGGGCACTTCAAACGTGAGATCGTCCCCTTTGAAATCCCGTCACGCAAAGGCGTCACCCTGTTCGACACCGACGAGCACCCCATTCCAGACAGCACTATGGAAACCCTTGGAAAGCTGAAACCCGTTTTCAAAAAAGACGGTGTGGTCACAGCTGCCAACGCCTCAGGCATCAACGATGGTGCTGCCGCCGTGATCCTCATGAGCGAAAACAAAGCCAAAGAACTGGGTATCAAACCCCTGATGAAACTGATCAACACAGCCTGCGCCGGTGTGGCCCCTGAAATCATGGGCCTTGGCCCGGCCGTGGTGATTCCCAAATGCCTGAAACAAGCCGGCATGTCCTTTGACGACGTGGAATACTGGGAAATCAACGAAGCCTTCGCCGCCCAGTTCATCGGCGTAAAACGTATGCTTAAAGAAGACTACGGTATGGATCTCGATATGGACAAAGTCAACCACAACGGTTCCGGCATTGCCCTGGGTCATCCTGTGGGCTGCTCCGCTCTGCGAATCGTGGTGAGCCTGTACTATGAAATGGAACGCCTCGGCCTCACCGTTGGCGGCGCTTCCCTTTGCGTTGGAACCGGCCCGGCCATCGGATCTTTGTGGACACGGAATGTTTAATGTAAGCTTTTAATCAATTCATCCCCTTCTTACTCTGCGGAGGGGGATGAACTCGAATAAGGAATGGTTGCACAGCGGTGGGTATAGCCTTGAAGTGCCATGCCACCGCAGATCTGGTTCTTTATATGACCTCTATCCCATACTTGATCATATTCCGAAGTCGGTTAACGTATTCAGCACTGGACGATAACCCGTAAAACAGGCTGTGAGGAAAGAAAATGAAAATCACAAATCTTACCTTGGAAAACTATCGTTGCTACGACAAATTTCATATTGATTTCATGTCGGATATGACCATACTTGTGGGCCGGAACGGTATGGGAAAGACAGCCATTCTTGATGCAGTTGCGGTGGCTTTTGGGCCTTATCTTGGTGGATTTGATCAGGGCCAGGGTCAGCATTTCTCAAATAATGATGCCAGAAGGCTTCCAAACGAGCTCGACGGACGGGTAGATATGGAGACTGTTTATCCGGTAAAGCTTGAAGCCCTTGGATCATTTGATGGAAAAGAAATAAAATGGCAACGCGCCAGAAAAAGTTTGAAGGGAAGAACAACCATCAAAGAAAGTGCGCCTCTGGTTCATCTGGCGAAGATTTTTCAGCAGGCAGTCCGCGCTGGAGAAAACATATCACTTCCCCTGCTCGCCTATTATGGGACCGGACGGTTATGGAAAGAAAAACGTCTTACTGAAAAGAAACAGGCTTCGGGCGCCACCAGCAGACTTTCAGGCTACACAGACTGTATGAACCCTGAATCCAGTTACAGAGCTTTTGCCGACTGGCTTCGGTTGGAAACCATGGTGAATTATGAAAAACAACTTGCTGCCCTCGAACGTGGCGTGAGTGTTGAATCATCAAATAGGGGCCTTTTGTTCAATTCAATTCAGAATGCTGTTAACACTGTCATGCGTCCAAGTGGCTGGAAAAACATTCGCTTCAGCCCGTCTGCTCAGGAAGTGGTGGCTGAGCATCCGGAACACGGCATCCTGCCTGTAAGCACTCTAAGTGATGGAATTCGGAATATGATAGGCCTGGTTGCAGACATTGCCTACAGGGCTGCCAGACTGAATCCACACCTTGGGAATAATGCCGTTCAAGCCACTCCGGGCATTGTTCTGATTGACGAAGTAGACATGCACCTTCATCCCCAATGGCAACAGGTTGTATTAAGAGATTTAAAGCATGAATGTGCGTTTCCCCATATTCAATTCATTGTAACCACCCACAGCCCACAGGTCCTTTCAACAGTCTACAAAGAAAATATTCGCATTTTGGAAGTTGGAGAGGTCATGGCTCCCATGCCTTTGGCCAGAACCTATGGAGAAACCAGCAACGATGTCCTCGAAACGGTTATGCATACTCCTATAAGACCAGATCTTGAGCATGTTCGAGATCTTGAAGATTATATGAGATTGATTGATCAAGGACTTTACCAGGAACACAAAACAAAAGAATTGAGAAATAGGCTTGAAAAAATTCTTGGTGCTGATCACAAAGAACTCCTTCGTGCAGACCGCATTATCAGACGAAAGGAAGTACTGGGCTGATGCGAAGAATTATTAAAAGACAAATACCCTTAGAGCTTCAGAAAGATCTGGAAAAGCCAGCCCCATCAACAGGTCCAGAGGCAACGAGCCGGTGGAAAAGATTTAAACGGAAAGGTCGAAGAGATGCAACAAAGTCTTTTCTCTTAAAAGAGCAATGGTGGCTTTGTGCCTACACAGAGCTTGCTTTGGACAGCTTTATTCATGGCTGTCATATCGAACATATCGAACCTAAAGAACTTAATCCGGCACGGACTTTCGATTATCATAACCTTATCGTTTCTGCTTTGAGTAGTGACTCTCTTTCCAGTCTTTCCAGATATGATCGTTTTGGTGGACATGCCAAGCTCGACCGCTATGATCCGAACCTTTATATTTCACCCCTGATACCTGATTCAGATCGTTATTTTGAATATTTGAGCAATGGCCGAATTGAACCCTCACTAACATTGTCGCCTGAAGACAGGACAAGGGCTTCCTACACCATAGATTTGTTGAACCTGAACGCCTCGTTTCTCGTTCATTCACGGCGTGAATGGCTCATGGAAATTGAAGAGGAGATTGACCGGTTGATTGATAATGAATCTGCACTCCGGCTCCTTGCAGAATGTGAACTTTGTGATACGGAAGGGAAACTCAGACAATTTCACACGGCTGTAAAAGCACGATTTGGAAGACTTGGGAACCAAGTAATGACTGACGCTTGCATTCAATGCGTATAAGCTTTCTAAAAATTCATACAAATGGGTTTTTAGCGTCCTCGGTCAATCCGTTTAAACAGGTATCACATAGGGTTCTCATGGTCACACAAAAATTCAACATCCACGAAGCCAAAACCAATCTATCGGCTATCCTTGCCCAGATTGAGAAGGACGGGCGCACGGTCCTGATCTGCCGGAACGGCACACCCGTCGCTGAGCTGGCCCCCATCAAAAAAAACGTGGGATCGCGCCTTCTGAAACATCCGTTGATGAGCAATATCCGGATCAACTATGACCCTGTGGAAGATATGACAGACGACGAATGGGCGTGATGGAGTTTCATTTTCATCACATCATACCGCCCATCCCAGCCTTGATCTGTCCTTCGGGTTGCTGAACTTCCCAAAATCCACAAGGCTCCCTACGACCGTTGTTCATTGCCACAGCCCGATGATGGGAATGCCGGTAGTGACACCGGATTCAAGGTTCAGGAATTACGGTGTGGACATGTTGTGTTGGAAATTCTTCGCTCAGCATCCTTTGTTTTCCATAGCTCCCTGCTCAATCGGTTGACATCGCAACGGGGCCTCCGGTCTTCACCTGATGTACCATGATTTGATTTGCCATTGACCTGTGATTTATTGTCTGTAGAATACCCAAAGATGCGGCATTGATGAATAATGGATGAACCTGTGGAAAAAAGCGAATGAACCGACACTTCCATGACATTTTCCATGTATTTTCCAAGACCATGAGGAACAAAGAACCATGAGTGATAAACATGAGGCGAACCTTGTTGTAAGCGTTGAATCCCGGAAAGGCGGCGTGGGGAAGACAACGGCTGCTTTATTTATGGCAAAAGAATTAATATCAAGAAAATACAATGTTCTGTTTCTGGATCTGGATATTACGGGAACCAACGCAGCGGACATTTCTGAATCTACGTTTTGGAAAAAAGACATCCACGTTTTACAAAGATTAGAAAATGGAAAAAATGAAAATATCAATTTAATCAAGCTATTTACACATGAATTTATGATGGGAAATGGTGTTCCTGAGTTCGCTGTCGATCCTAATGGTAAAATCAAAAAAAAGGTCATTGGAATCAACAGCGGAAAAATCAACATCATAGGTTCTCAGATATATGGAGACGGAAAGAATCATCTGGCGGTAGAATCTCCTGGAATACTCTTCGACAATATCCATGCCATTTTCTTATTGGATTTCATTAAAGAAATCATTGGTCATTTTGTTTCGGCCATGAAATCCGATTCAAAATCAAAAAAGAAACGTAATGCAGTGGTTCTTGACACATCGCCCGGTTTTGTCGGCATCACCCCTGAAATTCTTGAATGGTTGACGGACTTGGGGCCGAAAAAAGGCAAGTTTCTCATGGTGACATCTCCTGACAGACAGGATCTGAAAAGTTGCGGATTCGCCGTTGATCATGTGCATAACAGATTAAAGAAAAAATGGGGCACTTATCAACTGTTTCATAAAATGAAGTCCCAAGATTCCGAAAAGTTGGATTTTGATGACGACTTTGATAAAAAGTTTTTCATGCGCCTCGCAACCATGTCAATAGATCACACCAAACAAAACAACCCTTTGAAATTTTATAACAATCCGGATAATATTTATATCCATAATGACCAAGATGGTTGCCCATCCTATCTTGATTATCCTGATCATTATATGGCCGCTGTTATCAATCGGGCATCTCCAAATTACTATGAATATCTTGAACCCCATGAAAATCCTTCTTCCATTCTGCAGGATCTGTTGACCTATAAAAGTAGCAACCCAAAATCATTCAAAATGCGGAGAATTTTTAACAATAAATATCTTGGCTATCAGTTTGAAACGCCTCTTCAGGATAAAGGCAAGACTGACGTTGATGGGGACGAAGACTCATATGATAATTTTACAAAACTGATTGATGAATCCGATGCATCAATAGCTCAGATAACCTGCGCGGATGATGATTGTAAAAACATAAAAAAAACGCTAACAAAAACCAATAATCTTTTTAATAACGTACTGAATCATAAATATTTTCAAAAATTTGACGACATAAAATCCTATATCCAAAAGAATCATGTGTTGCCAGAAAAAATTATTTCGGAATACACGCTTATCTTAAATAAATACATGTCAGAAATAGTATCTGCTCAGAATCCTGACGGTGATGAAGATTTCCTTGAAATAACGTCAATAGAGCAGCTTAAAACTGAATTAATAAGAGATGTTCGTGCCATCAAAGTCATTAATATAAACGATGATGACCTTAAAAGTCTATCTCACCAGCTATCAAAGCTTGTTTCCCTTGTGCTCTCTGATTCCGAAATGAAAAATATCAAGAAGAATAGCCTGTTGAAACATTTGAAGTTAGTTCTTTTTTTTGAATCAATTGAATGGAACCGAGAAGAATATTCGGAGAGATATCAATTGTTTTTTACCGCCATAAAAAATATGCATCACAGCAAACCATTTCTCATGAAAAAAAACCATGAAGATATTATTAAAAAACATATGGATATCAGCGATTTTAAAAAATTTATTGCTTTTTATAAAGACACAGGGGCTGCCCAGGCGCGTTTAATGGATATCGGCTCAGACAGCCGATTTTTTCTTCAATTAATCAAAACCATTGTTATCAATGAAACACAAAACCCGATTCCACTTTTCCGATATATTACGCATTTCGCGGATGAAGTGATTGTCAATAAGAGATGCCCCCATGACAAGGCAAATGAAAAACTAATAGAAGCCATGGAAGAAGCCGGATATTACGAACAATTTAAGAAAATTACATCTAATATTTTGATAAGTTGGGGTGCATTTTAATGCAACCATTGGAATTCAGCCTAACAAACTACCGTACAGGATTATCGGAAGGCCTTTACACCCCGCCGGATTCGATGAGTCCTTTTTTTGCCATTGACCCAAAAGCATACAGCAATCTTGGAGACACAGAGTCACGGAGGGGCGATTTGAAATGGGGGCTTGAAGAAATAAGGAAGCGTACTGGCCCCGATTATTTCAAAAATTTCTATCCCCTTCAGGCGCAAACCCTGGATTATTCGGCCAGAGCCTTTCCGCCTTACCGTTTCATCCTGACGGAAGTGATGACGGAAGACTGGCTGGCCACGGTGGACTGGGGAAAGTTTCAGCGGGATCATGTGCTTCATCAGCCGCTTTGCGGGTATGTGGCCCTTGAACTCCTGAAACAAACAATTCCCAACGGAAAAACCATTCTTGATGAATGTGTCGACAAAATCCTCCAATGGAAAGGCACATCGTATATCCGGGATTTCCTGCTGGATTGCGGAATGAAAAAAGACGACCCGATTCTTGACAGTGAAAGCCCCATCGCCCGGACAGTCTGGACCCTTTTTTTCAAAGAAGCGGCGTATCTGGCCGCCGTGTTTCACGACATAGGGTATCCCTGGCAGTACGCCTTTCAGTTCAAAAAAAATCTGGACGGCATGAACGCTCAGGGAGTCAATCCCAACCGGAACGCCAAAGATATTGTCGGGCAGTTCGGCCAGCGTTTGATGTTCCATGCCCTGAACGGCTATCAAAAACAGGACCGGGCCTGCCCGTCAACCTGGCCGGAAAAACTCCTTCGCTTGACGGATTCGGCTCTTTCTTCGTCCCACGGGTTCATGGGGGCCATCGGTTTTCTCACGATGAACGACAGTGTGAGACGGTATCCGGCTCCGCAGTCTCCCCTGCACCTTCTCTTGGTCGAATGGGTGGCCACCGCCATCATGATGCACGATATGGCCAAGATCTACTGGGGAAATCGCAAAGAAAGAGAAAACCCGGAAAATCCGTTCCTCCGCTTGAGTTTCGATGTCGATCCCCTTTCCGCCTTCATCACCCTGGTCGATGAAATCGAGGATTTTGAACGTCCGACCGTTTCATTCAGCCCTGCAAACAATGGGGAAAACGGTGTTTCCATAACGTATGGTATGGCGTGTCATGCCACAGAGTTGAATTTCAAAAACAAATCAAAGTCGCTTGAAATCTGTTATTGCATGACCACCCCGGAAGACAAAGCGATGAAACTGAAATCGCTTCATGAACACGCCGAGCATGACATTTTGGCCCCCGGCATGGCTACCTGGATATGACCAGCCTGGGTATCCAGGAGGTAAGCCTTACCGCGAAAGCAGTAGAAAAATTTAGAAAAATTTCTATATTTTACGGGCTGGTTATCAGAATGTACTATGCTCCGGGCGAGTATCCGCCGCACCAGCCCCATTTTCATGTGTATTACAATAGTCACAGAGCCATTGTCGATATCCGGACATGTGAGCTGACAGAGGGCGAACTCCCACGCAAACAAGCCAAGCTGGTGATGTTCTGGGCCGAACTGCATCAGGATGAACTGATGGCCAACTGGAATCTTGTGATGAACGGCGAAGAGCCGTTCAAAATTCAACCTCTTCGATAAGGAGATATGCCATGTATCCTGCCATAATAAAAGTAACTCCTTGTGAGGACTACATCCTTTCCGTTGTTTTTGACAATGGGGAAAATGGACGCCTCGATATCAAACCCATGCTTGGTTTCGGCGTTTTCGAACGAATCAAAGACCCCGATGCCTTTGACCGGGTTCGGGTGTCATTTGATACCATCGAATGGGATTGCGGTGTTGACTTAGACCCTGAGTATGTTTACACAAAATGCATAAAAAACCATTCGTAGTATGTAGGATGGGTGGAACCGATCGAAACACATCACGAACGACCAGTTTCCCTCGGCCAGGATAAAAAAGCCACAAGCCGATTCATCGCTGGCAAGGCCACCCATTCAATGTTCGATGTTGGGCGTTCGATGTTCGATGTTCATTTTTTCAATATTAATCACTTATCCTGAACTCCAGAAAACACAGGTCAATTATGAACTTCACATTCAAAGCCATCGGAACCATCCACAGCTGCTTCAAGGAAAAATTCGGCATTCCCAGACAATCCGGACTGATCAAGGAAGCACCGGCCACTCTTGTTTTCGATCCCGAGTATGCCAGAATCGATGCCGTGAAGGAGCTTTCGAGGTTTTCACACATCTGGCTTCTTTTTGTTTTTCACCAGGCCATAACGGACAACTGGCCTGTGATGGTCCGGCCACCACGACTGGGGGGCAATAAAAAAGTGGGCGTGTTTGCTTCCCGCTCACCGTTCAGGCCCAACCCCATCGGGCTTTCTGCCGTGGCTTTGGAGCGGATTGAAATAAAAAACAATGCACCGGTTCTCCATTTGAGGGGTGTGGATCTGATGGATCAGACGCCGGTTCTGGACATCAAGCCCTATCTGCCTTACTCGGACATCATTGATTCGGCCACAGGCGGCTATGCCCCGGATGCGCCGCAACCGCTTTTCGAAATCCTGTTTTCGGAAGACGCTGAAAAAATATGCCGACAGAAAGAAGCCATTTACCCCGACATTCGCACCATCATCATCCGAATGCTTGAAAACGACCCCAGGCCCGCGTATTATGATCAAGCAAAACAAGCTGATGATTCGGTGTTCGGCATCCGCATTTTCGATGTGGATGTGAAATGGTCCGTCAAAGGACAAACCATTGTGGTTCATTCCATTGATGCGTTAGGGTAATGTTCATGGGAAAAACAGTCACGGATCTGGTGGTTCAGAAAAAAAACAAGCAGCGGATCAGCGTGTATCTGGACGACAATTACGCCTTTTCACTGAGTCCTTTTATTGCGGCCCGCCTTGTGGAAGGTCAGGAACTTGACGAGGAGACCATTTTACGGCTCTCCGAAGAAGACGACCTGGAACGGGCTTACAACATGGCGCTGCATTATCTGGGTTACAGAGCACGAAGCCTTGCCGAAATGGAACGGTACCTGAAAGGCAAAGGGTTTCCAGCAGTATGCAGAACAAAAACCATGGAGCGGCTTATCAACAACCGCTTCCTGAACGACAATGATTTTGCAGGCATGTGGGTTGAAAACCGAACGCGCATGAACCCCAAAGGGACTTACGCTCTGCGCCAGGAACTTCTGGAAAAAGGCATTGAGGAAGACCTGATCGACGAGAACTTGAATGGATTTAACGAAACAGACGCAGCCTTTGATGCTGTCAAAAAAAAGCTCGGACAATGGCGGAATCTGGAACAGGACGAGCTGCGGAAAAAAATATACGGATTTTTGAGCCTTCGTGGCTTTTCATACGAGACAACCCGTGAAATCACCGAACGGGCGCTATCATTAATAAAGGGGGAATTCGATGGATCAACATTTTAAAAATCTGGCCCTGAATCTGGTGAGGGTCACCGAATCAGCCGCTCTGGCCGCTGGGAAATACTTGGGAAAAGGTCAGAAAGAAGAAGGAGACGGTGCCGCAGTGGACGCCATGCGCAGTGCGTTTTCCGCCATCGATATTGATGGAACCGTGATCATCGGCGAGGGTGAAAAAGACAATGCTCCCATGCTGTACAACGGTGAAAAGGTGGGCAGCGGAAAAGGACTGGGCCTTGATCTGGCCATCGACCCGGTGGAAGGCACCAACCTTCTGGCCCTTGGGCGGCCCAACGCCATAGCCGTGGTGGGCGCGAGCCCCGCCGGAACCATGCACGATCCCGGCCCAAGTTATTACATGAAAAAAATCGTGGTTCCCCAGGATGCCCGTAACGTCGTGGATATTGACGCCCCGGTTTCGGACAACCTCCATCATATTGCCAAGGCCCTTGGTAAAAAAGTCGATGAACTGGTGGTTTTTGTCCTTGATAAACCACGCCATCGTCAGCTCATCGACGACATCAGAAAAACAGGGGCCTGCATCCAGTTGCACACCGACGGCGATGTGGCTGGCTCTCTCATGGCCGTCAGCCCCAGAGCCGACGTGGATGTGATGATGGGAACGGGCGGAACACCCGAAGGAGTTCTTTCAGCCTGCGCCATCAGAGCCCTGGGCGGCCAGATGTACGCCCGGCTCGATCCCCAGAGTCCTGAAGAGAGGGCGGCTGTGCTGGCGCACGGTTCGGATCTCTCCCAGGTGTTCACCGTGGAAACCCTGGTGAAAAGCAGCGATGTGTTTTTTGCGGCCACGGGTATTTCAGGCGGAGCGTTTCTCAAAGGGGTGAAGTACCACGCCAAAGGGGCCTTCTCCCATTCCCTTGTTCTGAATGGAAAAACCCGGACCATCCGTTTCATCGAATCTTACCACGTTTCGGATAAACACCGGAATTTGGGTTGATCAAAGCTGTTTCAAATTTCAATAACCACCCGCAGGGGCATAGCCGTCAGGCTAAAAGCAAAAATCAGTTTTTTTGCCCCAACGGGGTTGCGTAACATTCCCATGAATCGCCTATATCCATACGCAACCCCTTTGGGGTTGGGGGGATGTTCGCCGGTGCTCCCAGGGTAGCGGCGTTGCCGCAACCCTGGGCTATGATACGGAATCCCGTTGGGATTCGATAGCGCAGCCGTCTGATTCTTTCTGTCACCCGAATTCTGCATGGAATTCATTCCACTCCGAATATTTTTTATTGCAATCCTCTGATTTCCTATATAAAACCTCGAAGTCTGTGACCGTATACAAATACACCATACACCAGGGGATACACGTTCCATGGTTCCAATGAAAAAAGTGCTGATCGCCGCTGCAAATTCGGACGAAGTCCAATCCGTATCTCTGTGCCTTAACGGCCATGTCCACACCGATTTTGCCCGATCACGCATGGAATGCATGGATGCCTTTTCACGATCACGCTACGATTTTTCTTTCATCGACATCCGGCTGATAATGGGAAGCGCTGATGTGGGGCCGGAAAACCATTACTCCGCCTATCTGGAACCGTTTTACAGAATATTCCCCACTGCCGACCTGATCATCATGGCGCCCCCTGAACGAATCAGAGATGCGGTTTATCTTGTTAAAGCCGGGGCCAGCGATTTCCTTGCCTATCCGGTAAACCCTTCCGAAATCTCCTTTATCACCGAACGGGTTTACGAGAGAAACCGGGAAAAAGTGGAGCTGGACTATCTGCGCGGCAAGCTTTCCGACACACGATCCGTGGTGATGGAGCAGTCGAAAAGCCCGTTGATGAAAGAGGTGAACCAGAAAATTAGGTCTGTGGCCAAAACCCAGACCACCGTCATGCTTCACGGTGAAACAGGCACAGGCAAAACCCTGATCGCAGGACTTATCCACCAGTACAGCTCGCGCAAAGATAAGCAGTTCATCAATGTCCATTGTGGAGCCATGCCCGACAGCCTGATCGAAAGCGAGCTTTTTGGCCATGAAAAAGGGGCTTTCACCGGTGCTGTGCGGCGTAAAATGGGTAAATTCGAAATAGCCAATCAGGGCACCATTTTTCTTGACGAGATCGGAACGATCACCCCCACGGTTCAGATCAAGCTGCTCAAGGTACTCCAGGACAAAACCTTCCAGAAAGTGGGTGGAGAAGCGGATATTCTGACCGATGTCCGAATCATCGCAGCCACCAACGACGATCTCCAGACCATGGTAAAACGTGGAGATTTCCGAAAAGATCTTTATTACAGGTTCAATGTATTTCCTATCCTCATTCCGCCGCTCCGGGAACGTATCGAGGATGTGGGCATTCTGTCTCAGTCTTTTATCTCCAAACTCAACACCCAGTACCAGAAAGGCATCACCGGTGTGGATCGTCTCGTTATGGAGGCATTCATGGACTACCACTGGCCGGGCAACATCCGGGAACTGGAAAACCTTATCGAAAGGGCTTATATCCTTGAGAGCGGTGATACCCTTTCCTCGAACAGTTTCCCAGCCGAATTGTTCAAGTTCCAGGGGTCACCCCTTGTTCAAGTGCCGTTAGCCATTTCCATGCCCATAGCCGATGTTCGGAAAAAAGCCGTGGATAACATTGAAAAACAGTACCTGATAGAACTTCTGTCATACTACAAAGGCAAGATGAAACTTTCAGCTGAAAAAGCCGGAATCACCTCCCGTCAGCTGCTTAAGCTCATCACCAAATACGGCATTGAAAAGAACGATTACAAATAATCCCGATTTGCAATCATCAGACGGGTTTGGAACCCGCCCCTACAGATTCAACATGGAATATGAATTTATCCGGTTTATTTCATAGTCATGGATAGTTCTTTACCTAATTTACATGGCAACCCTGTCCCATAATACAGTCCAAAATGAGACACACATGTCATGGACAAAAAAACACGAACTCGATGTTCCGCGTTTATAAAATGAGCCCCCATAGTTCCGGTTTATGAATTCTTGACTTTAACCTGAAAATAATGGATATCAATATTTTATCAATTTGTTTTAAAACAGTTTTATTATTTTTTGTTACGATTAAAGGTAAAACAAAAAGACTGGCAAAATATTAAAAACAGGAACCAGCAATTCCTATTCAGAATAACGCACACACATCTTCATGTGATTTTATTCATCAAAATTTCATGGCACATGTTTTGCTATGCAATAGATGACAGTTAATAAGTCCGGATTTTATGAAGTCTTGTTCTTACTTTATTTGTATGCTTCAGGACAAAACGGTTTGAATAATTTAAGGGGATATTGAGATGAAAACGGTTAAATGCTCTCTTCTGTTGGTTTGCCTCTTGTTTTTACTGGGCGTCACTTCTTCCTCGACCTGCACGGCGAGTGATATCAAGACCGGTCCTCTGGCTGCGTTGGACAACACCACACAGACCAACGACCTGAATGATGATGAGGTCGTTGAAGAAAATGATGATTTTGATTTCGATTATGAGCAGTACGCTTATGACGAGGGCGGCGATGACGATACGTATGTGGACGATCAGGGTGAAGACTCCGACCTGGAACCTGCTCCTGAGCTTGATGATCCGACCCCTGGGACGAGTGGAGATGATTCTGCCGAACCAGCACCGGAACCTGAATCCAGTGATGAAGAGTAAAACTCGTACTGTTTTTTAATTATGATCTTTTTTCACTGACGGAAAGATCGATAAAGGCCGGAACTCATAGTTTCGGCCTTTGTGTTTTTATACTTCAAAATTCCACCCTTGCCCTCAAATCTTAAGCCATCCACGTCTCAACGCATTATCAAGAATCACCCCCATGAGAAAAGCGGCCCCCATATTCCACATGGCAAAACCAGCAACGATAACCATCACATAGATATCCGATTTTTTATCTCCGATATCCTTTACCGTTATGGCCAGTTCAGAACCGGCAAAAAAGAGAATCACTCCCAGCACCGCTTCGGGAAATGCGTTAAAAAACAAAGCGACTGAATCACTTAAAAAAAGTGCTGTCACCACAAGAATCGTCCCAAGAATAACAAGAGAACCCCCTGTTTTCGCCCCGAACCGCACATGGCCCGCCATTCCACCTGCTCCATGACACATGGGAATTCCCCCGAAAATAGGAGACACAAGGTTCATTATCCCCTGTGAAATGGCAATTTTCTTTTCAGTCACCGGTCTGTCCGGGAACAGATGGTTGTTTTCCGCTGTGATGGCGATGACAGCGTTCCCAAGGGTTAACGGGATCTGGGGAATGGTGAAAAGAAGGGTCCCCGTCACAATATCGTTCCATGAAATCATGGGTAGACTGAATACCGGCGCTTTAAACCCGACCTGCACTGCGGCGAACTGTGACAGAATTCCGGGGTCCATGATCACAGCTGAAACTATGCCTATAACAAGAAGCATGAACATGGCGGGAATCTTCGGATTTGTGAGAAGCATATAGGTGACGATCAAGGCAAAACCCGCAAGCAATGGAGTGGTCCTCATCCGTTTGATGCCGTCGGTCATGAACGAAAGACCAAGACCCAGCATGATTCCCCGAACAACTGGTTTGGTGGCGAGCTTTGAGATGGGTTTGAGCGCCCCGGAAAGCCCGGCGATCAACCAGAAAAGTCCGGTGGTGAGACCTGAACCATAAAGAACTGCGGGACTCACAGCACCTGCAATGGCCGCAGCTCCGATGGCTTTCATCGGTTGAATGGGCAAGGGCGTTTTATAATACAGCCCTGCCACGAGCAAGCTGAAACCAAACATGAGAAGAAGACCGAAAGGAGGCACCTTCACGATGGTGATGTAAGCCACAGCAAAAGGAATCAGAGTCCCAAGATCACCGAAAGCTCCGGCCCATTCCAGTCTGTCATAGCGATTTTTCGGTTTTTCTATGGTTGTTTTTGTATCCTGACCGGTGTTGTCGCTCATAAGTTCCTCCTTTTTTTGTATAGGAGCCTGTCCAAAAACCACATCAATAATGTGCCACGATTTATTTTATTTTCGTGTCTATTAATTAACATTTCCTCCAAATCTTTGTCAAGCAGTTTGACCATATTGCACAGCCACATCGAATCTGCTAAAACATGATGAAATCTTAATCAATTTTTCCTATTCCACCATCGTACAGAATGAGGTAACGGATCATGAACTCAACATCTCCCGAAACAAAAGAGGGGTCATTTCCTCATACAAAACCTGTTTCCCAAGATTTGAATCAGAGCCGCCTCCTAACCATTCCCGATGATGGCCCCTGTCTTGATACGATAGAATTAAACCGGTTGGAAGAGTCATTCAGAGCCTGGGCTGAAGAGACAGCCAGGCAGGATATACGGCTTTCCAGACAAAGAATTGTTCTTGTTTTCCTTATCATCCGCTTCACCGGCGCTAAGCTGAGCGAGGTTCTGGCCCTTGATCCAACCAAAGATATCGACTTTGACAACATGACCATCTGCTTCAAATCCTCGGACAAGCTCCGGGATACCGAAGCGCGAATTGTGGAGATCCCTGAAGGCCTATCCAATGACATCCGGAAGGTGGCCGGCAACCCGGATTTCAAACACATCCAGCAGAACACTCTGGGTGTGGACCCCGGCTTTGTCCGAAGAAAATTCTATGAAAGGGCCAAGGAGTGCGGTTTTCCGAAAAATCTGGGCGGACCTGAAATGATAAGACGGGCACGGGCCGTGGAACTGATGAGAAACAGCATGCCACTTCCTGCCGTCCAGATGATGCTGGGACATTCCACACCCAACCTCACGTCTGCCTACGTCAACTTCTCCAGCGAAGAAATCCACCGGATGACACGGCTTTACATGGACAGGGAGTCATCACGGAAAACAAGCGCACGGAATTCATTTTTCGGAAAAATCAGTTCGATCAAAACAGGGGATATCCAGAGCCACGTCATCATGACCACCATGGGCGGAGACAGCATCAGTACCGTGATCACCAACGACAGCCTGGACCGGCTGGGTCTTAAAATCGGTACTCTTGTTTCGGCTGAAATCAAAGCTCCATGGGTGCTCCTCCAGAAAGGTACCACAAAACCCCAGTGCAGCGCTGACAACATCTTGAAAGGCGTTATTACCCGGATCACCAGAGGCAGTGTCAACACCGAATACGCCGCAAGAATCGAAGACGGCACCGAAATGTGCTCTATCGTAGCCACGGAAGGTGTGAAAAACCTGAAATTAGTCGAAGGTGACCCGGTGTGGATTCTGTTCACCTGCTTTGCTGTGGTCATTCATGTGGATTGATAGTTTAAGGGCTGTTCAAAAATGAACTACCCCGCCGCAAGCGGACGGAGTATCAGCAAAAGATTGATTCAATCTTATCGTCGCAAGCGACGGGGTATTAGACCCGAGGCTTCGCAATAAAGGGGGGAATTGCACTCAGATTTGGTATTGTTTGGCTGTGGCGATTGAGCAACGCAATAAACCATTTACCCCCATTCAGTTTATATTAAAAAAATGCACACCCTGCCCTGTGTGCTTCCTTTGAGGTATGTGGCCCCGGCCTGGGGGGGGTTTTTACAAATCCATCAAAATGACACGTTAAAGCCAGTATAGGATCTAACCGATGAAAAACAAAATTTCAGATTTAATCGATTTTGAACGTGTGAATACGTTGCTTGAAGGATTCAACCAATCAACAGGTTTTGTAACTGCCATTTTAGACCTTAAAGGAAATGTCCTGTCCAAGTCGGGCTGGAGACAAATTTGCACTGATTTTCATCGTATCAATCCCGAAACAGCTAAAAAATGTAGAATCAGCGATACGGAATTAGCAAATAAAATGACCGAGGGTAAAAAATATCATTTCTATCAATGTTTAAACGGACTGGTTGATGTCGCTGTTCCGATTGTAATCAACGGAAAACACGTTGCCAATCTGTTTTCGGGACAATTCTTTTTTAAAGAACCCGATCTGTTTTATTTTAAAAAGCAGGCTGAAACGTATGGGTTCGATGAAAAAAAATACATGGAAGCGCTCCAAAAGGTACCTGTTGTTTCAAAGGAGAAGGTTGAAACGGCCATGGTTTTTTTGCAGAACATGACCCAGCTCATCAGTGAAATGGCATTTCAGAAACTGGAACAAACGGAGCTGAACAAGGCTCTGAGGGAAAGCGAATTTCAATACCGCAACCTGGCAAATACAGGCTTAGCGTTGATATGGACATCGGGAACCGATAAACTGTGTAACTATTTCAACGACCCCTGGCTCACATTCACGGGGCGGACAATAGAGCAGGAAAGGGGTAATGGCTGGACTGAAGGGGTTCATCCCGATGATTTTGACAGATGCCTTGAAACATATGTGACAGCTTTTGATAAGCACGAGCCTTTCGAAATGGAATACCGATTGCGCCACACAAATGGAGAATACAGGATTATTCTGGACCTGGGCACACCCAATTTCAACAGCAAGGGTGAGTTTATGGGATATATCGGACATTGCTTCGATATTACCGAGCGCAAACGGACCGAGGCGTCCCTCTGGGAGAGCGAAGAGAAATATCGCGTCCTTTTCAACACATTCCCTCTGGGGATAACCATATCCGATCCAGTGGGCAAAATTGTGGAAAGCAACGCCCGTGCAGCCGAGCTGTTGGGTATACCCCAGGACGAACATGAAAAGCGCCGGATAAATGGGAACCAGTGGCGTATCATTCGCCCGGACGGAACACCCATGCCGCCAGAAGAATATGCTAGCATACGGGCTTTAAAAGAAAACCGTCTGGTTGAAAATGTCGAAATGGGAATCGAGAAACCGGATGGAAAAATCACCTGGATCAACGTGACAGCCGCACCGCTCCTTATAGAAAATTACGGCGTGGTTATCACCTACAACGACATCACCGCCCATCGCAAGGCCGAGCGGGACTACCAAACGTTGTTCCGCGAGATGCTGGATGGCTTCGCCCTGCACGAAATCGTCTGCGACGCGGCGGGGAAGCCGGTGGACTACCGTTTCCTGGCTTTTAACCCGGCCTTCGAGCGCATGACCGGTCTGAAGGCGCAAGATACGCTGGGCAAGACCGTTTTGGAAGTCATGCCCGGCATCGAGCGGCACTGGATCGAGACATACGGCAAGGTGGCACTCACCGGGGAACCGACCTTCTTCGAGAACTACACCGCCGAAATAGAAAAACACTTTGAGGTGACGGCCTTCCGGCCAGCGCCCAACCAGTTCGCATGTATCATCTCCGACATCACCGTGCGTAAGCTGGATGAATCAGAAAAAGAAAAACTACAGGCCCAGCTTACCCAGGCCCAGAAGATGGAATCGGTGGGGCGATTGGCGGGTGGTGTGGCCCACGACTTCAACAACATGCTGGGCGTGATCCTCGGGCATACAGAAATGGCCCTGGAGGATCTGGATCCGGTGCAGCCGCTTTTTGATGACCTGATGGAAATCCGCAAGGCCGCCGAGCGCTCCGCAGATCTGACCCGGCAACTGCTGACCTTTGCCCGCAAACAGACCATTGCACCCAAGGTCATTGATCTGAACGAGACCGTGGAAGGGATGCTCAAGATGCTTCGCCGGCTTATCGGCGAGGACATTGATCTGCTATGGAAACCCGGCAGGGCCCTTCGACCGGTCAAAGTGGACCCCTCCCAGATCGATCAGCTCCTGGCCAACCTGTGCGTCAACGCCCGGGACGCCATCACAGGCGTGGGTAAAATCACCATTGAGACGGGCGTAGCCGCCATTGATGAGGCCTATTGCGCCGATCACGCAGGGTTTTCGCCCGGCGAGTATTTACTGGTGGCGGTCAGCGACAACGGCTGCGGCATGGGGCCGGAAACCCTCGGTCATCTGTTCGAACCGTTCTTTACCACCAAGGAAATGGGTAAAGGCACCGGCCTTGGTCTGGCATCGGTTTATGGCATGGTCAAGCAGAACAACGGCTTTATCAACGTGTACAGTGAGCCGGGGCAAGGGACAACATTTAGAATCTATCTACCCTTGTTCACGGCAGAATCGGCCCTCTTAACAGAGAAGGATCAGGGCCGACAGGCTGAACGCGGACACGAGACCATCATGCTGGTGGAGGACGAGCCGTCTATCCTGAAGATGGCCACGATGATGCTTGAAAAACTGGGGTATACTGTTCTGGCGACCAGCAACCCGGGCGAGGCCATCCATCTGGCCCATGAGCACTCCGGGCAGATCGACATGCTGATGACCGACGTGGTCATGCCCGGGATGAACGGACGTGATCTGGCCAGCAACCTGCTCACATTCTATCCCGATCTCAAGCGCCTGTTCATGTCCGGTTACACCGCAAACGTCATCGCCCACCATGGCGTTCTGGACGAGGGCGTTCATTTTATTCAGAAGCCTTTTTCCAGGAAGGACCTGGCCGCTAAGGTGCGGCAGGTACTGGAACAGGCGTAGAAGTAATGCCCGATGGTTATGAACAATGTTGGGCGGGCTATCGCCCTGCTTATACCCCATAAGTCTGCAAGGCAAAAATCAGTTTTTTGCCCCAACGGGGCTGCGTCATAAAGCCCAGGGTTGCGGCGAAAGCCGCTACCCTGGGACATTCCCATTATGTTTTCAACCCCAACGGGGTTGCGTAACATTCCCATGAATCGCCAATATCTGGACACAACCCCGTTGGGGTTGAGGGCTGTTCGCCGGTGATCCCAGGGTAGCGGCGTTGCCGCAACCCTGGGCTATGATACGGAATCCCGTTGGGATTCGTGGATTGTATCATTTAAAGCCTTAGCCTGACGGCTATGCAAAATAGGGGACAACGTTTGAATTCAATGCTCGCAAACGATGGTTCAGAGTTTGAGAAACGAGGGTTGAATTTCCGACATTTTATGAGCTCATCAATGATAAACGTTCATTTTTCCTTCAAATCCCTCTGTTCATACTCCCCGACGAAAACCCTTCCAGATCCAGTGCCACATGAAGAAATCCCAGTTCTTTGAACCGGTCTATCACCTGCGCCCTCAGGTCCTTGTCTAAAAAACGCTGAAAATCATCTCCACCCACTTCGATCCGGGCCACATCCCCGTGATGCCTTACTCGCCAGATCCTGCATCCCATGTTTCGAAGCAGATTTTCAGCTTTTTCGATCATGGCAAGTTTTTCAAGAGTAACAGGAGTCCCGTAAGGAATGCGTGTGGCAAGACAGGCCATCTGGGGTTTATCCGCCGTATCAAGCCCCATGATCAAAGAGGCATAGCGGATTTCATTCTTGGTAAACCCTGCTTCGGCCAGTGGGCTTTTCACGCCAAGTTCCTCGGCGGCTTTCAAGCCAGGCCTGTAATCGGTCAGGTCGTCAACATTGACTCCATGGACCAGAATGTTCAGACCCAGTGTTTCCTTTTTTTTAACCATCATACCGAAAAGGTCTCGTTTGCAATGGTAGCAACGGTCTTTTCCGTTTTCCACAAACCCCGGCACCGCCATCAGTTGAGGCTCAATTACATGGCAGACGATTCCCTCTCGTCCCACATAATCCAAAGCGGTACGTTCCTCATATTCAGAAAAAACAGGACTTTTTGCCACAATTGCATGGACTTTGTCTTTGAGGATATCCTTTGAAACAGCAAGAAGAAAGGTACTGTCCACACCACCTGAAAATGCAACGGCAAGGGAGCCGTATCCTTTGATCACATGAGTCAGATGCTCAAGTTTAGCGGAAATATGATTGTTATTCATGAGTTAGACCGCAACCATTCAAAAACAGTTTACAATTCAATTTCTACATTATATAAGAGTTGGCAAATTATCTATATAATCAGGATTCGGATCAACACAATGTCAAGCATCTTATGCTACTTTCAATATAAGTTCAAAGGGGATTCACATGGCAAAGGAAAAGAAAGGCAAGTCAACGAAAAAGGAAACCACCCCAAAAAAAGCTGCTCCCAAAAAGACCGGAAACAAGGCAGCTCCCCAGGCGAAAAAACCTGCTGATCAGAATAACGAAGACGCCATGATAAAGGCTGAAGAAGAAGCTCGTCTGTTAGCTGAAGCGGAAGCCAAGAAAAAAGCCGAAGAAGAAGCTCGTCTGCAAGCAGAAGCTGAAACTAAGAAAAAGGCCGAAGAAGAAGCTCGTCTGTTAGCTGAAGCAGAAGCTAAGAAAAAAGCCGAAGAAGAAGCTCGTCTGTTAGCTGAAGCAGAAGCTAAGAAAAAGGCCGAAGAAGAAGCCCGCCTGTTAGCTGAAGCAGAAGCCAAGAAAAAAGCCGAAGAAGAAGCCCGCCTGTTAGCTGAAGCA
>JBAZWJ010000075.1:0-25717 GCA_041660385.1 Desulfobacteraceae bacterium | reverse complement strand
GATCCCAGGGTAGCGGCGTTGCCGCAACCCTGGGCTATGATACGGAATCCCGTTGGGATTCTTTGGATTGTATCATTTAAAACCTTAGCCTGACGGCTATGGCACCGAGGGGACGTAACTTAAGGCCGGAACTTAAGTCAAGAACATTGCCCGATTTTGCAAGCCCTTCAGCACAGCTGAACGTCATGGCATGGAACGCACGGCCCATAAATTTAGACTGACCAGTCAGTTTATTCTTGACTTCCGTTTTTTTCTCCTCCTATAATCAGGCCATAAATTCTGAAGAACAGTCACCCAACCGCCTCTGAAAGGAGAGAAACTATGGAAAAAACAGGCTACGCCATCCGGGAATATCCTGATGTGAAAAGCATATACGAGCAGTTGAACGCTTTGATCAAACAGCCGATAAGAACACTCACGCCCGAAGCCATGGCAAAATACCTTCTGTATTTCAAGGAGCGTTGCACAGCGTCCAAACGTATGATCGACGAGGCAAAGGCTTTTATTCCAGGGGGTGTTCAGCATAATCTGGCTTTTAACTACCCTTATCCGCTGGCCTTTGAAAGGGCGGAAGGGGCCTATCTTCATGATATCGACGGCAACCGGTATATCGATTTTCTCCAGGCAGGCGGTCCCACGGTTCTGGGCAGCAATCCGCCGGTTGTCAGGGGAAAAGTCATCAAGCTTCTCGAAACATGCGGACCTGTTACCGGGCTTTTTCATGAATACGAATTGAAACTGGCGAAATTTATCTGCGAACGGTTTTCAGGTGTGGATATGTTCAGAATGCTTGGAAGCGGGACCGAGGCAGATATGGCGGCCATCCGTGTGGCCCGACTGGCAACGGGGAAGAAATTCATCATTAAACAGGGTGGGGCGTATCACGGCTGGAGTGATCAGCTTTCCTACGGCATGCGCATTCCCGGAACCGGTTCGCTGGAATCCCACGGCATTCCCAGATCCTGCTTCAAATACACCCAGGAGGTTTATCCCAACGACATCAAGGCTCTTGAAAAGAAACTTGCCATGAACCGGTGGCGGGGCGGTACAGCGGCTGTGATCATGGAACCTCTGGGGCCTGAAAGTGGCACAAGGCCGCTTGATTACGATTACAATTCCCAGGCTCGGGATCTTTGCGATCGCTACGGAGCGCTTCTGATTTTTGATGAAGTGGTCACAGCGTTCCGGCTGGGTGTTAACGGAGCCCAGGGCTATTTCAATGTTGTCCCGGATCTCACGGTTTTCGGAAAAGTGGTGGCTGGCGGCTATCCATCAGCCGGAGGGCTGGGGGGCAAAGAGAAGTACATGGCTTGTCTGGCCGGAGGTCTCGGTGGGAAATCGTCGAAAAAAGCCCATGTGGGAGGAACCCTTGCAGCCAATCCTCTAAGTTCGGCAGCCGGTTATTACACGGTCAAAGAGATCGAGAGGACAAACGCCTGTGAAGTGGCGGGCAGGGCAGGGGACAGACTGACAACGGGCCTTCAATCGATCATGAAAAAATACGCTCTTCCTTTTGTGGTCTACAACCAGGGTTCCATCTGTCATCTTGAAACCGTGGGAACCATGTTGTTTGATATCCATTTAACCAGACCCTGGCGGATTCCGGGGCAACTCAAGGAAATCCACGCCAGAAAAGACATCATGACCCATATGGGCGCGGCATACATGGCCGAAGGGCTTGTGACCCTTGCCGGAAGTAGGCTTTACACGTCGGCGGCGGACACCGATGAAATTATTGATGAGGCTCTTGTAAGGTTTGACAGGGTTTTTTCACAGATCGAAGGGGTGCGATGATGGATGGCCGTCATCAAGGTTATCACATGAACGAAGACGAAGCCCGAAAGCTTGTTGTGGAATCGGGGTTGCGTCTTGTCCGTGAAGGGCTTGTTTCACGGACCTGGGGCAACATCAGTGTCAGGCTTGACAACCAATCTTTTCTCATCACGCCCAGTGGCATATCCTACGAGGGGATGAAGCCGGAAAACATCGTCCGTGTTTTCATGGCCGATCTTCGGGCTGAAGGGCCCTATAAACCCTCATCGGAACGAGCCCTTCATCAGGAGATTTACAGAGAGAAACCGGAGATTCGGGCGATTATCCATACCCACCAGACAGCTGCTTCGGCAGTTTCGGCAGCCCGAAAATCCATCGAAGGATTGACAGGTGAAATGCTCAAAGTTATTGGTCCCCATGTTCACACCGCACCCTACGCCCTTCCGGGGACAAAAAAACTTGCCCGGTCAGCGGCTGTCTCCATCAAGGGAAGCAACGCCGTTCTCCTTGCAAATCACGGCGCGGTCTGCGTGGGTCGAAACATGGACGAGGCATTCAGGGTTTCAAGTGCACTTGAGGAACTCTGTGCTGAAACGGTTAAGACAGCCGCAGCAAAAATGTCCGGGAATGATCAGATGACAGAGGACAGGGTCCTTGCCCTTTATCTTGAACTTCGCACAGGGAGAAATGGCCATGGCCGCAGAACAGCATAACGAGTGCAGTGTGAAAATATGCTGTGAATCCCTTGTTCGAACAGGAATGATTCCGGCGACGGCTGATGGATTCAGCGTAAGGCAGGGTGATTGCGTGTTTTACCCTGTTCTCCGAAACGGGGCGCTGGATATCGCCACGCTGCGTTTAAATGACGAATCGGAACAAGTTCCGACCTGGGTAAGGCGGCACTGTGAGATATACAACCGGAAAAAGAGTATCCGGGTGCTGATTCTGTCAAAGCTTCCATACACCATGACCTGTGCCCGTGCCGGAGCCTCTGTGCCGCCGCTGCTGGATGATTTCGCCCAGCTTGTTGGCGTCAATGCCAGTGTTGTCCATGGCGACATGGAAAACGCAGCTTTTTCAGGCTCCATCATCAAGGGTCTGGTATGGCGGAATGCCGTTCTGATCGGGGAAACAGGCGGTTTATGCACTGCCGGTTCTATTGACGATGCCCTTGCCGTGGCCCAGGTTCTGGAAAAAAACTGCCGCGCCGTGGTGGATACGTTTTTTCTCGGTGGCGGATACCCCATCAATATTCTGGAAGCCTGGCTTATGCGGCTGGTGTATCGCTACAAATACTCAAAAAAGATGGCGGCGTAGGGCGATCCGCCGGTCGCCCATAACGAACGTTTATGGTGTCTTAATGCCGTAGGGGCAGGTTCCAAACCTGCCCTGCCCCATGCCCGCCTCAAAATTCCGGGCGGGTTTGGAACCAGCCCTACAAAATAATTCGAGGAGAATGCAAGGAAACAGGGTTACCTTGATTATCAATTAAATAAATCAATAATCAAGGTTTGAGCCTATTCCCATCAAATGTGATGAATTTGTAAAAAATCAGAGGATGGCTAAAGAATCAATACGGTTTATCCTACCTTTCATCGGTTTTGGACAGGAGTGAAATCATGTCTCAGACTTTAAACTGGCTCACAAGTTTTTCCAGTTGCCCGGCAAGCTCTGTCAGACCTTTTGCGCTGACCTGCACCTGAAGGCTCCCTTCATTGACCTGATTTGCCTCACTGCTTATTTCGGAAATATTTTGAGTCATTTCAGAAACTAAAGTTGCTCCTTCGGCCAAGTTTTCATTGACATCCGAAATCCCCTGGGATGTCTGGGAAATACTACCAGAAATCTCAATAGTTGCGGATGACAGCTCCTCGACAGCAGTGGCAATTCCGTTGATGACATCGTTGATTTCCGCGATCACATCGGAGATTTTTATAATATCCCCTATGGTTGATGAAGCGGTGTTCTGCATTTCGTCAATCTGACCTTTGATTTCCACAGTTGCTAAAGCCGTCTCCTGGGAAAGTGTCTTGATTTCCTGTGCTACAACCGCAAAACCCTTGCCCGCTTCACCAGCTCGGGCTGCCTCGATAGTGGCATTCAGGGCAAGAAGGTTGGTCTGTTGGGAAATCTCGTTGATGGTTTCGGTAACCCTGCCAATTTTCTTTGCAGATTCACCAAGTTCGTTCATTTTTGTTGAAGTTATTTTTGACTGTTTCACTGCATTTTCTGACACGAGCCTTGCTTTTCCGGCATTTCGTCCTATTTCGTTCACTGTAACGGTTATCTCTTCAGTTGCCGCTGCCACTAATCTTGCATTAGCGTAACTGGCTTTTGTGTAAACATCTCCCATGTGAACGATAAGATAACCGCCAAGTCCTGCCAGAGACAACACGGACAGTATCGCAATGATAAAAAGTTTAGCTCTGATTTTCAAATTAATGAACCAGTTCATAACATCCTCCAAAATAGTCATGATTTTTATTTAACAACCAGTTTTTTAAGACAGTTATTCTCAGGCAACTTTCCGATATGAATGTTCAGCATCATTGAAATTGTCAGGTGATAAAAATAATAAACAGATGAATATATTGTTGTATTAAAATAAAAAAGAGGACGTAAATCGAAATTTGTATGGGGCTTCTTATGATCTCTTAAATTGGTTAAGATTACACTGGCAACATGTTGAGTGTCAAGGCTATTGTTACTCAACTTTCTGAAGGGGTCTGCCCTTGACTCATTCTCTCTTTCTATTGAATGTTTCGATGGTAGATCCTGATCCGATAAACACCTTGACAAATCTCTTCCCACGGAATTAGTCTGTTTTCTGTCCATTTGTACAAAACGTCTTTGCCGCCATCACCTCCAGACTGCCACAGACATGACGCCTGCCGGCTGTGAAAGGATTGGGAAATGCCGTACATCAACGAAGCCTATTGGGGAAAATGCATCGAATGCGGGCAGTGCCTTGTCAAATGCCCGGTAATGAAAATGGAAAAAACGGAAGCCGTGGCTGCGATCCGGTCTCTGATCCGGGGCAAGGAGGTTCCCAGGGTCTTTGAAGAGTGCACATACTGCTTCAACTGCAACAGGTACTGCCCCGTGGAGGGGCTTCGACCCCATGAGCTGATCCTCCAGCGGACGCTGGAAAGGAAGAAACGGGTTCCCGCTGTTTTCTCTTATCTTTCCAATGGCATGGGTCGTTCCAGCATATTCACGGATATCTACGGCATGCTCAACGAAAAGGAAAACCGGATCCTTGACCGCTGGGCCGAAACACCGCCGCCGTCCCGGGAAATCCTCTGGGTGGGTTGCGTGGGCAAGATCAGCTGTCACGATCTCGATAATTCAAAGGTTTTGAAGCAGCTTCCCAAGTACGGTCCGCGGGACCTCTGCTGTGGTGAACTGGCGTACCGCCTGGGTTCCTGGGAGACTTATGAAAAAACTATCGAACGGACGCTCGAACGGTTCCGCTCTCTCGACATCGAACGGATGGTCTGCTACTGCGGATCCTGCTACAACTACTTTTCCAGCATCCTGCCGAAGGTTTACGGAAAGAAGCTCCCTTTTGAGCTGATTTCCATGTACCAGTGGCTGCTTGAAAAAGCCGAAGGCGGTGAACTTGCCGTGCAGAAACCTCTGAACTTCAGGGCCGCCGTTCATGAATCCTGTTATGTCACCGAACTTGAAAGGGATTTCCCTTCAGTCTTAAGGAAACTCTACTCCATGGCCGGAATGGACATCGTCGAGCTGCCCCATCACGGAGAAAACAACCTGTCCTGCGGGGCCCTGAGCTTTGTGAGGAGCCTGAATCCCTTGAAAAGCTTGATCCGGGAGCAGCGCCGGAAATTCGTCGATGTGGGGCTGGCAGGGGCGGATCAGGTGGCGGTGAACTGCCCCGGATGCTATATCACCCTTTCCCTGACCAGTCCGCTGTATGCTAAGAAACTCCGGTACATGCCCGATGAGTTGCTCGAAGCTTTCGGAGACGACATCACCATGCCCATAGGTAAAAGGCTCATGCTTTTCGTCAAGGCGTTCATGCTGAAATCGCCGAAACTTTTGTTTTCATCCGTGGTGTCCAGCGAAAGCGACTGAAATAAGAGTTTTCTGGAGGTCCATATGCTTCTGTCTTCGTGGAAATCGCGAGAAGAACTTGAGTTCATGCTGAGCGGAATGAGGCAGGTCGCCGTATTTTCGTGCAGCTTCTGTGCAAACCTAAACGGTACAGGCGGGCCGGAAGCCCTGGACCGGATGAAGGGATTGTTGAAAGATCTTGGTATCAAGGCGGTGGTGGTAAAAATGGTAAACATCTGCTGCAGTGAGGAGATCATGAAGCAGGCTGTGCGGATTCATCTTTCCAAGGTCAGGGGCGCGTGCGACGGCCTTGTGATGATGAGCTGCGCAGGGGGCGTGAAAACCGCGTTCCTGTGCGATCCGGGTATGCCGGTGATCGCGGCCCTTGATTCCATGGGAAGCGGTGTGATCACCAGGAAAAAAGGACCCGGTCGCCGACAGCCGCTGCGTGGCCTGCGGTCATTGCGTGATCGCGTACACAGGGGGAATCTGCCCGGTGAGCGAATGTCCGGCCCGAAAGAAATACGGACCCTGTTCGAAATCCCATGATAGGGAGGGCACCTGCGCCGTGGATGAAACAAAACCCTGCATCTGGCGTGAAATCGAAAAAAGAGGAAATCCCGGTCTCCTCAAGGAGCTTGAAAACCTTCACAAAAACCTGGCCTATGAACGGATGCCCGCCGTTCATAGAAAACCTACGCCCGGTTTCATGCGGACGTTCAGCGGATGGTTCATGGCCCGGATTCCTGGCATTTCAAGGTTTGTCAACCTGATCGACTGATCCGCAGTTTTTTTATGCCCTGATAATCGGGAGCGCGTTTTTTTCTCGTTCCCAGACACCGGCCTGTGAATGCTTGTAACATAGATCCGGCCATGCATGGTGGAAGCTTAAGTCTCCGGAATTACACTCCCAGACAGGAGTCAAGGAGCGAGGGGACCTGGAATCGCTGGTTGGGTAGAGGTACGAAACCCAGCAAATGACCCAGTCCTTAAATAAGCCGTAAGGCTTTTCTGCTTTTTTCTCTTATCCTGACGGGTATACCACTCGGGGGGGGGGGGCTGTTTATTAATCGCTTACACTTAAAATTTTATGCAATGCGGATTGATTATTCTTATAAAAACTTATAATATATTCTTATGAATACTATTAAATGGCATATCAAAGCCTTGAAACAACTCCGCAAGATAGACCGGCAAGACAATGCTTCAATCCGGCAAGCTGTGAACGGCCTTGCCAGTATGCCGGACTGCGCAGGGGTCAAGGCTTTGAACAACCATACATATGGATTTCGGCTTCGCGTTGGCCGTTATCGTGTATTATTCGACTTTGACGGCGAGATAAGAATCGTCGAAATCCAGGAGGTAAAAAAACGTGATGAACGCACATACTAATATTCAGATTATTCATGACAAGAACGGCACTCCGGCGTTTGTTGTCGTTCCCTATGGGGATTGGGTCGCTCAGCAGGACCGTGTTAAAGCTCTGGTCCCGAACGAGGTGGTCAACATGGTGTTTGATCGGGAATGGACCCCCATGCGAGCGTGGCGTGAATATTTGGGCCTTACTCAGTCTGAGATTGCAACACGGGCGAATATATCACAGGCCGCCTACGCTCAAATGGAAATTACAGAAAAACCCCGAGTGGCCACTATCAAAAAAATCGCCACAGCGTTGGGGCTCACGCTTGAACAACTCGATTTTTAAACTATTAACAGGTTGCAAGTCCCTTGTATTTGGTTAAGAAGCCTTTATTATCAAAGATCTCTGGGTTTTTATCTTGATTTGTCAAGGATAGAGATCCGATGCCCGTTTGCTTTCAGTTTCCCGACCCGAATTAAGAATGATGTTTCTGGGATTCGCGGAATTCATTCTCTGCTCTCCCTCTGGGCACGCCAATCTCCTGATTGGCTCAAACGAAAGCCTTTAGGCTTTCAGATGCTGACACTGACACGTGTATCGCAGTCACGTCAGCCAGGGTTTTACGAAAGCTCGTTCGTTCCTCACGCCGCGATCTATCCTTATTCGTTAAATGTCACCATAGTGAAGCTGCCGATGGCAATTGGGGCAAAGGGCCTGTGCATTCTCTACTGTATCCCGGCCTCCTTGAGATAGAGGCTTCCGGTGGTGAACCTCTAAGTACGGGGACCCGTCTGACTTGCGTAAGAAAGGGGCGTGCATCAGGCATTTCTCGCAGGTTCCCTGCGCTCTAATAAGCACCTCAGCGACAACATCTGGATTGCGTACAAATTCTGACGTGACGACCGTGATTCGTTTTGGAAGTGGGTCTGCACTCTTAAGCCGTTCTGCTCGTTCAATTGAAGGCAACAGCAGAGATGCGCTCACCTTGTTTTGAAATTGGGATCGGATTGATTCCGCAAGATTGGCGGCTGCTGGGGCGTTTACTTTAATCTCATCGAAGAAAGAACCTCCAAATCGCTGAACTGGCGTTAGGGCTCGCCTCTCCCAGCCATATACTGGCTCGTCTGTGACAGCTGAAGGAATGCGTTCAATATCAAAGCAATGGCATTCTTGTTGACCTGGTCTTTTGAGTTTAATAATAAATTCCCTGTACTCAGCGCTGCCGATATCGGCTCTTTTTCCAGAGTAGGATATGCCATTAATTCTAAAGACCCCGTATACTCGATCATTGGCAATAACAATAATAGCTTTAATGGGATGGCTTGAATTTTGATAGTAATCGTATTTTGAGCCTACGGGCTGAATCGATGTGTATTCCTCAATCGATCCACCACACTTGTGGAGAATGTTCAAATTTTTATTACTATGACGTAGAAGTAATAAGGAATCGATAGGGATTTCGGTTTCTGATGCTATGAATTCAGCTAGTATCATGGTGAAATGGCTCGTGATGTCTAATATTGTTATTATCCGGTCATTTTTCGATATGTACGCTTGCCATTGTCGAACAATGCCGAAGTGTTAATGATTTTAAATCAATTACATGTTTTATATTGATCCTGGAAAACAGGTGCAATGATAATTTGTAACAGGCCGAAAAATGATCCGAAATATTAACGAGAATTTTTACAGTATATTATCTGTTATTTCAAATGGTTTTTTATGCATATCAACAGTCCTAAACCCCATACCCCTTAATCTTCTCAGGATTAAGCAACCCAGTAGCAAGAATAGAAAAAACCGTTTCAATGGTTTCATCAAGGGTTTTTTCGTCCATGCGGTGTGTGTCACGGTCAAGCTGGTCGTTGCACAGGGCATCAACAATTCCCACAAGGGCCAGGGCTGCGAGTTCCGGTTTCAGGGGTTTGAGGTATCCTTTGGCCTGGCCGGTGGATATGGTTTCAGAAACAAAGGCGATGAACTTCCGGCGGACGTTTTTGATTTCAGACAGGGTGTCACTGTCAATTCCGCTGGACAGTTCGTTTACATAGATCCGCGTGACTTCGCTGTGCTGCAGGTAGAGGCGGATGGTGCTGGACAGCAGGAGTTTGAAATGGTCGAGGAACGGCAGTTCCGATTCCAGTTCATGGCTGATGTTGGCCATGATCTCTTCCATGCCTTCGGTGACGGTTGCGGCAAACAGCTTGGATTTGCTGGAGTAGTTGTAGTAAAGCGTCCCTTTGGCCACCTGGGCGGTCTGGGCGATTTCGTCCATGGTGGTCTGATGATAACCTTTTTCGGAAAAGATCTTCTTGGCTGCTTCAAGTATGCTTTTTTGTTTGGACATGTTTTCCAATTTGCTCTTATTGATCAACCTGATTACCATAGGGTCTTTATCCTGTCATGTCTTGCGTGTATATAAGGCGCTTCCGAAACCTGATGATTTCACAAAAGACATATTTACAACACAGGTTTAATTAAAATCAATACACATTCATCCATTCTGATCATTTTACAAATATCAAATGGCACAATCCTTCATTCGATGTTCGATGTTGGGTGTTCGATGTTCGACGTTCGCTTTTTTTATTCATTCATTTTATGGTCTGCCATTCAGATCATGGAACAGGTCCTTGTTGTTTTTATAAAGACTCGTGAATGCCTTGTAGTTCCGGTCATACACAGAGCGGGTTTCGGGTCTTGGATAAAATGTCTCGGCCATGGGGATCAGGGGCTTGGCGTCTTCAAAATTTTTCAGCAGGCCAAGTCCCACGGCACAGACCACAGCTGCTCCGGCTGTTCCTATATCCTGGGGATAGGTGACGGTTCGAACCTCCCGGTTCAGGACATCGGCCATGATCTGGCACCAGACTTTTGAGCGGGCGCCTCCACCCACAAAGCAGACATGGTTGTTTCTGGGGATCTTCCGTTCCATGGCTTCAAGAATCCAGCGTTTGTGAAAAGCCACACCCTCCACAACGGCGCGGACCATCTGGCGTTTACCGGTGGTCATGCCGATATTGAAAAACATGCCCCGGGCGTTTGCGTCTTCCCGGGGGGCCCGGTTGCCGTGAAGCCAGGGAGTGAAAATCAGGTTGCCGGCTCCGGGGGCGGTTTGTTCGATGGCCTGGTTGAGAAGGGTGTAAAGTCCTTGAAGCTGTTCGGAAAGGTCTGATTTATCTATAAGTGTATCTTTCAGATAAACGCCGATTTCATCCAGTGCCAGATGGTCTCTGACCCATTGAAGACAGGCCCCGGATGTTTCCTGCTCGCCAACATAATTGTACCTGCCAGGGATGGCTCCAAGAATGGATGCCATGAAGTTGTCGATATCCAGAAGACGTTTGTCCACATTGGAAACCACCCAGCCCGATGTGCCTACGTAAATATGGGTGTCGAACGGATGGAGTGCGCCGGAACCAATGGCTGCCATGGACACGTCGCCGCCGCCTCCGAAAACGGGGATGCCCGGAGCAAGACCGAGGTCTGCGGCTGCTTTTTCCGTGAGAGTTCCCACAACGTCGGTGGCTTTGATGACGTTGGGAAGATGGGTCATGTCCACGTCGAACAACCGGCAGAGGCTTTTGCTCCAGCCTTCTTTGCCTGGGCGGGTGTCATAGATGAAGGTCACATGGGCTGAATCCTGTGTCATGCCGCAGACACCGGTGCAGCGGTAAATCAGGTAATCTTTCACATCCATCCAGGTGTGGAGCTGTTTGAAAACATCCGGTTCATTTTCCCGGACCCAGTGGTATTTCCAGAGCGGGTCTTTGGGCGTGGCTGCAACGCCTCCGGTGATCCACAGGGTTTTTAAAGCTTTGAAGGCGTTCATTCCACTGATTTTGATAAGGCCATGACCCAGATGCTCTTTCATCTGCTTTACGGCCCGACCATCCATGTAGATCATGGGATTTCGGAGCGATTCTCCGGCTTCATCCACAAATACGGAACCCTGCATCTGGCAGCAGAACGACAGACCGCCGATGTCTTTCGGGCTCACGGATGCAGCAGAAAGGGTTTGCCGTGTGGTGGTGCACAGGGCGTTCCACCAGTCGGATACGTTCTGTTCTGCACCGCCGTCGGCTGTCATGTAAAGAGGGTAATCGGCCATGGATGATGATAAAAGGGTCAGGCCGTTTCCAATCCGGTACAGGCATGTTTTACATCCGGTGGTGCCCAGATCGTAGGTGAGAACCAGGGTATCCATTGAACCTCGCGTTGATGTTTCTTCATATATATTTTGATTGACTCACTATAGGGAAGCCGCTAAAGTGTGTCAAGTTCAAACTGACTGGTCAGTACAAAAATAACCCGGAGTTTATACCCTTGAAAACACATGCCGCTTTTTTTGATTTTGACGGGACTCTTATTGCCGGAGACAGTCAGACGCTTGAAATGATTCATATTCTTAAGTACGGGCCTCCATCGTGGATGTTTTATATCCGCGCAATTCTGCCTCTGGCAACGGCTGTCCTTTACCACAGCGGGCTGGTATCTCAGCGGATTCATAACATAGCTTACCTGAAAACCTATCGCCATGTCCACGAACGGGAAGTGGTGCGGCGCAGCCAGCGGCTTTTCGAAAAAGAGATACGAAAGATCTTTATTCCGCAAACCATGGAGCTGATGGAACACCACGCAAGGGAAGGGGCGGTGATTGTTGTTGTGTCTGCCACAACCTGCCAGATCCTTGAACCGGTCCGGCAGTTCATAAAGCCTGATTTCACCGCATGCACCGCCCTTGAAACCGATAAGAATGGGAGATGTACGGGACGGTCTCTGGGCCGGATTTGTATCGGAACGGAAAAGGCACGGCAGGTTCGGGAGCTGGCTGAAAAGCATAATATTGATCTCTCAAAGTCTTTTGCCTATTCAGACCATCATGCGGATATTCCCCTGCTTGAAATTGTGGGGTTCCCGGCAGTCGTCAATCCTACGGCTCGGCTATTGCGGGTTGCTAATCAGCGGGGATGGGTTGTTCATCAATTTTGATTATGTCATTGTACGATTAAGGTGGAAAAAACATTCCAATTCAACCAACATATCGCGCAATTGACCCTTGTTACGGTGATTCACTCTGACTTAACCCGATAGATTTTTGCACAGCAAGATTGCGTCAGACCCTCGTAGGTCGGGTAGAGGAACGAAACCCGACTGACTGACCAGTCAGTTTATTCTTGACAAGGGTATGAAACTCTGAATAAGGTTCAGTACATTCCGTTTGTACGAAATCATAAGAAGCCAAAAAACCAGAAACATGCCAAGCCGAAGATAGGGGGTCTTTATGCGAAACCGATGGATGTTTGCCGCAATCGTTTTTTTTATCATGGGAACCGGTGATGTTTACGCCAACATCGACAACCTTTCCAACATGAGTGCCGAATGGATTCGGACCGGAAACAGAAACGCCGCAACCGACGCCGCAGATATCGTGGTGTACAATCCCGGCGGGGTCAGCCAGTTACCCGACGGCATTCAGGTGAACATCGGCAATCAGAGTATGATTCGGAAACCTCAACATTCCTACGATCTGGGCATGGGCGCGGAAAGCCACGAGCAGGACGGTACGGACTGGTTTCTTCCCAATGTGTATATCACATACAATAAGGACAACTGGGCTGTTTTCGGCGGATACTATATTCCGGGCGGCGGCGCTGTGGTGGATTACCCCGATGGTTCCATTACTACGGACATGATCGGGGTCGGTATGGTTATGGACGGAATGTTCGCCGGTTATGACAACGAGAGACTGGAAGCCGAGTCTATCTACAACACGCTGACAGTTGGCGGAGCCTATACTCTGAATGATAAGGTGTCCGTGGCTCTGGGCATGAGATATATCCTGGTCAAAAACAACATTAAGGCGGGAATCACGGGTTTGAGCGATGATGGCGCAGGTGGTTTTGTTGAAACGGACCTGGCCGTGGACGTGGATGACGAGGCAGATGGTCTGGGTTTTATTGCCGGGGTCAACGTGAATCTCACTCCGAAAATAAATTTGGGTCTACAGTATCAGTCCAAAGTAAACCTGGACCTTGAAACATCGGTCAATCAAGATGATCTGGGCATGTTCGTTGATGGAGCAAAGAGCCGCAGAGATTTCCCGGGAATGATTGGGCTCGGGCTTGGCATTGATCTGTCTGACAAACTGTATACCGAAATCAACACAAGCTACTGGTTCCAGAAAGATTGTGACTGGGGAACGGATGCTCTGGGTAGAGATATTGCCGATCTTGCGGGGGACGCCATGTCCGTTGGGGCCACAGTATCCTATAGATTTCTTCCCGGTCTTCTTGCCAGCGCCGGTATGACGTACACGAATTTCCTGTGGGAAGATATGGATGCTTACTACGAAGCGAACCTTGGTTCCTACGAAGTGCTTTATACTGACAACTGGCATATAGGTTGCGGCATCGCCTATACCATAGTGGACAATGTGGTGATGAACGTATGCCTTGCCCGGACCATATGGGACGACAAGGATCTTTCCAACTCCCAGCTTCCCGGAGCGACCATCGAAACGCAGAATGATACCACCATTGTGGCCGTTGGATTTAATGTGGGGTTTTGATATTCTTGGATCTGTAGGGGCGGGTTCCAAACCCGCCCTGATCCGATAAAAATAAGCGTGTTTCTGGTTATGCGGGGCAGGGCGACCAGCGGGTCGCCCCTACGGAAGGGCATGGAGGGTGGTGATCAGTCGTTAACGTCTGCTTCAGTGTTCACCGTGTTTCCTTTTTATGGTGCGATAGCTGTGAGTTGTCAATTTTGATGTGTTTTAAAAGTTTTTTTTCTTGAGTGGGTTGCTTCGTGTGCTGTCGTGTAGGTCGTAATGATGGGTATGGGAGGCTTTGCCTCCGCTATGCCAATCGGGAGATTGGCGTGCCCGGGGGGAGTGTGTATGACAGAGCTAACCCATCGCTTCCATGCGAAAAAATGGATGCATTTTGTTGCCGGGTTAATTATGTAAACAGCTTGCAAGGAGAAATCATGAATACCTCGTTTCACAGGATCGGAATGTCTCTGACACAGATAGTCTTTGGTTTTCTGGCGGCGATGGCGGTTTTGTCATCAGCCGGTTCTGTGTTCGCGGCTGACGAAATCAAGGACACAACCGAAAAAATCCACTGGATTCAAGCGCGTCTTGATGAAGCCGGAAAACCGGCAAGAACATGGCAATACGGATGGACCACAGCCTACGGCGCCATGACCTATCTTTATACTGGAGATGCTTTGACCAACGACGAATCCGATGAAAAAGAAGACCGCCATGACGCCGTGGTCAACGCCAGTTCGTCGTTTCTTGGTTTTATGGGCATGGTGATTGATCCCCTGAACACCTGGAAAGCGTCAGAACAATTGAAAACCCTGCCAGAAACCACAGAAGAGGAAAGGGCGATCAAACTCCGAAAAGCTGAAGATCTTCTCAAAGCCTGTGCAGAACGTGAAATCAGGGGCCGCTCCTGGACGGCTCACGCTCTGGCCGGTCTTGTGAGTTTAGCTTCGGGAATCGTTGTGGCATCTGACAACAGCCGTCACAGTGATGGTTTTGCCATGTTTGCTGGCGGTATGCTTGTTTCTGAAATTCAGATTTTTACCACGCCTGTTCAGGCCACGCGACACTGGGAAGCTTATCGGAAGGGCATGGAGGGCGGTGATCATTCGTCAACGTCTGCTTCAATGTTCACTGTGCTTCCTTTGCCTGGTGGGTTGGCTGTGAGTTGTCAATTTTGAAGTGTTTTTAGAAGTTTTTTTTTGAGTGGGTTGCCTCCTGTGCTGTCGTGTAGGTCGTAATGATGGGTATGGGAGGCTTTGCCTCCACTATGCCAATCGGGAGATTGGCGTGCCCGGGGTGAGAAGCTTTGCAATTTTCAGTTTTTTTGCATCAGACTGAATTGCCCAGCTCTGGGAGAAACTCTTGTCTGGGGAGGTTCTTCTCGGAGATATCGCCGAGAAGAAAATTGATATCACCCCAATGATGACTTCCAGAATATTGATCCTGCGTCACAGTCCCGCCCCTGGGCACGCCAATCTCCCGATTGGCCATGCGGAGGCAAAGCCTCCCCAAGAGTTAGCTTTCTTCCATACGCAGGCACTCTCTAATCTCAATGCCGTTTCCTTAAGGCCATAGGGCGGGCTTTTGCCCGCCATGGATGTCGGGCGTAAGACTGACCTACTGGTGTATTTTTTGCCGTGTTAATATATGGCTCATTCCCGAATAAAATTGGTTCTGATAACCTCTTCTTTTACGGGAAGTGGTACACCGGCGTTTCGGCCTGCTTCCTTGCATTTTAAAAACCATGACATATTTCTTGCCAGCACACGCATGGTCTGAAGGCCTTCCAGATCTTTTTTCACATCTTGAGGCTCTGTGCCGTGGACCATATTCCAGTACCGCGAGGAGATCACAGGCATTTCAGATATGGTGAAATATTTGTTGAGCTGGTCAAATGCGGCGGTTGTCCCGGCCCTTCTTGCTGAAAGAACGGCTGCCGCAGGTTTTAAGTAAAATGCGTTTCTGCCTGACATTGAATTTGAATAAAACACCCGATCCATGAAGGACGTTATGGCACCGCTTGCGGCTGCATAATGCACGGGTGATCCAAAAATAAATCCATCCGCTTCCACTGCGAGATCAACGAAGTCGTTGACAGCATCCGAAAACGCGCAGTGTCCTAATTCCGCGCACTTTTTGCAGGCGATGCAACCGGCCAGAGGTTTTGTTCCAACCTGAAAGATCCGTGTTTCTATCCCTTCAGTGTTCAGTGTTCCGGCCACTTCTTGAAGTGCAGTCCAGGTACAGCCCTTTGGGTGGGGGCTGCCATTGACGAGTAAAACATTCATATGTTCCTCCTTTTAATTGTCTTCCGTTAGGGCACAGGCGCCGTGCCCAACAACGTTTCGTCAGGTTAATATATGTTAAAGAAACGGTATTGTGTCAATTATCTTCACTATTATCATTATGTAAATGGCAGTTGACACAGAAAATCTTCTTGACAACCCCCATAATTTGACTTTATAAATACTTCAGGAGGTGAAGTATTGGTTAAGTCTGAAATAAAATACCAGTTTGGCGGGAAGCTGAGGGAAGTTCGTGAGCGCAAGAACATCACGTTGAAAGATGTGGCGGCCCTTGCGGGTGTCAGTGAAAGTCTTGTTTCCCAGATCGAAAGGAACAAGGTTTCGCCGTCCATTGATACACTGCTTACCCTTGCTGACGTGCTCGGTGTGGATCACGAGTACCTGTTCAGCGCTTACAAAAAAAATAAGAAAGTATCCATTTTGAAAGCCGGAACAGGAAGCACTCTGGCTCAGGATGGGGTGACTCTTCGCCAGCTTTCCCGGACGGAAGAATTGTCTGAAGACCATGCCATGGAATCGTTTATGCTGGAGATCGGCGTGGGAGGCGAAAAAGGGGATATGGAATACGGCCATGCGGGAAAAGAGTTCGGGTTGATCCTCGAAGGTCAGTGCGAACTTGTTTACGGTACAGAAACCTACGAACTTTTGCTGGGTGACAGCGTGTCGTTTCCCTCTGACATACCGCATATTTTGAAGAATACCGGAGACGTGATGCTGAAAGCGTTGTGGGTTATCACGCCACCAAGACTTCTTTTTGTGAGAAAATAACATCATTATCTAATAAGAACGAAACATAAGGGAGGTTTTATGGGAAAAACCATCGCGGAAAAAATTTTTGATTCCCATCAGGTGGATAATCCGTTCGGTGATATCCACGTGATCCGGCTTGATGCGGTTTTCTGTCACGAGATCACCACGCCGGTGGCCATCAATGACCTGGTGAGCCGGGGCATGGACAGGGTGTTTGATCCAAAGAAAATCAAGGCGGTCATCGACCATGTGACTCCAGCCAAAGATTCTAAAACAGCGCTTCAGGGGAAAATCCTGAGAGACTGGGCCCGTCGCCAGGGGATCGTGGATTTTTTTGATATCGGGAAAAATGGGGTCTGCCATGCGATTTTCCCTGAAAAAGGATTTGTACGGCCCGGTTACACCATCATCATGGGCGATTCCCATACCTGCACCCACGGTGCGTTCGGAGCGTTTGCCGCCGGTGTGGGAACCACGGATCTGGAAGTGGGCATCCTCAAAGGGGTGTGCGCGTTTCATTACCCGCACAGCATTAAAGTAGTGGTTGACGGAAGTCTTCCTGCGGGTGTGTTTGCCAAGGACGTGATTCTTGCCATAATCGGCAAACTGGGCGTGAACGGAGCCACCAACAAAGTGATCGAGTTCGAAGGCAGTGTGGTGGACAGCATGAGCATGGAAGCTCGTATGACGCTTTGCAACATGGCTATCGAAGCGGGCGGAACATGCGGGATCTGCGCGCCGGACATGACCACGGTGGACTATCTCTGGGATTTCATCAAAGACGATTATAAAGATAAACAGGCAGCCCTTGAAGATTTTAAAAAATGGACGGCTGACAAGGATGCGGTTTACGATCAGGTGATCCATATGGATGCCGCCACACTTTCACCCATGGTTACGTTCGGATACAAGCCAGATCAGGTGAAGGAAGTGAAGGAGATGGAAGGGACTCCCGTGGATCAGGTGTATATCGGCTCCTGCACCAACGGGCGTCTTGAGGATTTAAGGATTGCGGCTCAGATTCTCGATGGGAAAACCATCAGCCCCAATGTCCGGGCCATTGTATCTCCGGCAACGCCTGATATCTTTAAGAAAGCCCTTGATGAAGGCATCATTAAAATTTTCATGGATGCGGGTTTCTGTGTGACCAATCCCACCTGCGGTGCCTGCCTTGGAATGAGCAACGGCGTACTTGCTGAGGGCGAAGTCTGTGCGTCAACCACCAACAGAAACTTCAACGGACGCATGGGCAAAGGCGGCATGGTTCATCTGATGAGCCCGGCCACAGCAGCTGAAACGGCAGTGGCAGGCGTTATCACAAATTCAGGTTTGTACAAAGCTCAGGGAGGTGCGCGATGAAACAGTTCAACGGTAAAGTCCTTTTTCTTGATCGCTCGGACATCAATACCGATGAGATCATTCCGGCCCGTTATCTGACTGAAATCAGCAAGGAGGCGTTAAAAGCCTTTCTTCTTGAAGATCTGGAACTTAAAGGCTTCGACGTGAAAAAAGATATCGAACCGTCACAGGTGGTGATATCACGGGCCAATTTCGGTTGCGGCTCATCACGTGAACATGCGCCCTGGGCTTTTGAGGTGAATGATATCAATCTGGTCATTGCGGAGAGCTTTGCCCGGATTTTCAAACAGAATATGTTCAACTGCGGCATGATGGCCGTTGAACTTCCGGCAGAAACCATTGATGAGATTTTTAACACGTTCAAGGGAAAAGACACGACCCTGACAACAGATCTCACAAAAAATGTCTTTGTTCTGAAAGCGGGTTCTGAACAAAAGGAAATCCCCTTTACCATCTCCGGCTTTGATCGCGCCCTTGTGGAAGCTGATGGCTGGGTTGGTTATGCGGATAAGCATTACTGATTCATAAAACGGGGTTGCGTAACATACCCATGAATCACCAATATACGGATGCAACCCCGTTGGGGTTGAGGGATGTTCGCTGGTGATCCCAGGGTAGCGGCGTTGCCGCAACCCTGGGCTATGATACGGAATCCCGTTGGGATTCTAAGATAAAAAATTGAGATTTAAGGGAAGATGGGTTATAAAAAGATATCGCTCAAATTTCTTAGTCATGATGAGGGCGGGTTACAAACCCGCCCTCATCATTTAGACTGGTTATCAATAGAAAAATAATTCCTGGAAAAACGATGAAACGATTTGAAGAGCTGTTTGCTGAGTTGAAAAAGAAAGCCGAAAATAAAGATCCTAATTCCGGTACGGTCCAGGCCCTTGCCAAGGGAAAGCATTTCATTGGTAAAAAAATTCTGGAAGAGGCCGGTGAAGTCTGGATGGCTTCTGAATACGAAGGGCAACAGAAAACCGCAGAAGAAATTTCCCAGTTGCTTTACCATGTTCAGGTGATGATGATCGCCTGTGGTCTTGAACTGGACGATGTCTATAAGTATCTCTAAACCAAGCAAGCTGAAACCAAGGTGTAACATGCTGAAAATTGCCATTCCCAACAAAGGCTCTCTGTCCGAAGATTCTATCGCTCTTTTTTCCGATGCCGGATACCGGGTGAAACGCTACAGCCGGGAGCTGAAAATCTGTGATCGTGATAACCAGATCGAATTTATATTTTTAAGACCCAAAGACATCGCGGTGTATGTGGGAAACGGAACCCTTGATCTGGGCGTGACCGGTCGTGATCTGGTGACGGACAGCGAGGCGGAAGTAGAAGAAATCTGCGCCCTTGGCTACGGGAAATCAGATTTTTATTACGCTGTTCCAAAAGACAGTGACCTGACACCTGAAAATTTTGGTGGAAAGCGTATTGCCACATCCTACCCCAATCTGGTGGCTCTGGATCTCCACGATCGCAAGGTCAAAGCCCGGGTCATCAAGCTGGACGGTGCCATTGAAATTTCTATCAGTCTGGGGGTGGCCGATGCCATTGCCGATGTGGTTCAAACGGGCAGAACCCTGGTGGAAGCGGGTTTGAAAACAGTTGGGGATGCGGTGATGCATTCGGAGGCCGTGCTGATCGGAAGAGATCTTGCGGACACGGAAAGACCCGAAGTGAAATCGGTTATTGAGCGGATCAAAGGGATCGTTGTGGCCAGAGATTACGTGATGATTGAATACGACGTTTCTGAGGAGAATCTGAAAAAAGCCTGTGATATCACACCGGGTATCGAATCCCCCACGGTGGCTCCTTTGAGTAAAAAAGGCTGGTTCGCAGTCAAAGCCATGGCAAAGAAAAAGGGTATCAACTCGGTGATGGATGATCTTTGTGTTGTTGGCTGTAAAGGGATTATTGTATCGGATATCCGGACGTGCAGAATTTAATGGCGTCGTAAAAAGACCCATAGCCAGCCCTCCCCAAGCTTTTTTACGAGTTCATCAGGATTTATACATAGCGCTAATAGTCGTTACGTATGTAGGGTGGGCTTTCATATGCTCTGTATAGTTTATTGCCTTAATAGATCAAGGAGACAATGACCCATGGTATTTATTTCAGGTATGGCGGGAATTTTTTTTACATCCTATCTTGGAAAGGCAGGCATTGTTTACGCGTTTATCATTGCGTTGAGTATGGAAGTGCTGAATCTTGTCATGATGACTAAAGTGGCGAAAAAAGCTGAAGATATCATTCGTGCCCGGTATCATAAAATCATTGAAGGTTACAAGCAACGGGAGATGGCCTTTGAGGAATCTGATGCATCTGCAAAGAGAAGCAGTGAGGCTATTGAAAAACAGTTGCAGGAGTATATTGACAATGTGAATGCCCTTGAAAAACAGCTTCGGGAAAAAGAAAACCAGGTGGCCCAGTACAGAGAAACCATTGCTCGTCAGGAGAAAATCATTGCTGCTGCGACTAAGCCGGTTTGGGATTGATGGGAATTATTAAAAATAATGAACATTGAACAATGAAAACTGAACAATGAAAAACTGAACATCGAACATCGAACGCCCAACATCGAACATCGAATATGGGAGCCGCTCAGCAACCGGCTGGGGTTGATTCGGGGCTGATGCGATTTAGCGGATTTGGTTATCGAACATTTTAGGTTTGAGAGAGCAAGGGGTATGAAAACTTATAAAAAAGTCCTTTCCATCGCAGGGTCGGACAGTGGAGGCGGGGCTGGAATTCAGGCTGACCTGAAGACTTTTTCTGCACTGGGCTGTTACGGAATGACGGTGATTACAGCCATCACAGCTCAAAATACGCAAGGTGTTTCAGGGGTCTGGCCCATGAGTGTGGAATGTGTGGAAAAACAACTGGATGCTGTGCTGTCTGATATGGGAGTGGATGCGGTTAAAATTGGAATGCTCTGGTCTCTGGAACTTGCTCAAGGTGTTGCGGACTATCTATTGAAATACAAAATCAAGAATGTGGTGTTCGACCCGGTTATGGTGGCCCAGAGCGGCGACAGCCTGATGGAACGGGAAACGTCAAAGGATCTTGCGCGGGTCATGGCTCCGGTTTCGGCCCTTGTGACACCCAACATCCCTGAGGCATCATGGCTTCTGGATTATGATATTCCGGATCAGAAGGCCATGGAAAAAGCGGCACGGGATCTTGGAACATGGGGGTTTGATCATGTACTTCTGAAAGGAGGCCATCACATGGGTGATCGTGCCGACGATGTTTTTTATTCAAGGGATAAAGATGACATCGTGATTCTGGAAAGCAGCAAAGTGGACACACGGAACAATCACGGGACCGGCTGCACACTTTCATCGGCTGTGGCCTCGTATCTTGCATGTGGCTATGATTTGAAAAACGCCTGTTATCTTGCCAAAGGTTACATTACCGAGGCTCTTAAAGAAGGAGCCGACTATTCCCTTGGAAAAGGCCACGGCCCGGTTCATCATTTTCATGGTATTTGGGCGTAGAGAACACATGGGGAAATCGTAATAACTGTGAATGATGCTTAATTTTGATTAAAAAATTGTCTCGACACCGGTGTGGGTATTTTATATTAAAACAATCTAATTAAATTTGAATAGTCTAAAACACAATCGGCAAGTGGGTAAACCATGGGAGTTACAACCGCAGGGAAAAACGAAGAAAAGCCTCTGACTTCAACAATGGAGGATTATCTTGAGGTGATTTACGATCTGGACGTCGAAAAAAAGGTTGTTCGGGTCAAGGATATAGCCAGTCGCATGGATGTAAAGATGCCCACGGTTACCAGTATGCTTCGGGCTCTTAATGACAGGCATCTTGTGGACTATGAAAAACATGAGTACGTCAGGCTGACAGAAGTCGGGGCCGGAGTTGGAAGAGAGATGCGCCGCAGACATGGCGTTCTGTTCAGATTTCTCACCGACATCCTGAAGATCGACAGCCCCACAGCCGACGGAGAGGCTTGTAAAATGGAGCATACCCTTAGCGAAACCACATTGAAAAGCCTCACGGATTTTATGGAATTTATCCAGACCTGCCCGAGGACTGGAGAAAGCTGGTTGAATTCGTTTGAAGAATTCCGCAAAGTTGGCCTTGATGCTGATAAATGTGGTATCTGCTCCGAAAAATTTACATGCTGGCTTGATCAGCAGAAGGCTGATGCCGAGAAAACCTGATATCAAAAGTTGAATGAGTTATGGGAACTGATCCTATGCCGCCTTGTCCATGGACAAGACGGCTTTTTTAGAACAACGGAGTTAGATTTCTCGAATTAAATTAGGAGATGCTATTTTGGACGGGATCATCAAAGACGAATTTCTAGCCGCCAGGTACGCTGAGGTCCGTGTCTTCTCCCAGATTCATTCGATACACATATATTGTATAGTGCACTTGTAAAAATTATCTTGATCACTATATTCAAAGTAGTGGATTTAACGATTAATAACAAAAAATACAGGAGCTGACAAATGCTTGATAAAATAGAGATATACAATAAAATTAAAGCTGTTTACCCGGATATCGGTGAATATGATAAGGATCTGCAGATTGACTTTGATCAGGCCCAGCATGTGTGGGTTGTAGATCTCCGGGATGGACGTAAACACTTGAAAACCTATCTTGAGGAAGTCGATGCCGAGGCTTGTGTGGGTAAAAACAAATGTTTCGGGTTAGGGATTCAAATCGGCCAGCTCAGAGACAACCTGAAAGATATGTAAATAATGACCTGCGGTCATTTAAAAAGGGCGACCAGCGGGTCGCCCCTACCTATCATTGCCTGATGTTCGGGTGGCTATTATCAAGGACAAGCAGCAACGCTGCCAACCCCCAGCCAGATTACTGGCCGGGGGTTTGTTTTTATCGTTTATCAACCTTGTTTTTCGCAAGCCATGATGGCGTGTTTGCAGAGAACGGAGGTGGTGACAGAGCCTACGCCTGCGGGAACGGGGGAGATGCGTGCTACGATGGGTTCAACAGCTTCGTAGTCCACATCGCCGCAGTATTTACCGGGATTCTGGGGATCGGCGTTGATTCCCACGTCAATGAAGGTCTGGCCGGGTGAGGCGGCGTTGGCTTTCACGAGTCTTGGGAACCCGGCGGCAGCCACGATGACTTCGGCTTGTTTGCAGGTGTCGGGTGTTGTTTTGTCGGTGGAGTGGGTGGCCACTTCCATGCCTTTATCGGTGATTTTAAGTTCGTCAACGCAAAGGGTTCCGGTGGTGTCAAGATAAATGGTGGTGACCTGAGCACCAGCTTTGAGAAGGAGGTAGGACACGGGTTTTCCAACCACAGGGCCTTGGCCGATAACCACGCATTTCTTACCTTTGACAGGCACGTTGTAATGGGCCAGCATGTCCATACAGGCTGTGGGCGTGCAGGGCGGAAAACCGGTTGTTTTTCCGGCGAAAAGCTGATCTGCGCTGATGGAGCTGAGGCAGTCCACGTCTTTTTCAACGGGGATAAGGCTCTTGGTTTTCTTCTCGTCAATGTGTGCGGGAAGGGGAGCGAACATCAGGATGCCGTGGATGTCTTTGCGATTTCCAACTTCTGTGACAGCTTTAGAAAGGCTTTCCTGATCGATATCAACGGGGTGTTCGAACACTTCCACATCCATACCAATGGACGCACAGGTTTTTTTTGCGCCGCCTTCGTAAAACAGGTCGTCAGGACGTGCGCCAATACGAATAATTCCGAGTTTTGGGGTTTTCCCCTTGGTTTTAAGGGCTTCAACGCGTTTGGTAAGATCGTCTTTCATTGCATCGGCAACAGGTTTTCCGGTCAGTCGTTCTGCCATGGTGTTTTGTCCTTTCTTATTTGTTGAGTTTGGCTAACACATTTGCAAGGGTTTCGTCGGCGATTTTTATGCCTTCATCAAGAAGTACCTTCATTTCTTCTTTGACGGACGCGACGAACTCCTGATCTTTAATGGTGTTGATGTTGATGATGACATTCAGTTGAGCGGAGATAAGGGTGGCTTTGAGGAAAGCCACGCCGCAGCCCACGTCGGAGATGGCGATGAGCGTTCCGATTTCGCCCATGCGCTGGTGGATTTTAATTCCTTCGTAAGCTTTTCGCATGATGTCCATGGGCACACCGCAGGCGTTCATACTGCATATTTCAAGGGTTTCTTCCTTAAATTTCGCCTGTTCCGGGGTGTCTTTCGGGAGGCCATAAGCTTTGGAAAGGGGTTCGAATTCTTCCGCGTCCTTGTCCACCAGAATGTTTAGCTGTTTGATAACCGCTTCGCCTTTTGCAATCAGCGATTTGATTTCAGGTTCCACATCGGCGTATTTCTTTTTCCCCACCGTGAGATTTCCCACCATGTTGGAAAGGGCCATTCCAATAGCTCCTCCAAGAGCAGCAGCGCCGCCTCCACCAGGAACAGGTGCTTTTGATGCGAGAACATCGACGAAATCCTCACAGCTTTTTTTGATCATGGACTCCATAAACACTCCTCCTTTAAATCTGTATATGATCTGGGTAGAACCAGGTAAAGATAGACCTGTGGCATGCCTTAAAAATGGAACGGACGATGGATGTAGCCATGCCCCAGTCATCATTAAGATGCCGATCCGCTTTTACCTGATGCTATGGTTAATTGAATTCACTTTTAAAAACATATTGAACAAACACATCCATATATACAGGCAGGTCATCATTTGTCAAAATATTTCGTCAAGATTGTGATGTGTAGGAGCGACCCTAAACCGCAGGTGTCTTTTCAATGCGTTCGATTCTCTCAATCAACGGTGGATGTGAGTAATTCAAGTGAACGTAAAAAGGATGGGGAAACAGATTCCCCAGATTGTTGACGCTCAATTTGATCAAGGCGTCTTTGAGCGAGCGGTTGTCCTTAGTGGTTGTTACAGCAAAATGGTCTGCCTCATATTCATTTTTCCTGGAGTACATGTTCATCAGGATATTGGTGAAAAAATCAATAGGGGTGAAAAGCATGCCGAAAAACACGAGCCCGGCGTAAACGGACATGTTCTCCATATAGAATGCGTCAAAGAGACCTTGTTGGGATAAACAAAGGGAAAGGATGAAGAACACCACGCCGGACTGGATGATGCCGATGGCAAGGGTTTTTTTGATGTGGTTCAGTTTGAAATGGCCCATCTCATGGGCAAGGACTCCCACAAGTTCAGGCACGGTGTGCTGTTCAATGAGGGTGTCGAAAAGAACGATGCGTTTGCTGTTTCCGAATCCAGTGAAAAAAGCATTGGATTTGGATGAGCGTTTGGAACCGTCCATCCTGAAAACATGGGTCAATGGAAATTTGATGGAGGCAGCATAGTCCATCAGAGCTTTTTTCAGTTCGCCTTCTTCAATGGGTTCGAACTTGCTGAAAAGAGGCATAATCACTGTGGGAACAAGAAACTGCATGATCAGCATGAAAACAACCACGGTGATCCAGCATGTGAGCCATGCGTAAGGCCCCATATGCTGGAAAAAGAGCAGGATTGCGGCAAGAAGGGGAACACCTATGAGTAATGAAAGAATGATTCACTTGATCATGTGCGT
>JBAZWJ010000074.1:0-25754 GCA_041660385.1 Desulfobacteraceae bacterium | reverse complement strand
CCTTTGGGGCCCTCGGGAAGAAAGTTTATCTCGTCTGGTCGGCAAAGCCTATCAGGATCACACCAGCATAGCTGGTGGTTTAATGGCGATTAATTAAAAATGAAATTTAATTTTCATCCTGACGCTCTCAACGAATATTCGGAGGCTGCCCATTACTACGCCTCTGTATCTCCTTCCCTGGCCATATCCTTTGTCACCCAAATTGAAGACGGTATCAATCAAATCCTTATGTATCCTGAAGCATGGACAGAAATTGAGGAGGATGTCCGTCGATATCTCACAAAACAATTCCCATTTGGAATCTACTACACCATCGAATCGAATGACTCTATTCTGATTCAGGCCATTATGCATCTCAGGAGATTGGCGTGCCCGGGTCAAGGGACAATCTGAAAGGAATCATGGTTGATGCAACGAAGCCGTGGCGTTTGTAAAAGCTCTGGCCTGTTTCATTGGTGTGGTCGGTGAGGAGGGTGATTCTCCGGCAGCCGTGATGGAGGGCTTCGGCTATGGCACGTTTCAGAAGTTTGGAACCCAGCCCGAAATTGCGGTGAAAAGGTGAGACAAACATGTCTTCAAGTATTGCCACCCGCTGGCCAAGGGCTGTTGAAACGGTAAAAAGGATGTTCACCATGGCCATAGCCCGGCCATTGATTTTTCCAACAAGAATAAAACCGGTTTCAGGCTGGGTGATGATCATCCTCAAACCTCGTTCCTGTGCTTCATGGTCGGGTGTGAATTCCACTTCCTGAGAAAATAAAAGGGCCAGCAGACCGGCAAGATCCGGGATGTCCTCTTCCGTTGCAACGGTTATGTCCATGTTCTGAATCACTTTAAAAATACCCCAAGCCTTATAATAATCTACCCAGCCAATAATCAGGATTCCGAAGAACATCTTCCAGGGGCACCGCCTTTATTCTACCCTGATCGTAAGCATCAATCCGGTCCTCTGATTCCTTGGCCCATAATTTGTCGATCCCCTTATCGGGCAGGTCAAGGCTTGATATGAGTTTTTCAATCAACTCAGCTTTCTCAAATGGTTTTAAGGACATTACATCTTTTAAAACCGTATCCGAAACTGTCATTTGGACTCCTTACTTGACTCTATATTTTGCTTTTATCACATTCATGTTTCAGCGGCTGTTGCTGAGAACGCCAATCATGATAAATCTGTACACTGTACGTGACGTTTTGTCTACATTCCAATCAATTACGATTACGCCAATGAATTGATGTTGCTATGAATTCCCGGTCAACATTAAAATCCGCCACACAAAAACTCAAATCCGTTCCACCCCACGGCTTCGCCGCTCAATGGCTTTAATCAGCCGCGTAAAAATCAGATAATGGAACGGAAGAAAAAAATACCAGTAAAGCTTGCCTGCCCGGCCTCTGGGTTCAAAGTAGGCTGTCACGGTCAGATGTTTTTTCCCATCTTCAAAAGGTTTGACCGTAAACTCAAGCCAGGCAAGACCGGGCAGTTTCATTTCAGCTCTTAACAAAAGTCGGCATGGTTTTTCAAGCTCTTCCACCCTGAAAAAATCAATCACATCATTTTCCCTGAGTTCGCTCTGGCTTCTTCGGCCCCTGGCCATGCCCACACCTTGAAGTAGACGGTCCATCTGGCCTCTTAAACGCCACATCCAGTTGTTGTTGAACCACCCTTCCCGGCCTCCGATCCGGCAAATGGAGTAAAACAGGGAAACGGCATCCTTTTTAGTGACGGCTCCGTGACTGCTCATATATTTTGGAGGCGTTTTCAATTCATGAAGACGTGGAACCAGATCGCAGGTGGGAGGATAGGCATCGGACCAGCGGCTTTTGATTTCATCGTCAAACTCCATTTTTAAAGCCCGCTGAACCGCTTCTCTGAACGGAACGGTTTCAAAGGGAATCAGATCTCGAATATCCGAATTCCGACACACCACCTCGTTGGCAAGACCCGCCATCAATGACCGGGTAATGGGTGCCGGAACAGGTGTGATAAAACCTGCCAGAAAGGCAAACACGGATTGATTCACCGGCAGTTTGGGGAAAATCCTTTTTTTTCCAAGAACTCCGGCCACCACTTTCAGCATGTTTTCATAGGACATGATCTCATGGCCGCCAATATCGTATTCCTTGCCTTTGCTCTGCTCGGTTTCAAGGCAGCCCACCATGTATTTGACCACATCCCGGATGCTGATGGGCTGGCACAGGGTTTTTGCGCAATCCGGTAGAAAAACAACCGGCATTTTCCCCACGAGATTCCTGATGATTTCAAAGGATGCACTTCCTGAACCGATGATCACCGCAGCCCTCAGAATGGTCACGGGAACCGGCCCTTTGTCCAACTCCCGTGCCACGTCAAGGCGGCTGCGCAAATGGGTTGACAAATGGTCGTTCGTATCTCCAAGACCGCCGAGATAAATGAGCCGTTCCACATGCTTCTCATGTGCCGCGCATCTGAAGTTTTCAGCGACCTGGATTTCAAGTTCTCTAAATTTCCGGGGGCCTTGAAGCAGGGAATGCATCAGATAATAGGCCACCGTCACGCCCTCCATGGCCCGCTGGATATCCTCCTTGTTCAGCGCATCCCCCACAACCACGTCGGCACTGGGCCATCGCTCACCGTAAGATCGGTTAAAAGACCTCACCATCACCCGTACAGCGTAACCCCTTTCGATCAGTTCAGGGACAAGACGCCCGCCAATATACCCACTTGCACCGGTAACAAGGATAAGGCCGCGATGGAGAAGTGGCTGTGTTGGGAGATCATCACAGAATAATTTGGGTCTCTGCGGATAGGGCATGAAACACCTCTCTGAGAAGGTCATCATTGATGGCGTCGTAAGAATCGGTACGACACCATAAAGCACGATTGAAATTTGTTGTTCCCGGAACGCATAAAACGTGTCCGTAAAAAATTGTTTTGTAATTCAGGGCTTATATCTATATATTAAATATTATTTCATTCAAATATTCGAACAACCCATTCTTAGACTTGGTGAACAACCCCCAGGCCTTTTTTACCATATAAAAATTGCAACGAACAAGACGTCATAGGTGCTTTTTCAGTAATGGATATTCTCTCTTTTTCCGGGCCTGGCGCAAGCCATCCAGGAAAGATTGTTGTATCAACCTGTTATCATTCATTTATACAGCCCATTAACCCAATACACGAGGTGCATTATGAGGCAAAGCATTCTTTTACTGGTTTTCATCTTGTTTTCAAGCGTTGTTTCTGCTCAAACTCTGAATGATATAACCTGGATGACCGAAGAGTACCCGCCATATAACTTCACAGAAAACGGTCAGATCAAAGGCATTGGGGTTGATGTTCTCGTTGAAGTCTGGAAAAGAGCCGGAATTAATAAGTCAGCAAAAGATATTTCCGTTGTCCCCTGGGCCCGAGGAGTCAGTATTATGGAAAAGACAAAAGGGAGTTGCCTTTTTTCAACAACAATATCACCAAAACGAAAAAAAGTCCTTGGCTATCAGTTCGTATACCCTATTCCTCTTGATAAGAATGAAGCGGGAAATCATATTATTGCCATGAAATCCCAACATATCAAAATAACATCGCCTGATGATTTAAAAAAATATCGCATCGGTGCAGTTCTTGGTGATGTTGGCCAAGACCTTGTTAGTGATGCCAAGGTTCCCGATGCCCAAATTGACACATGCACCAATGGCTCTCTATTAATAAAAAAAATGATAAAAAAACGCTTTGACGTTATGTCTTACGGATATCCCACATTAGAAGCGCTTCTAAAAGAAGAGAAGATAGACAAAGAACAATTTGAAATCGTTTATACATTTCCACCTCTGCCTATGGGATACGCATTCAATAAGGATACGGACCCGGCACTTGTCAAGGAGCTTCAGAAAGCATTGGATTCAGTCCATGCAGATGGAACTGCGGAAAAAATCAGAAAAAAATACCTGGGCCATTAATTCCGATAATTCCGATTTGCTTTCATGTCGGTGTTATGAAGGGGGCAGAGTTGACTCTCTGCCCTTCACCCCAATACTGTTGACTTAAGCACCAGCCTTAAGTTGCTGCCCCTCGTTCCGGGGATTCTCCCCGGAACGAGGGCTGTTGCGCGATGCGATTGGACGTGGTGCATACAGCACTGTCCCCCCCCCCTGCACAGCTGACAAGCCATCCTTCACACCCCATTCAAAAAAATAATGTGACATAAATCCAAAATGCTTTATATTATGTCACCTTTTAATAACGTTTAAAGATGGTCTCTGATAATAACGGGGGCTGTCCCCTGATCATAACATCGTTTGTGCAATTGAGGAGTCTGGAAATGATACACGACAGTATGGATAGTGCAAAAAAGAAAACAACCTGCGGATCATCAACACCTGCTGAAAAACAGCAGGAAATGATGCAAAATATGATGCAGGATACCCTTTCGAAAATCAAAAATAAAATTTTCGTCATGAGCGGCAAGGGCGGCGTAGGAAAAAGCAGCATTGCAGCCAATATCGCCACTGGTTTAGCTGACAAAGGCTTCAAAACCGGCCTGATGGATGTGGACCTCCACGGTCCGAGCATCGCAAAAATCATGGGTATCGACGGTATGCTGGGCATTTCCCCCAATCGCAAGCTGCTCCCTCACAAATACAATGAAAATCTGGGCATCGTATCCATGCAGTCCCTCATGCAGGATGCGGATCAGGCTGTCATCTGGAGAGGGCCGGCCAAGGCCGGAATGATCCAGCAGTTTATCGGCCAGGTGGAATGGGGCGATCTTGATTTTTTGATCATTGATGCGCCTCCAGGCACAGGTGACGAACCTTTGACCGTGGTTCAGACCATCAGAGACGCCAAAGCCATCGTGGTCACCACTCCCCAGGAAGTGGCACTTTCCGATGTGAGAAAATCCATCAATTTCTGTGAAACCGTCAAACTTCCCGTGATCGGTCTGATCGAAAACATGGGGCCGTTCAAATGTCCCGGCTGCGATCATGTGATTGCTTTATTCAAAAGCGGCGGCGGAATCAGAACAGCCGAAAATGCGAAAATCCCCTTTCTTGGCACCCTGCCCTTCAGCCCTGAAGTGGTCATCGCATCCGACGACGGCACACCCATCATCACAAAAAACAGGGGCAATGATTTTTCCATGGCCCTTGATACGATTATCGGAAACATCGTCAAGTCATTGTAATTCCATTTGAAATCAAGATGGCCATCCCGTAGGGGCGGGTTCAAAACCCGCCCGGTGATCGTGTCTTGATGAATGCAAATCGAAATAAGACAAAGGGCGGGTTTTGAACCCGCCCCTACAGATCCACCGTCGATGCCAAGAGGAATAAGGAGAACGGAATTGAAAAATGCTGCGATCAAAGGAGATCCGCTTCTCATCAGAAACCGCTTCGAAGAAAAAGAGCGACGGATGCTTTCGGTTCACGCGGCTTTCAGTTCAGAAGCACGAAGGCCTCGACACGATGCGGCTGCGGAAAAAGGCTATCGGCTTCCCTATTCCATTGATACGGACCGGATTCTCCATTCCCATGCCTACACCCGGTATATCGACAAAACCCAAGTTTTTTCCCTGATCCGTAATGACCATATCACCCACCGTGTTCTCCATGTCCAGCTTGTTTCCAGAATCGCACGAACCATCGGCCGGGCCCTTGATTTGAACGAGGATCTGATCGAAGCCGTGGCCCTTGGACACGATATCGGCCACACGCCTTTCGGGCATGATGGTGAACGTTATCTGTCCGACATCTGCCGGGAGCACGGCATCGGAGAGTTTCATCACAATGTCCAGAGCCTCCGGTTTCTTGACCGGGTTGAAAACGACGGCAAAGGCTGGAACCTCTGCATCCAGACCATGGACGGCATTTTCTGCCATAACGGTGAAATCCATGACACACGGCTTGTCCCGGTAAAAAACAAGACACTTGACGATCTCCTGAAAGAAATGGATGATCAGGTTCAAGGGGAAAAAATCCGCCCCCTGCCCATGACACTGGAAAGCTGTGTGGTGAGAATGGCCGACACCATCAGCTATATAGGTAGAGATATCGACGACGCCATTCGGCTCGGTTTTCTTGCCCGAACTGATCTTCCAAAAGAAGCCACCGACGTTCTGGGCGACACCAACGGAACCATGGTCTACACCATGGTCACGGATATGATTCACAACAGCCTGGATCAGAACGCCATTGCCTATTCGGAAGACGTGTCAAAGGCCATGCGGACGCTGAAAGAGTTCAACCTCCAGCGCATTTACAGAAACCCCAGAGCAAAGCAGCATCTCTCCAATATCAAAGAATTGTTCAAAATCCTGTTTGCTACCTACATGAACGATCTTGAAAACGGCAACGAACGTTCGGTGATCTATACCGGTTTTCTTTCCCACATGGATGACAGGTACAGGAATGAAACACCTTCTGCTGCCAAAGTACGGGATTTTATCGCCGGAATGACGGACAGTTATTTTCTTGACCAGTGTCCTGCCCATTTGCGGCCGGATGTGGTTCAAGGGTGACCGATGTTCGACAACCGGGACTCATACCGCAGATGCGTTGAACGGAAAGGACTGACATCGTTCATTGTCACAGCCTGCCAGACCAATCTCCAGATCCTTGCCAACAGAAATCTGACAGCACAAGCCACAGACAGTCTTCTGATGTACAGAGGCTATCTGGAAACCTATATCCAGGACCACCCTGAATTCGCCACCACCCTTTCACCTTTTCCGATTCAAGGTCCGGCCCCGAAAATCATACGGGATATGGTTGCAGCAACAGCCCTTGCGGGAGTAGGCCCCATGGCATCCGTGGCCGGAGCCATTTCAGAATACGTTGGTCATGATCTTTCGGAGCTGAGTGATGAAGTGATCATCGAAAACGGCGGTGACACATACATCAAGGTCAAAGAACCTCTGACCATGGCCATTGCCGCCGGAAACTCCCCCCTGAGTATGAAAGTGGGCCTTTTTTTCAACAGAACAGACCAGCCGTTTTCCGTATGCACATCGTCGGGGACTGTGGGGCATTCCTTGAGTTTCGGCCGTGCAGATGCCGTATGCATTGTTGCCGATTCCGCCATTCTCGCGGATGCAGCGGCAACAGCCGTGGGCAACAGAGTCAAAACAGGAAGAGATATCGACCGTGCCATCCGCTTTGGGAAAAGCATCGAAGGGATTCAGGGTATTGTTATCATTGCAGGCAAGGAAATGGGCCTCTGGGGTGATGTGGAGCTGGTGAAACTGACAAAAAAGGCTTGAAATTTATTCGTGAAAAGCGTAATTCAGACGGATAATAGTCGCTCAGATTCAAAACAGTATCCCTTTGCCGGGCCTGTTTTCAAAACACCTGTGAACTTTTTTACATTCACAAAAAAATAGGCTCCCACTCTTGAAGTGCTTGTGTAATTTTACTATGGTGGCTATATCATTGACTTGGGATAGGGCGTTATTTCAACTTGAATACGATTGACAATGGGAGATTTCACAAATGAAGAAGCTTAAAACCATATTCTTTTTTATGTTCTATTTAATAATAATCGTTGCACTTGTCATACTTGTGGCTGAGAATTCCAATTTTTTCATGACTAAACAATCCCTTGTTTTCAATCTGAAATACAAAAGCTTCACTATTCCGGCCATCCACACAGGGTTGTTCATTTTAGGCGCCTTTGTGATTGGCTACTTTTTTGCTTATGTCAACAGCCTTTTCCTGCGGTTCCAGACATCACGAACAGTCAAACTCCTGAATGCACGGATGAAAGTCCAGCTCGATGAACTTTCTTCCTTGAGAAAAGAAGTGGAATTCCTCCACAGAAATCCCGCAAAAAAACCGGACGTTCCCAAGAAAGAAGAAAAGAAAGTTGAAATAGTCGTGGAAGAACTAAAGGCTGAACCCGCAGCCGAAGAGATCAAGCCAGCGGTTGTTCAAGGCTAAATGGCAGAACACTGCATCCTATGACCCAGCCGACTGCAACACCCATGATGGCTCAGTATTTGAGAATCAAGGATAACCATCCTGATTCCATACTGTTCTATCGAATGGGTGATTTCTACGAGATGTTTTTCGACGATGCCCTTGAAGCCTCTGAAATCCTTGAAATCACCCTCACATCCCGGGATAAGAAATCAGAAAATCCTGTGCCCATGTGCGGTATTCCTTTCAAGGCAGCCGACGCCTACATTGCCAAGCTGATCGCCCGGGGGAAAAAAGTGGCGGTATGCGAGCAGGTGGAAGATCCCGCAACCGCCAAGGGTTTGGTAAAACGCGAAGTGGTCCGTGTCATCACACCGGGTATGATCCTCGACAACACCCTTCTGGATGCCCGGTCAAACAACTTCATCCTGAGTTACAACAAAAAAAACGGTATGGCAGGCCTCGCCTGTCTGGACATTTCCACCGGATCGTTCAGGCTCTGTGAATCCCAGGACGCCAGAGCCATTCTTGATGAGGCGTTCAAACTGTCACCCAGTGAACTGATTCTTTCCGAAACCTGTAAACACGATCCTTCATACAAAAAAATCATCGACGCCTTTTCAGACATTGCCATCACCTTTATCGATGACAGGGAATTCGAGTACAGGCGAAGCAGAGAACGGATCATTGAGCAGTTCAACACACGGTCCCTTGAAGGCTTTGGCTGCGAAGACTTAAAAGCCGGAGTGGGCGCGGCCGGAGCCCTGATCCACTATGTCCTTGAAACTCAGCTGAGAAAAATCGAACACATTGAGACAATCGAAACCTACCGGCTGGGCTGCCATCTGATTCTGGACGATAACAGTTTAAGAAACCTGGAACTCACCCAGAACATCCGAAATGGCACACGTGCCGGAACGCTTATCGGTGTTCTTGACAAAACTGCCACTTCCATGGGTGGACGACTTCTCAAATCCTGGCTCACCTATCCTCTCATTGATGTTCAGGCCATCACTTTAAGACTCGATGCCGTTGAAGAAGCCAAAGATAATCTCCCAGCCCGGCAAGCCATCCGAACCCTTCTGAAATCGGTTTACGATCTGGAGCGTCTGTCCAGCAAGATTTCCATGGGCCAGTCCAATGCCCGGGACCTCACAGCTTTGAAGCAGAGCCTGGCTGTTGTTCCTGATGTGTTTGGCCAGCTGGTGACGTTCAATTCCACTCTTTATCACAGCCCGGTCCAGCTTGACCCACTGGTTGATCTGGCCGATCTCATCGAACGATCGATCCGTGAAGACGCTCCTCCCCTTCTCACAGAAGGCGGTATCATCAAAACAGGATACGACGAAGACCTGGACGAATTGATCCGTCTGAGCCGGGACGGACGAAGCTTCATCGCCGAACTGGAAGTAAGGGAAAAGAAAACCACGGGTTTGAGTTCTCTTAAGGTAAGGTACAACAAGGTTTTCGGCTATTATATTGAAATTTCAAAAGGTCAGGCCAAAGACGCCCCCGGCCACTACATCCGCAAACAGACCCTTGTGAACGCCGAACGGTATATCACTGAAGACCTGAAAAATTTTGAAACCCGCGTTCTGGAAGCCCAGGAAAAACGATCGGCCCGTGAATACGAAATCTATTCGGATGTGAAAGATAAGGTCATCGACAATATTCCGGCAATCCAGGCCGTGGCAAAACACCTGGCCCAGGTGGATGTTCTTCTGAACTTTGCGGACATCGCAGACCACAACGCCTACACCCGCCCGATTATTACCGAAGACGGCGTGATCCACATCGAAGACGGACGGCATCCGGTGGTGGAGCAGATGATCAAAGGCGAACGATACGTTCCCAACACCGTCCACCTTGACAACGATGAAAACCAGGTGCTTCTGATCACCGGCCCCAACATGGCCGGAAAATCAACAGTGCTCAGGCAGGTGGCTCTGGTTACCCTCATGGCCCAGACCGGATGTTTTGTTCCTGCGGCCTCTGCGTCCATTTCCGTAACGGACCGGATTTTCACCCGCGTGGGGGCACTGGATAACTTATCTCAGGGCCAGAGCACGTTCATGGTGGAAATGGAGGAAACGGCCAACATCCTGAACAACGCCACGCCCCAGAGTCTGATCATCATGGATGAAATCGGCCGTGGCACAAGCACCTTTGACGGCCTTTCCATTGCCTGGGCCGTGGCGGAATACCTCCACGACCTCCAGAACAAAGGCGTAAAAACCCTTTTCGCCACCCATTACCATGAGCTCACCGAACTTTCCCGGTCCAAACCACGGGTCAAAAATTTCAATATCGCTGTGAAAGAATGGAACGAAACCATCATTTTCCTCAGAAAACTGGTGGAGGGAGCGACGAACAGAAGCTACGGAATCCAGGTGGCCCGCCTGGCAGGAGTTCCATCGTCCATTATCAGCCGGGCAAAAAAAGTATTAACAACCATTGAAGACGATTCCGAAGGATTGAACCGCAGCCTGGGCCAGAATCTGGAAAATCTGACACGGGAAAAAACCGGTTCAACCGCCAAAGATTCAGACAAACGGAAAAAACCGGTTCAGCTCAGTCTTTTCAAAAAACCTCAGCATCCTGTGATACAACGGTTGCAAAATATCGATATTTCTGTAATGACACCACTTGAAGCGTTGAACCTGCTCCACGAACTCACGGAACAGGCAGCCAGCGCCCTGGACGATGCCGGAGCCTGATCGAATACGAACAGGACCACGGCCATGCACACCCTGGGGGATGATTGACACAATTTATGACCATTACGAATATGAACGTTAAATATACATTCCGATATACCGGGATCATGGTTGCCATGGTCCTTTTTTCATGCTTGATCTTTTCCTTAATCTTTCCGCAGATGGGGCATGCCGCCTCCAAATGCAAGACTGGAGAATGCCAGTACTATAAAGCTGAAAAAAGCTATGCGGAGCTTCGCAAAAGCTCCAAATCCCAGAAACGACGGGATAAGTGGCTGACCGTTATCGAAGAGTACAAAAAAGTGGCCGACATAGAACCCAAAGGGTCTTTTGCTGCTGTGGGGCTTTACAAAACCGGAACACTTTACAAAGAGCTTTACCAGGTTTCAAAAAATAAAAATGACCTTTCAAATGCAAGAGAATACCTGGAAAAGGCCAGTTCATTCAAAAAAAGCAAAATAAGGTTTGAAGCTGAACAACATCTGGAATCGCTGCCTGGTTCCGGTGAAAAAAAGAAAAAAGAGGGCGTGGAACCTTCGTCAAAAAACGACCCTGACAAAAATTCGACCATAGAAAAAAAAGACTCCCAGGAAAAAACCAAGTCCAAGGACAAGGATAAAGGCAAAGATGCGTCAAAGTCAAAAAAGAAAGATGATCCAAAGAAAAACGATAAAAAAGATAGTAAGTTAGATAAAAAGAATGATGTTTCTCAGAAGGACGATTTGCAGAAGGAAAACCCGGAAAAAGAAGACGAAAAAAAAGAGCTGACTGAAACAAAGGGCAAAAACTCTAAAAAATCCAAAAAGACTAAAGAGCCAAAAACAGACTTAAGAATAAAGCCCGATCCGTCTTTTCCCCCGGAAATCAATAAAACGGACGAAAACAGAAAAACAATTGAAACCACAGTAAAATCAACCGGAAACGGTTCACTGGTCAAAGGTCTGAGATTCGGTTCCCTTCCGACCCGGACACGTATAGTCATTGATACAGAGAAACCTGTGTCATACAAACACGGTTTACTTGGAAAAAGTGAGTCTGACCCAACCGTCAAACTTCTGTATGTGGACATCAAGAAAAGTGGCCTCTTTGGATCTTCAAAATCGGAAATCTGCATTGATGACGAACGGGTCAAATTTTTACGTGCATCACCCAAAGATCAGGACACGGTTCGTATCCTTGTGGAAATCAAAACATTCAGGGACTATAAGGTCTTTTCACTGAGAAACCCGTCACGTGTGGTCATTGATGTCTGGGGCCACTCATCTTCCCCGGCACATGAAGACGAGCACGATCAGGATGAAGGAGACAGCCCGAATGTCAGCACGATCATCGAAGCGTCAGACCTTGCAAGTCAGTTTCAACTAGGCGTGAAACGCATCGTGATTGATCCAGGTCATGGAGGACAGGATGCGGGGGCTCCGGGTTTTGAAAAAGGCGTCTTTGAAAAAGATGTGGTTCTTGCCTTAGGAAAAAAATTATCTGAAAAGATCCAGAAGGACCTGGGCATTGAGGTGATCATGACCCGGAGTGACGATACATTCATCACTCTGGAAGAAAGGACCCGGATCGCCAATAAACAGAAGGCTGATCTGTTCATCTCCATTCACACCAACGCCACTCTCAATAAGAAAGCCTACGGCATTGAAACTTATTTCCTGAACCTTGCCCGTGACAAGGACTCGGTGGCTGTTGCAGCAAGGGAAAACGCCACATCGGAAAAAAACATCAGCGACCTTCAGTCCATTCTGGACAGCCTGATGCGTAACACCAAAATCACCGAATCCAGCAAACTGGCCACCTATGTTCAGGACTCCCTTGTCAAGGGTATGAGCAAATCCTATGATCAAATCCATAGCAAAGGGGTCAAGCAGGCTCCGTTTTACGTCCTCCTCGGTGCACGCATGCCGGCCATCCTGGTTGAAACCTCGTTCATCAGCAACGAGCGGGAATGCCAACGCCTGACCGATTCAGAATACCAGGACAAGCTTTGTGACTCCATTGTGGATGGGATCAGGGCCTATATAAGAAAAACGAGCCCGATGAAAGATTCTAAGAAAAAAAAATAATTATGCTAAAGTGGGCTTCGTGGACAGTCCACTTCGTCTAATATGTTCACCTCGTCCAAAATTCACAGTCAAAATAGTTTTTCAACTTTAAATAATCTACCCAGGAGGGCTGAATGGCCAACGAACCCAATAATAAAATCATCTATTCCATGATCAAAGTCAGCAAGTACTATGACAAGAAACCTGTACTGAAAGATATATCCCTGTCCTATTTCTACGGTGCAAAAATCGGCGTCCTGGGCTTGAACGGTTCAGGTAAGAGCTCACTTCTTCGCATTCTCGCCGGTGTGGACAAGGAATTCAACGGAGAAACAATCCTGTCCCAGGGCATGACCGTGGGTTATCTCGAACAGGAACCGGCCCTTGATCCTGAACGAACAGTCAAAGAAATTGTGGAAGAAGGGGTCAGTGACGTGATTGACCTGATCAAGGAATACGAAAAAATCAACGAACAGTTCGCCGAACCCATGAGCGATGAAGCCATGGACAAGCTCATAACACGCCAGGGAAATCTCCAGGAAAAGCTCGACCATCTGGATGCCTGGGACCTGGACTCCAGGCTCGAAATGGCCATGGACGCCTTGAGATGCCCCCCGGGAGACATGAAAACCGGCGTTCTTTCAGGCGGTGAGAAAAGGCGCGTTGCTCTTTGCCGCCTGCTTCTTAAAAAACCGGACATTCTTCTTCTTGACGAACCCACCAACCATCTGGACGCCGAAACTGTCAGCTGGCTTGAGCAACATCTCCAGCGTTACGAAGGCACGGTCATTGCCGTGACCCATGACCGGTATTTCCTGGACAACGTGGCGGGCTGGATTCTTGAACTGGACCGTGGGGAAGGAATCCCATGGAAAGGCAATTACTCGTCCTGGCTGGATCAGAAAAGCAAACGCCTGAAACAGGAAGAAAAAACCCAGAGCCAGCGCCAGAAAACACTGGAACGTGAATTGGAATGGATCGGCATGTCCGCCAAGGGAAGACATAGCAAATCCAAGGCCCGTATCAATTCCTACGAAAAAATGCTGAACGAGGATGTGGCCAACCGTGAGCGTGAAATCGAAATCTACATTCCACCAGGACCACGTCTTGGGGACTCAGTCATCGAAGCGACCAACCTGTCCAAATCCTTTGAAGGAAAGCTTCTTTTCGAGAACATGAACTTTGCCCTTCCGCCAGGAGGCATCATCGGCGTGATCGGCCCAAACGGTGCCGGTAAAACCACGCTGTTCCGTCTGATCACCGGTCAGGAAACAACAGACGCTGGCGAGATCAAAATCGGCAAGACCGTTAAACTGGCCTATGTTGACCAGAGCCGTGACGTTCTTGACGCAGATAAATCCATCTGGGAAGTGATTGCCGAAGGCCAGGACACCATTGTTCTGGGCAACAAGGAAGTGAACTCAAGAGCTTATGTGGCGAAATTCAACTTTTCAGGCTCAGACCAGCAGCAGAAAACAGGTACCCTTTCAGGCGGTATGCGAAACAGGGTCCATCTTGCCCGTATGCTGAAAACAGGGGCCAACGTCCTTCTTCTTGACGAACCGACCAACGATCTGGACGTGAACACCATGAGAGCCCTTGAAGAAGCCCTTGAAAACTTCGCCGGTTGCGCCGTGGTCATCAGCCATGATCGCTGGTTTCTGGACAGAATCGTCACCCATATCCTGGCCTTTGAAGGCGACAGCCAGGTGGTGTGGTTCGACGGGAACTACTCGGAATACGAAAAAGACAGAAAAAAACGTCTGGGAATTGCAGCTGATCAACCTCACCGGATCAAGTACAGACAGATGACTCGGTAAAATCTATGACGGTCTCCGATACGAACCCAACGGTCACAGAGGACTGCCCGATTACCGGGCTTAAAATCCTTTCAAAGCCTGCGTGGTGTGTGGATGTCCCTGAGCGCAACTACAGGGTGTCTGTCAGCGTTATCGGAGACCGTGTCCTCAAAGCGGAAATAAAAGGCTATTCAACCCGCAGGGAAAGCATTACAACTGCCGAACTTTTCAACCGTGTCATCAATGAACACCTCGACCCGACCCTGGGTTTCGTTCAGATTTTTGACATGAAACACAGCTCCGGTTTTTCCTCTGCATCAAAGAAAAATTACCATACCGAGGCCAAACGGCGGAAAGGCGTTCTCGGCCACATTTTCTACAACACATCCATGATATTCAACATCACCTTGAAGCTGGGACGGAAGGCCAACCGTTCAGGTTTCGGGGTTCATATCGTCAACGATTACAAAGAAGCATTAACCCTCGCCGAAAAACTGATTTCAGAAAAGATCCCGTCAAGCTGTGACGTTCAGGTTGATACAGTCACACGCGCGTTTCACGGTTTCGATTCAAACGAGTACTGCCCTGTCTGTCATCTGCCAATAAGGTCAAGACCCGAATGGACCGATGTGAAGCTGGGCGAAGACTACACCGCCACGTTCAAGATCATCGGCAACAGCATCCTTTTATGCGAACCTTGCGGGAAATCAGGTTACGAAGGAATTGAACGGTTCATGGATCTGAGGGCGAAGGTGATTGAATCAGCGTTCGGTTCTGGAGCTGTTTTTGCCGAAATCAAGGATTACTCTCAGGCCAGAATCCCATACCGAAACACCCGGCGGCTTTTTTACAACCGGCTGAAGCAGGACGAAAAACGGATCGCTGCGTTCATTGGCTTCAAAGTGCCTATGATGATTAAACATTCATTCGATGTGGGCAAACGAATCGTCAGTCTGGATTTTCCCATTGAAATTGTACCTGATTATCAAAAAGCGGTCATCATGGCTGTGGAAGCCATTAACGCTTCACGGGAATTACGGAAAACGCCTCCCCGCTCCTTCTTCTCGTCAAAAAACCCATGCAACAAGTCAAAAACATACACCTCCGCTCAGATCAAACAGTACGTAAACGAAATGGTGGCTTATCTGGGAAATATCAGTTGGGAAATCGACGGTATCGACAGTTCCGTTGAAAACATTCCCGCATCCCATCCCTTCGGGCTTGTTTTCGAAGCTTTTTCACTGATCAAGTCTGATCTCGACGTTCTGACCAAAGAACGGAAAAAAGCCGTAACCGAAGCGCTGAACTCTCGGGACGACCTCAGAAACACCCAGAACCAGCTTATCCAGGCTGAAAAAATGGCGGCTCTGGGAAGCCTTGTGGCCGGTGTTTCCCATGAAATCAGCACACCTCTTGGAATCGGAGTTACCGCATCCTCGTTCCTGTTGAACAAAACAAAAGAATTGGAAAAAAAGAACGCCGCCAGGCAGCTGACACAAGCAGATATGGACCGTTTCCTCCATACCGCCATGGAATCATCGTCCATGATTTTCGACAATCTGAACAGAGCCGCTGACCTGATCAACAGCTTTAAACAGATCTCCGTGGACCAGAGTCATGAGACAAAAAGGCCCTACAACCTTAAAAGTTATACCCAGAACATCCTCCAGAGCCTTGGCCCCCGGTTCAAAAACACGTCTTATACCATGAGTCTCCACTGCGATGAACAAATCATGGTGGACAGCTACCCTGGAGCCCTGTCACAGGTCATCACCAACCTCGTAATAAATGCCCTGATCCACGGTTTTGAAAACAGGGACAAAGGAGAAATCACCCTTCGTATGTGGGAAACCCAGGCTCACATCCATATCGAATTCACGGACAACGGCAAGGGAATGGATCAGGCCACGGTCCGCAAGGTGTTCGATCCGTTTTTCACCACAAAAAGAGCCGCAGGCGGAACAGGGCTTGGTCTTCATATCGTGTATAATATCGTGACGGTGAAACTCAAAGGCAACATATCTTGCACGAGCTTCCCGGGAGAAGGAGCCACGTTTTTGATACGTTTTCCCCATTGAAAAACATCGTTCTCCTTGCTAAACTACAACCACATTTTGTTATTCTGGTATTTTTTCCGGCTGTTCTTGATTGCCCTCACCCTCAGGCCGCAACCATTTAAGGCATTTATGGCAACAAAACGATTCCATGTGCCGGTCTGCCCCTGATAACCCTTGAACGTAAGGTTTTTGATAAAGGATTCATGGCAAAGGTACTCATCATCGACGACGATCCTGTTATCTGCGATGTTCTCTACGAGCTTGTGATACGCACTGGCCAGACAGCAGTGACCGAGCAGACTCTTAAAGCAGGTCTTGAACATGTAACCCGGGAAAATTTCGACGTGGTGTTTCTCGATGTGGGAATGCCTGACGGAAACGGGCTTCAAACCATCGGTGCGTTAAGAAGCAGCGCATCAAACCCTGAAGTAATCATCATCACAGGAGCAGGAGACCCGGACAGCGCTGAAATGGCCATCAAAAACGGGGCCTGGGATTATCTCCAGAAACCCATTTCTTTGAACGACATCACTCTGACCCTGACCCGGGTTCTTCAATATCGGGAAAACCTTTCGGCATCGGTGGTTCCCACGGTTGTGCTCAAGCATGATGGCATCCTTGGCAGCAGCGAGCCCATGCATGAATGTCTGAAAGTTCTGGCCCAGGCGGCCCAGAACGACGCCAATGTTCTGCTTACCGGCGAAACAGGTACCGGAAAAGAACTGTTCGCAAGGGCACTCCATGCCAACAGCAAGCGGGCAAAAGGCAACTTCGTGGTGGTGGACTGTGCGGCTCTCCCCGAATCCCTCAAGGAAAGTGCCCTGTTCGGCCATGCCAAAGGGGCGTTCACCGGAGCGGACAACGCCGCCGAAGGGCTTGTGAAACAGGCGGATGGCGGCACCTTGTTCCTCGACGAGGTGGGTGAACTGAACCCTACGCTTCAAAAAGTATTTTTAAGAGTTCTCCAGGAAAGATGTTTTCGTCCCGTGGGTGGAAAGCATGAAATAACAAGTGATTTCAGGCTGGTTGCCGCAACGAACAGAGATCTGGAAGCCATGGTGAAAGAGGATCGGTTCCGAAGCGATATCCTTTACCGGCTGAAAACCATCACCATCGAACTTCCTTGCCTTCGGAACCATGTGGAAGACATCAACGAAATCGTCCTGTACCACACCAAGAGGATCTGTAAATCGCTGAATATCGAAACCAAAGGGTTCTCCCCTGATTTTATTAACAACATGACCCGTTATTCCTGGCCCGGAAATATCCGGGAGCTGGTAAACACTCTGGAAGGCGCGGTGAGCAAGGCGTTCAATGAACCGATTCTGTTCCCCAAACACCTGCCGGACAACATCCGGGTGAACGTGATAAGATCCACCGTAGATCGCAAGACCACAAAAGCAAACACGAATCAGCAGGCCTACTTCGTAACCAAATCGCCGGATCAGGCGAAGGACGAAACAAGCAGCTCCTATCATGACCCGCTTTCGGATATCGGAGACACCATTCTCCATTCGGTCATTGGCGGCGGTATCGGTGGACAGGCCCTGTGTTCAAGGGATGAAGCCCTGGAACAGGCGGACATCCGCTACCTGAAAAACCTGATGATGATGACAAAGGGTAACATAAAGGAATCATGCAGAATTTCCGGCCTTGGACGGACCCGGCTCTACACGCTGATGAAAAAATACAATATCTCACGGCTGGGATGGTCTGCGGACAGCACACTGAATTTGTAATTCGATGAACATTTTTCCACTTTTGTGAACACTTGTCCCGGAAAAAGTTTCCGATCATAGTAAATTTCATGCTCCATTATCCTGAATGTCTTTGAAATGCCGGTGTTCAACCGTTTGCGACGTTTTCATTCATCTGGCATGTTTCTTGATCTAACATGACTCGCATCTGGTGAAAAAAACATTTCACTGGCCATTATCATGAAAGGAGTCACTCCATGGAACAAAGAGAAAGTATAAATACAGCGGAAATATGCTCAACCCTTTTCTGGCATCTGTCAGATCAAGGTCTGAAGCCTACCCAGGTCAACCAGCTTGTAAAGGACGTTTTCAATATCCTGAGAAATGGCGGGGTTTTTACTGTGGGTTACATCAATAAGGAACTTCAGTCTCTGGGCTGGAACGAAAAAGCCGTGGATGATTATATCCTGGAACTGATCCTCACCATCCTCGAAAAAGAATTCAAATACACCGTCAGTTCACATACGGTACACTAAACATGAGTGCACCCCGCTGGGTTTCCATAGTAAACACTTCCATGCAGACTGGGTTTTGTCATAAACCGGTCTGCTCATGGATTTGTATCGAATCTCTGGCCGCATAAATGAAAAACGGCTTCAAACCTTTCTGATTCACATTCCTTTACATTTCTCCAGTTCTATTTCCCTTTCCCATGATCATATTAGAATCTAAGCCCTTTACCAAAAAGAATAAATGTAAAGTCCGCCGATGATATCAACGACGCTGCTATGAGCCAAGAGAAGACCATTTTTTTCACATGTTTGTTTTATGGGGCAAAACAAAGCTGATGTTATTGGAATTCAGCAAGGCGTCCCTTTGGCTCGATGAATTATATATTGACTTTAATTCGATAAAGTGTCCCCTGAATTACGGAATTACGGTCGGCTGTGCAAGCTATTGTTATGATTTAATTTCCATCAATCCTGAATTACCTTTTCCATCACAAATCAGCCAGATCTTTTCAAACGGATGAATTTTTGGAATTTCTATTTCAGATTTAAATAATTCGAAATCATCTTTAATCCAAATTGGAAAGCCATTTCTGATTACAAGCCACACCTTTTCTGTTTCATAAACTTTCTTACTTTTATTATCTAAAATGTAGTTTAGAGCTTTGGGAATACGAATATTCAAAGGGATGAGCCGTTGTCGTTTTAATGTTTCTTCTGTGAAAGGATCCTTTCGATCTCTCCCAAGTATTCGTTGGGCATCAATATTATTACCGAATAAATGCGCTATTTCTATATGCAACTCATAATCACCTATTTTGCAGGTAGCGTCAGGTACTGGTGGTTTGTTTAATCCAATAAATTCTGCGTTTATACCAGTATGGTGACGGTAGCATTCACAAAAAAGCTTTGATGCCGCAATCTCAAGATTAATCTTTTCAGTCATATATTTTTATCTTTAGGCATAACCTTGAGTTCTACGGAAACCGCGCTGTTTGCGGTTTCCGCAGAAACTTGTTAACTTATAGTTTTATTTTTGAATCTACAACTTTCATTTTAATATTGTTGGCTTTTAATAGAGATTGAATCTCATCTTTATAGCTTTTTGATGATCTTGGACCAATAATAATTTTTACCAAAAATGCCTCTTTATTATTGATATTCAGAAGAATACCGTTGACAGGGTTATCTTTATCAAGACATGCATTACTATCAATAATTGCAAGACGAATTTCATTATCCTTCTTGTGCTTAACGTTTTTGTAAAATGAAAAAAGAGAGGAAAATATTAGTTGTGGATAACCTTCATTTGATAGATGGTTTGTTAAAACAGTAACTGATCTGTGTCTCTTAAATGTTTCAACATCAGGATCTTTATAAGAAACATAATCAAAATACGACTGAACTTTTCTGTCCTCACTAAAAAATAGATATTGAAGATTGTGGGCCGTTGTCTGAATTGCTATTGCTTCATTGTCTTTTCCATATTCATCCCACATTTCAATATCTTCATCTTCACCGTAATACCAACATATGGCATAAACCCATTCTAAAGCCTGTCTTATTGATTTTATGTTCAATAAATTATTTTCAATATCTTTTTTTAAATAGGGAAGAATACCCTCCCAGTCATCATTGAATTTTGTGACTTTTGATAAATATAGGCCCTCATTCAGAAATGATATGAACTTTGTTTTCGTCAAATATCTAGTGAGAATGGTAGTTGGATTAATCACTTTACAGTCCTTTTAAGTTAACCGTCCCGCTTCAGCCGCGCGGCTTTTTGGCGTCGGCTGAAAGCGGCTGATTGGGAGTCATAATCACATTTTTAATATATTTTATGTCAGCCTCTGAGAATCCCTTATACTCAAACTCCATTCCATCTTTTGAACGAATTTCCTTGGGAAACTGGCTCTATTGCGTTTTGTAATAAGCACTCAAGAAGCATCTCAGGATCTGTAGTGTTGCAGTGAAATCCTGACTGAATATCCCTGCTGAATACTATTGATTTCCTTTCCCCAGAAGGACGTGCTATTTCTATTGGTGAAGCTAACATGTAAGGCCATTTATTTTCTCTTGTATTAAAAACCGGCACATCAATATCTGGGCACCACCTGACCTCTGTAAAGTAACCTTCTACGAAATTCCGGGGGACGCCTAACATAACTCCGCTTTTTCATAAGCAATGACATTCGATGCTTCTGGCAATCAAATTCGTGTTTGCCAGTGCCATGGCTGTCTGTGCATATGGGAAATAGCCCAGATGACGATACAATCATGATCGAATGAAAAGAGAATTTTATAGGGAAATTTGGGGATGTAAGCTTTGTATATGTCGTCTTCTTCAACTAAAAACCAGTCAGGAGTCTGTCTGATTTTTCTTATCTGAGCCAGGACAGTATTTTTGAACCGTTTCCCAAGACCAGCGGATTGAATGTCGTACCACCTTACAGCCTCATCAAATTCAAGGGCTGCCAGCTCATGAATTTTAACTTTCATCGGTGAGGTCTTCTAAATCAAGAAGTTTTGCGTTGCCTTTTCTCACAGCATCCATACGGTGTTTGACTTCACCTATCCATTCCTGTCGCAGGCCTTCATCTTCCTTGTCGATACTCGCCAATATCAGTTCGGCAAAAATCACCCGTTCGTTTGGCGGCATTTTCAACGCCTTTTCCAATAATGCCTTATCCATCAATACCCCCTTTCAATCGTCTGTAAATCCAGCCCCTTTGTATTTTATATCCTTAACCTGAAACAGCCTTTTTTGCCATATAAAAGCTGTGCAACAAATTAAGCGTCGGCATATACCGGGAATTCGCCAATGGATCAATTCTTGGCAAGCGTTGCCAAAGATGTTAGATTTCAAGAAAATCTTCACTATGTCAAGAACAACGGGTTATATCATGGTAACCACCATTGAACTCAAGCATTTATCTTAGCACTCGAAATTCCGAGGACGTCTATCTCAACTCGATGACGCTGGTTTCAGACTAAATATCACATCACAGTTTATCAGTAGATGAACAAATTGCCGAACACGTGAATTCCGGGGACTGAATTCCGGGGACGCCTTACTATTACGTCAAAACAGGCTCGACTTTTTAATAATCGAACCTGTCTTATTCTCTGATTTGACTATTGGTGGGTCAAGGCGAAAAATGACCTGTCGATCATAAAAAGGGCGACCAGCGGGTCGCCCCTACGGCATCACATCTGCCTGGGAGAATCATGCGTGGGATTTCATGAGTCATCATACTTAATTCGATCCAGAATGAATTATCCTTTTCAAAAAACAGGGTATGATCCCATCATTTCAAAGGCCTTCTATCACTACACATTAAACCTGAAGTGCAGAATATCACCATCTTTGACGTCATATTCTTTTCCTTCGATCCGTATTTTTCCCTTCTCTTTCAGTGTCTGTTCGGATTTATGTTCAAACAGATCCGTGCAGTGATAGACCTCTGCGCGGATAAATCCCCGTTCAAAATCTGAGTGAATAATGCCCGCTGCCTGGGGAGCTTTGGTATTCTTCGGGAAGGTCCAGGCCCGGACCTCCTTTTCACCGGCAGTAAAATAGGTGTTCAAGCCAAGCATATCATAGCCTTCCCGGATCAGTTGATCGAGGCCGGATTCTTCAAGCCCTGCTGCTTCAAGAAACTCCGTTTTCTCCTCAGCAGAATCAAGGGCGGCGATCTCCGACTCCAGCTTACCGGATATCACAACAACACCCGAACCATCGTTTGCCGCAAAGGCTTTCACCTGTTTCACATAGTCGTTATCTTCGCCAATATCCTCTTCATTCACATTGCAGCAGTAGAGCTGCTTTTTCATGGTGATCAGATGAAGATCGGAAACAAGCTCTCTCTGGCGATCCTCAAGTTCCACGTTCCGTGCCGGGATTCCCTGCTCCAGGGCGCTTATGATCAAGGCAAGAACCGGCTCAACCGCTTTCGCTTTTTCGGAAATGGCCTTGTCGTTGGATCTCAGCAGCCGGGCAAGGTTATCCTGACGTTTCTGAACCGTCTCAAGGTCGGCAAGGGCCAGCTCAATGCTGATGGTTTCAATGTCACTTGCCGGATTGACCTTTCCGTCAACATGCACAACATCGTCATCATCAAAACACCTGACAACATGGACAATGGCTCCCACCTGACGGATATGCCCCAAAAACTTGTTCCCAAGACCTTCCCCTTTGGATGCCCCTTTGACGAGCCCTGCAATATCGACAAACTCAACAATTGCCGGAATGATTTTCTGGGGAGTGATATACCCGGTAATCCATCCCAGTCGTTTGTCCGGTACACTGACCACACCCACATTGGGTTCAATGGTACAGAACGGATAATTTGCCACCTCTGCCTTTGCAGAGGTCAGTGCTGAAAACAGTGTTGACTTGCCCACATTGGGAAGACCAACGATTCCACAGTTTAATTGCATCGTTACTTACCTTTATTTAAAAATTTCAGTCCTTCGGATTGAGGGCGTATCTCTAATCTTTTCATTTATACTTCAATTCAATCCTGACAACCCCAGGCCAAACGCCACACTGGTAAACGCATCGCTGTGTTTTACTTTGTCATGACCGAATTTCCTATGAAACAGGGACTTGATGCAGGGAATGTACGACGATCCCCCGGTTAAAAAAACAATATCAACGTCATCGGATGTCACTCCGGCATTCAAAAGGGTGGCATCCACACACCGGCTGATGTCAGAGACCTCAGTTTCAATAAACGACTCGAATTCCGGCTGGGTTATGGGTTCAATGCGGCCAAGATAGTCATGGATATCGATATCGGCCTGATCCCGTGATGAGAGGTCGCATTTTGCTTTTTCTATCGCCCGGAAAAGCATATAGCCGTAATTATCCTCGACAAGCGCTTCGAGATTTTGAACATAGGTGTGATTGTGTGACCGGTATTTCAGGTCTTTGATACTTTTTTGTACGGAATAGGCCCGGAGCTGGGGAATCTGGTGCCAGTGTTTGAGTTTGGAAAGGATCGTCGTGGGCATCTCAAACCAGTTGTCGCTCATATAGGACTGAATCTGTAAGCCTTTTCCGTAATATACCGCAAGTTTTTCCCACATGATTTTTGAATCAAAGGTGTTGCCACCCGTTGGCACACCGCCAACGGCAAGAATATCTTCCTTGCGGTCTGTCTTCGTTTCCCGGCCCTTCTTTATTTTCATCACGGTAAAGTCAGAGGTTCCCCCGCCGAAGTCCCCCACCAGAATCGTTTTTTCCTGCCCTTCATCCTGGGATTTTTCATAACTGAGCGCTGCAGCAATGGGTTCCAGCATCAACCGGACATGCTTAAACCCGGCTTTTTCAGCGGCAGAAAGTAGTCGGTCTTCTGCAAGTTTATCACGCGCGGGATCATCACTGAACACAACCGGCCTTCCTAAAACCACATCCTCTACCGGCATCTGGATCTGATATTCAGCCCGCTCCCGGATCTGCTTCAATACAAGAGCCACCAGATCATCGATTTGATACTGTTTCCTGTGGATTTCGGTCCGGTCAAAACTCTGATCGGGAAGAAAACTTTTTATGGACTGCATATAACGGCCTTCGGCATCGTTTTCAATGTATCTGGAAACGGCCAGCTCGCCGGTGTAGATGCCTTTGTCATCCTCGTCAAAATATAAAATGGACTTCATCGTTGAACCGGAGGGGTTGTGCGCATCAATGTCCAGCAGCCTGACCGCTCCATTCATATTGACTGACAGGGCGGAATTTGATGTCCCGAAATCCAGCCCGAAAAAAACGGACATATTATGTTCTCCTGATCATGCACCTTATGAACACGCGTGAACTTTAAAAAAAATAAACCCCCAATCTAAACGCCGATTGAGGGATTTTTTATGGCCAGCAACGTGTTTTATCTGTTTCCAAAAAGACGCTCTTTTTATTGGAAACGGCCCTCTTTGTCAAGGGAGGTGTAAGGGATAATAAGAAAAACTTCTGAAAAACCTGGGTCAGACGAATAATACAACCAATGAAGGTTCAACCTTTGCGGCGGTTGAATGTCTATCTGGGAAGAATCTTTTTTAATATCGAAGAGATCGGAGCTTTCATTAATAAAAACAAGCTGCTCACAACCGATATGAAAAGCTTAAGCAGTTCATACGTCTGTATTGATAGACAGGTGGAGCGGCAGCGAACCCATCTGTATCCTCCTTATTACTTATTACAATTTCGAACAAAACCCAAACACCCCGCCTTCACGACGGGCACTACAATCATCGCGCCATGTGGGGCAGATCTTCGGCGTGCCACAGGGTGGGGTTGACGCTGGTGTCTTGGGGGTCGTAATAGGTGAGGAGGGACAGGCCGTTTTCACCGGCGGTGTATCTGTTTTCCCGGTCAAGGGAAAGCCAGCCTTCGGGGAACGATGCAAAAACGGCGATGCGTTCGGCTGTTTCGGTGTTCCAGAGTGCCGCCGTTTGATCAGCACTTGCCGTTAACACCTGATCGCCGTTTTTCGAAAACACTGCTGAATTGACACTATATTCATGGCCTTTATAACGGCGAATAAATTCCCCGGTTGCAACATCCCAAAGCGCGGCCGTTTTATCATCACTTGCCGTTAACACCTGCCCGCCGTCAGATGAAAACACCGCCGAAGTGACCCCCGAATCATGGCCTTTAAAGCGGCGAATGAGTTTCCCGGTTGCCACATCCCAAAGCGCCGCCGTGTGATCAGAACTTGCCGTGAGCACATGCACGCCATCAGAAGAAAACACCGCCGAATTGACCCAAGAATCATGGCCTTTAAAGCGGCGGAAGAGTTTCCCGGTGGCAAGTTCCCATAGCGCGGCCGTTTGATCATAACTTGCCGTTAACACCTGCCTGCCGTCAGATGAAAACACCACCGAATTGACCCCATCATCATGGCCTTTAAAGCGGCGGATGAGTTTCCCTGTGGCAAGTTCCCTTAGCGCGGCCGTTTTATCATAACTTGCCGTTAACACCTGCCCGCCGTCAGATGAAAACACCGCCGAAGTGACCCCATCATCATGGCCTTTAAAGCGGC
>JBAZWJ010000073.1:0-26307 GCA_041660385.1 Desulfobacteraceae bacterium | reverse complement strand
CGGAGCTGGTCAAGCAGGAACTGGAACTTGAAAAAAAGATCATCGAAAGGATGACCGCGTTGAAACATATCATGATTCAGACAGAAGGGGCCATGTGATGCAGACAGGCCTTGTTTCCCTTGAAGTTGTGGCAAGAATTGGCGGGATCGATATCGATACCCGGGCTATTGTGAGAGAAAACGGGATTACTGATGACGAAGTGGGTGTGAATGATCTGATCAGGATCGCACGACACCAGAAATTCAGGGCAAAACTTAAGAAACTTGATGTGGCGGATGTTTCGAAGAAATACCCCATGCCCGCCATAATGATTTTCAATGATAAGAGTTTTGGCGTCCTTCTCGATGTCAATGTCAATGAACGGCAGGCTCTTATGTTTGTTCCCGGAGCCAAAGGAACGGAAAAAATCGGGTTCGATGAACTGAATCAAAGGATTCCCGGCGAGTTCATCATCCTCAAGCACAGAGAAATGTCGTCCAACGCCAAGTTTGGTTTTGCCTGGTTTTACAGAGAAATCATCAAATACAGGCGGATTATTTACGAGATTCTGATTGGCTCTTTTGTCGTCCAGTTGTTCGGGTTGGTCACGCCGCTTTTTACCCAGGTGATTCTTGACAAGGTGATCGTTCATCACAGCATGACCACGCTTGATATTCTTGGCATTGCATTTATCGCTGTGGCGTTGTTCGAATTTCTCCTCAATGTGGCCCGGAAATACATCTTTGTCCATACGGCAAGCAAGATCGATGCGCGTCTTGGGGCCAAGCTGTTCAAACATCTTCTGATGCTGCCCTTTGTCTATTTTGAAAGCCGTCAGGTGGGTAATATTGCGGCACGGGTCAGGGAGCTGGATACCATCCGGAATTTCATCACGGACAAATCCGTAAGCGTTATCATCGACTTGATTTTTTCCCTTGTATTTGTCGTGATGATGGCCCTTTACAGCGTGAAACTCGTTCTGATTGTCTCTACCTTTGTTTTATTAATTTCCCTTCTTTACCTGTTTATCACCCCTGAACTGCGAAAACGGCTTGAGAAGAAATTTCAGATGGGTGCCAAATCCAATTCCTATCTTATTGAATCGGTGACGGGCATTCAGACGGTGAAATCCCTGGCCATTGAAGGTTCCATGCAGCAGAGCTGGGAAAACCATCTGGGAAAATACGTGGATTCCAGTTTCAAACTCATGAACATGTCCAATGCTGCTGGGGCGCTTGCCGGGCTTCTTCAAAAGCTGATGACCATCGCCGTATTGTACATCGGAGTGACCCTGGTAATGGAAAACCTTATGACCATCGGTCAGTTGATTGCGTTTCAGATGTTTGCAGGGCAATTTACAGGACCTGTGATTCGTCTTGTCAATTTGTGGAACGAGTTCCAGCAGGCATTATTATCTGTGGACAGGCTGGGTGATATTCTGAACCATCCCATAGAGCTTCAGAGTTCAAACGCCATAACGCTGCCGCGTTTGAACGGGGATGTCCGTTTTGCCAATATGAGTTTTGCTTACAGTCCTGGCGGTCCTAATGTGCTTGATAATATCAACTTCGGTGTGAGGCCGGGAACACGCATTGGAATTGTGGGACGAAGCGGGAGCGGGAAAAGCACGCTGACCAAGCTTGTTCAGCGATTGTATGTGGCCAATGAAGGTTCGGTTTATTTTGACAATATCGATATCCGTCACCTCAATCCGTTCTGGCTGAGAAACAACATCGGAGTGGTTCTCCAGGAAAACTACCTGTTCAGCGGGACGATACGGGAAAATATTGCCATGCCCAGACCGGATGCTAAAATCGAGCTGATCATCCATGTGGCAAAAATGGCGGGGGCCGATGAGTTTATTTCCCAGATGCCCGACGGATACGATACGGTGGTGGGTGAACGGGGCAGCACTCTTTCAGGAGGTCAGCGTCAACGGATCGCCATTGCACGTGCTTTGATTACGGATCCGAGAATCATCATATTCGACGAGGCCACGTCCGCTCTTGATTACGAATCGGAAATGGTGATCAGGAAGAACCTGGATGTGATCGCCAGAGACAGGACGGTTTTCATTATTTCTCACAAACTTTCCATTGTTAAGGACTGCCATGTGATCATTGCCATGGATAAAGGGCGAATAGTGGAAACGGGCACCCATAAAGAATTGATTGAAAAAAAGGGCTACTATCATCATCTGTATGCGCTTCAGGGAGAATAAAATTGATATCGAAGTTTTTTAAGGAAACCGATGACGAGCATGAATTCAAACCCATTCTCACTGAAATCGAAACACGTCCGCTTAATCCCCTGGGCCGGTTCATATTCTGGGTGCTTATTGGTGTTTTTCTGTTTTTTTCAATCTGGTTGTATATGGGAAAAGTGGACATCGTTGTTTCGGCAAGAGGAAAGCTCGTACCCGATGGTGAGATTAAGATTGTCCAGACGCTTGATACAGGTGTTTTGAGTAAAATCAATTTTAAGGCAGGCGATCATGTCAAAAAAGGCGACTTACTTGTGGAGATCGATCCATCCACAACGGAACCGGCCCTTGAATCGGCTTTAAAGAATCTGAACCATTTGTCTATCGAAACGGACCGGATGAGAGCTACTATTCATAACGAATCGTTTTCTCCTGATGCAAAAAAGTTTGGCAAAGATGTTTCGACTGTCCAGGGAGAAATATTTCGTTCAACACGGGATGCGTACACCAAACGTATTGAGGCAAAACATCGTGAACTGGATAAAACCGATGAACAGGTCAAATCACTGGCCGTGGAAAAAGCAAAACATGAATCCCTCCTTACGGTAAGCCGGGATAAACTTAAAAGACTTGAGCTTGTCAAAGACATCGTGGCCACTGAAACCTATGAAAATGCTCGTAATGAGGTGGTCGATCATGAAAAATCCATCGAATCCATCCATTACAAGCTGAGTGAGTTAAAACATTATAAAAAGCAGATAGCCGATGAAATCGCTTACGAGAAAGAGAATTTCAAGGATACCCACCTGAAAGAACTGGCAGATAAACAACGGCAACTCAACGAGATACGGGCCGAAATCGACCGGATCGGTTTCATGAACCGCAAGCAGCGGATTGAGTCGCCCATCGACGGGTATATCAACGAACTTTACATCCATACATTGGGCGGGGTCGTCACCCCGGCACAGAAAATTCTTTCCATTGTTCCTGACAACACGGCGCTTGTGGTGGAATCTTTTGTTATGAACAAGGATGTGGGTTTTGTTGAGAATAACATGCCGGTGTCCATCAAAATCGACGCCTTTGATTTCCAGAAATACGGCATGATCGATGGTAAGGTGGTTCAGATTTCCAAAGACAGCATTATCGATGAAAAACTGGGGCCAGTCTATAAAGTGGTTGTAAAACCAGCCCAAACATGGCTGATGGTCGATGGAAAGAAAACAGAGATAACATCGGGCATGACGCTGTCATCCGAGGTCAATGTGGGAAAACGCCGAATCATCGAATTCTTCATTTATCCTTTGATCAAATATCTGGATGAGGGGATGAGTGTCAGGTGATTTTTTGAATGGACGTTTGTCTTTCCTGGATAGATTAAGAAGACGTTGCCGGACGGATGCAGGTATGTTTTTCAAAGATGTCATAGGATAGACTCCATGGGGAATACTCGTGGCGACGGTAACCAAACCAGGATCAGATACCGGGCCATCTTCCGCGAGGTGATAAACGCCACGGGATATCAGTACAGAAAACAAAAAGGAGGATAGACCCTTTATCCTCCTTTTTCGATTCAGCTATCCCGATAGAACGTCAGTTTACGGTGATCTTCCGGGGTTTGGCTTTCTCAATCTTAGGCAACGTCAACCTCAACACGCCATCTGCAAGGTCAGCCTTGATCTTTTCCTGATCGATCACTTCAGTCAATGTGAATTTCCGAATGAATTGCCCTGTTTCATATTCTTTGAGCAGATTATTTTCTCCGTCATCCTTTTCATCCGTGATATTCCCGATGATGGAAAGGACATCTTCATGGAGATCGATATCAAGGTTTTCAGGTGTTACCCCCGGAAGATCGGCGAGAATCGTCAAGCCTGTTTCTGTCTCAAAAATATCCACACTGGGGGTGAACACAGGTCCCGGTTTGGTTTGTTCAGCCTTTCCCGCCACTTCCTTTTTTTCTTTGGCCTTTAATTCACTATAAATGTCTGTCATGGCTCATACCTCCTTTTCTCACATGATCCTTGACTAAAGGATGCTGATTTTTTTGGGTTTGGCCTCTTCAGCTTTTGGAACGACCACTTTCAGGATACCGTTTTTCAAAGAAGCTGTGACATTATCTGGGTTGAGGGGCCCCTGGAGGCTTACGGCCCTGCTGAATTTGCCAGCTTCCCGTTCACGTCTGTGGTATCTTGCGCTGTTGTTTTCCGGAATGATCTTCCGCTCGCCTGAGAGGGTCAGATTGTTGCCGGAAACTGTTATATCCAGCTCTTGGGCCGTCATTCCCGGAAGCTCAGCTCTGACAATGTAATGATCTTTAGTGGCTGAGACGTTGAGAAGCGGGAACACCCCGGCGTGGGGTTCATCGTAAATCTTCCGGCTGATATCATTCATCATCTGCTTCCACTGGCTTGCATCATCGAACGGATCAGCCCATCTTGGTAAGTTATGCAATCGTTTGAGTATCATGTTCTTGACCTCCTTTGATTGGGTTATGGTTCGCTTTTTTCTTTCCCTCGGTTTTTCATTGATTGCTATTTTTAGCGTATTGCCGTCATCGATGACAGAACATGTTTCGTACTAAAAAACTAATCCCAAGAACAGGTGCTGTCAAGGTTGAAACAAAAAAATATTATTAACGATAACCGCATTAAATCAGCATGTTAAATACAAAAATGATTTTAAGATAAATCATGCTTTGAGTTCTGTCAAGGGTGGCTCGAAGAAGGATTGACACGCCATTGCGAATCATTGAATGGTAGCATATGGGTTTGTATGACGGGTGACAATAACGGCCATTACTGGTGAAAATGATGCAGTTTGAACAAAAAAAAACAGCGCCCGGTTGGGCACTGTTTCTATGCATTAAAGTCCTATTGTCTCTCTTTCACGATATAATCATCAGAATGGGATGTCGTCATCCGGGGGCTGGTGGAAACCTGAATCACCCATATACGGATCGAATTCAGGCCCCTGATTCGGGTTGAAATTTCCCTGGTTCGGGGGCGTTGCGGGTTTCTGAAAATTTTTGGTGTTCTGTTGATAAGCAGGCCCGTTGTTCTGGAAGCCACCACCTTGCGGCGAGTTCTGCTGGTATCCACCACCTCCGCCTTGGGGAGCCGGAGCGCCTTCACCACGTGCACTGAGAAATTGAACGGTGCTGGCAATAATATCCGTGTTATATCGGGTGACACCGTCTTTTTCATAGGAGGTGGTCTGAAGGCGGCCTTCAACATAGACAGGTCTGCCTTTGGCAAGATATCTTCCACAGTTTTCCGCTTGCTTTGCAAACACCACAATGCGGTGCCACTCCGTTTTTTCTTTTCTTTCACCGGTGGCTTTATCGGTCCAGGCATCGGTGGTCGCCACGCTGAATCTCGCCACGGCCATGCCGGAAGGCGTATAACTCACCTCGGGGTCCTTGCCCAGATTACCAATGATCATGACTTTATTCAAACTGGCCATTCGCTTCCTCCTTGGGATGATATTCCGAGAGCACACCATGAACCGGGCGTGCGACGTATCGTGATTTCACATGATAATGTTCTGACATGTGTTTTGAAGTCATTCAATATGAAAAAGATAGATACAAGATAAAAACGCTTATGTCAATCGGGCGGTTGCTCAGGATCATTGGGGGTATAATGACCCGCTGGCTTAAGGTTGTTCGAGTGGTGGATTCGATAAAAACTATTGTCTTTACTCATTTTTTCAGGTTTAATAACAACGTTTACGTAAAAAGACAGATTCAAGGCATGATCGTCAGCCTTCAATAAAATACCGGACCGCTTTATGCTATGGGGCGCTTTTTAATACATATGACCAAGATTCCGAAATCAATTCCAACTGTCCTGATTTTCTTCCTTATATCATTAACGGCAACCACAGCTCTGGGTGAAAATGGGGAACCCGTATCCTGGACTATGAATTTCATCGGACTTTTCGGAGGCCTGGCTTTTTTTCTCTTCGGCATGGAACTGATGAGCCTGGGTATGAAAAATGCCGCCGGGAACAAGCTGCGCAACATTCTGGCCACTTTGACCGGCGATAGGTTCAGGGCACTTTTTCTTGGATTTGTTGTTACCCTGATCATACAGTCCGGAGGTGCCACATCGGTGATGCTGGTGGGTTTCGTTCAGGCCGGGCTCATGGCCTTTTCCCAGACCATCGGTGTGTTGATTGGCGCAGGCATCGGAAAAACAGTCACCATTCAGCTTATCGCTTTTAAAGTGACAGATTACGCATTGGTATTCATCGCTGTAGGCTGCCTGATAAGGCTTGTCAGCCGTAAGGATACGGTCCGAAGTATTGGTGAAGTTATCCTGGGTTTCGGCATTCTCTTTTATGGTCTTGATCTCATGGGAGATTCCATGGCACCCCTGGGACAAAGCGAGGAAGTCCGCAGTGTTTTAGGACGGCTTGCCAACCCCTTGATTGGCCTTGTCGTGGGCACATTGCTGACGGCCATTATTCAAAGCAGCACAGCGTTTATAGGTATTCTGATCATCCTTGGCACAAGCGGTGTTATCACTTCACTTGAAACCATGGTCCCCATGATTCTCGGAGCGAATATCGGGACGTGCATCACCGCAGGCATGGCGAGCATAGGAACCAGCAGAGAGGCCAAGCGCGTGGCCGTTGCCAATTTCCTGCTTCGTGTATTCGGTGTGGCTGTCTTCTATGGCTTCGTACCTGAAATCAGCACTTTGGTTCACAACCTGGCCGGATCTTTCTCCTCAGGCATCGCCCGCGACATTGCCAATGTGCACACGCTCTTCAACGTGTCTCTTGCGTTCCTGTTCATCCCGATCACTCCCCAGTACGCAAAATTCATCCTGAAAATTATGCCTGACAGACCCGAAGACCTCGCCCGGAAGCACACCACCACCTTTCTTGACGAGGCACAGATCCTTTCCCCTGCACTTGCTCTGGATCTGGCCCGAGCGGAAATTTCAAGAATGGCGGAAATCCTCGAACGCATGCTCCGATCCATCGCCGTTCCTTTTGTTACCGATGAAGAAAAGAAAGATAAGATACACCCGGAGATGTCGCTGATGCAAGGGGTGGATCTCAGGGAAGAAGAGCTTGATTTTCTTGAAGAAAAGATCGTAGCCTATCTGATACGGGTAGCCCAGATGGCAACATCTGGTGAATGCACTCAGATTGCTTACTCGATGATTTCCATTGTCAAAGACATGGAAAGCATCGGAGATATCGTTCACCGGAACGTGGTCCCCTTGATCAATAAAAAACGGTCTCTAAACCATGATTTTTCCGCAGAGGGCCGGGAGGAGTTGACCATTTATCACCGGAAGGTCTGCAACCAGATCCGCTTGCTCAAAGAGTCATTTTCGGAAAAAGACCCGGAAAAGGCCAAGAACATCATGGCAAAAGAGCGGAAATACCTGGATCTGGAACTCCAGTACCGGGTGAGGCATCTGAACAGGCTGGTCAACAAACGCCTTGAATCTGTGGAAACCCATGAAATTCATATGGAACTGATGAACCTCATGAGCCAGATCATCGTCTATACTTCCAACATCGCTAAGACCTTTCTACAAACCCAGATGCAGGACAAGAAGCTTTTGTTGTGATGACAGATGATATGGGAATTTTGATCTGCATTGATCATGTCAGGCGGGTTTGGAACCCGCCACTACAGGTTGGCCCTCTTCAATTGAATATCTTGAATCTGCAATGCGAGAGAACAAAAAAGGGCGGCATTTATTATGCCACCCTTTTTTTGGTATTGTTATACAAAATAAATAGTTAGCTGTAACTTGCCCTTAATACTTTCTTGTCGATTTTTCCGACGCCTGTTTTGGCAATGGTTTCCACAATGGCGATTTTTTCAGGGACTCCGTATTTAGGTATGGTTCCGTCATCGGCGAATTTCATGAAATATGCTTTCAGATCGTCTTCGGTAACTTTTCCTTTGAATGCTTCTTTGAGAACGACAAGTGCCATGGGGCGTTCTCCCCATTTTTCGTCCTTGATGCCGATAACAGCGCTTTCACTGACCGCTTCATGCTGGCTGACGATGTCTTCAAGGGTCAGTGAGGAAATCCACTCACCGCCTGTTTTGATCACGTCTTTCAGGCGGTCTGTGATCTGGAGGTAGCCTTCTTTATCGATGTATCCCACGTCACCTGTGTGAAGCCAGCCGTTTCGCCAAAGTTCCTCGCTCTTTTCAGGCTCTTTGAGATAACCCTGTGTGAGCCAGGGTGTACGGACAACCACCTCTCCTGTGGTTTCTCCATCATGTGGCAATGGTTTCCCGTCATGGTCCACAATTTCAAGCTGAACATTGGGGATGGCTAAACCGGTCCGGCAACGGACGGCCACCTGCTCTTCAATGGGCCAGTCCAGCATGTGGGGTTTAAGCATGGCTGCGGTGAGCAGCGGGCATGTTTCGCTCATGCCGTAGGCTGAATAGATATTGATGTTGTGTTTGAGTGCCGCCTGGCAGAGGCCTTTGGGAAGTGCCGACCCTCCGATGATGACTTTCCAGCCCGAAAGATCGATTTTATCGATCACAGGGCTGTTCAGCAGCATGTGAATGATGGTGGGAACGCAATGTGAAAACGTTACTTTTTCTTTAAGAACAAGTTTTAATATCATTTCAGGTTCATAGCGTCCGGGATAAATCTGTTTGGCCCCGATCATGGTCATCAGGTAGGGGACGCCCCAGGCGTGGACGTGAAACATGGGAGTCAGAGGCATGTAAACGTCACCGGAATTAACATTGGCCTGACTTTTGAAACCACCCATGGCGGTGAGAAGACCGTAGGTGTGTAGCACGAGCTGTCGATGGCTGAAGTATACGCCTTTGGGGTTGCCCGTGGTGCCGGATGTGTAGAACGTTGTGGCCATAGTGTTTTCATCGAAATCCGGAAAATCGTAGCTGTCGCTCTGGGCATCCACCAGCTGGTTGTATTCACCGGCAAAAGCGATCTTAGACTCGGGGGTTGCTCCGTCCTCGCTGATCAGGATGAATTTTTTCACCGTTGTGATTTTGTCGGCGATGGCTTCGAGCAGAGGAAGAAGCATGGAGTTGACGATCATCACATCATCTTCTGCATGGTTGATGGTGTATAGAATCTGCTCGGGTGTAAGCCGGATGTGAACCTTGTGGAGAACGGCCCCCATCATGGGGATGGCGAAATAACATTCGAGGTAACGGTGGCTGTCCACATCCATCACAGCCACGGTGTCGCCGGGGCCAACGCCCAGGGCTGTCAGGGCATTGGCCAGCTTGGAAACCCGTTTGTTAAAGTCTGCATAGGTGTATCGGAACGAGTCACGGTATACGATTTCCTGATTGGGGGAATGAACAACCGCAGCAGGCAGAAGGTTCTTGATCAGAAGGGGGTATGAGTATGCGGATGGTGTTCTGGGGACAGTTCGTAATGCCATGGTTCCTCCTTGAATAGTGGTTGCTGTTCAAAACGGGCGTATGCTTTGCGAACATGAGTTCTCTTCAAAACATGCCCTTATATCAAAGGTCAAACCTGTGTTTTTTCAGTTATCTGTTACGCATTTTATTAAAGTTTTTTTCCGGAATTGTCCGGTGTTCTTTGAGATAATCATCCGTCCCTTTGGACGGACGATGTATTGATACGCACCCTGAGGTGATAGGTTGAACGATGTCAGAAAGTTTTTGTTTGGGCAAACGTAAAAATTATAACTGAACGTTTTGTTTTTGCTGATATTCAGTTAAACGGTAACGCATGATGCATACTGTTCGGTATGGTCTGATAAAAATTCAAAACGATATCAAATTGTTTTGTCATCCATGGATGTGAAAACAATAACTGCTTCAGATGTGGCAGACTTTTTTTTCATTATCAGGCCGCGTGTGGCTGATAGAGCAGCTTCAGGACGACTGGCAAGGGGTTTCCCCTTTTTAACGTTTGAATCTGAAATAGTGTAAAGCCCTGTTTCTTTATCGAAAAAAGTGGGGGGGACATTTGAAACAAGGTCTTCTGTTGCTGCAACCATCTGGAGCGTTTCAACGCCAAAAGGAGCCACAACCTCAAAATCACCCAGTTCAATCCACCGATTGGCTGAATCACCGTCAACGTAATATACGAATTTTCTGTTCCCCATTTCTTCGGTGAAATTGATTATATAAGAGTATTTGTCTTTTTTGAAATTATGGCTCACAAGATAAAAGTACCCCGGCTTGTTCATTTTCACAAGGATCTTAAGTGTGTCTCCTTTTTTATAGAGCAGGTCCGATTTCCCCTGAGTGGTTTTGATGTCCACTTTAAAATCACCGGAAATCACGTGGCCTTCGTTCACCAGCTTTTCAAAATCCATGGAAACCGGCTCAACCGGATAGCTTTTGTACGCATCGGGAAGGAAAAACACCACATTGGATGAAAGAACTGTGTGGTTCTTGTCTGTCAAATGGCAGGTCAGCTCAAGTCCGTCTTTCAAAACCATGTAGGAACCGGTTAGAAAACATTCCGCCTTGTCCGGTTGACTGACGGTTTTAAGACTTTTTGACAGATGGTCTTTCACGGCGCTGCTGAAAGGAGTGACCTCGCTTGAATTCAAAGGTGTGGGCGGGTAGATGAAAATCTTACCGTTGGTGAAACTCCTTGCAAGGACTTTTGCACCAAATCCTAAACTGTCGGCTTTTTTTTCGATATCGGAAAGGCGACCCGAAATGTCTTCCGCTGTAACAGGAATGTCCGGAATCTTTTCACATTTGAGAAACTGAGCCACGATCCGAAGAGAATAATACTGTTCAATCTGGGCGAGAATCCGCCTTAAAAGATTGGACCTGGAGTCGTTGGCAGTTGTTTTATTCAATATTTCCAGGTTTTTTGAAATATGTTCTGCCGTGCTTTGAAGTTCTTTTTCATAGAGCCCTGCGGAGGAACTGGTCAGTACTGCGTCCACCATGAATCCTTCTTTGGCGGAAAGTTCAGAAAATTGCGCCCCAAGGACCGGAAGCTCGGATTTCAACTGGATGGCTTTGGATTTCATCTCATCGAGGTTTTTGTTACGCTGAGTCTGGACACTGATGAAGCTGCTTTTCACTTCAACCCGGATGTTCTGGGCAAGTTCGGCCAGAGCCTCTTTTCTTGCTTCCTCCGGCGTTTTTCCGTAACCCGTCCCGCTGACCCGGAAGGCCCATGCACTCTGAGCATTCACCAAAAATGCAGCCGCCAACATCAAAACAATGAAAACCCTCAACGAACGAACCTGCGTCATGGTGTCTCCTTTGAAAAGTAAGAGAAAGCTATAGTGAATTCAGTATAAATACTTTGCAGCTCATTCTTTTTAATATAAATAGGAAAAACATCGGTGAAAACGGTATCTCCGTTTTTTCATGCAGGCTGTCTACGTCATGTAAATCAAAACCTCAACCGTATGTTTCAGGAAATTATAAATGATTCTGAAAAAAATTCAACAAACGATCACGTCATTCATTCTTTTACTCGTGTTTCTGTATTTTTGCCCACTGACATGCATGGCGGAAAGTCCGTCTGGTCCTTTGTACCAGGGTAACCGTTATCCCTTGATGTTTATGATCATGTCACCGGTCCCCCATAGTCCTGATCTGCCCAAAGGGCGCTTTTTAATTAGACTGAGAACCGATTACACCAGCGTTCACATCGATAAGCAATCCGATGATTACAAGGTCCTTACAGACATGGAAATCGGGGTCGTTACGCCCGAATGTGAAATGAAAATCGGGGAAAGTCTTGCCCTGGGTTTCAGCATCCCCCTGATCAGTTACAATGCGGGTTTTCTCGACGGTCCTCTCGAAGATTACCACGAACTGGGAAATTTCCCTGAATACGGACGCAGTAAGAGGCCAAAAAATGAATTCGCCTGTGTGGTCAAAAAGGATGGAGAAACCTGGTTTGAGGCCGACCCACACGGACTGCATCCCGGCGACTGCCGATTTGATCTGAAATACTCTATTGCTGACACCGGATGGTTCAAAGGTGCTTTGCTGGCAAGTCTGAAGATACCCACAGGTGACGAAGAAAAGGGATTTGGAAGTGGGAATGTGGACTACGGATTATCCCTTCTCACACGGCTCACCCGGGGGAAGATGGCATTCTACTTGAATCCAGGTGTTATTTTTCCCACAGATCCTGAAACAGCCGGTGCTGATATTTCCTACAAAACCATGGCCACATTGTTTGCAGGGTTGGAATACATCCACAGCCCATCCTGGAGCTTCGCAGCTCAGTTAAATACTTTTACCTCTCCTTTAAGCGACACAGGGATAGACACTCTGGACAACCCAAGTGTGGAACTTGCCTTCGGTTTCACCAGAAGCTGGGGGCGAAACACCAGAGTTTCTTTTGCATTCTGCGAAGATCTTTCAGGCCTGGCCCCAGATTTTACAATTCATGCAGGTGTAGAAACGTCCTTTGACATGTAAATGAAATAATTTCTTTTACATCAGGACACTTCCCGTGAAGACTGACCGTAAGGGTGATTGCGCTAAATGACGGCGCGTGACAGACACATTTTTTACCCTTGCATTCCCTATAATAAGACTATAGTTTATCCAATACTTTTTTAGTTATTAATTAAAGACAATACTCCGGTTCATACCGGAAAACCGTAAAGGAACTTTGAATGAGCGAAACCGGTAAAACAGAGACGGTTTTTGACAGGATCTGGAGTTTTTTTTCGTCGGTGCGGCTTTCGGTGGTGGTTCTGGTCCTTCTGGCCCTCACGTCCATCATTGGAACCCTGATTCCCCAGAATCAGACGGCGATGTACTATTACCAGAACTACGGAGAATTTATTCTAAAAATCTTCTCCGTTTTCCAGCTTTTTGACATGTACCATTCCTGGTGGTTCAGATTCCTTGTCCTGATTCTCGCCATGAACATCACGGTGTGTTCGCTGGAAAGGCTGCCGAACGTTCTTTCCATCGTTCGTAAAAAACCCGTCTTTGATGCAGAGCGGTTCAGACGGTACAAAGGCGCACAGGATCTAACAGTCAAGGGAAACGCCATTGATCGACGGGAGGCTTATGTCTCGGTCGTTTCGAAGAAATTCGGCTCACCCACGGTTGTTGACAGTGAAAAGGGCTTCACAGTATTCAGCGAAAGGGGGCGTTACACCCGCCTCGGAGTTTACGTTGTCCATGCCAGCATCCTTTTTCTTATCCTGGGAAGTCTTATTGGATCTCTTTTCGGCTATGAAGGGTTCGTCAACATTCCCGAAGGAGAGGCAAAGGCTCAGATTAACCTGCGGAATTCCGACAAGACCATCGGACTTGATTTTCAAGTACGCTGCGATGACTTCGAGGTGACCCGTTACGACAACGGAGCACCGAAAGAATACCGTTCCAACCTCACCATCATTGAAAACGGAAAAGAAGTTTTAAAGAAGCGAATTATCGTCAATGATCCTTTACATTACAAAGGCATCAATTTTTTCCAGTCGAGCTTTGGCTCTATTCCTGGAAAAAACCTGACCCTTTCGTTTACCAGCAAAGCATCGGGGATGGTGTACGAGAAAAAAATCAAACCTGATGAAACGGTGGAACTGGAAGAGAATCTTGGAACCTTTGTTCTTCAGGGTTTCCTGCCGTCGTATCCGTTCATGGGCCAGGATCTGGGTGAAAGTTACATCGGCTCGCTTTCAGTTGAAGGCAAAGAGCCGGAACAGGTTGTTCTACCTCTCCATTTTGCCATGTTCGACAAAATGAGGAAGGGAGCTGTTTCTGTTGGAATCGTAAATTATGATTCATCAGAGTACACGGGATTGCAGGTGACCCGTGATCCGGGGGTTTACCTTGTTTATCTTGGATTCACTCTGATGATTGTGGGGTGTTACATCGCTTTTTTCATGGCCCACCAGAGCCTGTGCGTTGAGGTGGTTCAGAGCACTGATAATACATGCCGCGTAATGGTTTCGGGTACTGCCAACAAAAACAGGATGGGCATGGTGATGATCATTAAAAAAATCGCGTCTCAGATCGAGACAGCGTGATTGGACTTTAAGGATAAACTATGAACAGTTCACTTGTACTTGCCATTGTTACGTTTGTGTACGGTTTTTCTGCCGTGCTTTACATATCCTCTGCGGTATTTAAAAATGATAAACCGGCTGCAATCGGAAACTGGGTTGCCTGGATCGCTGTTTTCGGAAACGTTCTGGGTTTTATACTGAGGTGGATCGAGTCATATAAAGTCGGCTACGGGCATATTCCTCTTTCCAATCTCTACGAATCTCTGGTGTTTTTCGCCTTGTCCATTGCCATTGTCTGTCTTGCTCTGGAGTGGAAATATGCCAGTCGATACATCAACACGGTTGCCATGCCACTGGCCTTCCTTGCAATGGCTTATGCATCACTCAAGGCAAAAGCTGGCGGTGGAGAAATACAGCCGCTGATTCCGGCTCTTAAAAGCAACTGGCTTACGGTCCACGTCATGACCTGTTTTCTGGGCTACGCTGGTTTTGCCGTTGCATTCGGCATCAGCATCCTGTATCTGGGGAAACGGTTTTTTGCTGAAAATGGCAAAGACAGATCAGATAAAGGAGGGTTCGAGCTGCTTGACGAACTCACCCAGCAGACCGTAATGTTCGGATTCTTGTTTCTGTCCCTTGGCATCATCACCGGTTCCGTCTGGGCCAATTCAGCCTGGGGCTCCTACTGGAGCTGGGATCCTAAAGAAACCTGGTCTCTGATCACCTGGTTCGTCTATGCCATATTCCTTCACCTGCGCTATGTGCGGGGCTGGGATGGAACGAAAATAGCAGTTATATCCATCATCGGATTCATCGCTGTTATGATCACCTATTTCGGAGTGAACTACCTGCCGGGGCTTCACAGCTACGGTAAGCCATAGGCTTCGTTTTTCAGATTCGTCGTTCATGGCACATCTTCGGGAGGATTTGGAACCCGCCCTTACAGAGATTGGTATCATTTTGATTGTAACATGAAATAAGGATCAGACAGTCCCGGCCACTTTTTATCTGGAGGTGAACCATGCAGTATCTTATTGCCGCAGGAATCGTTCTTTTTTTTCTTGCCGTCTGGGTTGGAGTTGACACACTTTACAGGAAAAATGGATTTAAAGACCGTCAGGGACGTTCAACCGCCTGCCCGGATTGCAGTTGTGGCGGCAGCCGTGACGAAAAGTGTGACCGTTCTGAAAAATAACGGACTGTGACGTGGTCAAGTAAAAGTGGGCACATTTGTTAAGCGACCTCATTTTGCTCCCACACTCTCTCTGATGTTCGTGGTAGAATAGATCCGTTCCGTTTCCCCCATGATTTTAACATGCCATATCCCATACGGATCAATTGACCACAACGGCTTTGCACCAGGTGAACCTATGGAACGGATCGGTTCTTACAACATTTCGCGGCTTATCGAGGAAGGCGGCGTGGCGACCGTGTATCAGGGCGTTCAGGAATCACTGAACAGGCCGGTGGCCATCAAGGTGCTTCAGCACAGATTTTCGGGCGACGACCGCATCGTGGATTATTTCAACCGCGAATCGTTGATCATCGCACGGCTCAACCATCCCAACATCATCCATGTGATCGACAGGGGATTGACAGAGGACGGCAGGCCGTATTTTGTCATGGAATTCATCGAAGGCTCCAACGCAGCGCGGTTGATCATGGAAGGGGGCCTGACCTTCTCGAAAAAACTGGATATCCTGATCCAGACCTGCAAAGCCCTGGCTTATGCCCATAAAAACGGCGTGATCCATAGGGACATCAAACCAGCCAACATTCTGGTGGACAAAGAGGGAAATGTTCATGTGGCGGATTTCGGCATTGCCCAGTTTTACGACAGCGACAGCACAGCCCTGCCCGATAATAAATCCGAACGGCTGGGAACACCGTCCTACATGTCGCCGGAGCAGCATCACGATTCCCGTGACGCCAGTTTCGTCAGTGATATTTACAGCCTGGGCGTGGTCATGGCCGAGATGTTCACCGGCAGGCGGTTTCCGAAAAACCACATCCTGCCATCGCCCCTTGCAGCGGATGTGCCCGAACCCCTGGAACGCCTTGTGCGCCAGTGTCTCGAACCGGCACCGGAAGACAGGCCCGCTTCCGTTGAATCCGTCAAAACCCAGCTTTTCATGCTGTCCCAGGGTGTTCATATCGATCAGGCCCGACGGCAAAAAGCTATGGGTGCCGTTCCTGCCATGGACGAGATTTTCGCTGTTCTCGACATCATCAAAGAAACGGATCAAGGCGCGACCTATCTGCTCCGTCACAAGCAAAAAGATCTGCTTCTGGTTGCCAAAACCTTCAAGACCATGAACAACGGCATCAAAGCGGCCCGGCTTCTTCTCAATTTGCGCCATGATCATATCGTTGCGGTTCAGGGTGTTTCAGGCAACAAGGACAGCCACATCGTAGTGATGGAATACCTCCCCGGCGGAAGTCTGGCCGACCGGATGGTGATGCCCATCCCCTTTCGGGAAGCATTGCGGATCATCAAAGCCGCGTGTCTGGCCCTCCAGTTCGCCCACGCCAACCGGATCACCCACGGCAACCTGAAACCGTCGAATGTGTTGTTCACCGGCACCGATTCGGTAAAACTCGCCGATTTCCGTATGAACGACACAACTGAAGACACGGGTCACGACGATCTTCCCCTCAGGATCCGTGATGATATTTTCTCAACAGGCGTCATGCTCTACACCATGGTTCTCGGCTTTCCTCCGGTTTTCGAAGACAACACCTTCGTCGCCCACAAGCAGTTCAAAAACCTGCCTCAAGAGGTCAAACGCCTGATTCTCCGGCTCCTTTCCAACGATGAAAACGGCCGGTTCCAGAGCATGAAACAGGCTTCGGCTACCATCACCGCCATTTACGGAGACGAAATTGACGACGATAAAACCGTGGTCAGCCTGGACAGCAAGCTTTCAAGCGGTTTCATGAATGCCGGGAAAAAAGCGATGTCGCGCCGAACACTATGGCGAAATATGGGAATTGCGGCTGCGGTGATGCTGGTTGTGATCGTTCTGGCTGTTGTTTTTTTCACGTGATATTATGAGGAACCGGCGACATGAGGGTCCCCATATATTATTTCGAAGATTTGTCGATTTCTTCAGCTATGAAAGTGAGTAACAGATAAAAAACAATCCGGGATGTGCGACGTTGGAGGCAGAGCCTCCGGGACAGCATTCCGGGGAGAATCCCCGGAACGAGGGGCAGGAGAGGCGAGTGTGCCATTGCTCTGAGCAGACACCCGTCTGCTGGGATGATCGCACGGGATCTTATCCATTTACATTCGTACAATTCTTCAAAAAACTCTTTAATAAAAGGTCGTTACAAAAGTTTTACGTTCCAGACAGCTGACTCTTCGGAACGTCGCCACGTTCTTTTTTAGGACAACAAATTCAACGGTAACAACGGATTCCATGATTTCGACCGGTAAAAACATCCCACATCCCGTCCCCACCATGTTTACTCCTGAAGAAACAAATGAGCCAGACCGCCGTGAAAAGCGTTGACGCACCCAGGCTTATCCTGTTTAGTGACTTCTGTTTGAACATTGCCGACAATCCCGATCACATGCTGAAAAATAAGGACGTTACATGGGAAAAAGATATTACATCGTTTACAATCCGGTGACCTATAATTTAATGGACAGCCTGGGGATCTGCAAATCACCCCTGGAAATGCTCGGGTATATCGCCAACAGAGACCACAAAGAACTGTCGGAAGAAAACTATCTGGATTTTCTCAAATTCGATCCGCGAAAAGAAAAAATGGGCATGGTTGAAACCTTTGCCATCGAAAGCTACGCCATCATCTACATCGGAAACCAGGTGGCACGGCAGGACCCCGGAGCCCGTGTGATCTTGTCCGACGGCCTTCGGAACAAAATCAGGGATCTGATCCTGGAAAACGGTCGCCCTGAAGCGGTGTTCATCTCGTCCATGAGTTCCAATTTCCCCACAGCCGTGTGCACGGCTATCGCCCTCAATATGGCGAAAATTCCCGTGGTCATTGGCGGAATCCATGTGTCCACCAGCGGTCAGGATGTGGATCTGTTCATCCGGCAATTCGTACCCCATCCCGAACTTGTCAGCTATGTCCGGGGCGGCGGCGATGCGGATGTGATGGGCCGTGTGATGCGTGATCTGAAAAAAGGCGCGTTCAAGCCGTCCTACACCGGTTACAGCATGATCGAAGACAAAGTCTGGGGACGTCCCACCGTGGAATACATGCCTCCCATGAAGCTGAATTTCCTCCGGCGTTTTCCCATTGTGGGCAATATGATGGCGGAAAAAATCAGGATCAACCCCACGGCTCCCTATCTGGGCTGTCCCCATTCGTGCAGCTTCTGTTCCATTTCAAGCCTGCCCAAGGATCTCCGCCGTTTCACTTTGAGAAGCGCCGATGACTTTGTGAACGAAATCGTGAATTTCCAGAAAGACGGTGTCAACCTTCAAAGCCGACTGTTCTTTTTTCTGCCGGACAACATCATTCTGGGCGGCAAACGTCTTGTGGAAATGCTGGACCGGATCATTGAACTGAAACCCAAAATCAACTACACAGTCCAGATCTCCATTGAAGTGGCCGACAACGACGAACTTCTCAGAAAATTAAGGCTTTCCGGCGCGTCCCATTTCTTTATCGGCTTTGAATCCCTGGACATCCGCAACCTCAGGGCCGTGGGAAAAAGCGTGGTCAAAGACCTGGAAAAAAGCGGAAAAACCGTCCGGGAATATTACTCGGAGCGGATACGGAAAATCCAGCGACACGGCATCGTCATCCACGGTGCGTTTATCCTCGGACTCCCTTTCGATTATTTCAATTCCATCTACGACAACACCGGCCACGAATACGGCAAATTCTGTGTGGAGCATCACATCGGAATCCAGGCCACACCCCTTTCGGACCTTCCCGGTTCGCGGGATTTCGTGGAAAGCCAGGAAATAGGCCGCTACCTTTTCGCCAAGAACGGAACCATGGATTACCTGATCAGTCTGGTGGTCTGCGATCTTACCGAAGGAAACCGCTATCCCGGTGAAAACCTGAAAAAAAGCCCGCTCATCGTCCTCCATATGGCCTATGAGGCCATCAACCACGTGGGCCAGGCCCGGAGCGCCTTCCGAAGCGCATTTTATATGATGCTGAAAAGCTTTCTCTACCCCACCCTCAACGGACGAATTTCATTCCTCGGCCGGATCAATGACATGTTCGTGGGATTTGCTGTGCCCCTTATCGTCAGCCAGTACAAAGACCACGCCGAAAAAGTCCTTTCATCCCACAGCGAAATACGCGGTTCCATCGAACGCCTCTACGATCTGGAAAAAGACCCGGCTGTGAAACGGCAATTCACGGAATATGTGAAGGGGTTCATTAAGCGGAAGGGATTGTCTAAGGTTAAAATGAAATAAATGAACGCCTAACATCCAATGATGATGGCGTCGTAAAAAGTCCCATATGCGGCGTTATAGTGTTTGGCCGGACGTTCGACATACTACACATGTATGCCTTCACGCCCGGCCAAACACTATGCCTTGCCTATGGGCCTTTTTCCATAGCCATCCTTCGACTTTTTACGAGTTCATCAATGATTGTGGGCGGGTCGAAGTCCGACATGACCCGTTCTGAGGTTTTCACCATTTTTTGTAAAATACATATTACGATAATCAACCCATAATGTAATATGTATTTTACATATTCCGCGAACTTGGAAGACCCTTGAAAATTTTTATCAATGAACACCCTTCATCTAACCCAAATCTTACACCCATTAAACAAAATCCCTGTATCCATAACCCGCCCAACAACCGCTGTCTGGTTTACCAGTATTGTATAAAAATCAATACTTTTAAAGAGTTGACCGAATTAAACATTTGAAGTACGGTAATTTACCGTTCGGATAATTGTTAAACATCATGAGGTTCAAAGATGGTGTTTACCGTCTCCGGGCGATTCGATTCCGAGTCATACCTCAGTTTTTCAGACAAACAACCATAAACCGGAAATTCCCACGGGTTTATTCCGGTCATGCAGCGGCAAAGAGACATCAGCAGGATTGGGATGGACTGTGTCTTTTTGTGTTTTTTGGCGGTTCAGCTGTCCATACATCCGGCATGGGCTGGAATGGGCGAGGGGCAGTTTTAACGATATAATAATGGAGGGGGACATGATGTATCTGAAAGGGTTTCGGGGGTTTTTATTTTTTTTACTGTTGATCTCGACGACTTTCGTGCTGACGGGCTGTGATGATGATCCTGACACAACCGAAGCTGTTGTTTCGGATGGGATCACCGACAACGATCTTGCCGCGAACCGTGAGGAAGTGCTTCCCAATGTCACGGTTTACAAGATTCTTGATAAAAACAGCACATCTTTTGCCAAGTATCTTCTTGCGGAAAATATCGATGACCTGGGCGTTGTGTTTTTTGTCAGAAAATTCGGGGATGCGAGCTGGATACGCTTGGGTAACGACGTGCTTTATACCGATGATAAGGGTCGAGTCACACTGCCCAATATCCGGGGGAGGCTGCCCAAATCCATCCTTGATGCCGCACCCATTGATGTTCAGCTTCAGGTGAGAATCTACTTTGACAGCACCACATATATCTCGGATGACAAGGGGCTGATCCGGGTTCTCAGCAGCGATAAAAGCAGGAATCCCGAAGTAGTTTTAACCGATCATGACAACACTCTCCATGCCACCGGTGGGCAAAACTCCATTGAAGACTGGATCGATTTCCTCAACTGGGCGAAAAACGACTGGCCTCTTGTGGATGATGTAGTGGTCAACGCCGTGGATGAACTTCAATCGGAAAACAGGGATCTGGTCATTGTTTCAGGCATGTCCAGCGACATCCGCTTCAAATGCCGCGAACAGATGAACCTCCATTTTGAAAACGGTGGACAGCGGTTTATCCCCCTGATCACCAAAGAAGACTTTGCCTATGAACACAGCAATGAATTCAAAAAGGAAGTGCTCCGCATCCTGAAATCCCTTTACGGTGCGGATAAATGCCTGGCCATGGTGGGCGACACGGTACGCCAGGACGGTTACGGCGCCATTGCCAACGATATTCAGTACGTGCCGTTTCAGGTTCATTACACCCTGGCTCCCGGCCTGCTGGACACCGAAGGATTCGGCCCCATTGATCCTGACTCCATTGCCGATAACTGGCAGCAGGTTCTGGATGCCATCGACAACGGCCCGGCCATTGAAGACAATGCTTTCCTGAAACGCCATGAAGAATTTATGAATATCGCCCACCGGGGCGGGGGTGCGCTTCTGCCGGAAAACACCATCGCGGCATACAGAAATTCCTATGCCGTGGGGGCCGAGTCCATTGAAGGCGACGTTCACATGACCAAAGACGGTGTTATCGTTGTTTCCCATGACGACACCGTGGACCGCTGCACCAACGGAACCGGCAAGATCATGGATAAAACCCTGGCTGAAATCAAAGCGCTGGATGCGGGATACCGATTTACCCAAGATAACAGCGCAACCTATCCTTGCCGGGGCATGGGATATAAAATCCCCACATTGGAAGAAGTGTTCAGCGACCCGGTTTTAAACCGTCGTCCCATGGTTCTTGAAATAAAGCAGAGCGGACTTGAAGTTACCGAAAAAGTTCTTGACCTGATTCAGGCGTACGACATGGAAGATAAACTGATCGTGGGAGCCTTTGATCAGGCCACGGTGGATCTCATCGGTGATCTGGGAGCAACCCGTGCCATGAACCTTGTACGGATTTTCCCAACCGAAGGCGTGCTGTTGTTTCTCATCACTCCGGCGGCGATCATGGCTTCACCTGATTACGACTCTCCCGCCGACGTGCTGGCCCTGCCCAAGGAAATCGTCACCTCCCTGCTGGTTGAAAAAGCCTGGTACCTTGGTATGAAGGTCTTTGTGTGGACAGTGAACGATGAAAGCGGCATGGTCTGGCAGAAGGACACATGCAACGTTGACGGGATCATGACCGATAATCCGGCCTTGCTGGAGTCTGTGATTCAGTAATTTTTTTATGCGAACGCATTGCTGTGGGACGCGCGGTTTTTTTGCGCGGCCCACACCAGCGGATGATTAACCATTTTAGTATTTTTCCAAGTATTCCAGAATAGATACAGCTGTTCCCTGAAAATTCTGGAGTATTTTCTTATCCATAGTGACAAGAGGAACACCCAAATCCTGAGCCAGATTTACAAACTCGCAATCATATGCTGAACAGCCGGAATGCATGGATAGTATCAGGACTTGCGAAGAATTAACGGCATATTCATTGTCTTGAAACAACCCTGCTGCCGCTTCAAAAATTTGAATAGCATCCGGGAGTGTGATGATCCCTTTCCTCGCATACACCATAAGCACATTTCTAAACTCACTCCTCCAAAGCAAGGGGGCTGACCAGGAAGGTGTCTTTAAAAATAGCCGCTCCGCCAACTCAGAATATTCAGAAGTAAGATAGAAATAGCTGATTACATTTGTATCAACAACAATCATGGCCTCCCCGCATTTTTAAAATCGGAAAGCGTGATGTCATCAACAATGTATCCCTTTGTTTTTTTTCGAAAGTTTCTTGCAGTTGCCAAGTGTTGATCAGGATCAATCCTTGTGCTTTTTGTAGCTTTCTCAATTAAATAAATAATTTCGCTATTAATGCTGCGGTGATGTTCTGCCGCAAGCTGTTTTAAAATTTCATAGGTTGGATCTGGAATATTTTTTAAAGTGATTGTTGCCATAAATACCTCCAATATTATAAGCGACCTTTTTGGAACCATTATGGTTTTTTGTTGGGATAAAGTCAACTCCAACGTAAGAATGAGATGATGTGGTTAACGCTGCGGGACAGGTGCGCTTGGGGCGGAAAGTATCCCCTGCACCCAGCTTGTTGGGCTATAAATATTACATGGTCAACCCACATTCGCAGTAAAAGCCTTGTTATAGATAACGGGCATCCGCCCTTTCCACCTGCTCCATGTGTCGTCAACCGTAATCAACTCAGACATAAAATGTGCGACGTTTATCCTGCTTGTTTTGCCTGCATTGAAAATAGCGCTTCTTATGGGTGAAGGATGTGCGTCATAATCTGTGACCCTGTCCTCATTTATGAGAGTGTCTGGTCGAACCACAGCCCATTCGACGTCCTTGTCATCCTGACCAACATCTATCCGCAGGAAATCGGCTGCTTTTTCATTATCCACATGGGGAGGTAAAATTTTACGGATAAGCCCCATGACACATCTTTCTCCAAACGAAATCTGCTCGTTGAGATCACGGTTGCTATTGCCGGCCGTGTTCATAAGAATAAATTTTACCGGCCTTTCCGGTCTGTTTGATTTAATGGCATTGCAAAGTCGTCGAGTGGCATCTGTCACAAGCATGTGAGGAGCACCGAATATTCCCGTCATGGTCAGGTTGTGCCCCAGACAGGAAACGACCGTTGTACATCCGCCTACATGCCGGGCCATCTCTGCATCGCTCATATCCAAAATACCTGCATGGATAATTGTAAGATGTTCGTTATTTTTGAACGTATCAGGCAGGGTGTCAGGTGATCGAACAATTGCTCTCACATCCAATCCACGATTGAGTAATTGTTTTACCAATAACCGACCCGTTGCCCCACTTGCCCCAGCTATTAGAATCGTCATCTTTTTTCTTCACCTATAAATGCGAACGGAGAGTTCACCGGGAAGCCTGCTTTTTGGCCGATCCGGTGGTACGTTTGGTTGTGCGTATCGTTTTATGTGCTATATCAATAAGGGAAAGGAGTGCATTATTCACCGCTTCCTCATTCGGGAAAGCCTGAGCAACCTCCGGCCTGAGGACGACGATATTCGATGACTCTTTCAAACGTTTTGCATACTTACCCCCCACAAGACCGCCAGGAAAATCAGAATGCTTATACTCTGAGCGGAGTTCGTTTTTATCGGTATCATCATCCTTCTTCATAGAGCAGGCTCAAGAGTGTTTTGAGCTTCTCCATATCTTTTCCCCGCTTTTGGGCCTGCTTCACATCCCGTTTGAATTGTCCTGAGTATTCGGGCTGTCGCATCAGATACCAAGCTGGTTGAACAGGTCATTGGCGTCTTTGGCGCGATGAACATCTTCGCCTCGTTCACTTTTTTCGAGCGTTTCAGCGGTGAGCTTGTTCGGAACTCGCATTTCAAAAGGGAGGGCCTTGTCCTTAGCCACTTTGGTCAAAACGATACGTATAACGTCTGACACGGTAAGACCCATTTCAGATAGAACAGCGGCAGCTTCTTCTTTGAGTGCTTCATCAATTCTTGCTCGTACAAATGCTGTTGCAGCCATAATTTAATCTCCTTTTTTGTGACTTTTATTGTAGCTTAATTGAGCCACAATAACAATAACTGAGATCAATTTGTTGATACGGGTGTCTCAGAAAGCGGAAAAAAACGTACGTTAAGGGCGCATAGACTTAAAAAATCAGGTACCGGAATCCGGTATGTTGAAAATTGCGCTTCTTATGGTTGAAGAATGTACGTCATAAATCATGGCCTCCCCGCATTTTTAAAACCGAAAAACGTGATGTCAGCATTGCTCTATTTACAATGTATTATATTTGATATATTAAATTAAATATGAACGGAAAACAAATAATCAAAATTTTAGAAAAAGAGGGTTGGGCTGTCCTGAGAATTAACGGGAGTCATTACCGTTTAGGAAAAGGAACTTCCAGAGTAACAGTCCCCGTTCATAGTGGAAGAGACATAGGCCCAGGACTGTTGAAAGAAATTATGAAGCAAACAGGAGTCAAGTTATGAATATTCTATATCCAGCAAAAATAACAACGGATGAAGAAGGGCGTTTTTTTGTCCAATTTCTTGACATTGAAGAAGCAATCTCAGAGGGTGAAACATTGGAAGAAGCAGTCTTTAACGCCCAGGAAACCCTTACGCTATCCCTTGAAGGTCGTATAGATGAAAAGATGGATATCCCTTTACCATCTGTGATTGAAGGGGAAAATATCCATATGATAGCACCTTCGGCGATGGTTCAAACCGCCTTGTTGATTCGTGAAAACAGAAAAAACAAGCTTAGTATGGCCGAATTCGCTCGGATGATGCAAACATCCTGGCCAGCTGCAAGCAAATTAGAAAACCCACATAACTCGCCGACCATTAAGATGATTGAAAAAGCGGCATCAGTTCTTGGGAAAAGATTAATAGTGAGTTTCGAATAAAAAACCCTCTGTATTTTTATGCTTGTCTTTTTTCTGCCCGTGAACATGCAGCTTGAATCCCAGCGCGTGTGTTACTTTCAAAATCGTCGCAAAGCTCGGATTTCCAGTGCCGGAAAGTGCTTTGTACAAGCTCTCACGACCCAACCCGGTGTCCTTGGCAAGTTGGCTCATACCACGGGCGCGGGCGATGGTGCCAAGCGCTTTAGCGATGAATACTGCATCACCGTTCGTTTCTTCCATGCAGGCTTCAAGATACAGGATCATGTCCTCTTCGGTTTTGAGATATTCGGCGCTATCCCATTTGCGCAACTTCAATGTCATGTCGTCCTCCTACAATTCGCCTGCCAGTTGAAGAGCAGTCTTGATATCCTTTTGACCTTTACTGCATTACAGCCAATCCAGAAGAGCTAAACGGAGACTTGACCCCCTGTCCTGTCATTTCTGCTTTTTGGCCGATCCGGTGGAGCGTTTGGTTGGACGCATCGTTTTTTGTGCTAAATCAATAAGGAAAAGGAGTGCACTATTCACCGCTTCCGCATTCGGGAAAGCCTGAGCAACCTCCGGCCTGAGGACGACGATATTCGATGACTCTTTCAAGCGTTTTGCATACTTACCCCGCACAAGACCGCCAGGAAAATTAGAATGCTTATACTCTGAGCGGAGTTCGTTTTTATCGGTATCATTATCCTTCTTCATAAAGTTCTCGTTCTCCTTTGATCGCTTTTCGAGCGCTTATAATTCTGATGGTATCCCCTTCCTCGGTATGTGATATAGCGGCCAAATATAGGGTACTGCATACAGCCAGCCAATCCAGAAGAGCTAAACGGAGACTTGATTCATATAAAGGCTTTAAGCCGATAGTTGCTCTGAAGCATAACGTAGAAACTGCACTGTTTCAAAAAATGGAATGAGTTTTAATAGAGCGGCTTCAGGTTGAAAAAAGTCAGTAAAAAAAGAGATTGA
>JBAZWJ010000072.1:0-26756 GCA_041660385.1 Desulfobacteraceae bacterium | reverse complement strand
CAAGCCACCTTCCGAGTCGGAGCGGGTTTCCACAGCGGTGATGATGCCTCGAAAAAGGGGGAGAATCTCTCCTTTGACAAACACGGAAAACGCCGACTGTTTCCGGCAGGGATAGAGATCCATGAATCCATGGTCGGACGGCTTGAAAACCACTTCGCAAACCGTGGGATGGGAAAGCTTTTGCAGGACGCGAACCCGGCTCAGACATCTCAAGTCCGTCGGGCTGACCGTGCTTTCTCCCAGAGCGATTTCGATTTTCGGCAGAGTCGCGATAGGTTTCATATCATTTTCACCAGTTCCGTAATGGACGGAATCCGTATGGTTATCGTGACCCCATGGGCAAAGGGATCGGTGATGCGGTTCATGGCCGCGATAAAACGCCACAAGGCCGGATTCCCGTAAAACCTCTGAGCCAGAAGATCAAGACGTTCATTGAATAAAACCACCGCTGATTGTTCGTCCATCAGGGCAGAATCAGCGGCCTGCTGATCCAGCTGATCAATCTGATCAATGATTTTCAGCGATGTTTCAAGGTCGTTCAACCATTCAAATAGTGAAAGGGTTTCCCCTTCGTCCTCAGGTACACGCCGCATTCTCAGCTTCAGCCATGAACGGGCCGGAACGCCTGATGCGCTGAAACAGTCCAGCCGTTCCGCCACATGGGTGACGACACCGGGAATATTCCAGCTTTTTCCCCAGACCATACGGACCACGGGTGGTGTGGATAGTCCATTGGTCTCCACGCTGTTTTCGGCCATTTTGAAAAAAACACCGGACAGATCGCGCACATCATGGGTTCTAAAGGTTCCGCCGGGCAGATGAACATCAAACAGAAGTTCCAGATCGATCCATGTCTGACCGCCTCCGGTGAACATCAGGGGGGCGTCACTCATGCCGGGGCCGGTCAAGGGACCGCCGATGGATTCCCTTGCTTTTATTCCGGCGGTCCGCTTGATCACCACCGTCTCAGGGTTGAGAAGGCAACTGATTCTGACGTCCTCCGGTTCGATTAAAAACGCGATACGCTCCATAGGCTGCCTTTTTGTTCGAGTTTGAGCCGCAAGAGGCGGTCATGGTTATCGCCCCGGTGTTCAGCTTCCTTGAGATCCCTGGGGAATTCAAATTCTTCCAGTTCCGGCCAGGGACGGTTGAGTGCAGGGGCCATCTCTTCTTTAAATCCTTCCGGGGATGGGCCTTGTTCTTTTACCGGCATGTCCGTATGAGATGAAAATGATGAAAATTCGGTCTTGTTTGATCTGACCGCCGGATCGTCGAAAGTCCCGATTTCCGTCCAGCGGGGATAAGACGGCACGTTTTCGGTTGGCCGCTCCTGACCTGCCATGGCGGAAGACTTTGTTTCATTACGGATTGTTTCGGTAAACCGCACTTCTGAACGGGGTGTTGTCTGAATGGGTGATGATCTGAACCGGTCCAGCGCCGGCAAATTGCCGTTTATGTGAACGTCAGAGTCTGGACCTTCTTCCCGGAATTTGCCGGGCGGGTCGAAAGACGAGGGGGCAAGAGGTTCAATGCGGTTAACCCCTTGTTCCGGCAGAGGTTTTTCGGATTCCATGTTTTGAAATGGAAATGGGGCAAGGGCAGGAACGGTTATTCCGGCTTTTTCACTTCCAGGCTGTCCGGTTAAAGGCACTCCACTATCGGTGGGAAAAGATTCAGGTTCAGCCGAAGTCCGTTCTCCCGATGATTCATAAATCCATAAACGTGTTCGAGGATCGAAGACCCTTGAAATCGGTGGGATAGTTTCCACCGGAGCGGACCTGGCACCGGAATGCGGCTTATGGATTGGCATCGAAACGTCCATATCCTGGTTGACCCGGTTTTCTGCCATGGGGGCTTTATCGGAGAGAGCCTCGTTTTTCAAGGTCCGTTGACGCTGTAAGGGCGCATTCCTCTGTGCCTTGAAATTGAACCACGTGACATGTTTCGCGCTTTTAATGCGCTGTGTCCATGCCTCAGGCCAGGAATCAGGGTTTTCGTTCATGCTTTCATCATCAGCTGTTTGTCCGCTGTTCTTTTCGGAATTGATCAATCCCGTCACGCGAACAAGAAAGCCGGACAACGAAAGCAGAACCCGCACCAGTCCGGTGCGTATGAGAGTTCTAACCTTAGACCGTTCCACCGGCAGCACCACGGATCAGATTTTCATAGACAAGGGTCACGCTTTCAATGGCCACTTCTTTTCCCATGGTGTCAAGATGCGCGCCTTTCCATTCCGATGCCCAGGCTCCGATCAGATCCCATTGCATCACAGGTTTTCTTCCCGCGTTATCAAGGAGTTGAAGGGTGATGTTTTTGGGTGTAACCGCACCGTTCACTCCGCTCATGAACCAGCTCCACAGCGAATCTGAGCTGGTCAGGCCGTATTTGAGGACAATATCTCCGTAGTCAACCGGGCCGGGAATTTTTTTGTAGTACCCCGGATCTCCGGGGGCATCACTGCGTCCTGTCACTCTGTATTTAATTACATTGATCTTGATTCCCATGCCCGAGCATTCCATGAAATGGGCTTCGGTCACGCCGCCGATCAGAAGTTTGAAGTTATAGGAGCGGTAGGGGTCTTCCATGTTCAATTCCGTTTTTTCTTTCGCACTTTCCGCCATTGTTCCTCCTTGCTATCGTGTTATCCTTGTCAGGATATGAAAGGGCATTTTTTTACGATTTGTTTTATTTATGACGCGATGTTTGGGCGGGTTTGGAACCCGCCCCTACGGGCAGAGCAATCAGCCCTCACTGGATTCAACCTGGGGTCCGCTTTCAGACTGGCCTATCCTGAAAATGACAAATTCCGCCGGTTTGACAGGAGCAATACCGATCACCGTCACAACCATGCCTGCGTCCACCACTTCCGGCGGATTTGTTTCAGCGTCGCATTTCACAAAAAACGCTTCGGCGGGCGTTGACCCCTTCAAAGCGCCCTGACGCCAGAGCATGGTGAGAAAGGCGGTGACATCACGCTTGATGGAATTCCACAGCGTTGCGTCGTTGGGTTCGAAAACAACCCACATGGTGCTTCGGGCAATGGATTCCTCGACCATGTTGAACAGCCGCCGGACGTTAATGTAACGCCATTCGCTGCCGCTGTCAGCCAAGGTCCGGGCTCCCCAGATTCGGATACCCTGGCCGGGGAAAAAACGGATGCAGTTGACGCTGTTGATGTTCAGATTGCCCTGTTCTTCTTTTGTGACCCGGTATTCCAGATCCAGAGCGCCTTTCAGTGTTTCATTGGCCGGAGCTTTATGAACGCCTCGTGTGGAATCGACCCGTGCGTAAACACCGGCGAGATGGCCGGACGGCGGGGCTGAAACCAGTATTTTGGGGTTTAATGGGTCTTGAATGGTGATCCAGGGGAAATAATACGCACCATATCCCCCATCGGATTTTCTCGCCCGGAAGCCTTTGTCCTTGTCTTTTTCCCGTGTTCTGGGCTCGGGGGCGGGGGTGGGCTCTTCCCCTTCAGTGGGTTCAACAGGTTTCGCCGGTGTTGTTGCAGAGGCCGTAGCCACTTTTGTCAGGTCGTCCAAGGCACTGACCTGCTGGGGGGCGTCCAGAATGGCGAATCTGTCTTTCATGGTTTCGCAGTGGGATAAAACCGCCTCGTAGGAAGCCGCATCCGTATATCCGGGAGCTGCCACAATAGCCACTTCATCAATGGTTTCAAGAACCTGAAGGCCTTCACGCTGGGCTCCGCCACCACCTGAAATCGAACCGGACCGGCCCACGTTCACCACATAGCAGAGACCGTTGCCATTTTGAAAAAAACCGAAAACAGCCTGGGCCAGATGGGTGCTTTCATTTTTTCCAGCGGCAAATTCTTTCACAAACTGAAGCCAGCTCGTAATGGCAACCGCTTCGTTGACATGGGCGTTTGCGTCAGGGGCAACGCCAACAAAACCCACGGTACTTGTTCCCACAGCTTCAATGGGTTTGGGGCCGGACGGAACCTCCTCAACATAGATTCCCGGTGATAAATAGCTGGTGGCCATAAGGCATCCTCCATTTGTTAGGGTCAAAAAAGGAAAACGAACAATAAAACGTCAGCTGTTATGAATGTGTTTATTCTACGTGAAACTATTTATTTTTATTTGATAACGACGAACTTTTAAGAACCAGTGGTTTCTGCACACGCTTGACTTCCGGTTTTTCAACATCAAAGTTTAGGGGTAGTTTTAGAAAAAAGGACGGTCTTGGCACAACCCCGAAAGCGCTCCACTCTTCCGCCGTCATCGGTGTAAGAACAATTTCCATATCTTTTTCAAGCATGGCCGCAAAAGCGAGCTTGACCAGATCATCACAGGCTTCAAGGAGCGTTTTGCCGTTTGTTGTTACCAGAAATGTGAGCTGAACCTGCAACCTGTCCATCTTCAGAAGGGTCCCTGACGATGGTGATTCCACAACATCTTTTAAATAAACGTTCACCGACCGTTTATCAGGATTATCCATGACTGGCGGCGGATCTGGGGTGACGTCAATATCACCCAGTGTTTCACAGACCCAGCTTTTCATGTGCTCAAAAACGGATGAAATCATTAATGTGAGTTCCAAATTTTGACTTAATTTCGGGTTAATTTCGGATTGGATTCATAAAGAACGTTTTCATGTTTATGCTACAAACCCATGTGCCTGTCAAGGTGTCAATTTATCCGTTTTGATGATGGAATCTATTTTGTTGCCGTTCAAAGAATGTTTAAGACGGTTTAATAAAGGTGCAGATTCGCATGACTGTTTTGCAGATTTCATGTATTAAAAAAGATAATAAAACGGTGGCAAACTCAAGAAAGGAAATGATCAGACAATGACACAATCAGACAAAAATAAAATGGATAGCGACAATCGTTTTGACCGACTGGCGGCAACCTGGGATGAAAACCCGGTAAGAGTGAAGATGGCACGGACTGTGGCCAATAAAATAGTGGAGAGAGTGAGTCTTACCCAGGATATGAAGGCTCTTGAATTTGGCTGCGGCACCGGGCTTGTCACCGTGCTGATGGCCCCGATGCTTGGGAGTATTACGGCCGTGGACAGCTCTGAAAACATGTTGGCCGAACTCCAGAAGAAAATCGGTGACATGGGAATCGCCAATATCGAATATCACAAGCTGGACATAGGTGAACAGGCTGTCCCTGGTTCAGGTTACGATTTCATTTTCAGCAACATGACGTTTCACCACATTGAGCATGGCGATGCCCTCTTGAAGAAACTCTGCGGCGCGCTTGCCTCTGGCGGAGTTCTGGCCCTCACCGATCTGGACTGCGAAGACGGTTCGTTTCATGGTGACATGCCCGGCGTGTTTCATATGGGGTTTAAAAGAGGAGATGTGGTTTCAGCTTTTGAACGATCAGGATTCAGCAACTGCTCTGTGGAAGACGTCCATGTGATTGAAAAACCTGGAAAAGAAGGAAAGATAAATCGATATCCGATGTTTCTGGCCACTGGGAAAAAACCGGTTGAATGATCCCTTTAAAAAACGCAGGGGTGAAGGATGCGAAACTTCACCCCTGCGGAACCTCAACGGCCGCGATGTTTCAGCGGTTCGATGAGGAGGATTCCCCATGTCATGATTTTTCCGTAGTCTTGTCTGAAGAATTGTCCGGAGCCATGTCAGGACTCTTGTCCAGAGTTTCCAGCGGAATGACGGATTCCAGATAAAGATCCTCGAATGTTTTCTTTTCTTTTACAAGGGTCTGGATGTGCTTTGACATCTTCAATCCAAAGTCGGCCTGGTTGATGGCTTCCTGAATAAGGCTTTTTGCCTGCTCGTTGGCGTAGGGCTGTTTTGCCAGTTCTTCTTCGGCTTGTTTAGCAAGAGCTGCGGCCTTCTGATATGTTTTTGGTGCGAAGTACTCGGCTTTCATGGATTCAATTTTTCTTAATTTTTCCCGGATCTCCACCATATAACTGAAGGCCACTGTGTCACGTTCGACCTGATTATAAAGACCTTCGGCTTTGTCGGCCAGCATTTTCGCTTCAAGCCGATCCCCTTTTTCCACTTTGGCAACGGCCCTTTTAAGTGTGTCTTCGGCCTCATTCCACTCAGCAGGTTTGTATTTCGAAGCCATCACCCTATGGGCACTCATTCGGGCAGCTTCAGCCTGGCCGAGAAGATCCGCTCCTTCATTCGCAACAGCCATGGCCTGCTTGAACAGCGCTTCTGATTTATCCAGTTTTTCATTGATGTCCTTGATGGATTTTTCATCACTGTAATCCTCTTCGGCCGATTGGTAAACTGACACAGCTTCGTTGAAAAGTTTCGGAGCAAAAAAACGGGTCTTTTGCGAATCCGCTTCGATCATGACTTTTTCTGTTTCCTGAAACAGAGACTTTTTTACGGCAAGACTACTATCTGCAAAACAGGGGGGAGCGGCAAAAACCAGAACACAGGCACTCAAACAACCATACTTCATTTTTTTCCAAAGGACATCGGGGCTCATATCCTAAAACCTCACTTTTTTATTGATTCGAGTTTTACGTCTGACGGGGCATAATTAACGGGTCGTCACCTTGCCACAATAACGAACAATGTTCGTATGTATTAATCAGTTACCATAACTAAACACGATTTAAAACAAAAAACATCAGTGGCTGTCTTGAAATAAGAAAGCACTTTTTAATTGATATCAAACATGATAGGCATGCGAGATAAAAAGAGGAGCAGTTGGGATTCAACGGGCTTTTTAACCAATAAACAAGGAGATCTTACATGATCGTTGGAGAACAGAATCCGGCCATTGATTTTACCGTAGATATAAACAACCTGTACCGTGAGGAAGCCATTACCGATCTTCATGTGGCGAGCATCAGGATACTCAAGCCTATCAAAGTCGACGGTTCTGATGATCCAACACGCCAACCTCTTTTTTTCGGACACACCCAGCTGATGTCCCCTCAGGGACCCATACCCATTCAGTCCGATCTCAAGGCAACCAATCTTGACGAGGCGATCAAAGAGTTCCCGTCGAGTATGGAAAAAGCCATGAAAGAAATCATTGAAAGTATCCGTGAAATGCAACGAGAACAGATGGAGAAAGGTCAGTCACGGATCATCACACCCAGATAAGCGATACCACATTGTAAGGCTTGCTTCAAACCCATCCGGGTAGTAATAAAAAACGAAAAAGCCCCGAGAAAATAATTTTCTCAGGGCTTTTTATTGCCGGTTTAATAATATCAGCGACTGATGGTCAAACCCGCCATAAATGTATGGCAAATACCGCCATATGAATAATCAGGGTTATACGAGGTGGGGCTGTCTTTTTTCACATCCCGATCCACAAGGTACTGGAGCTGATAACCCATGGTCAGCTCCGTGTTTCCCTTCATGAGAGGGAGTTTGGGCAGTTTCATGGAAAGGCCCACCGATCCCACATGTTTGTCATTATCGAGGTAGTTCATGGCGCCTTTCACCGCTTTGTCAGGAACAAAACTGGGCTGGTAATAGTAGCCCATGAGCAGAGACAAAGATTTCTTCGGTTTGAATTCAAAGCCAAGCCTGGGGATGAAGATGTCGTCAAAATCCACCAGTTGACCCGTAAAATTTTCCTGCATGGGCTTGGAAAGCCTGAACCCAGACCAGCGCTGGTATTCCAGATCCAGAGATAGCGTCATGGTATCGTTGGACAGGGCGCCACCAATGGTGAACATTTCCGGCTGATAGTAATCGGTAAGGGCCAGCGTCATGTTGAGGGGAAAAGAACCCGCACTTGTAACACCGGTGGTCTGGAAAGGGTATATATCGAGAACGGATTCCCCCCGATAAGAAAAACCCAGATCAAGTCCTTCAAGAGCTTCGATTTTTTTACCCGGACTGAGGTAAAGCCCAAAAACGAGGTTAGGCTCAATGGTCATGTCCATTTTCGCCTGACCTCGGGGACTCTGGGTTTCTGTCTCAAGATCAATATCTTCGAGTATGACCTGGCCCTCGCCGCCAAAAGCTGAATGAACGCCAAGGCCTACGCCCACAAGATCATCAAAAAAACCAAAACCCATGCCTGAGAGGACTACAAGCCTCTGACAGTCTCTTCCGAATCGGAGATATGTGTGGGTTCTGGGGTCCAGGTCATTAATTTTTACTGCTTTGAGGTCGTCATTGGCCCCCAATCCGATACCAAGGCGGGCAGATGAAATAAACGAAGGCAGTTCCAGAAGAAGTCCGGCGTCAAGGGCCACTCCAAGAACAAAAGTTCCACCTTCCAGATCCTCGTCACCGTTGGTGGAAAGTGGATTACCCAGGTCATCGCTTCGATTGATGTCGATGTCAAAAACGGGCATATTGCCTTGATAGGCAAGTCCGATCTGGTTGATGCCGTCCGTTAGCCCTTTTGTTTTTCCCAGTCCCGCCATGTTGTAATACACCGAACTCCAATCATCGGTTCGTGCACACATGGCGTTGCCAAGGCTCATGCCTTTGGGGGAAAACCCGAATGTGTCTCCATAGTTGGAAGCGAAGGTGCTGGAACAAAAAGCGAACAGGAACAGTGTCGCAGAAGCGAGTATATGTTTTTTCATGGTGTCTCCGATGGGTTGAAGTCATTTGTTCGTCGTTTATGGAATCGTTCGGGAGACCAAAGAACCTGCCATCCCGAACGACGAATAATCAATTGTTTCGCTGGAAACCGTAATTGGCGTAAACTTGATCCATCAGGCTTCCGTCCTTGGACCGATCCACGGCAACAGCCAGATCGTTCAGCAGTTCTGAAAAGGTGGACCACAGAGGTTTGTCTCCTGTGATCAGATCATCCGCCACAAAACGGGCTGAGTCGGCGAGAAGTGTCTCCCAGTCCACTTGAGTTTCCATGTTGCTGACCAGAAATTCCACAGGGCCGCCCGGCTTCATCATGTCCGCGTTGATGGTCAAGGCGGCCTTGTAGTTGTCTCCTGAAAAACCCTCACCATCTTTCATTAATTCGTGGATCTGCGGAAGCCTGACCTGGAGAATGGTAAGGAGATCGTCAAATCCCTCTTCCCCCTGATTCAACCAGATATCTTCAGCCACATCGTAATGTGTGAGAAGTTTTCCAAGGGCGTAGGTCAGACCCTTAATCTCCTCTTCGGTGTAAAGTCTGTCCCTGCCAAAAACTTTCTCGTTCATGGAAAGAGCACTTTCAACCACGCTGTAAGGGCTTGAAGGGTGGAGAAGGTCTTCGAGCAGATCCAGTTTGTCGTCAAGATCGTCCCAACCTTCATCCAATTGTTCGTCAACGTATTGAACCAGTCCGTAACCGTCATGGACATCATCAATGGCAGGATGCCCGATCAGCCGATCAAGGCCGATGTCGAGAATGATGTCTTCGTCACGCTGGCCGATGAATGAAATAAACTCATCGTAATACCCTTTGATGGCGCCGGCCACGAACATGAATTCGGGGTAGTATATGCTTTTTTCCGGGTTCTCGTTGATCTGTGTGAAGCGGCCTTTGGTGATTTTCAGTGCCCCGACGATTTGTTCCAGGGCACTGTACAGACGATCTGAATCGTTTGGATTGCTTAAGAGAGCTTTGAGCAGACGGGTGGGGCTTTTGTTTTCCATCATCACCGGCAGGATGCCATCCAGTCGCGTTTCGGCAGATGTTACGTCGCTGTCGATCAGAACATTCAAAAGATTTTTCATGGCGGAGGGCTGGTAATATCGTTGCTCAAGTACCGTTCCATTCCAGGCCGAGGCCATGCGGTAAGGGTTATTGTGAAAGTCGGCTGATGATCTAAGAAAATCATCACCTATATAATCTCCCCAACTGTCGGATGGCCCATTCTCACCTGAGCCCATGATCCTTGGCTTCCAGGAAAGATGGGGGTGCTGGCCGTTCTCTTTCTGGTAATAAATAAGGGGTTTGAGCAACGGGGATGTGCCTTCCACGAACATGTGGATTCCACGTTTCAGAGGGTTGACACCGTAACCATCCTGGGGCGTGAATTCTCTTAATGCGGATATCAATGCGATAAACGGAGCAAGGACGGCTGAACGGTCTTGCCATATCCTATCTCCCACCGCGAATTCTTTTGAACCCAGCTCCGAATCCGTATGAGTCTGGGTGCGATCCACCTGGGTTGTAAAGCGGGGGAAACCGAGCCTTACAAGTGCCGGAAGGTTGGCTCCTACAATCGTTGGCGTGGCGTGTCCGCAGTCAAGTGTGTTGTAGTACACGTTGAAATCGTTGAGAGGGCTGTCCTCACCCAGGGAAGAAGAAACAACTTCAATTCGATAATCGCCTGGGATCTTTGAGTCTCCATCGCTATTACTTTTTGCCCAGAAATGGTTTCCCTTGAATTTTCGAAGGTTGCCTAAACCGGATAATCCATTGGCTTCAAGAACCTGAAAAATTGACGCCTGTGTCCCATCAAGATCCACTTTAAGGGGCATGATGATAACCAACTTCTTTTCACTCATAAACCATTGATAATTTCTGAAAAGGGCTTCTTCAGGGCTTGAGCAGGCTCTCAGCGGGTCATTTTCCGCAATGGTTTCCCGGTATGTCAAGCGGCCTGCCAAGCCGCCGCCTGTCACAGGAGCAATTTCTAAATTTCCAGAGCTGTTGTCCATAGTCGCAAAGCGATCTTCGACGACGGGCACACCGTTTACCTGTCTTCTCACAAGGTAATGTGACATATAGTAATCACTCTGCCACTCCGATTTGTATCGGTTGTATCGCTGCCATATATTGCCAAGGACCTTCCCATCCAGATCGGGGTCAATGGGGTCATTGCCGTCCACGGGATAGAAATACTCCCAGTTTTCAGGGTCATCCTTGTTTACGTAAGCGTATATCTTACCACTGGGTCGGCGGTAAATGAACCAGTCTTGTGTTTCGACCATAAACCGTTCCGCTTCGGGGTCTGCATAATAGTAAGGGCCCTCGCCGTTGAAACAGGCCCTTACAATCAACCCAAGCGTCCAAGCCGCCAGTTGCGGCTCTTCAAGCCCGTCAGGCGAATAGGCTTTATACCCATTCATTCCGGGTATGATTTGATTGACCACATCGGGGTTGCCTCCATTGGGAGAACCAAGATCGCCAGCACAGGGTGGAGCTAAACAATTGAGAATATCGTAATTCTGGTCGTAGAAAAAATTGAAGTTTTCCCGGTTCATGGTGGTAAACGGGTCCATGCTCCGATGGATGTTTTCCCCGTCATTTGCTTTGAGACTGATATCGAACAAACCCAGGGAGTTCATGGTTTTGTGGGTTTTGATACTGAAAAGGGAATCGTTCAGGGACAATCGCCCTGTGTATGAGCCATGGCCGTGGTCATATCGTGGATCGGTGGGTTCCATCACCTCATCTACGGAATCTTCGTTCAAGTCAGCCCAGCCCATATTGCTCGTCACATGGGTGACGAACAACAAGCTTTCAAGATGTGACGCGGGGTAGGCACCGGAAGAAGGGTTTGTTCTGTCACGTCCAATACAGTCATATTTCATCATGTTCATCAGGGACTTTTCCATGTCCACTGCATCCGGATCATAACCCAGCGAATTCAGGTTTTTCATCAATTGCCGCAAGACATAAACGTTTTCACCGTCTTTACTTTCGATCAAGGAATGGGTTCTGTCCGAACGCATCAGAAGTTGAGCCGTTGACGGAACCATCTCACGCACCGTGTTGGTGATTTCCGTAACGGAATAGATTTCGTCATTGTCCATACGGTAAACGTTATCCGGGTTATCGCTACCATAAACAGAACCCGATTCGGTAAAGTAGTCCTTTATGTTTTCAAGGAGCTTATGGATTTTCTGGTTGTTTGTGGATGAGAGCGAAGGATCGAACATGGACACGGCTTCACTGACCTGGGATCTTAATAGAGCACGGGTCACCGGGTCTTTTTCCATGCGGTTGTACCACATCACAAGGTCGACGACTCCTTTGGCTGCGTTGCCGATTCCCATACTTTCATCATCTGCCGAGAGAGGATAATCAGCTCTGACAAGAAGTTTTCCCAACATGGACGTGAGATCGATAAAATCTTCCTTGAAATCAGGGTCCAGAATATCATCAATCAGCTCTTCCATATCTTCGTGAAGTTCTTCAGGCGATTTCATGTCGTTGAACCGGTTCAGGATTTTCCAGTTCACAGCCACCATGTCAGCGCTTCCCGGATTTTCGCCGTCTTTAAACACCTCATCAAGAAACGCGTAGAAGCCTTCGGTGTAATCGGTACTTTCCTCACTGAAATAGTGGCCGTCACTGTTGTTTACATTGCGGACAGGGTAATTCTCTGTCGGATCAATGAGGTAGCCCAGAAGCTTTGATGCGTCGGTTCCTGCAAGCAGAATCACCACACGTGAATCATCTCCCAGAATGGATGATCCCAGATGGGAAAAGGTGATGAACTCGTCAATAAAACTGTTGACGGTATTGTTGAAGCGGTCATTGAAACCGTCAGCATCTATGCTGTTCCACATTTCCTCAAGTCCGCCCCATCCTTTGAAAATTCCCGTGAGCACAAAATGGGGGTACTCTTTGTCTGATCCGTTATCCTGGAAACCGGTGCCATTCAAGCCGGTTTTGTCCTCATTTTCATCAGCAGCCTGCCCACAGGCGCTTAAGAAAAGGCATAGGATTATCACCAGGATTCGCGTGTACGTTTTGTTCAACATATAACACTCTCCAACTTGGTTTAAAGGTTTTCCGTATGCGAAATTATCAGTGGGCGTCAGCATCATTGTTTCCCTGTGAATCCTGAAAACGGTACGATGAGTTGCCCACATTTCAAATATATTGCAAAATAATATATATAATTCAGTAAGTTATAACTTAGCGGTCGTTCAATATTCATTGAGGTTCATGTTCAGGGAACCAACCTTAGGGCATAACTCTTTTTTTTTCAACCCATAATTATGGGTGAAGGTGTTTTTTAGCGAAACAAAGGAACGTGGCAGATTATGGACCGGGCAGGAGTTTCAATGCAGTTATATTTGAGGAATAAAAAAAGGTCTTGTGACACTCCCCCCCTGCAAGAGTCACAAGACCACGTGTCAGCCTGAAAATTGTTGATCGGACGAGTTCAATGAAGATGAATAGTTCACCTTGAATCATCTTGACCATGACGTTAACGATAATTATGGGTGTTTGTCAATAGATTGTTTTTTAATATGATTATTTTTTACAGTGTTCAACATTATCGAACAACAAGGAGGGATTTTATTGAACCAAATGTCTGATATCACGGAGGATTTCGGAAATAGTTCGACCATGAAGGCTGTCACCATGGTAAGCAGAACCTTTGGCTGAACGTCTTGTATAAATATAAACAGATTCTGCTTTGTTTTTGGCAATAGCACAGCAGACTTCACGGCTGTATACAGTGAGGTCTTCCCAGGCATCAGCCTTTTTCATGTCTTCGGATTCCAGTTCGAGAATCAATCCCTCCACACGGCCCCCAGCGTTTGGTTTGACAAAAAGGTATCCTTCTTTTGCCATGTAAAGACCCCAATTTTTAACATGGGCAGCATACCCATTGAGACGTCGTCCAAAAAGGGCGGTCTGAATATCCGGGTCTTTGAGAGTGCCGTAGGCGAAAAGTTTTTCTTTCATGGTCGTATAGTTGCGTTACGTCAGATGATTTCGGACCTCACCGTAATATGTATGCCATACCCCGCTTGAGTTCCTGTGCTCAAGGATATCTAAGGGAAGGTTTTTCAGAGCAGCCTCGACCTTACCAGCCTGGCTGTTCAGAATCCCCGATAAGATGAAATATTTTTTTTGAAGAAATCCCTTTGAGCCAAGGATTTTTTCCATGATTTCATAATGAATGTTGGCGATCAGAAGGTCTGCCTCTGTATTGATGTAATGCTCAGCAAGGCCTTGAACAGCCGTGATCTTTGTGTCCAACTCGTTCAGGCTTATGTTCGTTTGTGTGGTTTTAACGGCAAGAGTATTGAAATCAACCGCCAGAACGCTGGGGCATTTAAGTTTTGCTGCGGCTAAGGAAAGAAGCCCTGTACCGCAACCCAGATCCAGAGTATGAAGCGGATTGTTTCTGAATGCCCGTTCCATAAGTTCCAGGCAATCCTTGGTTGTGGGATGAGTTCCGGTTCCGAACACGACCCCCGGATCAAGGATGATGTGATAGGCTCCGAAGGAGGGAAGATAAAACCGGTCCACAGTTTCCCATGGCGGTGAAATGGTGAACCGGCCGATTTTAAAGGTCGCAGGTTTTTCTCCAAGCCAATCAGCGTAACCCATGGTGTAGTTGTCGACCAGTTCGAGATCGGGTTGTTCGGCGATCAATTCACATATGATACCGTCAGATGGTTTTGAAAAAAACAGGAAAGAAAAACCGTCTTCCATCCAGTTGCCGATAAATTCATTGCCCATGGGCCTGTTTTCTGTATCAGCAAGGCCTTTAAGGTAATAGATGAACAATTCATCGTAGGGGCAGCCATCCGAGACAGCTTCAACGTCAGCTTCAAAATTGTTTTCATTCATGCTCAGTCTGATTTCCCCGGCAACGGTTCAGTATTTATATTCCAGCGTGCACAGTTAGCGGATGGATTTAAGCGCTACCTCGATTTTTTTGCTCACTGACTCCGTCAACGCCGCCACATCATCAAGGAGGGCTGCTGTTTCGGGCATCTGGTTATCCCTGGCCTTTTTTGCCCAGTCCTTGTAGGACGAAGCGTGGCTGTCGTTATGTCTGACCCAGTGGTCGAAAAGGGTTTTCAACTGGTCATTAAACGAAAGGCTGCTGGGTGTGTGGTCATGGTGATCCCCATGATCTGTGTGGTTTTTATGGTCATGATCATGGGTGTGCTGGTGGCTATGATCGTGGCTGTGCTGATCTTTATGATCGTGTTTATGATCGTGGTCACCGCTATGGCTGTGATCATGATTGTGATTATGTTCATGGGGATGATCATGCTTACCTCCATGGTCGTGGCAGTGGGCGTGTTCATGATCATTGTGATGATGGTCGTTTTTTTTATGGTCGTGATGAGACATCTTGGATCTCCTTTTTTACTATTCGTGGGAAAAATATTCTGAATCACGCTATTTTAGAACATATGATAAACACTATTTAAAGGGAAATCATCAATAATTCTTGATTTTTTGTCAATGCCCGGTAAAATCTTGGATGTTTTCATTTGCTAAAACCATGAATATCCAATGGAGGAAATCAACGATGCTCAGACATCTGCCCCACAGGGGTCTTAAACCGTTCGGCCTTTTTTTCGCAAGTCTTTTATTTGCCATACTGATTGCCGGCGGCTCGGCCATGGCTGAAAGCAATACTCTTTTGATTCTTGACGCTTCAGGAAGCATGCGGTCAAATGTGGATGGCATGTCCAAGATGGATATGGCTAAAGATGTGATATGCGAGTACATCACCACCCTTCCTCAGAATATGAACGTGGGCCTCATTGTCTACGGACACAGATCAAAAGATGATTGCACCGATGTGGAATACCTTGTTCCCCTTGGGAAAAACAACAGGGACTCCATGATCCAGAAAATCATTTCCTTGAAGCCCATGGGTAAGACGCCTATCACAGTTAGTCTGGACAAAGCGGTTTCCATTCTCGACGGTGTTCAGGGAAAAAACACCATCGTTCTCGTCAGCGACGGAAAGGAATCCTGCAACGCCGAACCCTGTGCCCTGATCGAAAAATACATAGCACAAGGCAAAGATTTCGTCAGTCATGTCATTGGGTTCGATGTGAACATCAAAGAAAAAAAACAACTGGAATGTATCGCAGCAGCGGGTCATGGAAAGTACTATCCGGCGGACAATCTTAAAGGTTTGAAAGTGGCCCTGGAGAGTGTTTCCAAATACCAGCCGCCGGTTATTGTGGAAAAAGAACCGGAACCCGCCCTTGCCCCCATGAAATCAGGGGTTCTTTCCTTACAGAAAAACGTGTTTATCGCCGGGGAAAGAATTTGGCTGCATTTCAATACGGTAGCGAATTATGAACCCAAGGCCTGGGTGGGAATCATTCCTTCGGACATTCCCCATGGAGAAGAAAAAATCAATGACCAGCATGATGTGAGTTACAAGTATTTGAACAAGATGACAAGCGGCGATATGGAATTCTTCGCTCCGGGGAAACCTGGCCGATACGACTTCCGATTGAACGATACGGATAAAAACGGACGTGAGGTGGCTTATGTGACCTTTGAAGTCATCAAAGGTTCTGCGTCACTCTCCATATCCAAAACACAAATGGTCTGCGGCGAACCCTTTGAAGTGACCGTTCATCCCCAGTCCTACCTTTGCCCCAAAGCCTGGGTGGGCATTGTGCCATCCGATATCCCCCATGGTGACGAAGAACGGAACGACAAGTTCGACATCTCGTACAAATACCTGGGAGATAAGGGAAAGGGCTCGTTTTCGTTCAACGCCCCCACCAAACCGGGCAACTACGACATGAGACTCCACGACACGGACAACCATGGTTCGGAAATCGCTTCGATCTCATTTTCAGCTTCAAAAGGATCTGCCGGATTATCGCTTCCGAAAACAACATTCCAGGCAGGAGAAAAAATTATCGTTTCATTCGATACTCCTGTGAAACTTGCCAAAACGGCCTGGGTTGGGATCATCCCTTCAGATATCCCCCATGGAAGTGAAGAAAGAAACGACCAGAATGACATATCCTACCGCTATCTTGATGGTAAACAGAGCGGAACGCTTGATTTTATCGCGCCCAGTAAAACAGGGAATTACGATTTCCGTCTGAACGATTCGGACAGCAATGGCAATGAGCTTTCATCTCTTACATTTACTGTGGTTGACGCAAGTGCAAGTCTGTCGCTGGACAAGACGGTTTATAACCCCGGTGAACGTATGTGGGTGAGTTTTAAATCATCCGTGGCATTTGCAAGCAATGCCTGGATAGGCATCATTCCGTCCAATATACCCCATGGTAGTGAAGAGGTGAACGACGAACACGATATCAGCTATGTTTATGTCAAAGGAGAGAAAGAGGGCATAAAAGAAATGTCAGCCCCGACAACACCTGGCGTTTACGATATAAGATTCAACGATACGGACAATAATGGCAAGGAAATCGCTTCTGTGACGTTTACGGTTCGCTGATACAACGAAACAGGCCAGAGCAAAAACAAAAAAAAACCGCCCGGGAAATGGGCGGTTTTTTTTATAGTGGATGTCATGATTTTTTTCCAATTAACACTTTCGGCAATTCTGTCGGGCAATGCATTGGTTCATGGCCGCGACATGGCCGTAGGTCGTGCTTTCGCCCGACCACCGGGTGTATTTTATTGCCGGGCTAATAACGATCACTCTAATATCAATGCCGTTTTCTTAATGTTCCCTCGCTCCCAGGCTCCGGCCTGGGAGTGTCAAGCCCGGAGGCTCCAGCCTCCAACGTGCATGGCCGGAGCCATGCACAGAAGCATTCCCAGGCTGGAGCCTGGGAACGAGACAACACGGGCGGTTTTTTATTTTAAGGGCGCACGATCTGGCCCTTATCATCAAGAGCCGGATAGGGAATTTTTTTCTTTTTGTAATAAGGTGCAAGTCTGGGATACCCCCATTCGAACAACAGTTTTTTGAATCGCTCATCATCAAGGTGGCGCGTGTCGTACAGCCCTTTTTCCATTCGCTGCCGTTGGGCTTCATATAGAATGAGGGCTGTTGCAACAGAAACGTTTAGAGACTGAATCATGCCGAACATGGGAACCATCACGCATCCGTCTGACATGGCCACAGCTTCGGGTGTCACGCCCTCAAGTTCTGTACCCAGCACAAGGGCCGTGGGTTTTGTATAATCCACAGCCCGGAAATCCAGGGCATGATCGTCCAGATGGGCGCAGTAAATCGCAAAGCCTCTGCTTTTCAAGAATCCAAAAGCATCCTTCAGGCTGCTATGGGTTTTCACAGATATCCACTTTCTGCTGCCGCTGGATGCCCTCTGTTTGAGGTCCAGTTCATGAAGGCGGGACACTGCATGGGCTTCGAAAATCCCCACAGCGTCACAGGTCCTTGCAATGGCCGCAATATTATGGGGCGTTTCCACATGCTCCATTAAAACCGTTAGATCCATCTGGCGCTGATTCAGTATCTTAACCATTTTGTTGTAGCGTTCCGGTGTCATTGTTCTCCATTTTTGATGAACTTGTAAAAAAGTCGCCTGATGGCTATGGAAAAAGGCCCATTGGCCAAACACTATAACGCCGCATATGGCTTCTAAGGAAGTGTCAGGGCAAAACATGAATTTATTTTGAAATAATTCAATTTTGCAACAAGCCGGATTGACACACTTCCTTTCAGGTATGTGGCCACCCGTGGCCTGGGAGGCTTTTTACGACGCCATCAAAATGTATGATCTACTGTGGTTTCCTTCCTCCGCCTGAATAAGACATATCTTCGGTGTGCCGGATCAGATCCAGCGGGGCGTAATCCCGTGAAAAGGTGACGGCCACCTGGGTGTTGGGCTGGGCGCAGTCCGTATCCAGACCTTTTTTATCTGTCATGGCAAGGACTCGTTCTTTCACGGCAGGGCCTTTCTGCGTGAGGATTTCCACCTCATCTCCCTTCAGGATTCTGTTTCTCACCGCGATCTTCATGGTGTTCGGGCTAACGTTTTCGATGATTTTACCAACAAAACGATGGATGGTTCCGGGTCTGTCGTCGTCGTAGTTCGGGCAAACGGCATCGGGGTCTCCGAAATAGAAACCGGTGGAATATTCACGGCTGTTGATACGTGAAAGCTCTTCATACCATTCCGGTTTAACCGTGTACGATACCGGATTTTCAAGGTAGGAATCGATAGCTTCACGGTAGACTTTCACTACGGAGGCAAGGTAGTTGATGCCTTTCATCCGCCCTTCGATCTTGAGGGATGCGATGCCGCTTTCGATCAATTCCGGGATATGACCGATCATGCACAGATCCTTGGAGTTGAAAATATACGAGCCCCGCGCGTCTTCCATAAAAGGATGGGACATATCCGGGCGTTGTTCTTCCACCACAGCGTATTTCCAACGGCAGGGATGGCTGCATTCTCCCCGGTTGCTGTCCCTTTTTGTGAGAAAGCTGCTCAACAGGCAGCGCCCCGAATAGGAAATGCACATGGCCCCATGGATGAACGTTTCAATTTCAACAGATGTCTGTGATGCAATGTCTTTTATATCTGAAAGGGGCAGTTCACGGGCCAGATTGATCCGTTTCACCCCCTGCATCGCCCAGAAGCGGCAGGCACCGATACTGGTTGTGTTTGCCTGGGTGCTCAGGTGGATAGGAATATGGGGAATGCGTTCTCCGGCCATGGCCACGATTCCGGGATCGGCAATGATCACCGCATCGGGTCCGATGTTGCCCAGATCGTCGAGATAACGGGCAACGTCATCCTGCTCGGCGTTGCGGGAGTATATGTTACAGGCCACGTAAACGCGCACATCTTTTTTGTGGGCGAAGCTTATGGCCTCGGCCATTTCTTCCAGGGAAAAATTCCCGGAGAAATTACGTAAGGAAAAATCCTTGCCCCCGAGATAGACGGCATCCGCACCGTAATGTATGGCTATTTCCAGTTTTTCCCTGTTTCCTGCCGGTGCAAGAAGTTCGATTTCTTTATTTTTCACATTCATGAAGCATATTCCCCATTTTTTTGAATGTGAAAATGTACCAGAGCAAACGGGTGTTTGCAATGATTTGTGGGGTGGGATACAAAACGAAAGCAGTAGTGATAAATGAACATCGAACAATGAATGAAAAATGAACGTCGAACGTTCAACATCGAATGGCGGATGATACCCATTTTATATTATACATAGCGCAAACATTCATTACGCATGTAGGGTGGGCGAAAGTCCACCCTACAGCATGTTATTTCATGCACACTGTATAAAAAATGAAATATTGTATGGGTGGGGTCCGAGCGCAACTCATCCGTTGAAAGGAGAAAACCGTGAGCGAAATATCGATCAAAGAATATCAGGACAAGGTGGATACCTGGGTGAAAGAATTCGGGGTCCGTTATTTTTCGGAACTCACCAATCTTGGAATTCTCATGGAGGAAGTGGGCGAGGTGGCACGGATCATGACTCGGGTTTATGGGGATCAGAGTTTCAAAAAAACAGGCGAACGGCCCGACCTCGCCGATGAGCTGGCGGATGTGCTGTTCGTTGCCGTGTGCATTGCCAATCAGACGGGCATTGATTTAACCGAGGCTTTGATGAAGAATCTCGACAAGAAAACCAAACGGGACAAAGATCGCCATCACAACAATCCCAAGCTGAAATAAGATATTTTCAGCGGTCTTTTAAACATTCAACATGAGAAGAGCACCATCTTCCTTAACCTCATAATTCGGATCATCAGAAAAATCATGATGAATTTCCGTAAAACCGGCTTTTAAAAGCGCTTTTCGGACAGGGGTGTTTGATCGGTGGATTTCGGCATAAACGGGTTCCGAGTATGGCCCTGTGGCGAGAAAATGTCTTAATCCAAGAAGAAGTTCGCTGGCATAACCGCATCGCCAATGGGCCGGACTTATGGCTCCTCCCAGAATTATCCGCTGGTCAGGATAGCGATTGAATAGGATGAATCCAATCATTTCCCTGTTCGCTGTCGCTTTAGCTGAAAGAAACAGGTAGTTCCGCTTCCCAAGAACATGGGACAACCAGAACTGTGCGTCTTTTTCATCTTTAAGGGCGGGAAGGAACCGGTATATGGCGCCATGGTCAAGCAGGCTGGCGAGCCCGGAAAAATCATCAGAAACCACGGGTTTTAAAATCAGTCTGTTAGTTTCATAACCCGCTGAAAAAAACTTTTTCCATCGGGCATCAGCGTCTTGAAGGTTGATGGCCACAGATAATCCTTATTGTTATGAGCCAACTTCTGACCACACCGCAAATTCATTGCCACTTGGCTCAATGAAGTGAAAACGGCGGCCACCTGGAAATGAAAATATTTCTTTGATGATTACACCGCCAGCCTGTTTAACCTTTACCTCAGTAGCTTCTATGTTTTCACTGTAAAAAATAGTCAGGCCAGCGCCCTTTTCTGAGGTCGAGGAAAGTTCGGATCTGAAAAAACCACCGTCTAATCCCTGGTTCGAGAAAGCTGTGTATTCCGGCCCGTAATCGACAAAGGCCCAACCAAATGCTGTTTCGAAAAATCGCTTTGTTGCAGCAATATCTTTCGCAGGATACTCAACGTAATTTATTTTCTCGTGTTCATTCATAGACAATTTCTCCTTGAGGTTCAATGCAATCATCAGGTTCTTAGGGAGATACCGGCAGGTGCAACGTGAACACACTTCCTTTTCCCGGCGTACTTTCCACCGTGACATCGCCTTTATGGGCCAGCATGATATGCTTCACAATGGCAAGACCCAGGCCCGTTCCTCCCTGTTGCCTGCTCCGGGCCTTGTCTGTTCTGTAAAAACGTTCGAAAAGCCTGGGAAGGTGTTCATTTTCAATGCCGTAACCTGTGTCGGCCACACGGATTTTCACAACATTGTCTTTGTTTACTGAAATCAATACGTCACCACTGTTTTCCGTGTATTTCACAGCATTATCGATGAGATTCACCACAGCCTGTTCGATCATGGAACTGTCCATGCGAACGGAAAACTGGTCGTCGCAGTCCAGCGTAATCCTGATATTTTTTTTCTGCGCCGCGCTTTTAATTGTCTGAATAGCGTTTTCAAGAACAGGCCTGAGCAGGGCGTCATCCCACTTTAACTCGCTGCCTTCCTTTTCGATGCGGGCCAACTGAAGAAGGTCGTCGATGATGGCCATGAGACGGTTTACATTTTTGTCTATGATTTCAAGAAAATGGCGCTGGTTGTCTGAAAGCTGTTCCCGATCGGTCAAAAGTGTTTCAACAAAACCCCGGATGGATGTCAGCGGGGTTTTAATTTCATGGGACACATTGGCGGCAAAATCACGTCTCATGGTTTCAAGACGCTGTAAGGTGGTGACATCGCTGAACACAATCAAGGTGCCGGACCGTCTGTTTTTTTCATCAAGAAGGGGCGCTGTCCTGATATGAATGGTCCGTTTTCGCTGGTCGTTCAAAGGGATATCCGCCTCCAGATTTTCAATGGAGTTTCGCGCTTTATTGAAAAAATCAAGGAAAGCCAGGTTCCGGACAAGGTCTGAGATGTTTTTCCCGGCTGGTGACGGAGTGGGTAAGTTGAAAAAACCTGCCGCCGCAGAATTGATACTGATGATATTGTCCTGGGTGTCCAGAGCCATAACCCCTTCGACCATACCCGATAAAACAGCGATCAGCTCGTTTTTCTGCCTGGTTTCGGTTTTGATGCGTTCGTCCAGCTGATCAGCCATCTTGTTCATGGCCTGGGCCAGAGCTCCCATTTCAAGGGATTCAGGAACATACAAACGGTGTTCAAGATTTCCTGCCTCAAACTGTTCGGCTCCCCGTGTCATGTCTTCAATGGGCCGGGTGATGCGCCGGGCCACCATGAGGCTGACTATCGCCGCAAGAAAGGCTGCCAGAATGACCACGGCGCCAATAGCCAAACGGATTTTCCGCATTTGCGAATCTATGGACGACACAGAAACGGACGTTCGGACAACGGCCATCACTTCGTTTTCTTTGAAAACGGGGATGGCCACATACATCATGTTGAGTTCAAGAGTGCTGCTTGTTCGTATGGCCGTCCCTGTTTTTCCTGATAAAGCTTGGGCTATTTCCGGTCTGTCATTGTGGGTATCCATGGTTTTCGGATCATTTTCCGAATCCCCAACCACAACTCCCGATGGAAGGATCACGGTGAGGCGCGTTCCGGAATCTCGTCCAGACCGTTTGCACAGGTCATCAATAGCTTTATAATCCCCTGAATGGACAAGCTCACTGATTTTCACCTTGAACAGATGGGCCCGGGAAGTCAGGTCCATGTTCTTTTCCTCATAAAAAAATCCGGAAAGTGAATTGAGGGCAAAAACACTCACAACCAGAAGGGCGGATAGGGTAATGAGAAGATACGATGGGTATAACTGCCAGAGCAGTCTTTTTTTAGATGTCATAATGCTTCTTTAAATCGGTATCCGATTCCCCGGACAGTTTCAATCATTGGACCACAGGTTTCGAGTTTCTTCCTGAGTCCCACCACAAGAACATCCACACTTCGGTCAGTGACGGCGTAGTTTTCTCCGTGAATGGCGTCCACAATCTGGTTCCGTGTGAACACCCAGCCCGGTCTCCGGCAAAGCAGCAGGAGCAGCTGAAATTCGGAGTAAGTCAGATCAACCGTTTCACCTTTCACAGCCACCTGGTGGCGGCCCGGATGAACCAGAAGTTCACCCATGCGTATTTCCTGATCAACATCTGAATCAACCTCTTCCCCCTGGCGACGAAGTACAGCTTTAATCCGGGCAAGCAGAATTTTTGGGCTGAACGGTTTGGTAACGTAGTCGTCAGCCCCGATTTCCAGCCCGGCAACCACATCCGCTTCATCGCCCCGGGCCGTAAGCATGATAATAGGAATCTGGCTGAATTTTTTATTTTTTTTAAGATTCCTGGCCACATCCAGACCACTTAAACCCGGCAGCATCAGATCAAGAACAAGAATGTCGGGGAGCTCAGAAGTCACGGCCTGGATCGCCGCCTCTCCGGTTTCTGCGCATGTCACCCGGAATCCTTCTCGGATAAGGTTGTAGCTTACCAGCTCAAGAATATCTTCCTCGTCATCAACGACCAGAATGTGTTTCACTGTCATGTTTTTTTTGCCTCACGTCTCAGACTCAGATCATTTATAGCATCGTATGGCGTACCCATTTAAAAATCAATCGGAATATGCTCCCCAAGTGTTAGGAATGGATGAGAATTGTGTTAGAATCTTGACAAAGAGGGGTTCACAGGAAACGGCCGTTCTTGGTGTCAGTCGAATCCGGAAATATTTCTTGCCTTACGCCGGATCACTCCGGATATCTTTTATTCCAAAAGCAAAGGCGGGCGGGAAGTGGACTTTTTCGTCAGAAAACAGGACCGATCCCTGATGCTGGTTCAGGTTTGCGAGACACTGGTGGACCCGCAAACCCGAAAGCGGGGAATAGCGGCCCTGGATGAAGCGATGGACGAATTGAAAACAAATACCGGTTTTATTGTAACACGTAATGAAGAAGAAACGATCCATGGTAAAGCCGGATTCATCCAGATTGTACCCGCATGGCGATTCCTCCTGAGTCTGAAAGAAACCGGATAATCACACGTTCTTGTTTTCATTCTTGGCCCACCCTTTGGGAAAAATGATATGAGATACAAACGTCATAATGTCATGCCTCCTGTCACTGCAACTTCGCTTTTCAACACAATCAACCGTTGGCTGTTCACATCGCCTTTCCGTTCCCCTTCTCCGCCATTTGATGTCATGAAACAACATGTCTTTTACATCATTCCTCTCTTGCTTCATTTGCCCGAAAAGTCTTCTTTGCATAAGATTACCTCCTCTTTGCATTTTTAGAGCATCTTTTTGGAGCATATTATAAAAAAGGGGTCGACTTTTGAAGTCCAGCTCGAAAAGAGAATGAAGAGAAAATAAAATACAGCTTGAAAATAGAATCAATTCATCATTAGTATGGTGAGAAAAACAAATCAGAAGGGTGGTAACCCCAGTTTCATGTATGGTAAAATTATACGCCTGTTTTCAGCGCTTATCAAGTCCACATGATACTTTATTAAGTTTTTTGCCCGAAACTGTTGACAAAAAAACATGTTGGAAATAGCGTTAGACTTCTGTATAGTCGCGTACAGCCAGTTTCGGCCATCATTTACCCATATTCGATTAAAGGACAAAGGCAGGACCAATGCTCAGATTTATGCGCGAAAATGCCGGCTCGTGGATTATCAAGATTCTACTTGGTGTGGTGGTTATTGTTTTCATTTTCCTTGGTTTAGGTCCTGATGACCCGAGAAATGAGAACGTAGCTGCGGTGGTCAACAAAAAAGTTATCACCATGGAAGAATACAGGACAGCATACAACCAGATAATCCAGAGATACCGCAGCCAGTTCGGGGATGGGTTGAACGACGACCTTATCAAAATGTTGCGCATCAAGGAAAACACTCTGGAAAGTTTGATCGACCGGGAGCTGCTCATCCAGTCCGCCCGTAAATTTGGTATCAGGGTTACGGATGAAGAACTGAGGGATTTCATCACCCGGTATTTTCAAGAAAACGGGAAATTCAGCCCGAGTCTTTACTCCAATTACATTAAAAATACTTACCAAAGACCCGACCTTTTCGAAACGGATCAGCGGAACGATCTTGTGACCCGAAAATTTAAGGCCCTGATTGATCATACAGAGCTTGTTTCAGAAGAAGATGTGCGTCAGTGGTTCATCAGAGAAAAATCTGAGGTCAACATTTCCTATGTTCTTTTTGAGCCCGCTGCTCAAACTGGCGTCAAACCATCCGATGATGAGATAAAAAGCTACTATGAAAAACATCGGGACAATTACATGAGTGAACCTGTGGCCAAAGTAAACTGCATCCAGTTCAGGCCCGATGATTTCAGCGCCAAGGTGACGGTGACCGACAAGGACATCGAAGCCAGTTACATGGCAAACATGAGCAAATACGAAACACCCAAAACTGTGGAAGCCCGTCATATCCTCATAACAGTAAAACAGGACGCAGATCAGGCCCAGGTTGAAAAAGCCCGTTCCAAAGCCCAGGATGTATATCAAATGGCTGTGACCGACGGTAAAGACTTCGCAGAACTTGCCAAAACCTTTTCCGAAGATTCCACGAAAGATAAGGGCGGCTATCTGGGTGCTTTTGAACAGGGCAGCATGGTCAAACCGTTTGCGGACAAAGCATTTTCCATGAAAGCAGGGGACATCAGTGAGCCGGTGAGAACCCAGTTCGGCTGGCATCTGATCAAGGTGGAAAAGATCAACGAAGCCAAACGACGTCAGCTGGCCGATGTAAAAGAAGAAATAAGGAAAAGCCTTGTTAAAGAAAAAGCAGGAACAATAGCTTACGAAGCAGCCGATTCGACCTACGACCTCATTGTAGGTGGCGTCGATTTAAATCAAGCCGCCAAGTCGGCAAACCTTGCTGTGATCGAGACCGGTTTCTTCACACAGGCCGCTGGACCTTCTGAAATTGATCCTGCTGCTGCCCGTGATTTTTCCAAAATTGTTTTTGGCATGTCCGCAAAGCAGACCAGTGATATTCTCGAATTCAATGGCATGTATTTCATTGCCCAGATGGTTGAGAAAAAAGGTGCTGAAGTCAGACCTCTGGACGAGGTTCAGGAGGATGTTTTTGCAGATCTTCTAGAAGAAGTGAAAGATGATCAGGCAAAAAAAGCAGCTGAAAATCTTATCGTATCTTTGAAGGAAGGTCGTTCTGATCTGGATCAAACCAAAAACGTCAACGAATCGGGATTCTTCACAAGAGATTCGCGTACCGAAGCTCAGAATCTCGACCCCAATGTTATGAAATCAGCCTTTGATCTGACTCAAGCAAAAAATGTATGCGAAGCTCCAGTCAAAGGAGAGAAGGGATATTATGTCATTCGGCTTAAAGAGAGGAAAGAGCCTGATTCAGAGCTGTTCGAAAAAGAAAAAGACCGCATCAAAGGTGAACTGGCAGAAAAGAAAAGGGCTCAAGCATACAGCCAATGGCTCAGCCAGTTGAAAAGCAAGAGCAACATAGAGAGAGTCTTTAAATTCAACGAATAACAACCCGGGTGAGGCGTACATATGTCCGACACCGAAATTAAAGAAATAGGCAAGGAGCAAGCATATTTCACACACAAAAGGTGCCCCTACTGTTATACCCACCTGAGACTGACGGCTGACCACTGC
>JBAZWJ010000071.1:0-28381 GCA_041660385.1 Desulfobacteraceae bacterium | reverse complement strand
TTTTCCATGATCCTGGGGGACCTCCGGGATGTGGAAAGACAAGTCTTGCAAACATCATCGCCCATGAAACCCGTTCGGAATTTGTTCAGATTTCTGCTGTTCTCTCCGGTGTGAAAGACATTCGTGAGGTGATCGAACAGGCGAAAAAACAGCTGAATCTCCATCGGAAGAGAACCATCCTTTTTGTGGATGAGATCCATCGCTTCAACAAATCTCAGCAGGACGCCTTTCTCCATCATGTTGAAAGCGGCCTTATCACTTTGATCGGGGCTACCACGGAAAATCCGTCTTTCGAAGTGATTCCCGCTCTTCTCTCACGGTGTCGGGTCATCACATTGAACGCCCATCGTGATGAAGATATTGTCCGGGTGCTTCAAAAATCTCTAATAGATGTGGAATATGGTCTTGGCCGATATCATGTGGATGTGGAAGAACGTGCCCTTGTCCATATTGCCGCTCTTTCAGATGGTGATATCCGTTCTGCGTTGAACAGTCTTGAAACCGTGACGTTTCATGCTTTGAAAGATGTCTCGAAAGAGGGTGAGACACGGACAGTGAATTTTGAGACACTGGAGACACTCCTCCAGAAGAAAGCCCTTCTGTACGATAAAGGAGGCGAAGAACACTACAATCTGATTTCGGCATTTCACAAAAGTCTGAGGGGGAGTGATCCAGATGCCGCCATGTACTGGTTGGCCAGGATGCTTGTTTCAGGTGAAGACGCTCTTTATGTGGCACGGCGCATGGTCCGTTTCGCGTCTGAGGATGTGGGGCTTGCCGATAACAACGCCCTTGTCGTTGCCATGCACGCCATGGAGGCTTACCGATTTTTAGGTTATCCCGAAGGAGAGCTGGCTCTGGTACAGGCGGCTGTGTATCTGGCAACAGCCCCGAAAAGCAACAGTATTTATACGGCTTATCATTCGGTCCGGGAAACCATTGAAAAAACAGGATCGCTCCCTGTTCCGCACCATATTCGTAACGCACCCACACGTTTGATGAAAGATCTGGGCTATGGGGACGGTTATAAATACGCCCACAACTACAAAGGGGCTTATGTGCCTCAGGATTACCTGCCTGACGATCTAAATGGCCGGGTTTTTTATCAACCCAGCAACAGGGGCTATGAAAAAATGGTGGCCCATCGTTTAGAGGCTTGGAGATCCCTGAAGTGCAAGCTTCAGGTGTGACAAGTTTGTCACGAGAAAACTTCATGTTTTTAGTAAACCCTCCCTGAATTTATTCTCAGTTTTTATTATAAGGTGATAAGGTGAAACTTTTTTGGCATTCATGTGTTAAACATCTTTGCCACTATTTTTTGTAGGCATATCAGGGCGTTTTTTAGAAATAATTAAAAGTTGGTGTGATATTTGCTACCTGGACTTTCTGTTTGTATGGGTGTATGAGTTTCGTTTAATGATTGAACCAATATTCAATCATTAAAGTATTTTTTGTTGGCATCATGATCATCAATAAAAAGGAGAAAATATATGAACAAGTACGGGGCGGAGTTTTTTGGAACGTTTTGGCTCGTTCTCGGTGGTTGTGGTAGTGCCGTTTTGGCGGCTGCTTTCCCAAATGTTGGCATCGGGCTGCTTGGTGTATCACTGGCATTTGGATTGACCGTACTCACAATGGCCTTCGCCATCGGGCATATATCCGGCTGTCACCTGAATCCAGCAGTGTCGTTTGGTCTCTGGGCGGGCGGACGTTTCCCAGCAAAAGAGCTACTACCTTACATCGTGGCGCAAGTTTTGGGTAGTATCGCAGCAGCTGGTGTTCTATATCTGATAGCCAGTGGTAAGGCAGAGTTTGACATATCTGCAGGGTTTGCTTCAAACGGCTACGGTGCCCATTCACCGGGTGGGTATGGTTTGCTGGCCGCCCTGATAACTGAAGTGGTTATGACTATGATGTTTCTTGTTGTCATTCTTGGTGCCACCGACAAACGGGCACCACAAGGTTTTGCACCTATTGCAATTGGTTTGTGCTTGACACTCATCCATTTGATTAGCATTCCAGTAACAAACACTTCCGTAAATCCTGCGCGCAGCACGGGGGTTGCTTTGTTCGTAGGTGGTTGGGCTATTTCACAGCTTTGGCTTTTCTGGGTAGCCCCGATCGTTGGCGGTATGCTTGGAGCTGTGGTCTACCGTTTTATCGGCAATGAAAAAGAGTAACCGGGAGAACGCCAACAATTTGCTGCACGGGAGCGAAAAAAGCACGTCCCATGAGCAACACGTTATTGGCTGCATCACGATAGTCAATTAAAATCCAAATACCGTTTTTAAATTTTGTTATGTTAATGTTAATAATTTAATTGAGGAGGAAACAAAGATGATCAAAAAAACGTTGTTATGTTCCATGATGGTTCTTGGTCTTCTGGGAATGACCCAGAATGGACAATGTGGCCCGAAAGCAGGAGAATTTACAATTTCTCCAATGATTGGTGGTCATATATTCGAAGATAATCAGGACCCTTTTAATGAGACTGTTCACCAGGATATGCAAATTGACGATGGCTTGGCATTCGGACTTGGATTGGGATATCAGTTCACAAAGAGCTTGGGTGTTGAGCTTATGGCCAATTTGACCAGGACAGATGTTGAAATGGAAGGGGTTGTACCTGATCCGGATATGTACGTTTATCCTTTGAGCTTGAATCTTGTTTATAACCTGACACCTGATAGCGTCATTGTACCTTATGTGGAAGCAGGCGCAGGGATGATTCGTTTCTGCAACAAAGATGTAAACGACGATACCGACTTCATGATGAACTACGGTGCGGGTCTCAAATACTACGTAACCGATTCAATCGCTTTAAGAGCTGATGTGCGTCACCTTGTTTCGATCACAGCTAATGATCATCACAACCATCTTCTCTACTCTCTTGGTCTTGTTTTCGGTTTTGGTGGTGAAAAAGAAGCAGCAGCGCCTGTTCAGGCGAAAGAAGAAGAAAAACCCGTTGAAGTTGTTGCTGTAGTTGTTGAAAAAGATTCCGATGGTGATGGCGTTCTTGATTCCGCTGACAAATGTGCTGACACACCCGGCGGTGTTAAAGTGGACGCTAAAGGATGTCCTGTTGATAGCGACAAAGACGGCGTAACCGATGACAAGGATCAATGTGCGGATACACCCAAAGGTGTTAAAGTGAATGCCGATGGCTGCCCCGCTGACAGTGATAATGACGGTGTGACCGATGACAAAGACAAATGCCCAAATACGGCGGCTGGTACTGAAGTCGACGAAAAAGGTTGCCCGGTTGTAAAAAAAGTTGAAGTGAAAGATACTGATAAAGACGGAGTTACTGACGATAAAGACAAGTGTGCTAACACACCTGAAGGAGCCAATGTTAATATCAATGGTTGCTGGGTCGTTAAAGAGCTCCGCTTTGATCTTGGAAAAACAACGATTCTTGCTGCATCAAAACCCAATGTGGATGAGGTGGTTGTGGTTATGCAGAAAAACCCTGAAATGAAACTTGAAATCCAGGGATATACAGACAACTCAGGATCAGCCAAGTTCAACCAGAAGCTTTCTGAAAAACGCGCCATCGCTGTGATGGAATATATTAAATCCAAGGGAATTGCCAAAGACCGTATGACCGCAAAAGGTTATGGTATTGAAAATCCGGCGGAAACTAACGATACGGAAGAAGGACGCGCCTTGAACAGACGTGTTGAGTTAAAACCTGTGTTCTAAAAATGAGCCATGGTTTTGCTCTACGGATTTAAAAGCTTTAAAAATAAGATGTAATTCAGGCGTCCATTGATTATTAAATTATATTGTCAGTGGGCGCCTTTTTTTTTGAATAGCCTAAAAAACACACGTTTCTTTATCCACTGATGATTATTCCATCTCAATATATTATTTGATCTTGCGGCAACAGAGTCATGTGGTCTTAAACCGAATTTTCCTTGATTCCACGAAGGGTTTGATATACGAAGTTAAATGATAAAATAAATTGGTCACTATGACACAGGGATGTCTTAAATGGTATGTAGCATGCTTTTTTTTGTGCATCGATCATTAGGATATTGATTCATTTTTAATCTTAAATTGAATTTCGATATGGAATGCGTTGCTGTTCGTATTACGTTCATAGCTGTTTTCTTTGGGGTGCTCATCTGCCTCACGTGTGCAGAAGCGGCAAGACTTGCTTGGGATCAGAATGAAGATGCCGATTACTACCGAGTATACTGGAGTCCTGATTCTGAGGATTTTTCTGAGGAAAACAGTTTGGAACTCCCTTCGGATATCCTCTCCCTTGATCTTCAGGAATCAACAAATGGGAAAACATATTATTTTAAAGTGAAAGCGTTTAATTCATGTGGGAATTCAAGTGATTTTTCTGAAGTAGTCGCAAGCACCCATGTTCCTTCTGACCAAAAGGCTGGTTTACCATTGACAAAAATCAATAAGCCAGATTCATCAGAAGAAGTTAAAGCTAAAGAGACGGGCTGTTTTATCGGTCAATCTATTTGATTTATTTTTTGGGTTGCTGATCGTATGCAAATTCGAAGTATTTTTAATTCCGCTCAAGGATAAATAATATAGTTCGGCTAAGTTTTTTGGTATTTTATAGATCTATCCAAGTAAAAGTCCTTACAAATTATATTGATGATAAATTTTTTTACATGGTCGGTTGGAGGGTAACACATGTGTTTTTCTAAAAAAATTGTATGGGTTCTTGGTATCGCTCTTCTCTGTTTAATTGGATGTGCGTCGGACGAAGAAAAAAAAGCCGACCATCTTACTAAAGGCCAGGGATACTTTGAAAAAGGCGAGTATAAAAGCGCTGACATCGAATTTAAGAATGTTCTCCAGATTGATCCGAAATTTGTTGAAGGATATATTCATCTTGGTCGAACAGCCATGAAGCTGGGCCAAGCCCGTGATGCATTCGGAGCCTATAACAATGCAGTGAAATTAGATTCCGAAAACATTGAAGCCAATCTTCAGCTCTCGAAATTCTACCTGCTCGCCAGAAAGCCCGATGAATCAAGGTCTGCTGTGGATAAAGTGTTAAAAAAGGAACCAGATAATATTGATGCACTTCTTGTTTCAGCCAACCTCCATCTGATCGCGAATCAATTACCAGAGGCCATAGCACTTTTTGAAAAGGCTGTTAAAATTAATAGTAAGGACACCAGAGCTTATACAGGTCTTGCCGGTGTGTATCTCAAGCAGAATAAGTTTTATGAAGCGGAGAATGTTTTAAAACAAGCAGTTGCCGTCGACCCCAAAAGTATTACTCCCCGCCTGACACTCGTCTCAATTTTCATCAGCGCAAAGAAATTTGACCAGGCTGAGTCAGAGATTAAATCAATTATAGAACACAACCCTGATAACTCAGATCTTCATATAACGCTGGGTGATTTCTATATAGGACGGAAAAAGTTTCAGGAAGCGGAGCAGACACTTGCGAAAGCCGTAGAAACAGATCCAAAAAATATGAAAGCTTACATAGCTCAGGCCAGATACAACTTTATCATTGGAAAAAAAGAGCTGATTCCTGAAATATATGCCAATGCATTAAAGGCCAAACCGGACGACGAAAGTATTATGGGGCTTCTGGCTCGTTATTATTATGAAGATAAAAAAATTGAAGAAGCTGAAAAAACAAATGAAAAACTGCTTCAACTAAGGCCCAATTATGCCCCTGCCATGATGCTTAAAGGTGAACTTCAGCTCAGCAAAAGACAGTTCACCGAAGCGATAACCCTTTTTGATAAAGTGTCAAAAGACAACCCCAATTCAGGAAGGGCTCAATATTTTCTGGCTTTGGCCTATGCTGGCAAGGGAGAGGGTGGGCCTGCAAAAAAAGCCCTGATGAAATCCATTGAGCTTGAACCCAAATTTTCAAAGGCGAAGTTGCTTTTAGGTGAAATATATTACCGTGAACGATCGATAGATCTTGCTGAAAAAGAAGTGAATGAAGTGTTTAATGAGCTCAAAGATGATTACCAGGCCAACCTGCTTTCAGGAAATATAGGCCTTGCACAAAAAGATTACCAGGGAGCTCGCAGGTCTTTTGAAAAACTTATTTCGCTTCAGCCTGACAATCCCGAAGGCCATTACAGAATGGGCATCCTTCAGAAAGTGACACAAAAAAACGACAAAGCCTTGCAGAGTTTTGAAAAAGTCATTGCGTTATCACCGGACAGAATTGATGCATTTACCCATGTGATTCTTCTCGATGTGACAAAAAAGAATTATCCTAAAGCTATTTCAAGGTGTGACCGCCAAATCGAGATTTTTAAAGATTCACCTGCTAACCAGAGTCTGATACTTGACCTCAAGGGTGGAATTTATATCGCTCAGAAGAATATCGATAAAGCCGAAGAATCATTCAAGGCAGCCATTGAAAAAAATCCTGATAATATGCGTTCTTACCTTGCTCTTGCCCGAATATATTTATCAGATAAGAAACAGGACAAGGCGATTGAACAGTATCAGAAAATCATAGAAAAAAATCCCAAACAGGCAGGTGCCCATATGATGCTGGGTATGATTTATGAGTATCAGAAGAAAAACGATCTTTCAGAAGACCATTATCGTAAAGCCCTTGCTATAAATCCTGATTTTGCTCCGGCAGCCAACAATCTTGCTTACATGCTTGCGGAAAAAGGCGGCAATCTTGACGAAGCTCTTCAGTTTGCAAAAAAGGCCAAGGAAAAGGCACCTGAAGAGGGAAATATCATGGATACTCTGGGGTGGGTCTACTATAAAAAAGGTCTTTATGAGAGTGCCATCAGTGAGTTTCTGGACTGTATCGAAAAAATGCCCGATAATCCCATCGTGTACTACCACCTGGGGCTTGCCTATTATAAAAATGGGAATATTGAGAAGGCTCGTGCTCAATTGGAAAAATCTTTAAAGATAAGCAAAACTTATCCCGGTGCTGACGATGCTAAAAAAATGCTGTCGACGTTATAATCACGATTCGCATTCATCATGACACAATCATAAGGCGGGTTTGTAACCCGCCTATACAGATTGAGTCGACGTTATAGAAAGAGTCCAATCACTTATTTTTGAAACTCCATATGGGGTGTAAGATATTTTGAAAGGTCAGGTTTATGCGTTTTTTCCCGTTCAAAATTCTCGTTCTATGCATCCTAATGCCGCCCATATTGTATCTTGCTACAGTGACGTGGGTGGAAAATAGTCTTGCCGGAAGATATGAGAAACAAATCGAGAAGATCTGTACGGGAGATATGTCCAGACTACTCGAAGGCAATGTCTCCCTGAAGGACGCTCTGTATGAAAATGTGGAGTCATTCCTCGATAAGAGAAGTGGCTTTGAAAAGAAGATTAAAGTTGTGGTGACAATCTGGTCAAAGCAAGGCCAGATCCTTTACCCATCAGGTTTCAATGAAGACCAGCCTACTTTGCTTGGCCAGAATCAAAGCCATCTTAACCTTGCCGAAGATAATTTCAAAATTCTCAACGAAGGTCTGGATATCAAGGTATCGGCCACTCTCGATCCAAACTCATTACCGTCATATATTATTCTCACCTTTTTAGTGACGCTTTCCATCGGCATACTTTACACCATGTATCTTAAGGGTGTTGAAAAGGCGAAATTCGAACATGAGATTAACGAGACCAAATGGGCTGCCATGTTTGAAAGAGAGGAAGAATACCGGACCAAACTCGATTCCTTGTCCGATGAGCGGAAAGAAATGGAGACCCGACTGAATGAAATGAAAAATAAACTGGCTGAGGTCCGATTGAGTGAAGATGGCTTGGTTGAGGAAATCGTTCACCTGGAAAAGTTGATTGATGAAAACTCAATGCTCCAGAAGTCCCAGAATTCTGAGATTGAAACACTTAAGTCGTTGATTGAAAAGAGCGAGGGAGAGAAAAAAGCAAGGCTCAAGAAGAGGATAAAAGGACATGATGCAACGGAAAAACGTTTTAAAACTCTATATAAGAACCTTGCTTTTCACGACAGGGCACTCGAAGGATTTCGTGATCTTGAAGAAGACATGAAACTTAAATGTGAAGAAATTGTTTATCTTCTAAACAGTGATCCCGATAAAGTGATCATCAAACGGAAAGTATTTGGAAAAAAGAACAGGGAAACTGTTTTTGAAGTGATTTTTGCATATAACGGAAGGCTCTATTTTCGTAAATTGAAAGAAGGGTCTATCGAAGTGCTTGCAGTGGGTACGAAAAACACACAGGAGCGCGAGCTCGAATTTCTCGACAAACTCTGAAAAATTAGGATTCGGGTGGGTGAATAAATGTATCTATCACATTATGGTCTCAATGAAAAACCGTTCGATATCAGCACTGATCCAAAATTCCTGTGGCTTGGTGAAAAACACAAAGAAGCTTTTGCCGTATTGAAATACGGTGTTATGGAAAACAAAGGGTTTCTGTTGCTGACAGGTGACATTGGGGCTGGAAAAACCACACTGATAAATGCCTTAATAAACAGTGTCAGTGAAGAGGTTATCTACGCCTTTGTGCCAGATCCTGGGCTCGAACTCATGGATTTTTATCGCTACCTGTCCAATGCCTTTTATTGTGACCATTCCTTCACGAACAAAGCTGATTTCATTTTCATGTTCAGGGATTTTCTCCTCAATGCCCATGAAAGCGGAAAGAAAGTTCTTCTGATCATTGACGAAGCCCAGCGGTTATCCAACGAACTTCTTGAAGAAATTCGGTTGTTGTCGAATATCGAACTTCAGGATTCCAAGCTTCTTAATATTTTTTTTGTCGGCCAGGCAGAGTTCAATACCAAACTTCTCGAACCTGAAAACCGATCGGTCAGACAAAGGATAACGATCAGTAACCATATCCAGCCCCTTACCGAGAAAGAAACAGGGGACTATATCAGGCATCGATTGAAAGTTGCCGGCTCACAAAAAAATATTTTTTCCTATGTGGCCATACATGAAGTCTATAATTTTTCCGCCGGATATCCGAGGCTTATAAACATTGTTTGTGATATTTCACTTCTTACGGGTTACGTGCGGGATAAAATAAAAATCAGTGATGATATTGTTAGAGAAAGTATTGAAAGTCTGAACATTGAGCCACACACAACCCCGTCAAAACGGCAAGAAATCAGGAAGCATCTGGAAAGTTCTTTGCGAATTGAAAAGGACGCTCATATCCCTTCTGTAAAAGCGGATACGTCTTTTGTTGTTGGAAAAAAGTCAAAGAATAATCGGGCCTGGTTTTATATTATTATCTTTATGATTCTGGTTTCCATAGGGGCAATTATTACGCTTTATTTCAAAGGTTGGGAGATTCGACGTTTCATCAGTGAATTTCAGTTTATTCAATCGGCAAAAAGCAGGTTGGTAGAATTAATAACAGATGTGAAGGTGGACAGGGTCGAAGTGGGTGATGTCCAGAAAAAGCAGAGAATGGTGTTGCCCTATGTTGAGACTGTGGACGATGGAGATGGAACGAATTCAAATGGTAATATGAGTGGGGTGTCAGGCGTTGATGCTATACAGGAGAAAGAAGCAGATAATGTAGCTACCGCTTCGAATACTTTCAATGATAGCATTGTTCTTGATTTTAACCGCAATTCTAATGAGTTTTCTGATCAGAGTTATAAAACGTTGTCCGAACTTGCTGTTTACCTGATAAATAACCCGAGAGCATTCGTTCTGGTTGTCGGTTATACTGATAATTTCGGGACTTATTCTTACAATGTTAATCTTTCTTCCTTCAGAGCCAATACAGTTAAAAGCTATCTTGTGGGAAAGGGAATCGATAAAAAAAGAATCAAAGCAACAGGTTTGGGACCTGATAATCCCATATCGTCAAACGATACTGAAATGGGTCGAGAAAAAAACAGGCGTGTGGAAATTGAAATTTTAAAAAAATAAAAAGCCTGGATAAGACCAGGCTTTTAGGGCGGACACAAGGTCTGCCCCTACAAAGAGGGCAGACACTAGAATTTGTAATTCGGATTGTCCGGGTCGAAATCCTTATCGGTTAAACCCACATTGAGTTTTACATCTTTAAATTCATAGTATTCGTAAAGCTTGTTGTTCCAGTCGTATATTTCGAGCTTAGTCAGGAGTTTTGTTTTTGCATCTGTCCATGTAATGGCTCTTCTGCAATAATGATTGGGGACAAGTATTTTCTGGCCTGCTTTGACATCGGTGGGGCTGTCAACTCCTTTGTTGTTGTGAAGAATAACATACATGTCTTGATCGTATTTTTTTGCAAGATCCCAGAGCGTTTCACCTTTTGCAATCGTATGGGTTATCCCTTCACATTTTTCAGGATAAATTGCTTCGATTTTGATCAGTTCCTTGCCGCTCTCTTTTACATTTCCATGGTTTACAAAGGTTGCCTCTTTTCGTTCTATTCCTTTTATCATGCCCCGGTAGACCAGAAGAGATGTCGGGCCGATTCCGGCATCAACGATTCGATGATGTTGACCATCCATGGCCAGCGAGCCTTCCGGTACACAGTTGATATTCATGACGTTCATTAATCCACCCTTGTGAGCTTTCATTTTATTGCTATTCACCCCTTTTCTGTACAAAGCCTCCTGGCCTTTGTTTGGATTGGCAATCCATTTCATGTAGATGTCGTTAGGGTTTCTGAATTTAAGTTCGATCGTTTCAATTTTGCTCATTTTATTCCCGAAAAGTTCTTGCTTGAGAAAAATCGAGGTATAATCGTTGATCTTCTTAAGAGCGGCTTTGGATTCTTCTGTTAACGGCCGAGGATCGTATCCTTTGACTGCATTGTCTGATGTCGCAATTCCTGGCCCATATACAGCAATTCCTAAAAAAAATCCTGTGCTTAATATTAGTTTCTTCAGTAATTTCATGCGGTTCATCGGTCTGTTCCTTTCTTGTCAGGTGTTTTGCCTATCCGTAAGGTTTTTGGTTGAATGAATTTAACCGTTTGTATAATTCATAATAGATATCTCATACGGCATTTTAAAAGCGTTTGTCAAGAAACAATGTTGATGGCCGAGAGCGTTTATTTGCAAAGGGCTGAAGATATTTAACAGCACTTGAAACTGACATTGTGGGTCAGTATTATTATGGGGCCATACGATTTCAGATTATTAATCGATGGGTATGTTCATCGTTTCAGCAAACGATAGAAGTTCAACTTTTGCATGCGCATATTCAAGGCTGTTCACATGATTTGCAAGGCGTTTAGCTTTTGTACGTGCTTCCGGATCAAGGTGTTTCAAGATGGAGTGGAGATATGTTTCCGCTGCAAAGCTGTTTTTTTCAAGCATCTTTTTTAGTTTTGAAAGCATGAATGCGAGTTCAGTTATATTTAAAGATTCCGTAGTAGAAATTTGTCGTGTTTCTTGATGAGAGGTTTCCGATACAATATCTTGGATAAGCACTGTTGATTCGAGAACTTCGGATAAATCGGCTTCGAATTTTTTCAATAGATTTTCAGATGGTCGCCTGTCAAGATGAATACCCGCCTCCAGGGCTTTGGCTGAGTGATAGGCTTTGTTTGCCCCGATATTTCCTGATGAACCTTTGACCGCATGAATCAAAGCACCTGCGTATTCCGGATTATCATGAGAAAGAGCTTTTTTAATTTTTTCTATGGTTTCGAAATGTTCCATGTGGAATTCTTTAAGAAGAGAGATATAGAGCTGCTTATTCCCGTTGATACGTAACAGCCCTGACTTGATATCAATGCCAGGGAGGCTGTCTGGCATATCGAATTCAATCCTTCCTGATGTTTCAGAATGATGTGGCTGATAGACTGAGATTTCCGACGATATCTTTGAGACAGATGGCTTTTCAGTGTTAATCCAGCGAGACAGAACGGAAAAGATCTGTTTGCTTTCAATAGGTTTGGAAATGTAGTCATTCATTCCGGCGCTGATGCATTTTTCCCTGTCTCCGGTCATCGCGTTTGCCGTCATAGCTATAATGGGCAGCTGATTCAGGTTAAGATCGTTTCGAATAATTCCAGTGGCTTCGATACCATCCATTCCGGGCATTTGTATATCCATTAAAACAGCATCGAACTCAATTTCTTTCAGAATTTCGATGGCTTCAAATCCATTGCCTGCTTTGTGAATCGTGATGTCCGCTGACGACAGAATCTCTGTGGCCACCATCTGGTTCACAGGATTGTCTTCCACAAGAAGTATTTTTGCGCCTGAAAGATTCTGGGTTTGAACGTTGTATATGATTTTTTGACCCATTTTTTCAGGCTGATAGCCAAAGGCATTCATAATCGTGTCGAACAGCACGGACTGCTTGATCGGCTTTGTCATAAAGTTGTCGATACTGTCTTTCCCGAATCTGTGAATATACCTCCCATAATCGGAAGCGCTGATGAATATCACGGGAGGAGGAGACGAATCACCCCGGCTCCTCAGTTTTTCTGCTGCTGTTATCCCGTCCATATCTGGCATTTTGATGTCCATGATTATGAGGTTGAACGGGTCGTTCATTTCAACCGATTGTTCATATTTTGAGAGGGCTTCCTCTGCAGACGCTGCCACTTGGGGTAAAAAACCGAATGACTCCACAAAACGTTTGATCACTGAGCGTGTTGCCGGATTGTCATCTGCGATGAGGACTTTGATTTCTTTCAATGCTATAGGAGTCATGGCTCTTAGCGAAATTTCTCCGGACAGATATTTATACACGGCTGTCACTGAAAACGTACTTCCTTTTCCTACTTCACTTGTTACATGGATTTTCCCGTTCATCATCTCAACGATTCTTTTAGTGATGCTTAAACCGAGTCCTGAACCTCCATGTTTTCGTGAAGATGATGTGTCAGCCTGCGAAAAGGCCTCAAAGAGTTTGTCGAGTCCTTCTGAGCTGAGCCATTTGGAAGAGATTCCGGCACCTGTGTCGCGGACGATGAATTTCAAGGTCGCGTTTTCATCTGTTTTGTTCTCGCATACAACAGACAAGCATATTTCGCCCCGATTGGTAAATTTGAGAGCATTGGATGTTAGATTGAAAAGAATTTGTTTAAGACGTAAAGGATCGGACACAAGTCGTTGAGGTACATCAGGCGCAATATCGATGATAAACTCCAGTTCTTTTTCCTGAGTCTTGTCCCTGAACATGTCAGAAACCTCATCGATCACCTCATTCAGAACAAACGGAATCTCCTCGAATTCAAGCTTGCCAGCTTCAATTTTTGAAAAATCCAGAATATCGTTGAGTAACGATAACAGCGCTCTGGATGATGATCGGATGATGTTCATATATTCCCGTTGTTTGACGGATAGGGGGGTGCTTCTGATCAGATCACTCACTCCAATGATCGCGTTCATGGGAGTTCTGATTTCATGGCTCATGTTTGCAAGAAATTCACTTTTCGAACGGGTGGCCTCTTCTGCATTGTTCTTTGCGATAACAAGCTCCTGGTAAGCCTGCTCCAATTCGCGGGTTCTTTCTTTTACCAGTTCTTCCAGCCGGTGGCGATGTTTGTTCAGTTCCTCTTCGGATTTTTTGCGTTCCGTAACATCTTCCATAAAGTTGATTGATGCAGGTTTATGCTCCCAGGAGCCTTTAATGGAATCGATATCGACCCATCGCATGTCCCCTTTTTTTGTTTTCAATCTGAATGTGTATTTTTGGTTTCTATTGTCTGTGTAGATAGTTTTAAAGTGCCTGTTTATAGCAATGTCGTGTTCCTCCTGGGGAAGAAAGTCGAGAAATGATCTTGACTGGCTTTCTTCAAGTGGGTAGCCTGTTATCTCCACGGCTTTTGGGTTCCCGTATTTGATTAACCCATCCTGAATAACAAAAATTCCTTCGGAGGCGTTTTCAATTAATAGACGGAATTTTTCCTCGCTTTCCCTCAAGCATTTTTCCGTTTCTACGAGTTTTATATAATTTTCTTCCGTTTCTTTGAGTCGTGCCTGTTCAATTTTTAGTTCAAGCATACGGAGGTATGTGTTTTCAAGGGCCAGCACAAGAACATTCGCAACAGTGGCTGAAAAGAGGCAGATGATCAAGCTGTCGTGATCTGACCATAGTGACCGGTTCAACCCTGGATTCATGGTCTGAAACAGAAAAATTGCGAAACCCCAGCCTGTAATTGTCCCTATGGGAAAAATATACAACTTGCTCAGCATTCCGTAAGTAAAGCCGCAAAACACGATGGCCATGCCCCAGAAAAGGTTTCCATCATTTAATAGTTGAAGGTAGGTGAACATGAATGGCAAAGCAATGCAAAGGCTCACTTCATAATATAGTTTTTTAAAAAAACCCGAGATGTTGTTTTTCAAAATAAACCAGAAGGATATAAACAGGGAAATGGTCAGGATTCTCAAGGGGAGATTTTCATTGTAGCCAGCGATATACTTGAGATAATAATAAAAAAAAATGTTTCCGATGCTTCCGGCTACGGTGATGACCGGTAAGAAACTTTGCGTGAACGAGTATCCGACGTTGAAGATGAATTTGCTTATCGGTTTAGGTTGGGAAAGCATCATGGGAAGAATGTCAATTCAATGGTTATGGTAACATGAAACGTAAACTGTTTCGGTAATCCTGGATGAACGTTAATGATTATTCAATCGATAGAAATCGTGATTAATGGCTTGAGCGAACGACAATAGAATGAATTGTTTTTATTATAATTATAAATTGAAAAAATTACAAAATAAAAAATCAATGCATAATGATCTGAGAATCTTGTGGTTTCAAAATGGTGAAACGGTGTATCTTTTAATATGTATTGATATTAAATATAAATAATTATAATATTCACTGTTACTTATGTTTATTCATGCAGATTTCAAGAATTATCAAATCTTTAATCAATCATATCAGTTTCATACGTCATTTAAAAAACGAGTTGTTATTTGTCACTTAAAAATCCGGAGGATGCCATGGATTCATCAGCAATAATGGAACACATATGGGGCCAGGACAGTCTGGTCGCGCAAGGGTACGATTACATGCTGGATAGTTTCCAGCGATCCATTTTGTTTATGGATGTTATGAGGGAAAGGGGCAACGTCTATCTTGATCATAACGACAAAAACCAGCCTCCTGTGCTTGTTTTCAGTTATGAAATCATCGTAGACGGACGGACTCTTGAACGCCCTGCGAATTACGCATTGGCACGTATCATCGATAAACGTAAATATGACAAGGACATCGCCACAGGAAAAGAAAAACGAAAGAGCCCTGATTTGAAATCCGGTGAGGAAGATCCGGGGAAACGACCCATTGTGATCATTGATCCCAGGGCAGGCCATGGTCCGGGGATTGGCGGTTCCAAACAGGATTCTGAAATCGGTCTTGCTTTGAGCAAAGGGCATCCCGTTTATTTTATCATGTTTTTTCCTCAACCAATGCCTGGCCAGGTTCTCGCGGATGTGAAAAATGCCGAAATCGTTTTTCTTGAAGAAGTAAGACGTCGTCACCCCAAAGCCCCCAGACCAACCGTGATTGGCAATTGCCAGGGCGGCTGGGCCGGTGCACTTTTAGGTGCAGACAGACCGGATCTTGTGGGGCCGCTTCTGCTTAATGGATCACCTCTTTCGTATTGGTCCGGTGTGGGCGGGAAAAATCCCATGCGCTACAAAGGCGGTTTGCTTGGGGGCGTTTGGATGAACTCCTTACTGGGTGATCTTGGAAATGGCCTTTTTGACGGTGCCAATCTCGTTATGAACATGGAACTTTTGAATCCGGCCAACACATTCTGGGGCAAGCAGTACAACCTCTATTCAAAGGTGGATACAGAGGCTCAGCGTTTTCTTGCATTTGAACGCTGGTGGGGCGGATTCTACATGATGACCACCGACGAAATCCATACCATTGTCGATGGCCTTTTTGTGGGTAACAGACTGGTGAGGGGTACATTTGAACTGGAAAAGGGGAAACCCATAAACCTCAAGAACTTCAAAGATCCCGTGGTCGTTTTCGCGTCCGAGGGTGATAATATCACGCCGCCTCAGCAGGCATTAAACTGGATTCCCAAGGTTTATTCATCGGTGGACGAGATCAAACGGAACAGGCAGATTATTGTGTATATCGTTCATGCTGAAATTGGCCATCTGGGAATCTTTGTATCTTCATCCATCGCAAAGAAAGAACAGAAAAAAATTATCGGCAGCGTTGAAATGATCGAATTCCTGTCACCGGGATTGTATGAGATGGTGATTGTGGAAAATCCCAGCAAACCCTGGATGAACGACTATAAAGTGAAATTCGAACCCAGGACCATTGATGATATTCTGGCTTATGACGATGGCGATGAGGACGAGGATGCCTTTAAACAAGTGGCTGTGATTTCCGAATTGAACGACAAATTTTATCAGGCTTTCATGCGGCCGTTTATACAGAAATTTGTGACAAAAACATCGGCGAATATGATGCGCCAGCTTCATCCTTTGAGAAAACAGAGGTACATGCTTTCTGACCTGAATCCCCTTATGGTTCCGGTAAAAACAGCGGCTCCGTTTGTTCGAGAGAACAGGCATACAGTAAAAGAGGGCAATATTTTTACAGAGATTGAAAAAATGGTTTCATCCTCAGTGGAAGATTTATTTGATCTCTACAAAAATTCAAGGGACTTGGCCCAGGAACGCATGTTTACAACCATATATAAAAATTCGATGCTGAAGCTAATGTTTCCTGATGCAGGAGATATGGAAAATACCCCTGAAAAAAAGAGAAAAGATCAGAAACGGCATGAGGGGATTGTGAAAAGAGATAAGGAGCTTTTGATGAATTCTCTTGAAGAAGGTGGATTCACCGAAGGCGTGATTCGAATGATGATCGCCATGGCCGGCGCAGACGGTCATATCGAAGATGCGGAGTACAGGGTGGCCACAAAAATCGTTCAAGGGCAGAAACGCTTAAGGAACATCAGTCCCGAAGAACTTAAGGCTATCACCAGAGATCAGGCCCGTATTCTTCAAACACATTTCGATCAGGCCATTGATACTCTTCCCGTGTTAATTAAGACGAGAAAAGATCGTGAACGGGCGCTGATTTTCGCTCAGGATATGGCTTTTGCCGATGAGATTATTGATGATAAAGAAAAAGAACTTCTCGAACGGTTGCAGAGGTTGTTTTACAAGTAGGTTTTTGCTTTGATTCAGCATGTGAAACAAACATGGGGCGGACAAATTAGTCCGCCCCTTTTTATTAAAAACTGAAAAATAAATTATTCGCCCGTGAAGTTGGGATCACGTTTCTGGAAGAACGCAGTGAAACCTTCGATGGCGTCTTTGGATGTGGAAACAAGATCACTTCCCTGACCTTCCACGATAAGGCCCTGATCTTTTCCTTCGTATTCACCGGCTGACATGGCTTTAAGAACGCAGCTTACGGCAAGAGGCGGACGTTTAGCAAGTATGTTGGCCAGTTCTAAGGCATCATCAAGTGTTTTTCCAGGTTCGGAGATTTTGTTTATCAGCCCGATTTCAAGGGCTTCTTTGGCATCGACACGTTTGCTGAAAAGGATCATGTCCAGAGCTTTGGCTTTTCCAATCACAGCGGCAAGTCTCTGTGTTCCGCCCCAGCCGGGGATGATCCCCAGGTTAAGCTCGGTAAGACCCACTTTTGCTTTTGGTGCATCAACCATGATTCTGAAATGGCATGAGAGGGCAAGTTCGAGACCGCCGCCCAGTGCAAAACCATTGATGGCAGCTATAAACGGTTTGGGGAAACGATCAACCCGTCTCCAGAGTTCACGGCCAAGGGGGCCTGCTTTGGCAGCGTTTCCGGCGTCACTCACATCAAAACCTGCTGAAAAGCATTTGTCGCCTGAACCGGTAAGGACGATGACCCAAACGTCTTTATCGTTTTCCAAAGCGTCAAGGGCTTTTCCAAAATCTTCCAGAGTGGCAAGGTTCCATGCGTTGGCTGGTGGATGGTTGATGGTCAGAATGGCTACGTGTTCTCTTTTTTCAATGATCATGTTTTCAAGCTGCATAAAAACTACTCCTAATAAATGTAAAATATGTTGTTAATCAAAAATATCACTTTGTATCTTTTCTAAGTTCTTTTCTCAAGATTTTTCCCACCGTTGATTTGGGGAGCTGGTCTCTGAATTCTATGCTTGTGGGGAGTTTGTATTTTGCCAGTTTGTCTTTGCAGAACTCTATGAGTTCCTGCTCTGTGGCTGTTTGACCGGCTTTAAGAACAACAAAAACTTTGACCTGCTCACCACGAACGTCATGGGGTATGCCAATGGCACACGCTTCTTCAACCTTGGGGTGTTCGTAGAAAACTTCATCGATATCACGGGGATACACGTTGTAACCTCCTGAAATAATCATGTCTTTTTTCCTGTCCACAATGTAGAAATAACCGTCTTCATCCATTCTGGCAATATCTCCGGTAAACAGCCAGCCGTCTTTCACGGTGTCTCTGGTTGCGTCCGGTCTGTTCCAATAACCCTGCATGACCTGGGGGCCTTTTATCACAAGCTCACCTGTTTCACCCACAGGCATATCCGTTTCACCATCATCAAGGCTTACAATCCGGCAATCCGTATCAGGTACCGGGACGCCAATGCTGCCAATTTTTCTTAAACCTTTGAAGGGATTGGAATGGGTCACCGGCGATGACTCGGTCATGCCGAATCCTTCGGAAATGTTCGTACCTGTTTTTTCCGCGAATGTCTTCATAATTTCAACAGGAAGGGGCGCACTTCCTGAAAAACACCCTTTAATACATGAAAGGTCTGTCTTGGCCATATCCTCATGGTTTATCATGCCGATCAGCATGGTCGGGACAAGGGGAGCGAAAGTGGGCCTGAATTTTCTCATGGTTTCCAGCAGTTCTTTGGGCTGGGGTTTGGGAACAAGAACTGTGGTCCAGCCCGCACACATCGCAAGGTTCATGGAACAGGAAATCCCGAAAATATGAAAGAACGGAAGAGCCCCCAGCATGACTTCATTATCGCCCTCTTTTACCATGGTATTCCATGTTTTGAGGACCTGATACTGCTTGAACAGATTGCCGTGCGAAAGCATGACTCCTTTTGAAACACCCGTTGTTCCCCCTGTGTACTGGAGCATGGCAATGTCATCGTGTGTCACAGCAACTTTTGGCGGATTGGGAGGATATTTTGCGATTATGTCTTTCCACTTGAATAACGAATCACCGGGAGCAACGTCGGCAGCCATTTTCTTTTTCTTAGCAACAAGAGGGAAAAGAAGATTTTTCGGGAAGGGAAGGTAATCACCAATGGACGAGTAAACGATTTGCTTGATACTTGTTTTGGGCCGGAGATTTACCATCCGCGTTGCCAGAAGATCAAGAGTGACGAGAACCTTGGATCCGGAATCGTTGAACTGGTGCTCAAGTTCTCGATCTGTGTAAAGGGGGTTATTCATCACCACAATGCCGCCGATTTTCAGAATGGCACAATACGCCACAACGCATGGAATGATATTGGGCAGAAGGATGGCCACTCTGTCGCCTTTCTGTATTCCAAAATCCGCGAGGCATGTGGCGAAACGGTCTCTCATGACCACGAGCTCCCGGTAGCTCACCTTGTATCCCATGAATATCAAGGCTGTTTTTTCTGGATATTTATTTGCGATTGATTCAAGCTTTTCCGGAAGACAGATTTTTTCGTAGCTTATGGAGTGGGGGACATCTTTGTCGTAATGTTTCAGCCATGGCTTATCGGTGTAAGTGATGGTTGCTGACAACATGGGCCTCCTTTGATAAATGTTTTTTCCATATCGCCGGATATAAAAAAAGTATGAATCGTAAACTTCATGTGTCAAACACGCATGGGATATAAATCACGCCATGATTTCTTCGGCCAAAGAATGCTTGTCGAACATGAAGAACGAAATATTACCCGTTCTCTTTCCGGCGGTGCAATTGGGATATTGAATTGTGAAACTTTGAAAAACATAAGGTATTCTTAATTCATAGCACGATAATCTGAAAAAACAAGCGATAAATCAATGGAGGGATATAAACAGACCACAGATAATCAGCCCTGAGAGAAGGGGCACAGGACGGGCTGATTGTCTGCGGTCTTAGACACGTCTTGGTTTATCAACTACTACGATGGCTTTTTCTTTCTTTTCTTACATTTATCAAAGAACCATTGAATGGTCCGCAGTCTGGAAATTGAGCCTTACTGCGGACCGATGTTGATATTGACTATACTTTTTCAACCATGATGGCCACGCCATTTCCGAAACCGCCGCAAAGGGTCGCGATACCGTATTTTGCATCGGGTTTTTCGGTTTTAAGAACGTTCAAAAGTGTAACAATGATACGGGCTCCTGATTCTCCCAGAGGATGACCGAGTGCGATGGCACCACCCCAGAGGTTTACTTTGTCAAAAGGAGCATTGTCTTTATCAATACCGGTTTCTCTGATGCAGGCAAGTGCCTGGGCAGCAAAGGCTTCGTTCATTTCAACCGCGCCGATTTCCTCTTTTTTCACGCCTGTTTTTTTGAGGATTTTATCGATGGTCACAGCAGGTCCCATGCCCATGATGGTGGGGTCGTTGCCTTCCTGAACGCCGAATTTGTATTTGTAAGTGTAGGAAAGGCCCAGTTCGTCTGCTTTTTCGCGGCTCATCATAAGAAGAGCGGCAGCACCGGCCGTAAGAGGTGATGATGTGGCAGCGGTGACTGTTCCGTTGGGTTTGAACGGGGTTTTCATAGTCGCCATCTGAGCGGGATCAATGGTTTCTCGGACCCACTGGTCTTTTTCCACGAGAAAATCGTTCCCGGCATCGTCTTTGCCCATGACCGGGACGATTTCGTTTTTGAATTTTCCTGCAACTGTTGCCGCATGAGCGTTTTTGTGGGAATAAACGGCCATGTTTTCCTGGTCGGCTCTGGAAATCTTGTACATTTCAGCTACTTTTTCAGCGGTATTCCCCATGGGGATGTCGAGGATATAATAGCGTTCCATGAATTTGTCCGGGAAAGCCATGTTTGCGCCCATGGGCACTTTTTCCATGTCTTCCACGCCGGCAGCGATCATGATGTCCGCTTCGCCGGTCATAATGGCGCGGGCAGCGTTGATGGTGGCTGTCATGCCGGAGGGGCACTGGTTTGAAACAGTCTGTGAAGCGGTTCTTTCAGGATAACCATGGGCAAGCCATGCCAGACGGCCGATATCATTCTGGTAACCTGATGGGTTGGCTGTCCCAACAATGACTGTGTCAACATCTTCAGGTTTTACTTTGGGATTTCTGTCGAAAAGGGCTTTGTAAACTGCGGCGAGTGTCTGATCGGGTTTGACTTGTTTGAACCAGCCTTTTTCTGCGTGGGCGCGTACGTTGGCTGTTCTGACGCCGTCGATAAATACACATTCTTTCATTTGCATTTTTAAAATCTCCTTATTTAATGTTGCTCAGAAAACGTGAGTGTCTTGCAATAAAATATTTAACCACGGGACTTACTGAAAAGTCGTAAATGATGTTAACGTTTTTCCGTGTTCTTTCGTGTGTTCCGTGGCTCATGTTTTTTCCATTTTTTGCCTAAGTGAAAACTCTAAAAATACGTAGTGTGACTACATACTATATGCTACAACCGTATAAAATATTAGGCTTGCCGTTGTCAAGAAGATAAATTGCATTTTTTTTTTGGTGTTGACGAAACAAGGTGCACACTGTAAATATGACCCGGAAATGATTTGTAATACGATGGTTTAAAACATTAATGATTCTGATGAGACGAGAAGGTCTTTGATCAATGAAGATCAGTGAACTGGTACAGCGGACGAAAGTCGCCCGCGAAACGATCCATTATTACATTCGCGAAGGCGTGCTTGCAAAACCCAAAAAAATGGGGAAAAACACGGCGGACTACGACGAAAGTTACGTGGATCAGATACGTGTTATCAAAGGCCTTCAGGATAACTATTACCTGCCTCTTTCCGTCATCAAGAAGATCATGAAAAGCCAGAAAAAGAAAACCGTAATGGAACAGTCTTCTTTCTGGGTACAAAGCGAGTATTTAAGGCCCATTGATCAATTGCTGTCCGATGTTGTGGAAGGAACGGAAGAATTCGCTAAAATTACGGGTATGGATGCGAAGTGGGTTGAGAAGATGGAAGTCTGGGGAGTTATCGCCTGCCAGGAAAGAAACGGCGTCAAAATCTACTCACGAGATGACGTGGTGATCGGTAAGCTGGTTACTGATATGGGGAGTTCGGGATTTAAGCCCCGTGACGGCTATGATCCGGAAGAGCTCAAGCGGTTTGTGGATTTTTTCCGGCAGACAGCAAAACACTGGATGGAACGTTACATTGAACCAACGCTTGAAATGGCCACGTCTGAACAGTTCACCGCTAAGGGCGGTCAGTTGACTGAAATCATGAGCCTCTTTTTTTATCACGCATTCAGGCGTATTGTTAGAGAGGAATTCGCAGTGTTCCTGAAGCGAATTGTCAAAGAAGAAACGAAAAATTGAGAATAAAAGGATAGGTAACGTATGGAAAGTTTAATGGCCTTGTCTGTTCTGGACGGGAGATACAAACGGCTGACCAGCGAACTCCGGGATGTTTTTTCGGAATTCGGGCTTATTAAATACAGGGTCGCTGTGGAGCTGAAGTGGTTGACATTTCTTTCAAAAGAATTGAAATTTTTCGATATGAGTAGCGCAGACTGTGAAATGATCGACCGAATCGGACAGCGTTTTGCACCGGAATCCGCTCTTCGGGTGAAAGAAATCGAACGAACCACCAATCACGATGTCAAAGCCGTTGAGTACTACATCAAAGAGGCGCTGGATAGCGAAAACCTGGGACATATCAGGGAATGGGTCCATTTTGCATGCACCTCCGACGATATCAATAATACGGCCTACGCATTGATGATCAAGGACGGTTTAGGGACTATCATCTCAACGTTGCAAACCCTGCTTGAAACCATCGAAACCCTGGCTCGCAAATATCAACATGAACCCATGATGTCCCGGACCCATGGCCAGCCCGCCACACCTACCACCATGGGAAAAGAGCTGATCAACTTCGCCTGGCGTCTGAAAAAGGAAATTCTTTGTCTTTCCGCTATTTCAGCCGAAGGGATCGAAGGAAAGATGAACGGCGCTACGGGGAATTTCAACGCCCATGTGGCTGCGTTTCCCAACATCGACTGGATCACCGCCGAAAAGAAATTCATATCGGATTATCTGGGCATCAAACCCCTTCTTTTCACAACCCAGATCAACCCGAACAGTTATATCGCCGAAACACTCCACGCCATGATCCGTGCCGCATCAATCATCATCGACCTTGATCGGGATATGTGGGGTTATATTTCTCTGGGGTATTTCAAGCAGAGACTGAAAGACGGGGAGGTGGGGTCTTCCACCATGCCCCACAAAGTTAATCCCATCGATTTCGAAAACAGTGAAGGAAATATGGGGCTTGCCATATCGGTCATGGAGCACCTTTCGGTCAAATTATTGCAATCACGGTTTCAGAGAGACTTGACCGACAGCACGGTTCTAAGAAACATGGGAGCTGTTTTCGGGTATTATCTGATCGGTCTGAAAAACGCTCTGAAAGGGCTTGGCAAACTGGAATTGAATCCCCAGATGCTGGAAAAAGATCTTGATGAAAATCAAGAGCTTCTGGCCGAACCTATCCAGACGTTGATGCGGGTTTACGGAGAAGAAAACCCTTACGAAAAACTGAAAGACCTGACCCGTGGTGTTAAAATAACACGGGAAACCTTGTCCGATTTCATCGACCGGCTGGAAAAGATACCGCCGGACGTCAAAGAGAGAATGAAGTCCATGACTCCCGCAACTTATACAGGGCTTGCTGCTCAACTCGTTGACGAATATTTCAAGTCATAAGTTTTTTTTCGAACTCTAAAGGGTCGGTGCATGGAAGGCCGCACTGACCTTTTTCACAAACGTAAGCCACAACATCATGGCCCCCGGATGTTTTTCCCGAAACAATGGGAACAATGGCCCTTGAATCTTCCAATTCTTCATGATTGCTCACCACGGCAAGCACTTTGTTTGGAACAAAAGATCGGCGAAGTACGTCGAGAAAAGGGACCGCATTCTCATGCTGCCTGTTCCGTGTAACGATGACGATTTCGCTGGACAAACTATGATAGTAGTCAAGAGCGAGAAGCATATCTCCAAATGCATGCGGGTTCTGTTCAATTTGCTGTGAAAAGGTTTTGAACGTACTTTCCGCCTTTTTCAGATATTTGGCGTCAGCAGTAAAGCTGTGCAATCTCAAAAGGTTCAATGATTGAACAGAATTGCCCGACGGAGTTGCATTGTCATGCCCGGGTTTTTCTCTGGCAATGAGAGCTTCGTGATCCGAGGCAGTCATGAAATATCCCCCGTCTTCCTTGTCTTCAAAAAATGTCCCAAGGATATCATCTATATCAATCGCCTGTTTCAGCCAACTCAGATCAAACGTGCTTTCGTAAAGATCGATAAGGGCCTGAACCAGGAAAGCGTGATCATCGAGACATCCCCTGTGTTTGGGCTTTCCTCCCTGCCAGGTTCTGAAAAGCCTGTTTTTAACGAGAACGTTTTTTAATAACGTTTCCGCAGCTTTTGCTGCTGTTTCTGTGTAAGCGGGTTGATTCAGCACGAAACCTGCCCGTGCAAAGGCAGAAATCATAAGGCTGTTCCAGGCTGTGATGATTTTAGTGTCTGTCAACGGCTTTTCACGTTTCAACCGCTCAAGGTACAATGTCTCTTTTATCCGGTTTATTTTGCATTGAAATGCCTCTAAGGCAATCCCTTTTTCATCAGCCATACTCTGTTTATCACGACTGATATGGGGTATGTATCGCCCTTCAAAGTTGGGTTCTCCAAGGATGGAGTAATAAGATGTTGCAAGATCGGCAAGGTCTTTGTCCAGAATGAGGAATAGTTCTTCCGGCGTCCAAGTGAAAAAGAAACCTTCTTCCTTTTCGCCCGAATCGTTCAGGCTGTCAGCGTCCGTTGCAGAATAAAATAAACCGTCAGGCGAGCGCATTTCTTTAAGGACATAATCCAGGATTTCCTGGGCGATCCGGCTGAACAGTTTGTCTCCGCTGATCTGGTATGCTTCGAGATAAGCCGTGGCAAGAAGAGCATTGTCGTAAAGCATTTTTTCAAAATGGGGAACGAGCCAGGCATCATCTGTGGAATACCTGTGAAATCCTCCGCCGATCTGGTCGTAAATTCCCCCCTGGGCCATGCACCTTAGGGTGTGGAGTGCCATATCCAAGCAGAGAGAATAACCCGTTCGCCGGTTACATCTCATCAGAAAACGAACAGCCAGGGTTGACGGAAACTTGGGAGCGCCTTTCATTCCGCCGTGGACCGGGTCGTAGATGCGTTTGAAAAGATCAGCCGCTCGTTCAAGGATTACTGGGCCGGAAATTTCACTTCCAGGCAGGGGCGCTAACATTTTACGTATGGCCTGTGTGAGTTCTTCGCTTGATTTTTCAATGGAATCCGGGTGCTCGTCGAATGCTTCGCGTATCCTTCTGAGCAGAGTGAGAAAACCTGCTGAAGGGCCTCTGTCTCCGTCCCGGGCAGGGAAATAGGTGCCTCCGAAAAAGGGTTTGCACTGGGGTGTCATAAAGACATTCAATGGCCATCCACCGTTTCCGTTGAGCAATTGGACAGCCCCCATGTAAATGGCATCAATGTCCGGCCGTTCTTCTCTGTCCACTTTCACAGGAATGAAATGGCTGTTGATGTACTCGGCGATTTCAAGATCTTCGAAGGATTCTTCTTCCATCACATGGCACCAGTGGCAGGTTGCGTACCCGATGCTCACGAAAAGGGGACGGTTCAGTTTTTTTGCTTCGGAAAGCGCTTCCTCACCCCAGGGAAACCAGTTAACGGGGTTATGGGCATGCTGAAGAAGATAAGGACTTGTTTCATGGCTGAGGCGGTTGGTGAACATGGGCGAGCCGTCACTGTTCAGGTGCCTTGTCCGGGGCATATGTGTTTCACCTTTTTGTTGTCTCAGGTGTCTGGTTTCGTTGCTCATATGATGGCTCCTTGTCCGGCTAAATCCGGCAACTGAAAAATAGCTGATTAATTATGATTCAGGTGACAAGCACCTTGGCACTCACTGCCAAATTACGATAGGAAAAAAATAAAAATATGAAAAAATTTATGATGCATAATGTGTGCTCAATCGAGGGGATGGGGTATGAAATTTAAGCATTTCGAACCGTCATGTAAGATCTGATGTATATGGCTGGTCGACTGATTGAAAGTGGAAGAAAGGCATATCGCACATGATCGGACAATGATTTTCTAAAAAAATGACGAAGTGGTTCATAATACGGTGAGGTGGGAATGGGAAAGAGTCCAAGGATTAACCCGAAAGCCTCTTCAAAGAATAAACCCCGTCGAGTCCTTTCACAGGCTTGGGTTTCTTTTCATGAACGCTTTGGAACATATGCTTAAACCGCTGATAGTACTCTGAAACAAAGGATTTTGTTCCGATAATGCCCGAGTCGGTGAAATAGCGTGTTCTGTTTCTGAATCTGTCGATCCGGGTTTCTTTGAAATCTTTGGCCCGTTCTTTTGAAACAATGCCGCTTTTGATGGTTTTTCTGTTTTTCCCGCCGGATTTTGAAATGGCTCCAGCTTCATAAACAAAGCGTCTGTACCTTCTGAAACGCTCTTTTTCGTCAACACCTTCCATGTCTTGAAAACCGAAATCCGTTGAAAGAAACCCATCCTTGTTGCCGGTCTGAGCATGACAACCCAGGGAGCACCACCTGTAATGGTCGGGTTTTTCGACAATCCCGGCACGCACAGCGTTCAGATCAATATAGGCCAGGCAGTTCACAAGGGTTTCTCCACGCTCCACGATCACGCTTTTAAACCGTTCGCCCCACAGTGTTCCCCGCCTTTTTTTTCGCCGGTTGTAATACCGTGAAAACGTCTGCTTGATCTCCCGGACAAATTCGGAAAGGCTCGACCATTTGGCTCTGAAATACGAAATCCGGCCCACGGGAAAGTGCGCATCCTCGCCGTAAAGAGCTGCAAATCTGGCTTTGATATCCTCGTCAGAATAATCCTCTCCCGGATGCATCATGACAAGAATGTGAAAATGGTTGTCCATCACCGCGAATCCCAAAACATCAGAAAAATAGATTTTTGAAACCCTCTTGATGATTCGTACAAACTCATCTTTTTCCACCGCCCCAAACGGCAAACCGTCAAGCGCTGTTCGAGACATCACATGATATGCCGCTTTTTCTTCTGAAACCACCATTCGAGATGTTCGGGCCATGATCGTTGCCTCTTTTGCTTTCCCCTTCGGATATGGATACTGTTTTTTTAGATAATACGGTGGTTCTGTTGAGTCAATGCATTATTTGCCTGTCCCTGATTTTCTTCCCTGATTTTCTTCCTGATTTTCCCTGATTTTCTTCTTCTTCTTGAATAATGGCTAAAATCAATTTCAAGTCTCCCATTGTTAAATATCACATTACGGGCGAACAGTTTGTTTGTGTAATGTCCTTTATCTCGGAAGACAACATCAATTGAAGAGTCACCTCTTTTAATGGTTCCCATTTTATTCTCCATTAATTCTAACGCCCGGCATAAGGCGCGGCGGTTTTTTGCCGTCGCCCTTAATGCCGATGTTATGCTTGGCATTTTTATATACTTTCTAGATCCTTCTTCAATTTGTCTTTTATAGCTTTAGTTGGAACCTTATCAACTACCTTTTCTGTCAAATTCTTTAATATTTCGTAACTATTTTTCAGGTCACTTTCGGGTGGTGTCTCAATTCCATGTAGCAAAAAATTCCTAACTTTTCTTAATTGTCGTAATTGATTCGCCTCCTCATTCGTTAAGACCATCTTTTCTTTCAAAATTGAAAAGTCTGGAATTAAATATTTATTAGACTTTATGTCAGCATCGGAAAGAAAGTCCCTGGCAGCTTTTTCTAATACAACCCAGCATTTAACAAATGATTCAAATCCAGATGCTTTGTTTTCTGAGACGTTTAGATTTTTAAAGTAGTTTTTGAGGTTTGGTTTTTTAACATCGTAAAACTCTACTAAGAGCATATTCAATAACTGATCCGTTACAGTTTCATCAAAATCAATATTGATTTTGTTTATATAGTTATTGAAGTCATTTGTATCGAGTTTCTTAATTGTGTTTAAATAATTATTTAGCAGGTATGTATCACCAAGTTTTATTTTGTCGATGTAGTTCTTGTCTATTGTATTTAAGAGGAAATTTGTCAATTCGTATTTGTTTGTTATGTCATTTCTTTTCTTTGTTCTCTCAGCCATTGCTGATTGCAATCTTTCTAGTGCGATTTCACCGCTTAACACAAGTCCATTAATTTCATCAAGAATTGCTAATTAATCGCCATTAAACCACCAGCTATGCTGGTGTGATCCTGATAGGCTTTGCCGACCAGACGAGATAAACTTTCTTCCCGAGGGCCCCAAAGGGCAGGTCGGGAAGGAAGTTTGCATGAAAGAA
>JBAZWJ010000070.1:0-29063 GCA_041660385.1 Desulfobacteraceae bacterium | reverse complement strand
TCTTTCATGCAAACTTCCTTCCCGACCTGCCCTTTGGGGCCCTCGGGAAGAAAGTTTATCTCGTCTGGTCGGCAAAGCCTATCAGGATCACACCAGCATAGCTGGTGGTTTAATGGCGATTAATTATGTTAAAATTAGATTGCGATCACGGCATTTTACTTTTGTAATCGTCCCTGCATTTTTCAGAACAGAAATACAAGGTCTGACCATCCACCTTCAGACTGATGCCCTGGCGCTGGGGAAAATACACGCCGCACTCGGGATCTTTGATCATCAGGTCGTCTGCACTTTCGCCTCTGTTTTTTTCAAGAGGATAGGGATTTGTATCTTTCTTCATGGGGTCGAGAAGCATTTGTTTAATGATTCTATAAACCACAAAGATCATTACGATAAGTATCAGGTTTTTAAGCATGGGGTTCTCCTGTGTCCGGTGTCAGGGGTTTAACGCCCTGGTGTTCGGGGTCGATGTGGTTCAGAAGGTCTTTCATGGTTCTGCCAAAAATGGGATGGCATTTTTCTGCCGCAATGTCACAAAGCGGAACAAGCACAAAGGCCCGCTGGTGCATCCGTTCATGGGGAATGACAAGATCGCCGTCCCGGTAAATCATGTCATCGTAAAGAAGGATATCCAGATCAATAATCCGTGGGCCGAAGCGCACGGTTTTTTCTCTGGTTCCCAGATCACTCTGAATCTGTTGCAATGCAGCAAGCAGATCTTGCGGAGTAAAATGTGTTTCGATATAAGCCACCGCATTGACGAACCAGTCTTGGTCGGTAAAATCCACGGGTTCTGTCATGTAAAACGTGGACAGCGAACGAACTTTCCCGATGTTCCGCCGTTCAAGCTCGGAAAGAGCTGTCTCACAGTTCCGTTTTTTATCACCCAGATTGGAACCCAGAGATAGGTAGACCTGGTGGCCGCCCATAGTTTATTCAGCCTTTTCCGGTGATTCCGGTTCTGTTGAGGTATCAGGTCCGCCATCAGTATCGGCGTCGTTTGCATCTTCGCCTTCTTCTTCAACAGGATCTACAGCCTCATCCTCACCTCCGTTTGTTTCCGAATCAGGTGTTACCTGTTCTTTGTCCTTTTCTTTCTGGACTTCGGGGTAGGTAAAACGGATCAGTTTGGAATCCTTACCCTGAACCTGATAAGAGGTTACGGCAACAACTTTATAAATGTACCGTTTCCCCAGAACAAGCTTATCGGTGAAGCTGGTTTGACTGGTCCCCAGTCGGGCAACTCGTTCGAAGGAGATGGGGCACCCTGCACACTCTTTTTCATCAACACTTGTGGATGAACGCAGGACATCGTAACCGTCCACAGCCTTTTCGCCCCTTCCTTCAGGAGCTTTCCAGATGAGGGTCAGGGTGTCACCTTGAATAGTGTGCGAAAGCCCGGATACTTTCGGCGGCACAATGGCTCCGGGAGGAATGGGTGGTCCTTTTTTGCCGCATCCCTGAAACGCAAAAACAAGACATGCTGCAACGACTATCATGAACGTTTTCATTTCGATTTTTTTTCGATCCACCTTCATGTCCTTCATATTAAAATATGACGTTATTCGGTCATTTCTATTATCGCTGTTGAGCCTCTGACGGCCCTCCAGAGTGAGTCTCTCTCTTCGCTCAGAGCAATCGTAATCTTTATGCCCCAAAGTTTCTGGCCTCGTTCCGGGTAGAATCCATGACTTTACCCGATAGATTTATGCTCGTTCGAGAGCATTGAGATTCAAAGGGTATCCACATTTTTGACCGAAAGACTATCGCGCGATGCAGTGACACAAAACCTATTTCAACTCAGCTTATTCCAAGATATTTCTTTGCGTCACGCACCGCAGCCCGGACATTTTCATTGGCCGTTCCACCCTGGGATATTCGCCGGTCGATGATGTTCCGTGTTTCGAGGAAAGCGAACACATCGTCGTCAATCAACGTTGAAAAGGCTTTCAGTTCGGCCACGGTCATGTCCTGAAGTTCTTTACCTTTATCCAGTCCATAGGCCACGGTTTTTCCCACCACCGAATGGGCGTCACGAAATGGAAGGCCTTTGGCTGCCAGATAATCGGCAAGGTCGGTGGCGTTGATAAATCCCCGTTCCGTTGTTTCCAGAAGCCGTGCTTCTTTGAACGTAATATTGGGAAGCATCCGGCAATAGATATCAAGGCTGGACACCAGGGTGTCCACCGTATCGAAAAGGGGCGGCTTGTCTTCCTGCATGTCTCTGTTATAGGTCATGGGAAGGGATTTCATCAGGGTCAGCACCGACATAAGATTTCCGTAAACACGCCCTGTCTTTCCACGGACAAGCTCGGGAATGTCCGGGTTTTTCTTCTGGGGCATGATACTGCTGCCGGTTGTAAAGGCGTCTGAAATAAGGATAAAGCCGAATTCCGACGAAGACCAGAGGATCAGTTCTTCGGAAAAACGGGAAAGATGCATCATGCAGATGCTGGCCGATGCGATGAACTCAATGATAAAATCACGGTCCGCCACCGAATCCATGCTGTTGGCCGAAACCTTGGAAAAATTCAGGAGTTCAGCCGTATAAGCTCTGTCAATAGGATAGGTTGTTCCGGCCAGGGCCGCGCTTCCAAGGGGCATCACATCAATTCGTTTCAGGCCGTCCTGGAACCGTTCAGCGTCCCTTTTGAACATCTCGTAATAGGCCATGAGATGGTGGGATAAGAGCACAGGCTGGGCCCTCTGAAGATGGGTGTAGCCGGCCATGGTCACGCCATCGTATTTTTCCGCAAGCTGAACAAGGATGGTCTGAATTTCGGTGAGGGCCTGAATCACGGCGTCGCTCACATCCTTCATGTACATGCGGATATCAAGAGCCACCTGGTCGTTTCTGCTTCGCGCCGTATGAAGCTTTTTTGCCGTCTCTCCAATATCGCGGGTCAGAGCTGATTCGATGTGCATGTGAATATCTTCCAGGCTGTCCGAGTATTCAAAACAGCCCCTTTCGATATCCCCTTTTATCTTTTCAAGCCCTGCCACCATGCGGTTTGCTTCATCGTCCGTGATGATGCCCTGTTTCGCCAGCATCCGACAATGGGCCATGCTTCCCTGAATGTCATGCTTGTAAAGGCGCTTGTCCACAGCAATGGATGATGTGAAAATCTCAACCGCTTTATCCGTGCTTTCCTGAAAGCGGCCATCCCAGGGTTTTTCGCTCATGGTTCAATCTCCATGTTTTTTATTATAACGGTCTATCGTAGGTCGGGTAGAGGCACGAAACCCGACAAATGATCCGATCCTTAAAAATGGCCGTCATCCGCAATTGGACGTTGAACGTTCGACGTTGGATGTTGGACGTTCATTACTTGAAAGTGTCTACTTCTGCCAAGCCTTATTCGCTGCACTCATGATTCGCAACCGCAATGCATTCAGCCGGATAAACCCTTCGGCGTCTTTCTGACGATAGGCGCTCTTGTCGTCTTCAAAGGTGGCTATGGTCGGACTGTAAAGGGACCGATCGGAACGACGACCCAGAACATAGGCGTTGCCTTTGTAGAGTTTAAGACGCACGTCGCCGGTGACGTTGACCTGGGTCTGATCGATCATATTCTGCATCAGTTTCATTTCAGGGCTGAACCAGAAGCCGTAGTAAACCAGTTCGGCATAGCGGGGAATCAAAGAATCCCGCAGATGGGCCACTTCCCGGTCCAGAGTGATGGATTCCATGGTCATGTGAGCCAGCCGAAGAATGGTTCCGCCCGGAGTTTCGTACACGCCACGGGATTTCATACCCACGAAACGGTTTTCAACCATGTCGATGCGGCCAATGCCGTGTTTTCCGCCAAGGGTGTTCAGCTCTTTGAAAAGGGCTGCGGGAGAAAGTTTTTTGCCGTTCACTGCCACAGGATTTCCCTGCTCAAAGCTGATTTCGATTTCCTCAGCTTTGTCCGGTGCGTTTTCAGGTTTCACGCTCAACGTGTACATGTCGTCGGTGGCCGGATTCCAGGGATCTTCCAGAACGCCACCTTCGTAGCTGATATGAAGCATGTTCCTGTCCGTGCTGTAAGGTTTGGCCGGAGTCTGGGGAACGGGAATGCCGTGTTTCTCTGCAAAGGCCATCAGGGCGGTGCGAGACGTTAAATCCCATTCACGCCAGGGCGCGATGATCTTGATTTCCGGGTCGATTGAGTAATAGCTGAGTTCAAAGCGGACCTGATCGTTTCCTTTGCCGGTGGCCCCATGGCTTACAGCGTCCGCCCCTTCGATTTTCGCAATTTCCATCTGCCGTTTGGCGATCAAAGGCCGGGCAATGGACGTTCCCAGAAGGTACTGGCCTTCGTAGATGGCATTGGCCCGGAACGCCGGAAACACGAAATCACGGATAAACTCTTCACGAAGATCGTCAATATAGGCTTTTACCGCCCCTGTTTTTTTTGCTTTGGCTTCAAGGCCGTCCAGTTCCTCTTCCTGACCCAGATCAGCAGAAAAAGTGACCACTTCACACTGGTATGTTTCGATCAGCCATTTCAAAATAACCGAGGTATCAAGACCTCCTGAATAGGCTAAAACGACTTTTTTTATATCTGACATGATGGCTCCCTTGTTGGTTATGTTTTCTATGAACACTTATTCTTTATTCAAACGTTATCATCTCTTTTAAAACCATATAAAATGGCAAAATTCTTCATTCAAATTTCGATGTTGGACGTTCGATGTTCATTTTTAATTATTCTTTTTTTTACCTTTTAACAATCAGCGCTTCCAAAATCGCCTTATGCATATGCAGCTTATTCTCAGCCTGATCCCACACAATGGAATGGGGCCCTTCCAGGACTTCTTCCGTGATTTCTTCACCACGGTGAGCCGGAAGGCAATGCATGACTTTCACATCTGCTTTAGCGTGTTTCAGAAGCGATGCATTCACCTGGTAAGGTCTGAACGGAGCGAGACGCTCGTCAAGTTCGCTTTCCTGGCCCATGCTTGCCCATACGTCGGTGTAGACGATATCAGCGCCTTTCACAGCGTCCACGGGATCTTTGGTCACACGGATCACGCCTTTATTTTTTGACAATGCATTGTCAAGCACAGCCTGATCAGGTGTGTATCCGTCCGGGCATGCCAGAACAAAGGTAAAACCAAGCGTCGCCGCTGCATTAATCCAGGAATGGGCCACGTTGTTGCCGTCACCGATCCAGGCTACAGTAAGATCTTTAAATCCGCCTTTCACTTCCACCACCGTGAGCAGATCCGAAAGAATCTGGCAAGGGTGATATAAATCGGAAAGGGCGTTGATCACGGGGATGCTGCATTCACGCGCGTATTCTTCAATAAGCTCCTGGGAAAAAGTTCTCACCACCAGACAGTCGATGTAGCGGGACAGCACTCTTGCCGTATCTTTCACCGGCTCGTTCCGGGAAATCTGGGTGTGGGCGGCGCTCATGAAAATCGGCGTGCCACCAAGCTGAATTGTGGCCGCTTCAAAAGAAATTCGTGTCCGTGTGGACGGCTTGTCGAAAATAAGCCCTACGGATTTTCCGGCCAGCGCCTTATCGAAGATACCCCTTTTGTGCCTTGCTTTCAGTTCAATGGCCCGTTCGAACAGGCGTTTGAAGTCCTGCTCCTCAAGATCGTTCAGGGTGAGTAAATCTTTTTTCACATGATTCTCCTTCTATCAGGCACTATTTAAACATGGCCAAAACCGAATCAAGACATTCGATCAGGGCATCAATTTCATCTTTTGTTATGATCAGGGGCGGGATAAAGCGCAGGGTGTTGCCCTGAACACAGTTGATGATAAATCCCCGCTCCTGGCAAGCCTTGACAATGGGTGCACCTTCCACAGTAAGTTTCATTCCCAGAAGAAGGCCTTGCCCGCGCACATCCACCACCACAGGGTGTTTGGCTTTCAGGCTTTCAAGTTTCGCTGTGAAGTACAGACCTTTTTCCCGACCACCTTCCACAATTTTTTCCCGCTCCATGGTTTTCACCACTTCAAGAGCCGCAGCCGTCACAAGGGGCGTACCGCCAAAGGTGGAGGCATGGCTTCCCGGTGTGAAGGCTTTCATCACCTCATCTTTTGCCAGCATGGCTCCAATGGGAAGACCGTTTCCAAGAGCCTTGGCAAGAGTCATGATGTCCGGGGCCACGCCTTCATGTTCGTAAGCGAAAAGGGTCCCGGTCCTGCCCATGCCGGTCTGGATTTCATCATAAATCAAAAGGGTTCCATGCGCGTCGCAAAGATCCCGAACTTTTTTAAGATAGCCCGGAGTAAGGCAGCAGATTCCCCCTTCGCCTTGAAGAGGTTCCAGCATAACAGCGCAGATCTTGTTGCTCATCTTGGCTTTCAGTGACTCAAAATCGTTGTACGGTACATAATCAAAACCTGGAAGAACCGGCGCAAAACCCTCTTTGATCTTGTCCTGGCCTGTGGCCGTCAAAGTGGCCATGGTCCGACCGTGAAAGCTCATGGTCATGGAAATGATGGTATTGCGGCCTGTATCGCCTTTGACATAATGATATTTCCGTGCCAGTTTAATGGCCGCCTCGTTGGCTTCGGCTCCACTGTTGCAGAAAAACACTTTGTCTGCAAAACTGTGGCTTACGAGCCATTCGGCCAGCTCAGTCTGGGGACGGGTGTAATAGAGATTGGACACATGAACCAGACGCAGAGCCTGATCGCTCAAGGCTTTGGCAACGCCGGGATGGGCATGGCCCAGATTGCACACGGCGATGCCCGACACAAAATCCGTGTATGATTTTCCTTCGCTGTCCCAGAGCGTTGACCCTTGGCCCCGCTCAAACGCCACGTTGTAACGGGCGTAGGTATTAGCGATCACTTTATCCGCTTTTTCCTGTATGGTTTCTTTCATAGCATGACTTCCGTTCCGATTCCCTGGTTGGTGAAAAGCTCAAGAATCAGGGAATGACGTCGTTTTCCGTTAATGATGTGAACTTTTTCAACCCCTTCCTCAAGAGCTGAAAGTGCACATTCGACCTTGGGGATCATCCCGCCTTTGATTGATTCATCGGCGATCATGGCCTTGGCTCGTTTAGAATCAATAGACGATATAAGATTTTTATCTGCGTCCAAAACCCCATCCACATCGGTGATAAGCATCAATCGTTCGGCTTTGATGGCTTTAGCCACTGCCGCTGCCACCAGATCGGCGTTGATATTGTATGTTTCACCTTCTTCCCCCACGCCCACAGGCGCAATGATGGGAATAAAACCCTGTCCCGTGAGAGAATGGATCAGCTCACTGTTGATCCGCGTCACTTCTCCCACATGGCCGGGATCAATGATCTCGGGAGGTGAGTTTGCATCTTCTTGGTGATAGATGGTCATTTTCTTTGCCGTGATAAGCCCGGCGTCCTTGCCGGTAAGCCCCACGGCTTTGCCGCCCTGTCTGTTGATCTGGGCCACGATGGATTTATTCACCTTCCCGCCGAGAACCATTTCCACCACGTCCATGGTTTCTTCGTCGGTCATCCTCATGCCCCGGACAAAATGTGAGGTGATGCCCATTCTTTCCAGAACCTTGTTGATCTGGGGGCCGCCGCCATGAACAACCACCGGGTTCACCCCAATGAATTTCAGCAGGGTGATGTCCCTGGCAAAATCCTCTTTAAGCTGCTCATCCACCATGGCATGCCCGCCGTATTTCACCACGATGGTTTTCGTGGCAAACCTCCGGATGTAAGGCAGCGATTCTATCAGAATATCGGCAACATTTTCGTCCATGTCTTTTCGTCCTTGTGTTTCCGGTTTCCGTAATCGATAACGCCCATCGTAGGTCAGGTAGAGGAACGAAACCTGACAAATGACACCAATCTTAAAAAAATCCGATGAACGTCATTTCGAATAACCAACTTTTAGGAATGAATTCCTTTTTTTCTTGATACCAACTCCCGTCGGGTTTCGTTTCTCTACACAAAGTGCCATCTCAGTGGAAACTGTAGATTTTGGCCTGAGACAAGGCCGCAGGAATTTTTAGACCGCAGGCGTAGCAACGCTACGTCGAGGATCTAAAAATTCCGAGAACGCCGTATCAGGGCAAAATATACAGTTTCCGTTTGGACACTATAGAATGTATCTGCTCAAATCCTCATCCGCCACCACGTCTTTAAGCCTTTCCTTAACAAATTCACTGTCGATGGTCACGTTTTTTTCCTCCACATCCGGGGCTTTGAACAGGATGTCTTCAAGAAGATATTCCATCAGGGTGTGAAGGCGTCTTGCCCCGATGTTCTCCGTTCTTGAATTCACGTCTTCGGCGATCCGGGCTATCTCGGCCACAGAGCTGTCATCAAATGTAAGATTCACACCTTCGGTTCTCAGAAGCGCGATGTACTGGAGAAGCAGTGCGTTCTGAGGTTCGGTGAGAATCCTTATAAACTCTTTCTGGCCCAGAGAATCCAGTTCCACACGGATGGGGAAACGGCCCTGGAGTTCGGGAATCAGGTCTGACGGCTTACTGGTGTGAAAAGCCCCTGACGCGATAAAAAGGATATGATCCGTTTTAACAATACCGTATTTTGTGGGAACGGAACTTCCTTCCACAATGGGAAGAAGATCCCGCTGAACTCCTTCGCGGGACACTTCCGGCCCGCTTCCCGAATGGTTCCCCGTGACTTTGTCGATCTCGTCAATGAAGATAATACCCGACTGCTCCACCATTTCAACGGCCTTGTCCACCACCTTGTCCATGTCTACCAGATTCTGGGCTTCCTGATCAGTGAGGATATCCAGAGCTTCTTCCACAGTGACTTTCCGGCGTTTGGAGTTTTTGGGCATCATGTTGCTCATCATGTCCCGGATATTCATACCGATGTCTTCCATGCCCATGGTGGAAAAAATCTCGATCATCGGGCCTTGCTGATCTGTCACATCAATGTCCACCATCCGGTTGTCCAGTTTGCCTTCCTGAAGCATCTTACGGAGTTTTTCCCTTGTTTTGTCAGGAATAATTGGCTCTTCGGGTACAGGTTCCACATGTTTTTCTTCCAGCAAATCTTCGATACTCTCCGGCTCTTCTTCTTCAACCGGCTTGACTGCTTTGACAGGGGTTTTGGGAAGAAGCAGATCCAGAACCTTTTCTTCAGCCATTTTTTCCGCCTTGTCCATCACCTCTTCTTCAGCCTGGTCTTTCATCCGGTTCACGGTGAGCTCCACCAGATCCCGGATCATGGACTCCACATCACGGCCCACATAACCAATTTCGGTAAACTTGGAAGCCTCCACCTTGAAAAAAGGCGAATCAGTGAGATTGGCAAGACGCCTTGAAATCTCTGTTTTACCCACGCCTGTGGGCCCGATCATGATGATGTTCTTGGGCGAAATCTCGTCCTGAAGATCTTCTTCCACATGGCGTCTTCGCCAGCGATTACGAAGGGCGATGGCAACAGACCGTTTAGCCTTGTCCTGGCCGATGATGTATTTATCAAGCTCCCGCACAATCTCGATGGGTTTTAAATCGCTCATAGTTCCTTCTTTCTGACATTTTAAAATATAAAAACCGGACCATCCGGCAAAGCGTTGTGCCGGACATCCAGTTCAGATTCATAAAAATCGGCAATGACTCCATTACCAAGTGATGGGTGAAGCACAGCCTGACCCATCAGCACCATTTATCACAGCTCCTCGATCGTGACACAATCGTTTGTGTAAATACAAAGAGACGCTGCAATTTTCATGGTTTCCTCGGCAATCCCCCTGGCATCAAGGGTGCTGTGCCTCAACAGGGCCACGGCAGCAGACTGGGCCGCAACGCTTCCTGAACCGATGCTGATCACGTTTTCATCAGGTTCAATCACATCCCCATTCCCTGATATAAGAAACATCTTCGTTTCGTCCACGGCAATCATCATGGCTTCAAGACGTCTCAGGTATTTGTCCGTTCGCCATTCTTTGGCCAGTTCCACAGCTGCCCGTGTCAGGTTGCCGTTGTACCGTTCCAGTTTTTCTTCGAGCTTTTCCGTGAGATTCATAGCGTCAGCGGTTGCTCCCGCAAAGCCCACCACGATTTTATCCTTATAAATCCGTCGCACTTTTTTGGCCTTGTGCTTGGTTACGGTGTCACCCAGAGTGACCTGACCGTCTCCTGCAACAACGGTTTTACCCTTATGGTTTATTGCAATGATCGTTGTGCCGTGAAATTGGTTCATATTATTTTTTTGAATTCCTTTTATTTTTTTGTGGACTCAGTAGACGATCTGGACAATCAAAATCGTCCACTGTCCACTAAGTCCACCTGGTCCACTATGTCCACACTTTTTCTTTAATTCATTTCCTCGGATGCGCCTTATCATAAGCCCTGGACAACCTGTCAATGGTCACATGGGTGTACTTCTGGGTCGTCGATAAACTTTCATGGCCCAGAATTTCCTGGACACCACGCAAATCAGCCCCCGCATCCAGCATATGGGTGGCAAACGTATGACGCACGGCATGGGGGAAAATCGGTACACTGATCTCCGCCTTATCCGCCCAGAATTTCAGCAGTCTGGCCATGGACCTCTCGGTGAGCCGTTTTCCGTCTTTGTTCAGAAAAAGAGCGGCTCTGTCTTTCAACCAGTCCTGCCCCAACTCAGCCAGAGCCATTCTGTATTCTTCTATGGCTTTCAGGGCACGTTTTCCTATGGGCACTACCCGTTCCTTATTTCCTTTACCCACCACCCGGATCACGCCACCCGAGCTGTCCACCTGGGCCAGGTCAAGGCCCGAAAGCTCGGAAATGCGTATACCCGTGGAGTACAGGGTTTCAAACATCGCTTTGTCCCTCAAACCGGCCACGGTGTTTGTCTCGATATTATCGAGAAGCCTGAACATGTCGTCCACGGTCAGGTAGGCCGGAATGGGTTTTTCCTGTTTGGGTGTGGCCACCATGTCCGCCGGATTCTCCTGTACAGACCCGTTTTTCAGAAGGTGATTGAAAAACGAACGAACGGCTGAAAGCTTGCGGGCCACAGAGCTTTTTTTATCCCGCTTTTTGTACAGGGCACCAAGATAAGACCTGATCGACAGAACGTCAACATGAGATGCTGTGAGGGATTCAAGGTCTTCTTTTTTATCCGGATTTTTGCCTTTGTATTCTGCAAAAACCCGGATAAACTCACAAAGGTCGTTTCTGTAAGCCCTCAGGGTATGGGCTGAATAGTTCTTATGAACATCGAGAAATTCGAGAAACGTTTTCAGTTGTGTGTTAATGCCGCTCATACAAACCTTCTCATGATTTCTGTGGTTGCGACCGCTGCAAACCCAGAACGGCCATGATCTTTTTCAGGTCTTCCCAGGCTTCACGTTTCTTGTCCGGGCTTCTTAAAAGATAAGCGGGATGATACGTGGGCATCACTTTAATAGACTGATATTCCTGAAAATTTCCCCGGAGTCTTGTGATCCCTTCATGGGTTCCAAGAAGGGCCTGTGTTGCCACAGCTCCCAATGTGCATATGACTTCAGGTCCGACCGCCATGATCTGCCGCTCAAGGTACGGAAAGCAACGGGCAATCTCCTCAGGAGAAGGATTCCGGTTGTCCGTGGGCCGACATTTGATAATATTGGCAATATAAACCTCTTCACGTTTGAGCCCCATGCCTTCGATCATCTTAGTCAAAAGCTGTCCCGATTCTCCCACAAAGGGCAATCCCTGAATGTCTTCTTCGTAGCCTGGAGCTTCCCCGACGAACATCAGTCTGGCTTTGGAGTTTCCTTCTCCGAACACCAGATTCTTTCGCTTTTCCGAAAGATGGCACCGTCTGCAATCGCCCAGTTCCGCCCGGATGGTTTCAAGATTTTCCGCTGTTTTCTGTCTTGCCCGTGGTTTTCCCCATGTACCCAGCCGTTCCAGACTCTCGCCCGAGCAATTAAAACCTGAAACACCCATGGTTTTCAAAAACCCAAGATAGCGTTTCACCTGATCGCTGAGAATCACAAGGTCATTATGTGAGGGGATATGGCTCATTTAATTGTTAGAATCCTGTCGAAAAGAACATGGGCCACGTTTTCCTTGTCCATGGATTCCAGAGCTTCGACGCGTCCGTCTTTGTAAAAAAACGTCACCGTATTGTCATCACTTCCGAAACCTGTCCGTCCGCCAACAATATTTCCCACGATCATGTCCAGATTTTTCGCTTCAAGCTTTTTCACTGCGTTTTCAGTCAGATCCCGTGTTTCAGCTGCAAATCCCACAAGAATCTGGCCGCTCTTTTTCATTTGCCCGGCACATTTCAGGATATCCGGGTTCTTTTCCAGTTCTATGGCCAGGCTATCTTCGGTTTTTTTAATCTTGTGTTCGGACTGATGCTTCACCCTGTAATCAGCCACAGCCGCCACTTTCACACCAATATCCGCCTGTTTCATCTCTTCAAGAAAGGCTGCTTTCATCTGCTCTGCCGAAGTCACCTTCACCAGAGTCACATTGAGCGGCGGTTCCAGATCCACAGGACCTGACACCAGCGTCACATGGGCTCCGCGCCTTTCGGCAATCCTGGCAATGGCGTAGCCCATTTTACCTGACGAATGATTGGAGATAAATCGCACCGGATCAATGGCTTCCCGAGTGGGACCTGCGCTCACAAGAACACGTTTGCCCGCGAGATCCTTTGTTGTTATAGCATTTATGATTCGGTCCACGATGTGTCTGGGTTCAGGAAAACGCCCGGCCCCGGATGTTCCGCAGGCCATTTCACCTACGCCCGGCTCCACGATATAAAAGCCGTCGTTTTCAAGAATGTCGATGTTTCTCTGAACAGCCCTGCTCTCGTACATGGCCGTGTTCATGGCCGGACAGACAACCACTTTGGAACGCACGGCCAACATGAACGTGCTTAAAGCGTCATCGGCAATACCATGGGCTATCTTTCCAATGATATTTGCCGTTGCCGGAGCCACCACCACCAGATCCGCCTCTTCAGCCCAGCGGATATGGCGGATGGAGGCATCTGTTCCTTTTTCATCGAAAAGATCTGTAAACACAGTCTCCCCCGACAATGCCTGAAACGTCAGCGGCGTAACAAATTCCATGGCCGAACGGGTCATGATCACACGGATCTTCGCACCCTGTTTCTGAAGAAGACGCAGCAGTTCCACGCATTTGTACACAGCAATTCCGCCGCACACACCCAGAACAATGGTTTTGTCTTTCAAATTTTCGATCACTCTTCGATCACCCCGCTTGGTCCTGGTAAAATAATGGGCTCGGAGAAACTTTCCGGTTCGGTAATAACGTCTGCCTCGGGTACGGCCACGGGTTCCGGCTTCCGATCTCAAGCGAAATACCAATTCTAAGATCCGTGGTGAATTCCGTTTCCGATAGTTCGATGTAACACCAGCGATTGCCCTTGTTAAACATCATCAACGTCGATAAAGGCGATTTGGCCACCGTTACTGGTCTCCACCCGTCCATCGGCATTTTTATATTGAAAAAATTCACCACTGAGTTTAATTCCACCGGCCCGTAAAACGACATGAATCCTGTTGCCATTCCACTATTTTCCGCCACCGATGAATACTTTTTATTCTCAACAAACTCTCCAGGGACAAGAACATCTTTGAAATCGTAATAAACTGGAGCCTTGGGTCTGTCCTTTGTTGTCTTGTTTAACGGTTTCCCGGTTGCCGTTCTATTGCTTTTTAAATCAAGGGTATTACAGCCGGAAACCATTGAGAAAACTACCACAACAGCCAATATCCTGATCAAAATGATTTTTTTCACCCTGCCTCCCATCCTGATACCTTTCAAATCTTGATTCCAGGATCATCACACATCCCTGGAAACCCACAATCACGTCACAGTATAACACCACATTCAAACTCCGGTTGGCCATTGAAAATGCAAGTGCCGTCCTTTAAAAATCAGCTACCTTATATCGTCTTTACCTATATAAAGGCAAGATCGATCTTATCTGGCACCATTTCCCGAAATCATGCCAACTGTCAGACCCACTTTCAAAAATTTTTTAACCTCCCGAAAAAAAGTATTGTCATTGACGCATCGCTGTATTATAGGGAACTTTATTTGTTATAAATTATAAAAAATAAATCATGCATATGTTTATTATGTAGTTTTAATGGTAACACATTTAAAACGATCCATTCTGAAATTATATATTAATTGCCGTTCAAACAACCGGTATTTTTGATCATAGCGACTCAAAAAGCCCATTTAAAGGCATCTCAGCGAATACATGCGACCCACGATATGGGCCAACGATTCTAATTTATTAACAGTAACCCTTTACCTATATGTGCATAATAAAATGAACAACGTTAAAGCCAATGGTTTCACCCTGATGGAACTGATGATCGTTATTACCATCATTTCCATACTTGCCACAGGAACTGGTTTCGCCATTATCAAAAAAATGCCGGATTACCATCTTCAACAGGCAGCCAACGCTCTTTTCCTTGATTTTCAGCTGGCCAAATCCAACGCGGTTCTTCACCAGGAGAAAACACGAGTTCTGTTCGATCTTGATACAAACTCATACCGGATTTTAAGACTGGGAAGCAATGGAGATGTCGGCGGAACGGGGGCAGCCCAGGATACGCCGGTGAAACAAGTGATTCTATCCAACCATGGAAGCGGTGTTATTTTCGGACGTGGCATTGCCCCTCCAATGACCGAATCCCAGAACATCGTTACTTATACCAATGGCTGGGCCACATTCAGCATGAACGGCAGCGCTGACGAGCTGGGCTATGTTTACCTGACCCATGTCAATCGTGACCGCTGCTATGCGGTGGGCACTGCAAGCAATGCGGGCATTGTGAGAGTTTACAGGGCCGTCAATCGAATATGGGAGAACAGAGATAAATGACAGCCAGAAATCGTCGGGAACAGGGATTTACACTCATCGAAATCTTAATCAGTCTGGCCGTGACCTCGATTCTGTCAACGGCTATTTACACCATATTCTCTGTCCAACACAGGATTTATCTGGCCCAGAGGCAAATCGCCGCCATACAACAGAGCCTGCGTACCTGCATGTATCTCCTTGAAGATGATATCAAGCTTGCCTGTTTTGACCCCCTGAATTCGGCTGCACCTGCCATACTTATTGCAGACAGACAGGCCTTCCGTTTCCAGGCCGATCTCAATGAAAACGGAAGCCTGCAAAGTGAAAACACAAACGGCTCAGGGGAAACCACAGTGACAAATGACAGGAATGAGCAAAAAACATACGGATTCAACATGGACGCCAATGGACAAGGCCGTCTCACACGAGCCAGTTGGAACGCGGGTGGCTCACCCATGGCGGATTTTATCGAAAGACTTGATTTTGTTTATCTTAATAAAGACGGGACTGTTCTATCGCCCCTTCCACTTTCAGAAGGTAACCGGAAGTTGATTCGGTCTGTCGAAGTCACTCTGGTGGCAAGATCCGAACGCCCTGATCCGGGTCACAGGGATACGGGGACATACAGCAACCTCCAGAAGGAATTTCTGATAGGAGGCAATGGTGACCATTTTCATCGAAGGTCTCTTTCAAAAACGATCCTTTTAAGAAACACAATCAGGGATTGAGCCCATGAATCAAGCATCTTCGAACAATAAAATCCATACATGTCTTTTCAAATCCAATGACAACGGTTTCACTCTTATTGAAATCCTGATCGCCATCCTGATATTTTCCATAGGCATACTTGCCGTTTCGTCACTCCAGCTCAATTCCATCAAAGGCAACACCCATGCGAACAGTTTCACAATTGCGGGATCGACTGCATCAAATCACTCGGAAAATCTGAAAGCCCTTCCTTTCAACGATCCCCTGCTTGATGAAGGTCTCCATCCTGCCCAGCCCCTTGGCCGGTTGTGGGTGGGTTGGAACGTAACGAGCAATGTGCCCCTGAACCCCATTTCCGAAGACACGGACGGAAAGCCGATTGATCCGTATTCCATATGCAAAACCATCGAAATCGTTGTTTTTTCAAACTCCATGGGTTTCGATGACCCAACGAAAAAAAACCGGCTTTTTGCGTGCAGCCTTATCAAAACAAGAAGGCTTTAACTTTCAAACGGCTTTAAACGGTGTGCCAAATCATGAAACACAGCAAACGTTCATACATGACAATAAATAACGAGCAAGGGTCCATTCTGATATACACCCTGATCGTTTTAATCGTACTTTCCCTGGTTGGGGCCATTGGCATCCAGACAACTTGGTTCGAAATCAAACTCGCAGGAAATGACAGGTTCATCAACCGCTTGAAAATCAAGGCAGAATCCACGGCGTTAACGGCCGTGGCGCTGGTTGAGAAGCAGAAGCCCCAGACCCTGAAAGACAGCGATTGGGAATCTCCCACACGCATGCCCTGGTTTTCACGTGGCATTGACTGCCAGTTCGACATGGTTAGCGGCGAAGATAAAAGAGAGGCGCTCAACACCTATATCCGGGACATCACCCATTGGGTTGACGACCAGGACGACCCGACCAATTGCGCGACACTCGTCCCAGAACCCAACACTAAAGGCCGTGATTCCTTTTTAAAAGAATTCAAGCAATGCCGTTTTCAAGTGATCGATGTGGAGGTCGCCCAAGGCGCTTCTTTGCAGACAGGCAATAATTACAGCACCATGCACAACCTTTACATCACAGGGCTCAGTGAAGAAAACCAGGGTAAATGCCTGGTTCAGATCGGCTACAGAAAGCGGTATTGATGGTGTCGTAAAAAAGTCCCATTTGCGGCGTTATACGTAACGCAAATGTTCGTTACGTATGCAGGGTGGGCTTTCGCCCACGTTAGTGTGGTGGGCGAAAGCTCACCCTACGGCTACTAATTAAACGTTCCATAATTCTAATAAACAACCATTCCGGCGGTCCCATGATCAGATTCAACTTAAACAGAACAATATCAGAACTCAAGCACACATTGACAAGATCCGGCATGCGAACTTCAGTGCCCGTCGTCCTTATCTTATTGACTATTTTAACAATTCACCCGATGAACGCAGATGCCATCGACATTGCGGACTATCCCCTGGATCTTGCGTATAAAGCGGCAAGCCCCATCGTCATGGTGGTCCTTGATGATTCCAGCAGCATGGATATGGAATTCATCACACCTGAGGACAACGGAACTTTTGAAAACAACTACTATGTTTTTCCGGAAAATCCCGGGGACAATGTTCACAGCAGTACGATGTTTGCCCTGAACTACATGATGGAGTACGAACGAAAAACCTGGAAATCCCAGTGGCACGGATACAATTCCCTGTATTACAACCCTAAAACCGTTTATACCCCCTGGCCGGACCCCAACGGCTTGAGGCCTCTTCCCAATGCCGACACGGGCAATCCCCGCTCAAACCCCATGAACCCCAGTCCGACCCTGTCCCTGAACGCGACGTACTTCAGCGTTCTGGCATCAGGCTCCCAGTTGGACATCAGAAACTCGCATTACTTCATTCTTGATGACAGGGACGCTGACGGGGAAAGGGATGAAGGTGAAAATGTTTTCCTCGTCAATCTGTCCGGCGCGGTTCGATCCGTTTACATGTTCTCGGACAGTGATAACAATGAACGGATAGATGACCATGAACTGAACTCCGTCGACATGGATGCCATCCCCGATCATTTAAGGCCGTTTGGTGATGCGGGAGTTGATCTCCAGAATTTCGCCAACTGGTACTCGTTTTACCGAAAGCGTTCCCTAACGGCCAAAGCCGCCGTGGCCCGAACCCTAACAGAGCTATCTGAATTATATATTGGATTCTACAGCATCAATAAAAATCTGATTCAAGATATTCTTCCCTTACGTGTGACACAGAAAGACGGCAGCGTCAGAGATCTGACAGCCGATCTTCTCACCAGGCTTTACAACCTGAGAAGCAGCGGTAACACCAACCTTCGTGAAGGCCTTGACGCTGTGGGGAAATACTATCAGGGGAAGAGGCCAGACGGACTTGGCCCATCACCCTACGCCCCCAAAGCAGACGGAGGCGAATGCCAGCGGGTTTATGCCCTTGCCATGACCGACGGGTACTGGACAGAGACAAGCTTCACACTTTCAACCCCTGACCCGGATCATGACGGAGTCTGGAACACACTGGCAGACGTGGCTTTCACATATTTCTACGCAGATCTTCGCCCGGACCTGGAAGATCTCCTTTTCCCACTTGACTGTGATACGGAAAGTCATCAGCACATGGTCACTTTTTCCCTGGCCTTTGGCCTGGCCGGCACGCTCAACCCAGACAGTTACGATCCCTGTTCCCTTGAAAATTCCCAGGGAGGTCATCCAACCTGGCCCGATCCCTTCTGCCGGGATTGCAAAGCCAAAATCGACGATCTGTGGCATGCCGCAGCCAATACCCACGGTTCGTTTTTCAACGCCTCAAACCCGGAAACACTTGCCAAATCCTTGAAAAAAATATTCGAAAATATCCAGAACAACGAGGCCACAGCTGCCCCTGTAACCGTAAGTTCCGAGTTGTTTTATTCTTCCTCGGCCCTTTTTCAGGCCATGTATCGTTCGGGTGTCTGGACCGGCGACGTGGCAGCTTACACCATACACTATGATTCCGATGACGAAACAACGTCCATTGATCAAAATCCCTTGTGGAGAGCATCTGAAAAACTCGAAAACAGGCCGCAAGAGAACCGGAATATCATCGGGTTTGACGGAGAAAAAGCCATTGCCTTCAACTGGAACGAACTCAGTGAATCTCAAAAAATCATGTTGAACCAGAACAAAGATCTGCTCACATACATACGTGGAGGCAGTTTCCCCCAGTTCCGGAAAAGGGATTCAAAACTCGGTGACATTGTCCATTCGTCCCCTCTGCTCGTTGGAAACCATGTTTATGTGGGTGCCAATGACGGAATGCTCCATGCGTTCAATGCCGATAACGGTGAAGAAGCCTTTGCCTATATCCCCCATCTTGTTTTTCCCCGTCTCAACCAGCTTTCGGATAAACAGTACATGCACAACTTTTACGTGGATCAAACACCGGCCTGCTCAAACATCAAGGTCGGTGAAGAATCAAAAACCTGGCTTGTGGGAGGTCTGGGAAAAGGCGGAAAAGGATACTACTGCCTTGACATCACAGGCATTGACAGCATGGGTTCTTTTTCGGAAAACACGCTGAAACAGATTGTTAAATGGGAATTCAAGGACGACAACGATCTTGGTTACACGTTCAGCGAGCCTGTCATAATCCGCACTCGTTCACAAGCCCACCCCTTCGTGGTAATTTTCGGCAACGGATACAACAGTACAAACGGATTTGCGCGTCTTTATATCCTCGATGTCTTAACCGGCGAGCTCCTTCACAACCTGAACACGGAGAAAGGCGACGACAACGGCCTATCAACGCCCATCGCCATTGATGTAAACAACGACGGACGGGCGGATTACATCTACGCCGGAGATCTCAAAGGTCATGTATGGAAGTGGGATATCCGAAGTGAAGATCACCTTTTCTGGAATTTTTCATACCGGGATAAAGACAGACGCCCTGCACCTCTTTTCAAAGCAACAGCAAATCAATCGATCACCATCCGTCCTGATGTAATGTGCCACCCGACACGCCATGGTTACATGGTCTGTTTTGGAACCGGTAAGTTTCTAGGGACATCGGACCTGAGCACCCAGAACATCCAGGCCATTTATGGCATCTGGGATTACGGGGATGAACCGGGAGAATATCTGGGGGAATTCGATCCGTTGACCCAAAGCCTGTCCAACCACCCCGATTCCGGCACATCGCAGGTGAGGCTTGTTGCTCAAACCATCACGGATTCCGGTACAAACAACGGTCTTCCTGTTCGCACTATTTCAAAAATACCTGTCCGTTATACCACAATCCTTGACGCTGCGGACACGAATCCCAACCAGGAAAGAAAAGAAGGCTCACCCAACCCCACAAGAGACGCAGGATGGTACTTGAATCTCACCGCCTCTGAGCGGGTCCATCAGAATGTCCGCATCTGGAATAATGTGCTGATCGTACTGGGTCGAACACCGTCTCTCGAACCCTGCAAAGGAGGCGGATTCACCATGGTGTACTATCTCAACCCTTCCAGCGGAGGCATGGTCGAACAGGCAACCTGCATTGATCGACCCGTTCCGCTGAATCCCCCTGTGATCGTAACAACACCGGCAGGTGACCGGATGATATTTAAAAATGACTTGTCAGTGCCCCCGGCACCGGATGACGGGATCAAAAGCGGTATTTATTTCTGGAGGCAGTTATTCTGAGGTGATAATGAAAAAAAACCTGATTATATTATCGAGTCTTATCGCTCTATCCATTATGGTTATCGGCTTTTCCTCTTCCATGCAACCCCCATTTACACCGGATACCGTTCATGGAGGCGGAGGCGTTTTCCCTTCCTTTGACGGCCACGGAAAAATTTCCCATATTGCACTTCACCACAATTCCATTTCAGTCAACGGCGTCACGTACCGTCTCAAGCCAGAAGCAGATTTATTCACATCAACACGTGAGAACGCCTCGTCCTGCTGGTTTCTCAAGGGAGACACGGTAGGTTACACATTGGATGAACACCGCCATATCACATCTCTGTGGCTGCTGGAACAGAGCCACAAAAACCTCAAATAGCGATAATAAAAAAAACCATTTGACATCGGTATATTTTTGCGGATATGAAATATCTGAACAAATTGTTAAATTGTTCAGGAGATATTTCAATGCAGAACAAATCAAAAAAATACGAAAACCTTTTTGAGACAGCCCTGGAGTTGTTTGCAGTTTACGGCTACAAAAAAACAACCGTGGATGATGTGGCGGGCAAGTTATCCATGACCAAGGGCAACCTTTACTTTTATGTCAAAAACAAAAAAGACCTGTACGAAAAAACGGTCAACTATGCGTTGAACCAGTGGAAAACAGCTGCGGAAAACGCCATGACCACAGAGCATGACATGGTTTCGAAATTCCGGGTCATGGCCCTGGCTTCTATTGAGTACATCGAAAACAATCCCACGCTACAACAGGTCCTGATCAACGATCCATCCATTTTCACCCTGTCATCCAAAGAGGACCGGTTCAGAGAAACCAATCTCAACGCCATGACAATCCTCAAGAGTGTTCTGGAAGAAGGCGTGAAACAGAAAATTTTTTACCCCATGGATGTGGATCACATCACGGAATACCTCTTTTCCGTGTACATCATGTTTTTGATCAAGCGGTATGTGAAATCGGAAAGCAGCTCATCAAAGACCATGTTCAGAGAAGCTCTGGAACTGACTATCCGGGGACTTGTCATCCCTCAGCCTGACAGCCAAAAAATGTATTGATAATATCAGATAATTAAGCATTCAGATGAGTTAAAAAACTCCACCCATCCTACAAGATTCACCGTGTAGGCGGGGTGGAGCCAAAGCGTAACCCATCAGCCCGTACGACAACCATGGCAGCCGGATTCACCGGAGCCTGCATTAACAACAGCCAAAACTTAAGGGGGGAACCATGACAGAGGCAACCGTTAGAGCGCTGACAGGATTGAGAGATTTAAACATGATCAAGTGGTATGTGATACCTTTGCTGGCCATCGTGTTTTACATCTACGTCCGGGAAATCAAGGATGCGAAAACCTCCGGGAACTGGGAGGCCGTATTTGCAGGTTTGACCGTTTTCGGCATGGATTTTTTCAACGAAACCTGGAACAGCTGGGTGATGGTTCTGTCCGGTCGTTCCGCCTTCTGGACAGCCCCCGGCGACACAGCATTGAGAACCATGGTGGGCTGGAACATCGAAATCATGTTCATGTTCAGCATCATGGGTATCATTTATTACCATTCTCTCACCGAAGGGAAAAAAGTGAAGATTCTGGGCATTCCGGAAAAATGGGCTCTTGCCATCGGCTATTCAGCCTTCTGCGTTGCCGTGGAATGTCTTCTGAACAAAGGGGGGCATCTTGTATGGGAATATTCGTTCTGGGAACGATCATTCAAAGGCGTCATCCTGATCTTCCTCATCGGCTATTTTCATTTCTTCTGCGCAGCGATCTTCGTGATGCACCTTAAAACCATCCGAAGCAAAGTGATCACTATCTCAGGAATTTACTCGCTGGCAGTCATCATGAACATCATCGGTAAAGGCATCATGAAGTGGACATATTAACCCGGAAATATAATACAACCCGTGAACGTCGGTAAGTCGGGCTCGCGCCCGACAACAATGGCGGGCGAAAGCCCGACCTACGGCTTGAGGGAACGACATTGAAAAATTGACTAATATTATCGCCGGTTATACCAATGGCGTTTCCTTAAGAAATATTATTACAACGCTCATTTTAATTTATACGATGAACGTAGGGGCGACCCGCTGGTCGCCCTGCCCGCATATCCATAAACGTTTATTATATATCGGTTTGGGCGACCAGCAGGTCGCCCCTACAATGTTTCGTCTTTAGGAAACGGCATTGATTCTCTCCCTTTTTCAAACGATTTTTCGCTAAACAAGAATTTCAATTGTGAATGCGCAACTCCTTGTGTATTATGTCCTAATCTTGCCCGTATTCGTTTGTATTATTAACCACATGACTCGGCCCTTAAACTTCAGACACGGGGTGATATGACGATAAGTAAAAGTAGCTGTGTGACCATAGAGCCGCAGCCATCATGAAATTCGTCAACAAGCCCTTTCAGGAACAAAACCCAATCACATGAAACATGAACACCTGATGCCCAATGATTGTCAAAACCGGCTCGTCAAGGAACGCATGAACGGTGAACTCCGTCAGAGTTGCCATCCGCATTCCCTGATTCAATTTTTTTGTATACTCCTTATCCTCTCAGCTTTTATTTTCACAGCCAAACCCCAGGCTGCTGAAAATTCAGGAAATCCGGCAACCGGCTCACGAGTCCTTCTTTACCACCGATTCGGCCCGAAAGTCGCCGACAGTATGACCGTCACCACACCGGTTTTTGCCTCCCACCTGGAATTTCTCAAATCCCACGGATACACCGTGGTTCCGCTACGACGGATTGTGGACGCCTTTCTACGCAAAGGCCCGGCTCTTCCCGCTAAATCCGTGTCCATTGTTGTGGATGACGGGCATATAACGGTTTACACCGAAATGCTGCCCCTGGTGAAAAAAGCAAACATTCCCGTGACGCTGTTCATTTATCCTTCGGCCATTTCAAACGCATCTTACGCCATGACCTGGGACCAGCTCCGGGAATTAAAGAAAACAGGCCTGTTCGACATGCAATCCCACGGCTACTGGCATCCCAACTTTAAAAAAGAGAAGAAACGGTTAAACCCTGCCGAATATGAAAAATTCGTTGATTCTCAACTTTCAAAATCACGGAAAACCCTTGAAAAGAAACTCGGCGGGTCGGTTGATATTATCGGCTGGCCCTTCGGGATATTTGATGATTACCTGATTTCCCGGGCAGTCAAGGCCGGATACGTTGCCGGTTTTTCAATTGAGGCACACCCTGTTAACAGCTCCGACGAGGTCATGAAATTACCCCGTTATCTTCTGACAAACGCAAACAAAGGCAAGGACTTTGAATGGATCTTCAAAAATCAGGTAGCCCCATGAACCGGATGTGGGCACGTCAACTAAATTCTATCGGCCGGTTAACATGGGTAATGGCTGTTCTTTTCCTGTTTCTTATTCTGTCAGGATGTAAAGAGGAACAAGCAAAGCAAGAAATCGTGCCTGATACCACATCCAGCACCCTGCCCACAGCCTCCAGCACCATAAAAGGTCGGGTCATAGACGATTCAACCAGCATGCCGATCAAAGAAGCCACTGTGACTCTGGACGGAAAAGATGTGGTTATGACAGACCAGAATGGCCAGTTCACCTTGCCACAACCCCTTACTCACGTTGCGGCCAGGGCCCACGGTTATACTCGGGCTGAAATGACACTGCCTGCCGGAACACCGACAGGCCCCATAGAGCTTCGTATCAAACCCATAGCACCCAAAGCCCTTTACCTCACCGTTTATGGAATCGGCAGTAAACTCATCAGAAACAGGGCTCTTGATCTGATCGATAAAACGGAACTGAACGCACTTGTCATCGACGTGAAAGGCGACAGAGGCTTCATCCCCTACCCCAGTGACATTCCTCTGGCCAAAACCATCGGCGGCCAGAAGATAACCCTGGTTAAAGACATCAAAGGAATGGTTCAATCTCTGAAAGACAAAGGAATTTACACCATTGCCAGGGTCGTAGTGTTCAAAGACGATCTTCTGGGAAAAGCCCGACCGGATCTGACCATCAAAAAACCGGACGGATCAACCTGGAAAGACAGGGAGCAGCTTACCTGGGTGGACCCCTCAAAGAAAGAAGTCTGGGATTACAACATCGACATCGCCATCGAAGCCGCCAAAAATGGTTTTGACGAAATCCAGTTCGATTATGTCCGTTTCCCCGACCATAAAGGCCTGATTTTCTCCGTGCCCAACACTGAGGAAAACCGTGTCAAAAATATCTCAGGATTCCTCACCGAAGCCCGTAAACGGCTGACTCCATATAACGTATTTCTCGCTGCCGACATCTTCGGTTATGTGGTGTGGAATCAGAACGATACCCACATCGGACAGAAAATCGATCAACTGAGTTCTGTTGATTATATCTGTCTGATGCTCTACCCCTCGGGTTTTCACCTGGGCATTCCCAAATACAGAAACCCCGTGGCCAACTCAAATCGGATCATCTACCTCTCCTTGAAAAAAGCCCAGGATCGTACCGGTCTTCCACCAGTCCGCTTCCGTCCATGGCTCCAGGCTTTCAGGGATTACGCCTTTGACAGACGTTTTTTCAACGCCGATGAAATCAAGGATCAGATCGAAGCCTCAGACGAATTCGGCTCCAATGGTTGGATGCTGTGGAATCCGAGAAATGCTTACAAACCCGATGGCCTGGCTAAAGAGACAAGCAACAAGGTTAATGAAAAAGAAATTGGCCCAAAAGCATAATAGCCATCAATGTCCAACCTATCGTTTTTTTTTGCTATTTCAATCAGAATGGCATTAATTCCTGCGACGCTGTTGTAGTGGCGGGTTCCAAACCCGCCCTGTATGGGTTTGTGGCGTATTGACAGGCCATAGCCGTTCATGTAGAATATTTTTCATTATTTAACAATTGAAGCAGTTTAGCATTGATTTGATCTACCATGGGAGTTATGCAGACACCGATGGCATCTTTACTGACCTATATGAAGAATATATGTGTTGGAAAGCAATAGGCCAATCAGCTTTGTAACACCTTCAGCTATGGAATGGAGCAAAGGAGAAAAAAATGAACCACGAAGATACAAACACGAATTTACTGGAAAACCCGCATGGCAATATTGTGAATGGTGATTCTCAGCCTTTGAAACCATGGAATAAACCTATTTTGTTCAAAAAACGAGGCTGTGAGGGGAAGCTTACCTCTACTACTGAAATTGATATTACAACAGGACCTGATTTTGGGCCTTCATAGGTTTATGAATGGAATTATATGGCCCAAGCCTATGTAGTATTTTACATAGATCTACAACCGTTTTGTGTTAAGAACCGCATATATTTAACACTATGTGAATTGAAATAAGTTATCAATAGACTAAATGTTTAAAAAAAACAGCATATTACTCTTTTGATCATATTAGTGGACCATGTTCATATTGTGGCACGTTTTATGTATAACAAACATTAGTTGCATCTATTGAGCTATATTTAATTTTTTTAAAATTTAATAAATGATTTAATATTTAATTCTTGCAAGATAGAAAGGAGAGAAAAGAGACGGGGGGGGCCTGTACAAATTAACATCTTTTGAATAGAAGAAATATCGATATACAATTTCAAATTTTATAAAATATTAGGTAGGTAAATTATGAAAAATATTAAAATTATATTATGTGCTTTATCTTTGATACTTGGTGTTTCTACTTTTGCAAGCGCTATTCCAACCACATGGACAGACACAATTGATTGGGTAGCCGATAAATATGTGGCACCTAAAACAGGGTTTAGATACACCCACAATATTGCAGATGGTGAAAACGGGTTTGAGGGTTACCTGATGGGCGGAAACGACTTTATTTCCAGTTATTCACTGATCGTGGCGCTCTATGATGATGAAGATAAGAATAGAAGGGAACGGGAGGTTGCTTGTATCGATCAACCTGGTTTCTTTGCGGATGGGAAATATAATTTCAATTATTCGGACAATGAATTCGGCTGGTCTCTATTAGGTCTAATCAGTCTGAACACAACGGGTGAATTATTAGTTACGATCAGATCCGTTACCGGAGATTTTTATGTTGATTATTCCAAGCTGATCGCTGTGGGTGACAATGGGGCGCAGGAAACTGCACCTGTTCCTGAACCGGCGACCCTGTTTCTCCTGGGTACCGGCCTTATTGGTTTGACTGGTGCTTCAAGGAAAAAAATATTTAAAAAGTAAAAAATTATTATAGTTCCAAAATAAGAAAACCGCCCGGCTTTGAAATCAAACCGGGCGGTTTTTTATTTCATAACAATGTCCCTCTATAATGGCCACCCATAATTCGAACTGATGGTTAAGCTACCATGACTGTGATATCCTCCCGCAAAAAAGGAGGGCAAATGCCGTTGTAGGGGCGGGTTCCAAACCCGCCCTGTCCGGGTATTAAACAAAGCCCATTTCACTCCAGCCATCGTGTCCAGGCTGAGTCACCCTGTTTATCAAGATCCATGGTATAAAAATCCGTCAGTTTGCCGTTGACGGTTTTCTGAATTTCTCCCCGTTCCACAAATCCCAGACGTCTGTAAAGCCCTGCCGCCCGTGTGTTGCTTTTTCGAACGATCAGGTGGATACGGGAAAGCCCCATGGCGGAAAACCCCTTCTCGAATGTCAATGCCGCAATGGAAGATCCAAGCCCTGAGCCAATACAATCAGCCCTCACAGCAATACGGAACTCCGCCTCATCAGCCCCGGTCTTTGAAAGGAGGGTGAAGGCAATCATTTCACCGTCCTGCTCCACAACGAAACACCGAGTATCCGGTTTCACCGAATATTCGGCAATCCAGCCGTTCTCACGCAGCGCATAATCCAAGGCCTTGAACTCCGGCGGATATGAAGGCCAGCTGGCAATGATTGAGCTGTCTTTTACTTCAAGATCTCTGATATGAATCATGATTAGTCATTCTTCTTCTGTTTGAGTTTTTTGGGTTTAAGATTATTGCCAGATTGAAAGCGAGGCCAATGGATGAAAAACCATTTGAAATTAAAGATAATATATTGTAAAAAACCTCATTAACATTTCGATTTCGGATCATTTTTTTGGCCTGTTACAAATTATCATTGCGCCTGTTTTCCGGGATCAATATAAAATATAATTTATTTAAAATCATTAACAATTCGGCATTGTCCGTCGATGATAAACGTGCATATCGGGAAGTGGCCGGATAATAACAATGTTAACCGCTACAAATGGAACAACGATGAACATTGAACGTATAATAGAAATTGCAAATGAATGCCGAACCATTTCTGAAGAAGTAGATAGCGGTGAATTTAAAAACCTTCTCGATAAAATTTCGGAAGCTGTAAGAGTAGTCGGGAGGGCATCTACCCAATCATGGCTTGGTTATCAAGCTCATGTTTATTACAGAGGTTTTACCCCTCCACAACCAGGTGATCACTTCAGTTCTGAATGGGGTTTCCAGAGCACCTTTGCCCATCCAACCTCTGGGAACTGGATTGAAGTCAGTTTTGAAGAAGTCAGCGAGGCAGTTAATCAGATAGCAGAAAATCCTGATAAGACAAATTTCGAAAGCCGATCTATTGAAGTTAAGAAAATGTTTAGACCATACCACTCAGAGCTTATGGCCCTTTTGTCTGTGGCGTTAGAGTCAACAAACAGTGAAGTAATTGAAGAGCTACGAGATAAGGCAAAGAAAATGAAATCGTCATTTTCTCAAAGTGAATTCATTCAAGCTGAAATGCCAAAAGGACAGGTAATGACACGGGATTCCTTGGCACTTTCACAAGGTTTTCAGCCTCCTCACCATGTTGCCATTTCATGTGATTTATTGGCAAAACGTTCACCCTTTCAACAACTTGGAGAACTTTCAAATATTGCGGAGGCTACTGCAAATTATCTTCGACAGAAATATGCACCAGCCAAAACAGGGATATTATCAGGCGGTAAAGTATTTATTGGCCATGGGCGGAGTTCAGACTGGAAGGAGTTGAGTTCATTTATTGGTGAGAGACTTTGCCTTGATTGGGATGAGTTCAATCGTGAATCATCGGCAGGGCTTAGTATCAAGGAGCGCCTTGAGAGCATGTTAGGACAGGCAAATTTTGCTTTTCTGGTAATGACAGCGGAGGATGAACACGCAGACGAAACAATTCATGCACGAGAGAATGTAATACACGAAATTGGACTATTTCAAGGCAGACTCGGTTTTAATCGTGCAATAATATTATTGGAAGAAGGTTGCCAGGAGTTTTCTAACGTTCACGGCATCGGACAAATTCGGTATCCAAAAGGTTATATCTCAGCAACGTATGAGGAAATTCGACGGGTTCTTGAACGTGAAGGTGTTCTTGCAAATGGCGGTTAACAATAAAATGCAGGGGACGCAAAATGCCGCGCCCCTGATTTCAAGCGTTGTGAAATACATGAAAAGGAAAGTATGGATTCACGAATTAAATGGAAAGAAGGACAAGGATATTCGGTAAAGATTGGATTTTTGAATCCAAATGGGCAGCTATGCTGTGGTCATTGTGAAGTTCCCGGTACTGATAATAATCAATATGCTTATAAAACGGAATGCACCATCTGCGGTTATGTTTATGGCGCGAATGGTACAGATATGCACGAAAGAAAATGCCCCGAGTGTCAAGGTGGTGCTATGGGAATCAAGTATTGGAAAACTTTATCTTAAAATAATGTTCTAATATATTGATATTTAGAGTTTTGTCAAAAATTAATTCACAACAATTCTCTTGCACTCGGACCGTGCTACAGCGCCGCAATTTTATGCGCTGTTTTTTTTCAACCTTTTTGTAATTCCGGTGACATCCATGATAAGTATTGTCAAGAAAAAAATAACACCCCTCCTGACCTACCCTAACTGCACGACTCCCTGGTGGTGAAATCTTACTTTACAGGTGTTTACGCTTCACCACATGTCGCG
>JBAZWJ010000069.1:0-30154 GCA_041660385.1 Desulfobacteraceae bacterium | reverse complement strand
CGATATTCCTGCCGGCCATGAGGATTGGAAATATGTAGCCCCGGAATATTACGGTTAATAAACCGGAGATTAAAAGCACCTTTTCGGGAACCAATCTGGTATTTATTACTTTTTGGATTCTGATAGTGATAAATATCACCTACCAAATTAATAAAGGGAGAGATAATTGCAGGTAGTGACGGGTTATAAGAAATGAGTTCATTGCAGACAAGAAGCGATTGCTTGTACCAGATTTCATCACCATCAAGAATTAGTATCCAATCCGATCGGGTTTCATCAAGCATCGCCTGCCTGGCATGGGTATGGCCTTCGGCATCAACAGGACCGATTTGTCTAAATTTTATTTTGGGTGAGTTGACTGACCTGACGATTTCCGGAGTCGAATCTGTGGAACCGGTATCCCAAACCATTAATTCATCGGCAATATCCAACACAGAATTTAAAGCAAACCAAATCCACCGGGCTTCGTTACAAACCAAAGTGTGGACAACTAACCTATTTTTTGAGGACATGGATGGAATCTATTTTAACTGCAGGAAAATAATTTTGTGAGACATAATTTACAATATGTTCGGGTTGATACGCCCCAAGACCGGATTCCTGAAGTTCACCCCGGATTACTAATACGGGAGGACTTGATTTTAGACCTGAGACGATCAAGGTTTGGGTTTCTGATTTGTCCAAATACCAAGGCAGATAGGGAAACAAAGGTTTGGAAGCGGGCAACCGGTCTGCCAGGGCATACAAACTTTCCCAAGTGTTTAAGACTAATATTTTGTCCGATTCCTCGGTGTTTTCCTTCACGTAATTGGCTGCCTCTAAAAAGGAGTTTTCTGAGAATCTGTCCGGCATTTGCCAAATCTGATGGATTTGGCGATACAGAAATACGGATATTAAAGCCAAATATAAAACTTTGGAAATTTTGTGATTTGAAAGAGACAGATAGAAACCGAAAAGTATGGCCAGAAACGGTAATGCGGGCTGAAGATGAAAAAGTCCCCAACGGGGAAATATTCCCAAGGCGCCGAAAAAAGTCCACAGTTTTAATTTGAGAGGAAGAACCGGAAGCAATAATAGTATAAACGGGGCAAAATATATCAGCTGAAACGGGGTAGGCAGCTGGATACCAGCCGGATAACCTGTTGCATACTTTAAAAATTCCGGCAAAAAGCCTGCCAGATAAAAAACGATAATTGCTGTTAATAAAATACTACCAATTCCAATAAATAGACTGAAAATGTTTTTTCTTATAAGCGGTACGGAAAACAAAATCGGGACTATGAAATAAACTGCACTTTGTTTAACCAGAAGTGCCAATCCGAATGTTAGTCCTGCTAGGAAATACCATTTCTTATCAGTCAACAGAAAAACGATCAGGATTATAGGGGTTAATCCCAGATCGAACCAGATTCCGAAACCTTCAAATCCCAAACAAAGTAATAAATAAAAAATTGCTACTGCTAATCCGATTAATATAGTCTTGGATTTATTTAAATAAAACAGTATTAGCAGACTATTTATAAAAATTACGGATATTGTAAATAACTTTAATTGGAATATCCCCACCCCCAAAAGTTTGAACCAAATGGCCAGAGAATACAGAAGTAGCGGTGAATGCTCCATAATTATGTCTTTATAGGGCAGCCACCCATTCAATAGCAGATATGGACGGGAAAGCATTTCCGGCCAGGGGGTAAATGAAAGATGGGGAATTAATACCAAAAAGACAGCGAAAGGAACTAAATATAACAATTTACTCATGGTGAGATAACCGAATAATAGCTGTTCTCATATATTACTTTTCCCTGTTGGGGGTTAATTAAAGAATCCTGTCCGTATTCTAAGCCTTTGTGATGAATTGAACCTAATTTTAAAAATGGCTCAAGCTCGAATTCCTGCTTACCTTTCCATGGATAGACAGGTGTGATTTTATGTTTTAAAGAAATGAAATTATCGAGTACGGGGAATTTAAAATTAAATTTGGATAATTTAAGTTTCGGAAATCTGAGCCCCAGAATGTTCTCAAATCCCAGGCGGAGTCCGAAATATGTATTACCCTCAAGGCGGGAATAGATTATATCGGGGAAAAAATTAATAATTTTGGTATAGAAATTTAAAATTTTCGGATATTTAACATCATACCGGCCATATACGTTATTTGCCGGAACCGGTGTGGGCTTGGGAAAAAGGGTAGGGATGGCTTGAAGTCCGGGGATTTCGGTTTGATTTTGGTATACCAGCTGATCAATAACGGCCGGAACCAGCCGAACTAAGTTGGGACGGGTATCGGGAATTACCTGATCATTATCCCTGAATGGGGATGCATGATAGTATCGTAAATCAAAAAGTGTAATTTTTCCGTCAATAATTTTGGTCCCATATCGCATTTGTGGAGACATATACCAGGAAACTTTTATTGGGCCGTTTTGGGAATAAATGAAAGCTTCCGGAGATACGGATGAGAATAACTTCCGATATTCATCGTTAAATTGCTGCATAGTTGCTATGTTGATTGATTGTTTATCTTTTAATTCCTTTAGATACTTAAATTGAGCATCCAGTTCAGGCAAATATTTATCTTCCAATTCCCCTACTTCGATACCGATTACGATTTGGGAAATACGGCCGGTAACATTAATTAAGATATCGTCTAATAATTTCCGGAAATAAGTCTGGCCTAAGTCTTTTTGACGGTGGTAATCGTTTACCTGGGCAGAATAATTTGAGTTTTCCACAGTCGAGCCGTAAGCCAACCAGGGATGTCTGGGTGCCCACTGAATTTTTAGAATCTTTGTTGAATCCGATTCGTCAAATGCGGGTTCCAGCGCAGAAGTTTTGCTTACAAAATACGGCAGATTCAGATACTGGCCCCATTCCTGATAGCCATCGGTAGAAAACTGATCCGCCAAACCTAATACGATATCCGAGCCATATTTATCCCGGATGTATTCCATGGACCAGACATCTACATACCAGGTACCATAGCTTTGCGGATAATAGCCGAAGTTGTCCTTAAATTTGTCAAACGACTTGTCAATTATTCTTCGACGCTCACCTTGGGTATAACCTGAAAGAAATATTTTATCAGCTTGACTCCAATTGCCGTTTTCCCAATCATATTTTACAAAACTTTCCTCGGCTAATTTCCTGGTAACTTCTAAAAAAAGTCCAATCTCCGAATTGGCAGGTAAATTTTTTAAGATTTCATCATCTGATAAAACATCATAATGAATAAGCCAAGTGGAAGCTAATTCATATTTTGAGACCAGATTAGTAAGAGTTTGGAGCTCGGAAATGTTTTTTGTCTGGCGCCAATACTCCCGTGCCCGTATGGGGAACACGGGAGTAATATAATTATTTTCCGCACCCGAAACTATCTGCGGAAAGATAAATAAACAAAAGAGATTAATTAGAATTATGTATCTGATCAATCGCATACCAGGATATTGCCAAATTAATAAACATAAATGTACGTTGGAGAGTATCGGGTAGGGCTGTAAATTTGGGATCATTCAATCCGTAATAGTAAATACCAAAAACAAGGACTAGGTAATACCCGATTATCAGGATCGGCCAAAAAGCTGATGAATTTTTTTGGCGATAGTGATACCAAAATAAAAGTAATAAAAGGATTGAGTATAGAGAATAATATTCAACAATCCCCCACTTTATAAAATCCAACACTATTAATAGTAGAGGTAAATTAATGGGCCAAAGATACGCAATTACGCAGGCAAAAATAAATAAAGCGATGCCTATTCCAAATTTACGTGTATTGGAATTAACTATTAAAACTGCCAGAATGTTAACTACAAAAAACGGAAAAGACCTGACCCAAAGACTTAATATACTCAGCAGTATTCCGACTATCATGTCCATTTTGTTGTGTTCGCGTACCCAGTAAAATAAATACGCTGCCCCCAAGATGAGGTATATGGAATATGGCATATTCGAGTATGCAACTAATGATTGGTCAAACAGTTTGGGTGCGGAAGCAAGAAATAGAATGGCTAATAGTGCCTTAGTGCGATCCATATTCCGTCGAAGTAATTGATAGCAGGCAAGTAAAAATGATCCGAACAAAAGCGGATATAAAGGCATAGGGGTTTTGAATCCTACTGAATACATCAGCCAGTGAGAGAGGCTGGTAAACAAAGGATATTCCAGAATCGAAGCTCTGGATAAAGTATCTTTGATCCAACCGGTGTTTTGGATTACCAGTGCACGGAAATCAAACAATGTCACTGCATCCCAGTCGGTAACAGGGTACCAAAGAGCAGTAATTAAATTTGTAACCACTATAAATAGTAATATTCCGATAAGTAATACTTCGAATCTGTTTACACGACTAATCCCGGGAATCTTTTTGAAACCAGTAAACAATACGGCTATGATAATAATCAGGGAAAGCCAAGCTAAACTACTATCCAATCTGATTCCAAGCCAATAATTAAGGCCGAAAAGCAGCAAAGTTACTGTTTGAATCCATAATAGGAATTTGATTGCGATATTTGTTTTCATTTTTTCTTAGGAACTAACAAACCCCAAGGTTTTTTGTCTAACCAAAATTTTGGGTCGTAATCAATATTATTTAATTCCTGACTACTATGATTTTCCCAATTGTAGATAATTATTTTTGAAGCCGGGATTTTGAAGTCAGGCCAGGTGATAGCTAGATTTAAATTAGTTTCTGATGAGATCAGGATATAATCAAATTTGAAAAGTAAGTTGGGATTGAGATCACTGACATAAGTCGCTGTTATAACTTTTCGCGGGTACAACCACGCCTGCATCAGAAAGAAATCACCGGTATGCCGCCATGATAAATTTTGAGGGGGAATGAGAATTGTAGAATTTTGGGGAATAAGAGTTTTTATGTGCTGAATGAACCAATATTTTTCTCCATAAACATTAGTTAATTTCTTGTGGGCTATTAAGTTGTCATTTACTAAAACATAGAATGCCCTAGCCATGGTTTTACCGAGAATTTGGGGTATAAAAAAACCTGTTAATAGGAGTGCATAAACGAGTGTTAACTTTGTAAGTTTGGCTTTAATTAGAAATACTATACATACGGCACAGATCCCAAAAAAATATTCAGGTTTGAGGTGGGTGTGACTAAAGAAATAATTCGGAAAATAGTACTCGTCCAGCCAGGCAGGCAAACTTGATATTAGGACTATAAATCCCAAAATATAAACCATTACAGTGTTTATTCTTTAGATTTTATTCCGATAACTGATTCAACTATATACCTCGGCCGCTGTTTTACTTCATCATATATTCGACCAATGTATTCGCCGACGATACCTAGTGATAGAAGGTTTAAGCCGCTCGTGAACATAATCAGAATTACTGTAGTGGCGAATCCTGGAACGAAAAAGGTCGTAAAAAATCTAATATAAACTACTGCCAGACTAAAAAGCACAGAAAAACTAAATACCAGAAATCCCAAGGTGCTAAGTAGCTGAAGCGGAAGGTAAGAAAATGAAAATATACCATCAAAAGCCAGGCGAAATAATTTTTTTAATGAATATTTTGTAGTGCCTCCGAACCTTTCGGCACGTTCATATTCGATACCAATTTGGCGCAATCCGATCCAACTTCTAAGTCCTCTAATAAATCTATTTCTTTCCGGCATCTTGCGTAACAATTGAGAAGCTTTGGAGTCAAGAACACAAAAATCTCCGGAATCCAATGGAATTTCTATATTTGTAAGTAGCCGGAGTAATCGATAAAAAAAAGAATAGCAAAATTTCATCAATACATTTTCTTTCCTGTCCCTTCGGATAGCATAAACTACATTGTAACCTTGATTTAATTTATTAAAAAATTTAGGAAGTAATTCCGGGGGGTCCTGCAGATCGGCATCCAAAATTGCCAAATAAGCACCAGAGGCATAATCAATGCCAGCAGTAACAGCCAATTGATGGCCAAAATTTCTCGAAAAGTTTATGATTTTTATTTTTTTATCCTGAGTGCGAAGACGCAGGAGTATTTTCAAAGTTAAATCTGTTGATCCATCATTAATAAAAATGTACTCGACAGAAGAAGAAAAATGTTTGGAAACCGACTTGATACGATTGTATAATTCAGGAATATTTTCCTGCTCGTTGAAAACAGGAAAAATCAGGCTATAGTAAGGAGGCATATGATAATTATTGGCCTTATTTAACCATAATTTGTATGGTTTATCTATGTTAAATCCAAAAATTTATACTAAAAGATATTTTTTAAGCAATCAATGTGAGGGTTTTTTTGAAGACAAGAAACGTGAGCTTTCTCCAACCAAACTATTTGAATTACATACGTTAGAAATAGAGCACGGGGATAAAATTTTAGATATCGGGTGCGGAAGGGGTGATGTCATTAGGTATTTAAGTCTGAACAAGTATAATTTTTGGGGAATTGATTATTCTGAGTCAGCGGTGAATTTGACAAAATCCAGAATTAATAAATCTGAGAGAAGAAAAATAATAAAAGCTGATGCAAGGAATATTCCTATCAACGATAATTTTTTTGATAAAATATTGATTGGTGATGTTATTGAACATATGTCTTACTCAGAGGCTGGAAACGTCGTAAACGAGTCGTACCGTTTATTAAAACCAGGTGGACGATTGGTTATCCATACAGCACCCAACAGGTGGTTTAGCCGGTATACGTATAAATTTGTTTTTGCAGCACTATTACTATTTGGATATACAAAAGTTGCACATGACCTTAAGAGAAATATATCAGTTATCAGAAAGTATCACGAAGACGAATATTCTATACTTGACCTGAAATCATTAATGAAAAAAAGTGATTTTCGCTCAACACGTGTTTTTATATTCCAAGATGTATTAAGAAGAAGTTCCATTAATTATTTGTCACCAGCAAAAAGAAATTATATAATTCGTTTGGCTTCTGAAATTATTAACAAATCGTTTTTACTATTCTTGTTTGGGAATGACCTATTTGCCGTTGGTATTAAGTAGATAAATCTGTAAATGATCGGGCTTGGGTAATAGTTTATATTTTGATAATAATCCCATAAATCTATTGTCCTGGTTTAATGGATGAGTATCTTCAATCACAATGTAGTGAGGAGGAAAAGAGTTAAATTCTGAAATAAATTTTGTGTAAAAATCCTGATGACCTTGAAAAAAGGGAACTTCTGTCATAATTGTGTTGCCTAGAGCAAGCGGCAAACGGTATAGAAAATAAAAAATGCTGGAATTTCCTACGAATAATATTTTTTCTGAAGGCTGATTTTTAATTACAATCTGGAAGATTGCCTTTTCATCCTGCGGTGAGAATTGTGATTGGTGATAGGTAAAATCATTAGGGTGCCATGCCTTTATCCTGACAAGGCAAAGTATCATTATTGTGGTTATATATATTGATTTTTTTAAAGTATGGTTGCTGATTTTGTTGTCTAGAATGTGGGCGAATGCGACCCCAAGAGTCAATAATGCAGGAAAACTAATCAGCTGGAAGTAGTGTCCAAAAAACCTATTCCCCCCTAGCCATATCGAATACACACCGATCACGAAATATAAGCCTGTTATAAGCCCAAACACACGATAGTCCCTCTTTGCCAGCAAATTGAGAATCAAAAGTGGAAGAACTAACACCGGAGGCCAAAGCCACTGGAGTCGAAAAGTGAAATATTTGAACCATAACCACAAATTTGAATTTGAGGAGAATACGTAATACTTAATATTGTATCCAAACATCCCCAGCCAGAGCCAATCCAGTTGTCCATTCAACCAATATTTCGAAAGTATAAAAACAGGTAGGATAACGAATCCTATCAGGAAATACATGATCGACTGGATTCTCTGGACTTTCAGTTGGAATAACCGAAAAAGAGGAAATATAATTAAGGCAAGGTATGTTTGTTTGGTAAGAAAAATCCAAGAGATAAGCAGTCCGAAACTAAACCAGTATAAAAAAACGTTGGAAGGCTTTCTGAGAAGGAGTAATCCGAGCAGTAATGTTAAGGGGAGTTTGATTAACTGTTCGCTTAAGAGATTGTATTGGCCTTCAAAATTTTGACTGTTTCCGAAGAGCAGCTCAAAAAGAACTACTATTAGTCCGGTTGTATGACCGAACCTTTTTTTGAATATCGTATATAAAAATAAAACTGTGAAATATGTCAGTAAAAATCCGATTATTCTTAAGCTCAATGGAGAGTTATTGAGTATACAACCCAAATAATACGGAAGGTAAACCAGAATTGGTTTCTGGTCGAAAACCGCCGAATACGGTAATCCACCCGAAGGAATAGCTACACAACCGATGTAGGAATACAGACCCTCGTCAAAACTCAAAGGAACAAAAATGTCTTTGATTCTGAATATGAAAGTGAGGATTAATATTAGGAATGACATGTTTATTATTAGGCTTACATATTTTATACTACATCCATCTTTGTAAACCTTATGCTGACTTTAATACCAAAAACTTTAGTTGCAAGATTGTCCAAGTTTTTAAACTTGGACGAAAAACTAGCTCAGGGGTTATCGATCAGTATGGTGGGTTTTTTTGCAACTAGTATTTTGTTATTTGTCGCAAACTTAATTTTGGCCAGAACCATTAGCCCTACAAACTATGGGTTGTGGACGATAGTGCAAACAATCGGATACTTATTGGCAATACCTTTTGCATTTGGACAGGATGTTGTCATGATTAGACATGCGGGAGTTAGCTCAAAAAAACATGAGGTTGTCGGTTCTTCGCTAGTAGTAATTCTTATATCATTATTATTATTTGGATCCATGGCTTTCCTGGGACGGCAGCTCTTTGCAAACACTTTTAAATTACAAATTAATATCTGGTTCATAGCTGTAGGATTCGGAGCCGCTTATTCACTAAAAAATTGGGGAGGGGCGATATGGAGATGTTTTAAGGAATTTAAAAAACTAACAATTGTTGATATCTGTTGTTCATTGCTTGTACTCCTGGGAACCATAGGAATGTTAGTCACTCACACCCTTAAGATGGAAAACTATGCGATATTAATATGCCTAACATTTTCTTTGTCAGGGGTGTGGTGGTGGTTGCAAAATAGTCATCAGATTGTGTTTAAAAGGTCGGTTTTGGAAAAATGGTTTAAACCTCTTTTGGGTTGGGGAGCGATAAGTTTGATTACCGGATTCACGGGGTTTGCGGTCAATGGAGCTGAAAAACTTATTCTAAATAATTACTCTAATCCGGAAACAGTCGGCTTATACGGGATTTATGCCAGTGCTGCATCACAACTTCTTTACCCTTTCGCAACGATTTTTACAAGTGTCCTGATGCCTCTTGCAGCGGAAACAAAAAATAAGATGTATTACTTAAAAATGATAAATCTGTTAATAAAAAAATACTTGGGAGTAATAATTATGGGCAATTTAATAATGACTTGGGTGATAGTTAAACTATATGGAAGTGCGTACCCAATTATATTTCTTCCCCTGTTTTTGATTGTGTTTGCAGTCTCACTAAATTTGACCTGGCAATTAAGAGTTGCAGTGATGAGTACCATGGATATTCATGCCTTTACGTACGGAACATTGAGTGCGGTTGTAGTAAGTTTGATCAGTTTAATTGTTCATTTTATATTTATTCCCCGCCTTGGTTTAGTGGGAATAAGTTTCGGACTACTAACTACATCCGTGGGTTCGTTCGTAGCCCAAGAAATATATTTCCAAAATAACAAATCCCGACTTGAAGGAGCATACGTATGAAAATCGGAATACTGGGTGGAGGTATAAGCGGGCTGACAGCTGCGATGTATTTAGGTAAGAACTCCGATATGCAAGTTACAATCTTAGAAAAGTCGCATTCAGTTGGCGGATTATGCCGGACATACGAAAATAATGGATTTAAGTTCGACACCGGGGGTCATATACTATTTTCCAAAGACAAACAGGTGATGGATGAGATGATAGGTTTGTTAGGTGGAAATGTTGAAAGGAGAAAGCGGAATGCTAAAGTCTTCTACAAAGAGAAGTGGGTAAAGTATCCCTTTGAAAATGATCTGGCAGCTCTAGACCCACAAGATAACTTTGAGTGTTTAAACGGATTTATAAATAACCCCTGGAGCCGCAAAAAGCCTAAAGACTTTAAAGAATGGATTTATTACACTTTTGGTCAGGGTATCTCCGAAAAATTTTTAATTCCATATAATGAAAAAATATGGAAGCTGGATCCGCGAAAACTTAGCATCGAATGGGTGGGAAGGATTCCCAAGCCTCCGGTAGAAGATGTGATCAAATCAGCTTTAGGGATTTCTACAGAAGGCCTGCAGCACCAACTCTACTATTATTATCCTAAAAAGGGCGGATATGAGAGTTTGACAAACGCAATCTTCAAGTTATTAAAAAAAATGCCTAATATCAGAATCTTCGGTCAATCAGTATTAAAAAATATTGCGCGGGTTAATGACAAATGGTTAGTAGTTTGTGAAAGTGGAAAGGAATATATATTTGACGAATTGATTACGACCATCCCTCCCCATGAACTTATTCCGACGTTGAAAAAAATTCCAAAAAGTGTAAAGTCGGCTGTTTCACATTTAAAATACAATTCATTGATACTGACACTGTTGGGATTTAAGGGTACAATTGCGCCGGGGATATTATCGTTTAACATTCCGGATCCGAATTTTTTATCACATCGGATTTGTTTTCCCAAATCATTCAGCCCAAAGATGGCACCACCGGGATTTTGTTCGGCTGTCGCAGAGATAACAACACCATTCGGTAGCGAGCTTTGGACTAAACCTGATTCTTTTTTTGTAAATCATGTAACTCAATGGTTGGATAAATCGGGTATTAAAGATCGAAAAGATGCGGTAGTTAAGGAAGTAGTGAAAATAAAATATGCTTATGTGGTTTGCGATATTGGATATCAGAATAACAGGCAGAAATACTTGGAATTTCTTAAAAACATTGGTATTATGCCGCTGGGTCGATTCGGAAATTTTGAATACATTAACTCAGATGTGTGTTTTAAAAATGCCCGTGATTTAGCCCATGAAATAAATATATGAAAATATTAATCACTGGTGGAGCGGGCTTTATTGGCAGCAATTTGGTTGATTATCTTGCTAAAAAAAAATCAATAACCCGAATCGAAGTTTTGGATAACTTAAGCCATTCTACAAAAAGTAACCTACGTTATCATTTTGACAATCCTATATTTAAATTGCATGTTGCTGACCTACTTGATTCAAAGTCTGTGAATCGAATTTTGAGCAGAGGTTTTGATATGGTTTTCCATTTGGCGGCAAATCCTGATGCCCAAATCGGAGTTACCAATCCGAGACATGATCTGGAACAAGAAACTTTGGCAACATTTAATTTATTAGAGGCTATGAGATTAGCAAAAGTAAAAAAAATCGTATTTTCATCCAGCGGAACAATTTACGGAGAAACTCCCGTAATTCCTCTTTCGGAAAATTATGGACCCAGCTTTCCGATTTCAATGTATGGGGCGGGCAAATTGGCCGCCGAGGGATTGGTTACAGCATATTGTGGTACGTTTGAATTTAAATCCTGGATATTCAGATTTGCGAATGTTGTGGGTTCCAGACGGAAAAATGGAGTGGTAAGCGACTTTATTAGGAAATTAAAAAGCGATCCTAAAGAACTTCAGGTATTGGGGGATGGCAGTCAGCAAAAACCGTATATTCTGGTTGACGATGTTGTGGAAGGAATGTGGTTCGTAATTAACAAGGCAGATGACAAAATAAATTTTTACAATTTAGGTGTAAAAAGCAGCACGAAAGTAAGCCAGATTGCAAAAATGGTAATTAATGAGATGGGACTTGCGGGAGTAAAAATTATATATACCGGTGGAAAAAGGGGTTGGCCCGGAGATATACCCCAAGTCAGGTACAATGTGGGTAAGATTAATAAACTTGGTTGGAGAGCAAGATTGGAATCCGATGAAGCTGTAGAAAGTGCGATAAAGACTTTAATTAATGAATTGTGACAAGTATGGTAATAGTAATTCCTGCCGGAGGAATAGGATCACGAGTGGCTCATTTGCATGCAGCAGATATTCCCAAGTCGATGATGGATTTTGCCGGTAAACCTTTTTTGGAACATCAATTGTTATTGTTTTCAAAATCCGGCTTTAATGAAATTATAATTTCTGTTCATTATTTAGCCAATAAAATAATTGACTACTTCGGTGACGGAAATAAATGGGGCATTAATATTTCATACGTTGATGACGGCAAAGAACCACTAGGGTTCGGGGGAAGTATTAAGAAAGCGGCTAGGGCAATTTCGGATGATTACTTCGCGATAGTTGACGGTGATACGTTTTTGCCGATAGATTTTAAACTGGCAGAGCAACATTTTATCAAATCTCAGGCCAATGGAATGATTACGGTTACTGACAATTACCCTAAATACTACAAGGGCAACATTGTGATTCAAAACAATAAAGTATTATCCATTAGAGAAAAATACAGTTTAACCATGGAGAAAATGCCGTATATTGACTGCGGATTCAGAATATTAAACACAAAAGATATTATAAAATATCCAAAACGTATATTTCACCTGCAGGAATACTTAAACACTTTGATAGACAGGCAGGAGCTAATTGCTTATAATTCGCCCAATCGATTTTATGAAGTCGGTTGTCCGGAAGGAGTAAAAGATTTTCAGAATTATATAAAAAATTATTATGTCAATAGAAAATAAAAAATTTGACCCGAATAATTACTATAATGAAGGGTACTTCGCAGGGTCTAATCCCGATTCACCATATCCAAAAGATGCTCATTACTTAAATACGGGACATCCTGAAATAAGGCGAAAGTTTAATAATTTATATCAGGTGGTGACAAGCAGAAATCCAATACGGATTGAAAATAAGCTCAAGCTACTGGATGTGGGATGCGGGCCAGCAAATACGGAAATTGTATTTACCGAAATTGATAAAAATATAGAAGTTTATAATTGTGATGGATTTTTTCCGGTAGCGGCGTTTGCGAAAAATGTACGAAAAGCAAGCAGGGTGGCGACGGCTGATCAGAGAAAGTTGCCATTTGCCGACGCGTCATTTGGCGGTGTATCCAGTTGGGACGTGATTGAACACGTGCTGCAATCGGAATCAGCAATATTTTTTAAGGAAGCGAATAGAGTGTTAGTCCCCGGGGGAGTGTTGGCAATCAGAACCCCAAATAAGTGGACGTGGACCGGAAAATATCGCAAGGATGTGAGTCATGTTTGGTTTCCTACGACCGGAATAATTAGACAAATGCTGAAAGAGGCGGGATTTTCGGATCTTAAAATTACAACCCGAGGATTTCCAGGAACAAGAATTTATGAGGCTTTAAATCCTGATGGCGATTTATATTTGCCTTTCGGAGGCGGGGTTATAATTGCCTCGGCTATAAAACCAGGATAATGATTATCTCACGATCGCCATTGCGCATTTCACTTGGAGGAGGAGGAACTGACTTACCATTTTATTACCGGAATTACGGCGGGTTTCTGATTTCTGGGGCAATTGATAAGTATATATATTTGGCAGTTAACAAAAGGTTTTATAAAAGCATCCGACTTGGGTATTCGAAAACAGAAATAATTCCAAAAGCTAATAAAATAAAACATCCTATTTTTAGAGAAGCATTCAAATTATTGGGAATTAAAGACTCCATCGAAGCGGTATCCATTGCTGATATTCCGTCCGGGAGTGGTTTGGGATCTTCGGGTGCGTTTACGGTTTGCTTATTAAATGCGCTACACACATATAAAAGGGAATTTGTTCCTTTGCAGCAATTGGCGGAAGAGGCATGTATTATAGAAATGGAAAAGCTTAAAGAACCAGTCGGAAAACAGGATCAGTATGCTTCAGCATTTGGGGGGATAAGTGCATTTACAATTGAAAAAGACGGGAGTGTTGAAGTGCAACCTGTACGAATCCCTAATGGAAGTCTGGCAGAGCTAGAAAACAATATATTATTATTTTATTTGAACCAGGAAAGACCGGCATCTGCGGTATTGGCTGACCAAACCAAGGTCGCAAAAAAAGCAAAATCGAATGTAATTTCTAATATGCATCGAATTAAAGAAATGGGTAAAGAGGTTTTTAAAGCTTTTGAAAAAGGGAAAATTGACACTTTCGGAGAACTTCTTGATGAACATTGGCAAAATAAAAAAAAGTTGTCGAATAAAATGACAAATCCGTTTATTGACGAATGTTATGAAATGGCCAAACAAAACGGAGCAATAGGCGGAAAAGTAATTGGAGCAGGCGGAGGCGGTTTTTTAATGCTTTATTCAAAGCAAAATACAAGCCATCTGACAAGAATTATGGAAAAAAACGGATTGGTGAGAGAACGATTTCGGTTTGATTTTGAAGGAGCAAAAATTATTGCAAACTTCAGAAAAAGTTAGTTTTGTATGAGAAGAAGAATATTGTTTTTGGATCGGGATGGAGTGATAAATAGGATGGTGGAGTATGGCGGGAAATGGGATTCGCCGCAAAAACCAGAAGATGTCAATTTGGTTGAGGGAATAACTGATGTCATCAAATATTTAAACCAAAAAAAAATATTTGTGATTGAGGTTTCGAATCAACCCGGAGTGGCTAAGGGAAAAATGACTCGGGAAACCTCCGATGCTATTGAAGCTAAGGTTCATGATCTATTGGCAAAACAGGGAGCAAAGATAGACAAAGCTTATATTTGTCTACACCACCCAAAAGGAATCATGCCTGATTTAACACTTGACTGCGATTGCCGAAAGCCAAAACCGGGATTACTTTTTCAAGCCGCAAAAGAATTAGGCATCAATTTGAAAAAAAGCATAATGTTGGGGGACAAGGAATCTGATGTTCAGGCGGGGAAAGCCGTCGGGTGTAAAACAGTGATATATTTACATAACGAGGATGAGTTAGAAAAGGTGGAAAAAACTAAGTCAGTTGATGCGGATTTTAAGGCAAATGATATGGGAGAGATTTTAGAGTGGATTAAGTTACAACTCAAGGGAGTATAAACTCTTTAAATTAGTTTGAACCCGGGCGTATTCTTAGTGGATTTGAATGCATGGTCGAATTCAGTAATAGTTTCACTAAGCCGGGTGTTTTGAAATGATTGATCGAGTTTTTCCGGAGGAACTGTAACTACATGGGCACCGAGAGAAAAAGCCCGGGTGATTTGATCAGGGGTGCGAACGCTCCCAACAATAACCTTGGAATTTAAACCCTGTTTCAGCAAGAAAGAGAGTGTGGCCTCCAGAAGAACTTCCGGTTCTGGTCCCTGATTATATTTATCATGACTTTCGGAAACCCTGCCCCAAAACATACTGATATAGGTGGCCCCTGCTTCCGCGGCAAGAGCCAACTGCATAAAAGTTAAACCCAGGGTGGCGTTTGTCAAAATATTGTGTCCGTTTAATCTGGAAATGACATTGAAGGGTTTGGGTTCCGGAGTTAAAGGAACTTTAATCACAGCGTTGTCGGGAAATAATGCCTGAAGAGAATGACCCATTTCTACCATCTCTGTCTCCTGCATCGAAGTATCGGGAATTTCCACTGAGATCGGAACACCGGGACCGACAATTTGACATATTTCCAGTATGCGGGAAGGAATGTCAACAACTCCGGCTTTGGCCAGAATGACCGGGTTGGTAGTAACTCCCCTAGTTACACTTTTCCATTTAGCAATTAACCCAGGATCGCTAGTGTCAAGAAAAAAACCCGTTTTGGTCTCAACTGCCATATTATGATTTCGAATTTTTTATTAAGTCTTTAAGCGCAAAAATAATTGCATGGGTTAAAACACAATGATATCCTTCAACTACCGGTGTGCCATAGGTTGTGTCTGTAACCGGAACGACCATACATGTATCAGCCATTTTCTTCATAGCTCCCCCATCGAAACCAGAAAAACCGATGATTTTGGCTTTTCGTTCCTGAGCTAATTCCATGGCGGCGACTAGATTTTGCGACCATGGACCTGCTTCACCTGATCCTCCCCCGCCATGGACAGAAAATCCCACTAACACATCACCGGGGGTTAACCATGGCTCCAACTGCTCCCTGAAAACTGTTCCCCAGCCGTTATCGTTTGTCCAAGCACTGACAAGCGGAATATTGTCAACCAAAGCCATAGCTTTGAATCTTCTTTTACCTTCAACATTAGTTGTCTTGGCTAAATCTGCAGCAAAATGTGTTGCGGTCGATGCCGAACCACCACAACCCATGACAAAAACGGTACCTCCCGTTTCCCATGTTTGGTACAGAAGATCGATAACTTCCTGAAGTTCTTTGGACTTTGTAAATTCGTTTGTTGTCCTAGTGATTTGGTCAAAATAGTGAGATAATTTGAAGGTCTCGGGCATAAAGTTTTTCCAATAATATCACTTATGAAACAAAAAAAGAAGAACTCATTAACTGTAGCCATGATTACGAGAAATGAGGAGAAGGCGATAAGCGGTGTAATATCCGAAATCAAAAGATATGTTTCTTTAGAGGACGAAGTATTGGTGGTAGACAGCAGTTCCGACAGAACTGCTCAGAAGGCCAAAGATAGCGGGGCAACGGTTGTCAGACAGTTTCCACCAAGAGGTTACGGACCCGCGATGATGGAGGCTCTAAATCTGGCAAAAAATGGCATTGTAATCACACTTGATGCCGACGGAACCTATCCGGTTGAATATATCCCGGTATTAAGAAAAATGGTTGAAGAAGGTGTGTCAGTAGTTAATGCCTCCAGGTTAATGGGTAAACCCAAAGCCATGCCTTGGATAAATTACTTGGCTAACGCTGCATGCGCCTTAATAGCCAGCTTATTGTATGGTATATGGACCACAGATTTGCATAGCGGGATGAGGGCATATGATAAAAAAATACTCGATGTGATTAAATTTGACGGTAGCAAACCAGCTTTGCCGGTAGACTTGTGGTTGAAACCAAAACTACTTGGATACAACACTAAAGAAATATTTATACCATACAAAGAGAGAATCGGAGAATCTAAGATGAATCCATTGAAGGGTTTGTACTGGACCTTATACAGAATTATTAATACCAGATTTATAAAGTGAAGTTAAGATTATGGCTTGGGTTTATTTTTATTTTTTTGGTGGGTTGGAGTTGGACTTTCAGGTCTGAATTCAAAACTTTATACAAGGCTTTAAAAACCTCTCCACCATCAACGACGTGGTATGATTTCAACTCCAACACTTGTAAAAATTTCAGTAACTTAACGCTTGGTTTTGAATGTCAGGAATCAGGCATATTGGCCACCGGATCTGCTTCCATTATTAACCTGCCAAATCGTACGGGGGCAGGTTTTTTGACAATTGATTTAACACTTGGGCAGAAGGGCGGTAAAGCTAAAGTTTTTGAGAATGAAAAATTCCTTGGAACAATTACCGGAGATAATTTATCGGTTAAAACGGAGCCTTCTTCGCGCTTTAATAAGGTGTCAATCCAGGTGGATAAAGGAACGATGGTGTCGAGAATGGCAGTTTCCCAATTTGAAACAGTTAATTTACCTAATGTACCATATGTAATATTTTGGTTAATTCTATTTTTGGTGGGTCTGATAATTATAAATTTGACGAATTTGAGTAAATCCCAGATAAAGTTATTTAACTGGACTTGGATTATTATTTTATGGTTGTTATCCCGATCTGAAGTTGTCGCAACGGTTCTGAACAATTGGACAAGTTTGCGCGGGTATATGTACTACAATTACATTTTTGTAAGCGCGGGGGTGACCGGTGTTTCGATTGTTATCTTTTTGAATAAATTCAAAACCGCCGTACCTAAAAAACATTTGATACTGTTCAGCAATAAATTAATTATTTTATCGTGGTTAAATATTTTTCTTATTGCATTTACTTCAAGGTGGTTGGCATTGGAACGGGTGGTGAATTTACCCCTAGATTCAGATGTGGGCTACTACGTGACTTTGGCTAAAACAATTGTCAGTCCGTATAGCACCGGCGTTAGAGAACCACTATTTGTGTGGTGGACTAAATTAATGACCATGTTCGGAAATGAAATGTTGACCGCAAGACTGGGAAGTATATTTTGGTCGGTACTATTGATCGGGATGGCATGGTATTTATTTCGCAAATATTTGACCGTGATCGAAAATTTAGCTTTGTCATTGATCTTAGCTATTCATCCTTTTCTGATCGACACAAGTGTACGGGGGCTAAGAGAGGATATGTATACGGCATTAATTATGATGTGCACATATTTTTTCGTATTCAGAATGCCTTTTAATAAGGATACCAGTTGGAAAGAGGTTTTAGCTGGAGGAATATTAGGAGCTGTAACACTATTGATTCGTTTCATGAGTCTGCCTTATTTACTTTTGATATGGATTTTTTATATCTACAAAAGTTCGTTATCTTTGAGGAAAATTTTTGTACTTATTGGTATCCCTGTTTTGCTTTTTTACCCATATTTGAGATATAACAAGCAAGCATTTGGAAAAGCAACTTTTTTTTCTGACTTTCAAGCAAAATTTCAAAGAAATTATGAGTTTGTAAGGGTGAAGAAAATTGATTGTGCCGGATGTCCTACTTTATCTGAATTATACACAAACGGATATGCGGGAGGGGATGTAAGTACCTGGGAGTATTTTTTTAAATTGCATTCAGTAAAGGAAGTCGTAGGCAGAACGGCTATCGGAACATTTAGTATATTTGGATATGATAGGCAGTTGTTTTCAACACTGATCGGAAGTAGTTCAAAGATATTGTTAGCTGTAACATACACCTTAGGAATAATTTATTCTTTATTTAAAAAAAGATGGCTGTTGTTTGTTTTACCGATTTTAATGATGAATACAATCTTATTTTTAATTCCAGTGGGGATAGATATACGAGTAGCAATGCATATAATACCATTTTTAATTGCGATACAGATAGGAAGTATTAGGCCAATTATATTATTTATAAAAAATGGAATAGATCTGATTACTAATAAAAAATTTAAACTACTTTAAGCAATATTCCAATCTTTTATGGACACATTTTTTAGAAAATATACTGCATAACAAACATTGGCTGTGAGGAGAATTTCTATTATTGAAAAGTGCCAGTTAGACTTGCCCGGGAAAGAGATATAACATTCTTTATCGGATTTGAGCGGATTAGAACAAGCCTCTGATGTAGTTGTAACCCGAGGAAATACTGAAATATCAGTTAAATCCCTGGAATCATTTATATTAAGAAAAAACTCGGGACGGATACTTGTCGAGTTCGAAATGATCCGGAGTTGGTTGTCCTTATCCGGCTCCAAGGGAAAAGATATTTTAGACCTGGTATTTCTCCAACCCCCATGATAGTCCCAATATTGATTTCCATAATAATAATAATCCTTATTATTAAGGCTAACTTTCAGATAATCTCCGCCATCTACCGTTATCGCCTCCAGTTTAAGTTCCTTGGGGATACTTACCGTCAAATTCTCATTAAATCCATATAAGAAACGGGTCTTTTTGGCTAGCAATGTACCACTTATCAATTTAGAATCAAAATATTGCTGGGAGTGAGTTGTCCGATATTCTAAAAATATTGCCAGAAGGTGAAATATTATTGTAATTGAAATTGTGAGTGCGATAAATGTGCCGGATAACCTCCATCGGGATGGGCTTTCATCCAACGACTGGTACCTGAATGATGGTGGAGTAAGGATTTTTGCAATTAACCAGGTAAAAAAGAAAATGGAAAAGCCATACCAGCGGATGTATCGCTCTAAGAAATTGGAAATAAAAGGGAATTTGAAGTAATAGATCAACCCTGACGGAGTAAGAAACGGTAATTTTGCCAGTGAGACAAATACTCCCGAATTATCTGAGGGAAGAAGATAATACCACGGTAAAAAGAATCCGGAAAATACCGTAAATATAATTCCGATTAATGATCTTGAAATAAATATAAATGGTACCAGCCAGACAAAGTATTGAGGAGCTAGTGAGGTTGTAAAGGCGAGTATAACCAAAAGATTTAATCCTATGCTTTCAAGTAACGATTGTTTAGTTTTGAGACAATACACTACACTTGATAATGTTGAAATAATGGTTATTATCCGAAGATTATCCCGATAAAAGTTATGAAAAGTCTCCCCCAACAGTCCCAGGGCACCATCAAGACCTAAAATTCCATATGAGCGATAAGATAATGGATATTTGAGATAGTCAATTACTGCAGATACACTTGGGTGCGGATGAACTAATGCCGGAAGACAAATTAGAATTAGTGAAACGATCACAAAAATTGGCTTTCTCTTAAAAGGTATTTGTGGATGGATGATCAGTATTGGAAATAATAATAATGGAAATACCTTTAATCCTATTGCCAGTGAAAAAGATAATGCACTAAATAACGAATTCAAATAATCAGTCCCTGGTTTTGATAATAGATATACCGTAGTTAAGATTAGGAATATTGCTATAGAATCAAATTGACCATGAAAAACTGTTATATAAATATTTACGGGATTAAGCAAATACAAGAGAGATGCAATTTCAGCCCGGGTAAATTTATTAATATTTTTAAAGTGTTTATATATTAATATACCGATGCCAAGTTCAGCTAATATTGGAAGCAATTTTAATGCAATGTTTGCGGGTACACCAATATTAAACGCAAGATTACCGGCATAAAATAAGTTTAAAGCCGGGGCCATATAATTATGCTTAATGCCCACATTGGCAGTCAGTGCTTCTGCTGCTCCTAAATAGTTACTTATATCTGTTGACCCCCAAAACAATGAAGCAAGAATTATTTTCACCACTGTGGGAATCCATAAAAACCAATACTTTTTTATCATACTCATTTCCCTATATAATGAGCAATAATACATCCAAATAAGTTATATGTCTAAAACCATAAAAATTGCATTTATTTCTCCCGGTTCATTTCCAGTCGTAAATGATGAAGACCAACATCCATATGGCGGTGCGGAAACACAAATGTATTTGTTATCAAAAGAGTTATCAAAAAACAAAAAATTTGACGTTACTTTGGTAATTCAAAATAACCCAAACAACCCCACACAAGTTGAAAATCTTAAAATAGTAAGCTTGCCGTTTTGGACTCAAGAGAAAAGTGTCTTTTCAAGAATGGCAGAACGAGCGAAAGGGATCAGACTTAATATGAAGTTTTGGCTGAACTATAATGGTGAAGTCCTGGTTCAACGATCTGCAGGTATATTTACTTTTGTCATATGGGTTTACTGTAAATTATTTTCAAAAAAATTTGTATATATGGTTGCTCATGATTGGGACACGTCAAATGCACCTAATCCGTTAAACAAACAATATTGGTGGCCATTTTTCAGATTTAGTTTGAGGCGGGCTGACCTAATAGTTGCCCAAAATGATTTCCAAACACAACAACTAAAATTAATAAGTCAACATGTTTGGACTATGGAAAATGGTGTTCCGTTTGATTTAATTTCCTATCAATCTTTGAAAAGATCTCACCTTCGAGACGTGGTTTATATTGCAACCAGATTTACAGACCAAAAACAACCACTAAGTTACATCAAACTGGCCCAGATTTTGCCCCAGTGCAAATTTACTCTGGTTAGCTTTGAGGCAGGTGAGCCTGAATTAATTAAAATATGTAAAAATGAATTTATTAAAACTCCAAATCTAAATTGGATTTCGGGTACCTCATGGAAAGCGAAATTTAAGATTTTACTTGGTCATAGAATTTATGTTAGCACCTCAATTAGAGAGGGCTTTCCTAATACATTTTTGGAAGCTGCAGCTTGTAAGCTACCTGTTGTGTCACTTAACGTTGATCCGAATTCCTATTTGAGCAGATCCGGCGGTGGTCTGTGTGCAAACGGGAGTTGGGAATTGTTTGTAGAAACAGTGAAAAAGTTATTAACTAATCCCGGCCTGATTGACAGATTAGGTAAACAAGGCCAAAATTACGCTAAGGAATATAACAGCCTGAATATTTTAGCAAAAAGGTTTGGAAACAAACTTTTGACTTTAACTAACTGAAATGTACGAAAACGATTACCAGAAGAAAAATAGATTTAGTTTCGGAGAAAATTGGAAAAGATTTTTAAATTCTCTGACTCCAGAGAGAATAGACAAGGCTCAAGAGTCACTCATCGGTTTTCTGGGGAGTCGTGACTCTATTAAAAATAAGCAATTTTTGGATGTGGGATGTGGTAGCGGATTATTTTCATTGGCGGCATACCGGCTAGGTGCAAACAAAGTGGTTAGCTTCGACACTGACAGGTATTCCGTATCCTGCGCCAAGCATCTGTTTTCCAAAGAAGGGAGTCCGATTAATTGGCAAATATTACAGGGGTCCGTACTTGATCAGAAGTTCATAAATAAATTAGGAAAGTTTGACGTGGTCTATTCATGGGGAGTATTGCACCATACGGGGAATATGTACCAAGCGATCGGGAACGTTACCCATCTGGTGAAACCCGGCGGATATTTATATTTAGCAATATACAATAGAGCAACCACTGCATTTTACGGAGGAACTTCTTTATTTTGGCTTAAAATAAAGAAAATCTATAATAGCTCTAACTCATTCGGGAAAAGAATTATGGAGTATGTTTATATTCTTTACCATGTTACAGGTTTAATATTGTTCGGAACAAACCCCATAACTTATATAAGGGAATATAAAAAAAATCGAGGTATGGATTGGAAGACTGATGTCGTAGACTGGTTAGGCGGGTATCCTTATGAATTTGCATCTCCAGATGAGATAATTAATTGGATGGGAAAAAGAAACTTTTTATGCAAAAATTTAGTTTACCGAAACGGTACGGGATGTAATGAGTACTTATTTGTGGACAAAAATTAAACGTTTGATACCGTTACGATTAGAATGGAAACGAGTATTTTTGATATTTTCAGTGGTATTCTTTCTTGTTTACCAATTAGGATTAAGTGCAATATTGTTTCGAAACAGAACCGGAAATATTCCGGTGGGGTTTGATGACTTATATAGTTATATGTACGGAATCAAAAAGGTTGTGGATTATGGCTCAGTAGTTCCTCCAACTGTATATTTATATCCGGAAGCTCATCTTGATTACATTTCATACAATGCGTTATTCGGAGGTCTTGCAATTTTGATAAAACAATCACCAGAGTGGGTCGTGTATTGGAGTTTCTTTTTCGGAAAAATATTACTGTTATTAGTGTTGGCCGCCTGGCTGAAAAGCTTAAAGCTTCCGACAATTGAACGCGGGGTGTGTTTACTATTACTGGGATCTTTTGTTGGCGACGGATTGATACATGGTTTTTTTTGGGTAGTTCCTTCGTTCTGGGCTGTATTATTGTTCTTTTTATTACTATACCTAATAAAGGATTTTAGAGTTCCTTATCTACTATTACTTTTCCTTAGTTTAGTGTTCGTAAATATGCACCCTTTGGCAAAAATATTACCAATCGTGATTTTGATATTTATTATTCTTAACACTTTGATTGAAAAACACATGTCCAAACCACTAGTTAAACTCACATCTGTATTATTATTATCTGTACTACTAACTGAAACATTAGGATGTAACTTGGCGGGTTGTCGATTTAAACAACCATTTGATGAAGTGAAGATACTATTTAACAGAAATAATTCAATCGGGACAAGAGGGAAGGATTATATGCCATCCGTAAGTTTGATACCAAAAAGCATCGGACGCGGGTTACCGTCGGGATTTGTTGCAAAATCAGATTTACTATCAATGCATACCAACCGCTGGCTTAATCATCTACTTTTAGATTCTACATCTAGATTACCTGGCTTTAGAGGAATATGGGAAAGCTATATTTCAAAATTTATTCTCGTATATCCGTTAGTAATCTTTTTACCTTATTGGTTATATCTCATTTGGAGATCTGAATACAAGCAGGTTACATATTGGTTTTTTGCTACATTGATCGCATTAGTAACCATATCCAAGTATCAGGATTCGTATAGACTATTAATATTACTTTGGCCTTTGACTTTAATAGTATTTGGATTAGGTGTAGTAAGATCCTTTTGTCTTCAATCAGAATCAAATAATGCGTTATTCAAACTATTTAACTGGTTTGGAATTATAAGTTTGGGGGTATATTGGATATATCAATCAGTTTACGGATTCGTATTTACATCGAACCTAGCAAAACATAATGATTATTCCTGGGATGTCGTGAACTGTCCAAAGTATATTTTGAATGAAACAAAAATTAGTGACTACAATATTTTCTTTAATAGCTTTTCCGGATTATCAGCTTTTGCTTATTATGGATTGGACCAAAGACACTTAACTAAATCTGATTACTTGTTGAACAATATCGAGGACGTAAAAGAAAGATATCCAATTATATTTTTAGTAACAGAAAACTTCCCGTTTGAGGGAAATTCAGATACGGTGTATATACCGAAGATTGAAACGAAAATGGAACCTTTGAAAAAATATTATTATACTTATGAATCAAAGAATTGCGGATATTTTCAAGTGAATAAATATCAACGGATTAATTTCTAGCATAAAGTTGTTTTAGTTGTTTAATAGTTTTTGTAATAGTGAAGTGAGAATTTACTCTGTCTTGAGCAAGTTTACCCAGTTGTAATCGTCTCTCAGAATTGATTAGCAGTTCGTCTAGTACCTTTTCAAGTTGGGAAACATTAGTAATGTCTACAAGAATTCCAGCCTGGCCCATCACCTCGCGGTTTTCAGAAGAGTTGTGAGCTATAACCGCACAGGAAGATGCCATCGCTTCAAGCAATGCGTTACTCATCCCCTCTTCTAAACTTGTTAAGACGAAAATATCTGTATGTGACAAATAAGGTTTGACATCATTTACCTGACCTGTAAACTTTACATGATCCTGCAAGTGCTGGTGAGTAATTTTGTCTTTGAAAGCAGGTAAAAGTGGACCGGCACCAACAAACACTACCCGGAGTTGGGGGTATTTATTAATTAATGACGGCAAAACTCCAATAAGTAGTTCTTGGCCTTTCTTTTTTTTAAAAGATCCGATATTCGTAATGATAATAGTTTTTGTATCAAATATCTTACGAATCTTAAAATAACTTTGTTCGACTCCGTTTGGAATAACTTGAATATCGGAAGGTTTAAGATGTAATTTATCTGAGACACGATCAGCGAGTGACTGAGAGACAAACCAATACTCACTTACTAAAGACTTAGTAAAATAATCTAATATCCGTAGCGGCTCGGCTGAAAGAAGAGCCCCACGTTGAAAACAGTATATAACCCTAATTCCGGCCATAGGACCAACTATCCTACCTATAAGGTCAGAGTAAATAAAATAAGTTGTCAAAACATTTGGTTTAAGGCTTCTAAGAAACTTTAATAAGCGAAGGAGTCCGGGAATGAATTTTTCCGGATGTATTATGTCAAGATTAATAACCTGAACCCCGGAATTGGAAAGAAGCGGACCTATCGGACCCGGGGAGCTTAAGTTGATGACTAAATGCTTCTGGTTAGTACGATTAAGAATCGGAAGGGTTTTTAGCAACATCATTTCTGTTCCCCCTCTTTCCAAACCAACAATTAAATGAACAATTGTCAGATTTTGTTTCATTTATCAAAATACCTTCTAAACCAAAGTTCTAATGTAAGAAGAGCCCATAATTCATATGATGTAATCGTATCCATGGGGTTAGATTCAATTAATGACCTTGTGTATGTGGAAGAAAACAAATGTCGGTTGATGGATCGTCGAGAAAGTAAAACTCCCTTTAAGTAGCTATTCAAGTCTCCTTTAAACCATTTATCTAAAGGTACCCCAAAGCCCATTTTTGGACGATTCAGGATTTTGTCAGGTAGAAAATCTTTCAGGGCCTGCTTGAGTATATATTTCTTTGTGTTTTGGCCCCGGAGTTTTAAATTAAACGGCATTTTAGCCATTAGTTCCATAAATTCATGATCTAAAAAAGGTGATCGGCCTTCAAGGCTTACGCTCATACTGGCAATATCAACTTTGACAAGAAGGTCATCCGGGAGATAGGTGTTAATGTCTGTGTAAAGGGTTTGATCCATTTTATCGAAGGTTTCTGAATCTTGAAATTTATCCGAAATGTAATTGCCTGAATCGTTATTTCCGACACGATTATAAAAATCCGGTGTGTATAACTGACGCTTCTGCTGATCATTAAAGTAACAAATATAATTAACGTATCTTTTTTCGTAACCTTGAGACACGGTTTGGGAAAAACGCAGGACACGCTTAAGAAAAGTGTTGGAATAATGGTTTTGTAATAACCGTAATGACGGTTCTATTATAAAGTTATTAAATTTTTGAATTCGGTCGTACCATAAAGAAAATTTTTGTACAGAGTATCTACCATAACCCGCAAAGTTTTCATCCCCGCCATCACCATTCAGAGCAACCGTTACTTGCTGCCGCGTTAGCTTGGAAACATAGTATGTGGCTAAGGCGCTACTGTCAGCAAATGGTTCCTCAAATTGAGCTACCAATTCAGGCAAAATTTCGATAGTTTCGGGTTTGACGATAAATTCGGTATGATCTGTATCAAATCTCTGGGCGACTAATCTGGCATACGACAACTCATTGTACTTGGGTTCATCGAACCCAATGGAAAACGTTTTTACAGACTGTGAGGAATTTTTAGCCATCATAGCAACAATCGCACTGCTGTCGATCCCGCCGGAAAGGAAGGCTCCTAATGGTACATCGGAAATCAGCCGAAGTTTGACCGATTCTTCAAGCTTGGACAGTATTCGCCTCTGCCATTCATCTTCTGACAAGTCGATTTTGGATGAAAAATCTAATCTCCAATACCGAACTTTTGTTAATTTATTTTTAGCAATATCTAATAAAATGTAATGGCCTGGTTCCAGCTTATTGATACCAATAAATCCGGTTTGAGGAGAAGGACAATACTGAAGAGTGAGATAGTTGTGAATTGCATGGTAATCAGGTTGGGGGTGATATTGTGACTGGGTTAGAATAGCCTTGAGCTCAGAAGCGAATATAAATACATTGGCATCAATATAATATTTGAATGGTTTTTTCCCTAAACGGTCGCGGGCACAAAATAGAATATTTTTTTGAGTATCATAGATGACAAAAGCAAACATTCCCCGGAGATGATCTAGACATTTCACTCCATATTTATCGTAAAGAGCCATGATAACTTCAGTGTCACTTTGGGATTTGAACCGGTAACCCATTTTTGAAAGTTTTTTCCGTTCAACCTGAAAATTATAGATTTCTCCGTTATAGGTAATCCAATATCGGTCTTTGTATGACATCGGCATATGTCCTTTGGGTGAGAGGTCGATGATTGCCAACCGACGATTCCCTAAACCGACTTTTTGATCCGGAGAAATATACACCCCCCCATCATCAGGGCCACGGTGAATAATTGCCGCGGTCATTTTATTAATATCCGTTTCAGAGACGCTTTTACTTGTGAAACTTACTTTACCGGCTATTCCGCACATTAGATTTTTTTTCTAAGAACTATATTAAAGGATAACAATTTTAAATCACCCTTTTTATATTTAATAAGTAAAGCAGGATTGATTGTTCCATCATAAGTATATTGTTTACGGAGACTTAGTACCTTTAAGTCAAATTTTGAAAATAACCTTAAGTAATAACTATATCTTTTTCGATTAATATATGCACCTGTATTTCCAAAAAGGCGATGCAACCAGAATTCAGGAATAGTCAGGAAAAATAAACTATCTTTTGAAAATATATGGTCACGAAGGTCGACTACGTGGTTCATATATCCGCCTGGTTTCAAAACCCGTGACATTTCCTGGAAGCATAAATTAAGGTCGTGAATGTGTTCCAATACCGCATTGGAATATATTATATCTGCAGAATTATCTGGAAGATCATAAGTAGAATATTGATTAATATTTAATATATTTATTATATTCGGATTAAAAATATATTTACCATTCAGCTTATTAATCAACCGATTTATTAATTTGTCATCCTGAAGTAAACGGGAATAATCTGTATATAATTTAGAATCAGTTTTGAGATGATTACCCACGTCTATTGCTATATATTTACCTGCCCCGTGCTTGAGAGTTAACAGACCAAGACCGACCGAACCACCGGGGCCGATTTCTAAAATCGTTTTCCCCCTTAGACTTGTATGGCCCGATAAACTATTAATTAAATCAGTAAATTGGTCTTGGCTATATTTATTGTGATCTTTTCCGAAATGGTAAATATTAAAAACATATTTTTCCAGAAATCTTTCAGAGTCGGGAAATATTTTGTATAAAATATTTAATGTGAGCAGGGCAGGTAATTTGTAAATTATATTCATATGAGATTTTGTATCAAATTATGATATTTTAATATGTTTTTTGACCAGGAAAATGATTTCCGTATTAAACGCTTCCTTACATCTAGTGAGCTAGAAATTTTGGGTTTACTTAATAACTTTGATATTCCCAGTTTTAAGCCTTCTACACTGTAACTATCAATTAAAATGCCGTTATTGGAGTTGACAACCTCTGTAGCCCCTTCTCCTCGGGTGGCAATAATATTACAACCACAATATATGGCTTCTAACAAAGAAGTAGATAATCCTCCTCCTGAAAGGGATGAATGAAGGTAAATATCACTGGTCTTTAAATATGAAATGGTAACTTCCCAACTCTTTTCACCCAAGAATATAACATTAGAGGCAGCTTGCTTTTGAAGAGATTTGAAATCTTCCCCCCGGCCAATAATAACGAATATCCATTTTTTGTAAATATTATCAGGCAATAAACTAAAAGCTTTTATAGAGTTCTCCAGCCCTTTCCATTTGAACAACCTGCCGGCAAAACAAGCGACATATTTATCGGGATATTTTTTTCTAATCGAAACGTTTGGACGAATATTGTTTATGGCGCTGAAATTTAATCCCCGATATATCAAAGGAGATGTTCTGTTATCAAACTGACCGACAAAATCTTGTACGGCTTTTGAAACCGAAACGTTTATGTCGGAAGATTTGAATACCAATCTTCCGAAAGTTTCGTCGTATATCCAAGCAATTCCTGTCGTTATCTTATTTGATAAATTTACGTAATCCGAACCATGTTCTATATGTATCCATTTTTTGTTCTTAATTTTCGAATATAAAAGGGCCATAATTGAGGTTAGAAAAAATCGTGTTCTTGAAATTACTAAATCGTACTCGGAATTATGGATTAAATTGTATTGAGACCAAAATTCCTTTTTCCAAAAGGCCGGGATAGGATAATTGGGAATTATCTCGACGGCAGGAAACCTGATAATTGTCACTCCAGCGTATCTATTTTCTATTAAAGAAGATTTTTCTGGTATTTGAGGTGTAAAAACGGTAAGTTTGTACCCTAATTTTCCAAGATGAAAATTAAACTCATCCGCGTGACTTTCCAATCCTCCGATATGGGGCGGATAGAATGGATTAAATATTAAAATCCTGCATTTCGATACCTTATTATTCATCTTAACCTGGGATTCTGTGATGACTTTTTGCCGGAAGTTGATTGTTTAATCGCGTCATTTTTAATAAATTCATAAACTTTTTTTCTAAGTTGGCGATTTTCAGAGTAATTACGAAATGTGACTATTGATAGTACCATGAACGCCAATATCATTAGTAAATCCATGACACGGTTTATCTGAAATGTCTGGAGAATAAATTTAACGGTTTCGGGAAGAATTGCAACGGTCATGAATAGCGTCCACACTGATATCCAAAACATTAATTCATTAAAATAGAAAAGACGTTTTTTATATGATAGGAAACTCCAATACAACATATACAAACCAAATATAAGAGAAATTATTTGCAAAGGTATCATATTCTTCCTATACGCCAAAATACCAGATCTATTAGCAATTTTAAGCCATCATGTAGCGTTGTGCCAGTAACAGAGCCTTTTTCGTGGTAAATAGTCCCTACAAAATGTTCCGTGTGCCTCAACTTGTTTAAACCTACCCTTACTGCCATTTCGACGTCGGATGAATAATCAGAAGAATTCCAGGAGATTTTAGGATAAACTGAAGCTTTGAAAGCCCGGTAACCGCACCAAATGTCATGGAGACGGAGGCCAAAAAGAAGTCCGGCAAAATAATTCAAAAAACGATTTCCCAGAAGTCGAAATATCGGCATACCTTTTCCAATATACCTTGCGCCAAAAACTACATCGAAACCGGTATCAAGTT
>JBAZWJ010000068.1:0-31270 GCA_041660385.1 Desulfobacteraceae bacterium | reverse complement strand
CAATGCCCGCTTTCATGGCGTATTCCACGGCTTTTTTATTTACCACAGGAAGGACACCTGGCATACCCAGGCACACCGGGCAGGTCTGGGAGTTGGGGGGGGCTCCGAAACGTGTTGAGCACCCGCCGAATATTTTGGAATCGGTTTTGAGCTGGGCGTGAATTTCAAGGCCGATGACCACTTCGTATTTCATGAGAAACCTCGAACGATAGTTGAAATGAAAAGGCGTAATTTCCTTTTAAGAAAATGAACAAGGGTGATATATAGCATAACCTGTGGTTTGAACACAATAAAATGAAAAGATGGCGTGAGTGAAAAGGTGGTGGTATGAAGTTTTTTTTGTGTGTGATGGGGATGGTTCTTGTTCTGGAAGGTTTGCCCTGGTTTGCAGTACCTGAAAAAATGAAAGATGTGATGAGGGTCATGCTGGAGCAGGAGGATTCTCTGCTTAGGCGTTTCGGCTTTGTGATGATGCTTCTGGGTGTTGTTTTTGTATTTATAGGGAAGCATTAATGTACAGTTTATCAGATTACGATTTCCACCTTCCCGAGCATTTGATCGCCCATAGTCCTAAATTACGGCGTGACGAATCCAGACTTCTTTGTCTGGATCGGAAAACCGGTAATCTCAAACACCGTGTGTTCGGTGATATTACCGATTTTCTTCACGACGGCGATGTGCTTGTCATGAACAACACACGTGTGGTTCCGGCCAGACTATATGGCTTTAAGGAAAGCGGCGGTCAGGCTGAGGTTCTGATTCTCGACTATCCCGGCGGCATGGCCCACCTATCCGCCACAGGTTTTTTCCAAAGCGAATGTCTTGTGAGAGCATCCAAACGTCCCAAAGACGGGTCGTTCATTCGTTTTGGTGAGGGTTTTTCAGCAGAGGTTCTTTCTTTTTCCGATGGAATATACGAGCTGAAATTCCATTGCGCCGGTGATTTTGAGTCAATCCTTTCCGAAAGCGGCGTGATGCCCCTTCCTCCTTATATCAAGCGAACGGGTGATGACCCGTTGTGCGCCTCCGACCGGGAAACCTATCAGACCGTCTATGCATCGGAAAAAGGAGCGGTGGCTGCTCCCACAGCAGGGCTTCACTTTACCGGCCCGCTCCTTGAACGAATCAGAACCAGAGGCGTTGAAACGGTGGCTCTCACCCTTCATGTGGGATACGGAACTTTTGTGCCCGTCCGAGTGAACGATATCCGTGATCATGCCATTCACAGCGAACGCTATCATATTCCAGCGGCCAGTGCAGAAACAATAAACAGGGCCATGAGCGAAAAACGCCGGATAGTTGCTGTGGGTACCACGTCAGTAAGAACTCTGGAATACTCTTACAGAAAGCATGGAAAAATATCTCCCGGGTTTGGAGTCTGCGACATTTTTATCTATCCAGGTTATACATTTAATGTGGTGAATACCATGATCACCAATTTCCACATTCCACAATCCACTCTCCTGATGCTTGTTTCAGCTTTTGCAGGGATGTCCACCATTCAGGATGCATACAAAACCGCTGTGGAACAAGAATACCGCTTTTACAGCTACGGAGATTCTATGCTGATCACGTGATTATGAAATATGCCAACATACTGTCAATTCTGATGGGTTACGCTAAGGCTTCACCCATCCTACAGACTTGCCGTGCAGACTTCAGGGTAGAGCTACGGAGCCACTCGCAAGGAGATCAATCATCCAGGTCTCGAACAGGTTTTCTCAATAATTTGGTTTTACCGATGATCTTCTTCTCCTGAAGTTTCCGCTCTTTTGACGCGAGGGTTGGACTCGTTTTAATTCGTTTTTTAGGAACGATGCTGGCTTGTCGGATCATATCATTCAGCCGTTTCAATGCATCTTCCCGGTTGAGGTGCTGTGTTCTGTATGAAAAAGCCTGAATGTGGAGAAATCCTCTTGAATCAATGCGACTACCAGCTATACGGATCAGACGTTTTTTTACATGATCCTTAAGGGACGGAGAATTCTCCACATCGAACTTCAGATGGACAGCCGTCGAAACCTTGTTAACGTTCTGGCCTCCCGGCCCTTGAGATCTCACGAAATCCATGTGAACTTCGCTTTCAGGAACCAGAAGCGGTTCATTAATAAACGCCATAACAACCTTCTTTCATTATATCATCTTCGTTGTGGTTTCAGAGCTGAAGGGAAAAAAAGAACGCGGAGGGATGCCTGCTTCAAGATTTCGTTAAAACCATTGGCTGCGGTATTTTTGCCGAGTCTTTCATATCACCTCAACCAAAGTAACATGGAATTTCTGCCATTTCAATTTTTTATCCAAGCCTTGTCCTGTTAATCTGAAAAACAAGATCACAGATTCGCCTATCGAATCCAAACGTATGTTCTTTCATGTAGCCATCTATTTCTTTTATAAAAATTCACAATTTAAATTGATATGTGATTCAAAGGTAATATAAATTACAGACCATTTTTTTTAAAAAAAATCATATCGTATTGTAATGAGGTGCAAAATGTAATATAGAGCCCAATGACCTTCCAGTCACATCGATCCTTTTATAACAGATGTTTAGAATGTACATCTGTGAATCATTGCAGGGACGAGTGTGAATGTACACGGTATTTCATGATTTTTAATAAACCGAATGCTCGCTGTTTTTTAAATAATCATCGATCGATAAAAGATACCCGATTGAAACACTTAAAATATAAATATTATATGAGGAGTTTGTTTGTGAAGACGTTATATGTTCTGCTCACACTGTTATTGATAGCCGTTCTTTCGGCCTGTATGTCTTCTCCTGCTTCGCCGCCGGAGTGGAAGATGCAGAAGGAGGGAATCATTTTAAATCTCAAGGCCGACGGTCGGCTCAATGAATCGAGAGGGAAAGCCTACACACTTTATTTTGTGGTTTATCAACTCATTAACCCCAACGGGTTCAATCAGCTCAGCCAGGACAACGATGGTCTGGGTAAGCTGCTAGAAAGCAAAATATTCGATTCCAGCGTGGCTTCGGTGAAAAGTGTGGTGGTATATCCGGGCAGCGATGTGACGTATCGCATGGACAGAGCCGAGGGTGCCATGTATGTAGGCGTTGTGGCAGGATATAACGTCATGGCAAAGGAACGTATGGTCAAGCTGTTTGAAGTCCCAGTTTACGTAAAGTATAATAATGTATTTCGGACATCAAAAAAACTGGTTCCCGGGAATCTTGAAATCAATATGGTGCTGGGACCCCAGCAGATCGAAGACGTCAAGGGAAAGAAATGATATGGAAAAACCATTGTTCTGGCATCAAGGGCTGTTTCTCCAGCCCCAGCATCTCCAGTTAAAGGATGTGTACGACAACTCACAGTTTACACCTTACCATCGCAACATTAAACCCCATCTTACGGGCGTTGTTTCCATGGGCACAGACAGCAGCTCGCTTGCTGGCAATTCATTCGGAATAAGCACGGGAGAATTCTGGTTCCCGGACATGGCATATGCAGTTATCGGTAAGAACGCTGTGATAGAATCCAGGGATTTCAGGGAGCATTTGAAATCTGATGATTCTGTGATCGTTTATGTGGGGCTTAAAAAATGGACGGCCGAACTGCCCAATGTCACGGAAGTGGCGAATGAATCGGCAGCCAGACAGGTGGACACCCGTTTTGTTGTCCTTAAGGATCAGGATGAGGTGACAGACCTTCATCTGGGCAGCGGCCAGGCCCAGGTGCAGCGAATGTTCTACGTCCTTCGCCTTTTTTTTACTGGAGAGATTGATCATGTTCCCGGTTATCATCTGATTCCGGTTGCTAAAGTTCATAAAACTGACAGTGGGGGAGTCGTTTCCAAGGAGTATATTCCGCCCTGTGTCCTGGTCAGTGCCGATGGCGTGTTGGTCAATTTAGTCAATGCCATCGCCGATTCGGTCATTGTCAGCAGCATGGAACTGGGGGCGTACAAGAGAAAACGCGGTATTCATAATGCTGAATTCGGGTCCAGGGACATGGTATACCTGCTGGTTCTGATCTCTCTCAACCGTTACACCGCCTATTTCAAACAACTCCAGGAAAAAATCCCGACCCATCCCCATGATGTTTATACTGTGATAAGGCAGCTTGTGGGCGAATTGTCATCTTTTTCGGAACACGTGAACGCTCTGGGCGTTTTAGAACAGGAATACTTTGAAATACCCAAGGGGAAGGGCAAAGGCAGCAGCGGGAACGGGATAGATAAAGAAATAAAAAGCCTTATGGCATACAACCACGATGATCTGTGGACCAGCTTCTCCCTTGCACAAAAGCTGATCAGCCGACTTATTGAAGAAATCACCACAGGGCCGGATCATGTTCTGGAGATTATGTTCACCGATCCTTATTACACATGCACCATGGATGAAGAATTGTTCAAAGGGGATTGCAGTTATTATCTGGTGATGAGAACAGCAACCGAACTTAAAAATGTGGTGAACAACATTGACATCGGCATCAAGGTCACCTCACCTGATCTCATGACGATCATTGTGGAGCGTTCGCTTCCCGGAGCATTAGTCGAATACCTGCCTATTCCACCCCAGGAACTGCCAAGGAGAACAAACGGAATTTATTTCAAGATAGACACGAGAGGCGAAGCGTTTAACAACATCAGGAAAGAAAAGCAGCTGGCATTGTTCTGGTACGAACCGCCAGCGGATCTCAAGATGGAACTGATGGTGGTAAAGGAAAAATAGCATGCGCCTTTTTGACTGTTTTGTGGATCTTATCGCCTATGTGTCCCATTCTTTGGGCAGTACGGAAAACTTTCCCATTTCGGGAGAAGTCCTGCGTCAGACTGTTACGGGCCTGATTGGCCAGAGTGAATCCTTCCGTGAGAACAACGGCTTTGATAAGGCCGATTACGAATTCGCCCGTTTCGCCGTGTTCGCCTGGATTGATGAAACCTTTATGAAATCGTCTTTCGAGGGCAAAGATGGCTGGCAACGGCAGCTTCTCCAAAGGACATTTTATAGTACGACCGGTGGCGGTGTGGAGTTTTACAGGCGGCTCGAAAATCTGGATGAAGATAAAAGCGAGGTCAGAGAAATTTACTATCTCTGTCTGGCACTTGGGTTTTCGGGGAGATACGGCTTGAGCGAAGGGGATGGTGTTCTTCGCGACCGGGTAATAGAGCAGCAGTTTAAGCGGTTGACCGGTTCGAGCGACGTGTTTTCAAAAAAATCCCGGTCAAAGCTTTTCCCGGCCGCATACGGCCTGGCTGTACCTGAAAGGTATGAAAAAAAGCCTGGCAGCAAACGGTCAATGATGATGACAGCCCTTCTCGGTGCGGGGCCAGTGGCCCTTTTTGCTTTTCTCTATGTCCTGTACCGATTCATCCTGAACAATGAAATTATGACAAAAGTGGTTCAATAACGATGCGTTTTTTTAAAATCTTCGGTCTTACCGTTCTCACGGTGTTCGTTCTGGCGCAGCCCCCTCTCATTGCCTTTTTCACAGGTCATGGTTTTATGCCAGGCGTTCTCATTTCAGCGGGTATCTTGAGTCTCGTTTTATTCGTTTTCTTTTTCAGAGCGATCTGGCTCCGACGCAAAGAGAAAAAGTTTATCGATGGGATTCTTGTTCAAGAAACCAAGGAAGAGAGCCCGGAGCAACAGTTGTCCAACGAACTGGCGAAACGCTGGAAAGAAGCCATCTTACAGTTGAAATCATCCCAGTTGCGCCTTTCCGGGAATCCCCTTTACGTCCTACCATGGTATATGGTGGTCGGCGAAAGCGGTTCGGGAAAAACAACAGCTATCAAAAACTGCAAACTGTCGTCCACCTTTACATCTCAGACCCAGGCTGCCGGTTTAGCCGGTACAAAAAACTGCGACTGGTGGTTTTTTGAACAGGCCATCATCATTGACACGGCCGGGCGCTACGCCACTCAGCCCGATGACGTCAAGGACAAGGATGAATGGCGCATATTCCTGAGCCAGCTTGCGAAGTACAGAAAAAAAGAACCGCTGAACGGTCTGGTGATCACGGTGCCTGCTGACCGTCTTCTTTCTTCCAAAGAAACAGAGCTTCTTGCGGAAGGCCGGGAAATCAGACTTCGCATCGAAGAACTTATGCAGATTTTAGGTGCAAAATTTCCGGTTTACGTTCTGATAACCAAATGCGACCTGATCCGTGGGATGAAAGAGTTTGCTGATCTCCTGCCGCCCCTGGCCGATGAACAAGCCGTGGGCTGCATGAACCAGAGTGCTTCTGGCGATGTGACAGGCTTCATGGAACATGTTTTTTCAACGATGTCTGACCAGCTGAGGCTTTTCAGGCTCTACATATCTCATCGGAAAGGCTCGGAAAAAATAGATCTTGACGCCCTGTTTTTTCCCGAAGAGTTCAGCCAGATTAGAAAGGGTCTGAACTCTTTCGTAAACGGCGTGTTCTCGCAGAATGTTTACAGGGAAGCACCCATTCTGAGGGGGATCTATTTCACCAGCGCCCGGCAATCCGGGGACCCCCTGTCCCATTTTGTAAAGAAACTGGGTTTCCGGGAAAAAAAGAAGTCGAAAGCACCTTCAGACCAGAGCTACTTTCTCAGGGAGCTGTTTGACACCATTCTTCCCGGTGATCGCCGGATTTTTGTTCCGACCCAGCGGAACATCGCCTTTCATCTGAAAACAAAGGCCATGGGATTCTCTGCCTGGATACTGGCTTTTACCGTTTTATGCAGTCTTCTAAGCTACTCTTTCGGTAAGACACTTTCGACGCTTCGGCAGGGACAGCACGGCCTGGCAGCGGCAGCTGACATCACGGATCTTTCAGGCGTTTTCAGCAAAGATCTTCATCAGCTTGATCGCTACAGACAGGCTGTTGTCGTCATTGAAACTCGAAACAAGGAGCGATGGCTGCCTGAGTTCGGCCTGGATCATGGTACCGATATGGAGAATGAATCCAAGGCCTTGTTCTGCCGCAAGTTCGCACACGACTTTCTTGGACCCTTTGACAAGAAAATGGACAGCGACGCCCAGCACTTTACCGATGCCACACCGAGTTATTTTGTGGGAAGAACGGTCGCTCACTATGCCCGGCGTATCAATCTTCTTGAAAACACCCTTTCGGGCATGGAGCTGGAAGAACTTGAAAAGATTCCCCAGCCTGACTTTGGATTCCTTGTGGCTAAAAAAGACAAAGGCCTTGGGCAGAGCGAATCCGCTGTCATGGAAAACGTGTATCGCCATTACCTGCTCTGGGCAGGAGGCGACGGCGTAGCGGCTGAGAAAAAACACATGCGGGACCAGCTGATTCAGCTTGCAGCCAAAAAGGATCTTTCCCTCAGATGGATGATCGACTGGTGTAACGAGAATTCCGGGGAAAAGGATCTGACTCTGGGTTATTTCTGGGGTGGGAGCAAACGTCTGCAAGATGAAGCGAGGGTGAAACCCGCATTCACGACAGCCGGTTCGGAAATGATCATGGGGGTTCTGGATCAACTGGAGGAATCCCTCGCTGATTCTGCTGCCATCGAACGAAAAAAACAGGATTTTCTATCCTGGTACAAAGCGGCCTACAGACAGTCCTGGTTGAAATTCGCACACAGTTTCCCCATGGGGATTTACAGACTGGACAGCACCGATGAGCAACTGGCTGTAGCGAAAAAAATAGCCGGGGGCGAAGGGCCTTATTTCACATTTCTGGACAGAATGGCCAAAGAACTGCCGGTCTGTCTTGATGAAAATGAGACACCGCCTGACTGGATGGCCCAGGTGTTTGATTTTTCATCGGTTCGAAATCATGTTGAAAAACCTGAGGCACCGGTTGAACAGAGCATCATCAAAGCCGTGAAGAAAAAAGGAATGAACCTGATGGGCAAAGCTGGGAAACTCGCTACGGCAAGCCTGCCCTCACCGGAAGTTCTGAAATCATCCGGTGAGGTTTACGTCAAGTATAAGCAGAGTCTTGAAGGGCTGGCCATGGCCTGTGCATCACGGCCTTCGGCCTTCAAGCTTGCCTCCGAGGTGTTTAAGGAGGACCAGGCCATGGGTGAATCCTTTCTTGTAGCATCGCGGCGTCATGCCGATGACCTGAGAGTGTCTTTTCCCCATTCTGTGGAACGTGGAAATGTTGCAGCCAGGCTTATCGACAGCCCTATTGATTTTCTCTGGAATATTTCGGCGAAAAAAGCGGCATGCCACATCCAGGATCTCTGGAGTGAAACTGTTTTGTCCGAGGTCCAGGGTGTCAGCGATAAAAAAACAATGGCCGACATGCTGATGGGGAAAGATGGAGGCTACGTCATCGCTTTTGTCAAAGGCCCCGCCGCTCCCTTTGTTGGGCGGGATGCGAGAAGGGGTTATTACGCCAAAAACATGGCCGGTAAAACCATGCCTTTTAATGCTGGTTTTTTTTCCTACCTTACAAAAGGTTCATTTTCCACCAAGTCTGAGCAGAGTCTTTACAAAGTGAGAATCGACGGTCTGCAAACGGACACCAACCCCGATGCTGGCGTGATTCCCCATGTGACAAGACTTGATCTTGAATGCGCAGGGGGAGTTCAAAGTCTTGAATACTTCAATTATCCGGCGGGTAAGGTGTTTGAGTGGGCTCCTGCCGAGTGCGGCAATGTGAGCCTGAGGGTCAACATCGGCGAAGTCGTACTCAAAAAAGAATACTCAGGTTTCAGGGCGTTTGCCAATTTTTTAAGGGATTTCAGAGACGGTCAGCATACGTTTTACCGCGCCGATTTTCCAGAGGAAGCAATCGCGCTTAAGCGGATGGGGATCAAGTTCATCAAAGTTAAATACAAAATTTCCGGCGGGGGGCCGGTCATTTCGCTTCTGAATGTGGATACAGGCAGAGTGCCGGAGGTGATCGTCTCGTGTTCGGACTGATAAAAAAGCGTGAACTCTGGAGTTTTGCCGTCCTTGGGAAACATCCCGCTGCATGAGATTTCATATGTCTTGGGATTGCCCCCCTCCCCCATAGCCGTCAGGCTAAAGGCAAAAATCAGTTTTTTTGCCCCAAAGGGGCTGCGGCATAAAGCCCAGGGTTGCGGCGAAAGCCGCTACCCTGGGACATTTCCGATTATGGTTTTCAACCCCAACAGGGTTGCGTAACATTCCCATGAATCGCCAATATCCGGACGCAACCCCGTTGGGGTTGGAGGATTCGCCGGTGATCCCAGGGTAGCGGCGTTGCCGCAACCCTGGGCTATGATACGGAATCCCGTTGGGATTCGATGCGGATTGTATCATTTAAAGCCTTAGGCTGACGGCTATGCCCCCCTTGTTACCGGGTTTTTTCCCTGGATGGAGAAGGGATTTTCAAGGCTTCCTGATGACGTTATGGAAAAAAAGGTTTTTCCTGGCGGTTCTGGGCCAGGGTTCTGGCGGAAAACTGATCCTGAGTCTTGTCAAAAGCAGTGAGGAACGGGCGTATTTTTCCTCCGTTCGCTCCAGGCGGACGATTTCAATCAGCTTTGGTCCGAAACGGACGTGGAGGTTTAATGGAAAAGAGCTACAGGATTCTTGGCGTCGCACCTGTTTCAAAAGATGAACCCTGCGGAAGAGATGTCCGTTATGATGATGTCTTTTCAACCCTTCAGCAGGAAATGGACAAACTGTCATCTCCTGCAACCCGGGATACATTTTCCTGGGCAATGGTGGCTGACCAAGCTTCTCTGATCTTGAGAGATCACTCCAAGGATCTTCTTGCCGCAAGTTATCTTGCCGTGGCCCTCACCCATATGAACGGGGCGCAAGGCCTTGAAACGGGGTCGTGGATATTAAGGGATCTTTTGACCACCCATTGGGACAACCTTTTTCCCTCGAAAAAACGACTCAAAGGCAGGGCCGCAGCCATCAACTGGTGGATGGAAAAGACCGAAGCTGCTGTGGAAGAGGGGAAAATATGGGGTTTCGACAGCGAAAACCGTGATGTGGTCTCAGTTCACCTCACGGCCATCGACGATTTTCTTCAGAACCACGTGGAGGAAATCACGCTGATGCCGTTGATCCGTAAAGTTGAAAATCTTTCACCCATTGATAAGCCCAGTATTTCAAGTAAGATGGAAGCCTCGTCATCCTCAGCGTCCAGAACTAAAACCACCGCTTCGAACATGGGTGATATGACCTGTCTAACCATGACAGACTCAGATGATCTCATGCGAAATCTTAACCCTCTTTTTCAGAAACTCAAACAAGCCGCGAAATGGGTGAACCAAGACAGGTTGGAAAATCCCCAGGCATATCGCTGGCTTCGTTTCGCCATATGGGAACCCTTGAAAACCTTACCGGTATCCAAAGACAGGATTACGAAAATTCCCCCACCGTCACCACAGACCATTGCCCAGATAGAATCCCTGTATCGGGAAGAAGACTGGCAAGGGCTTCTTATGGCTTCCGAATCAGCTCTTCACAGCTCACGCCATCTGTTTTATCTGGACTTGAATCGTTATTCCCATGAAGCCCTTTCAAACATGGGGAAAAAATTCGAAAACGCCCGCGATGTTGTCCTTTTCGAAACACGGCATTTCACTGCACGGCTGGGAGATGTGGAGAACCTTCTTTTTTCGGATCAGTCACCTTTTGCCGGAGAGCAGACGAAAGAATGGCTTAAACGCTGGGTTCACGAAGGGACCGGCAATGGAGATTTTCATTCCGGGGTGGTCGGTTCAGAGAAAACCGGAGCTCAGGAACAAATTGCAGAATTAAAAGAGTATCTGAGCAAAGGTGGTCGACTTCCAGACGTGGTCGCTCTTTTTCAGAAAAAAATAAACGGGAGTTCAACGGGAAAAGATGCACTTTTATTTCGGCTTGAACTGGTCAAACTTCTGGCTTTGTCAAAACATGAGAAAATAGCGTCATCTCAGATTGAACATGTTCTTGATGCTTTAGAACGTCACTCGCTTGATATCTGGGAACCGGAACTGGCATTTATAGCGCTCAGGACAGTGTACTCCATAATGAAAACGTACCCTGAAACACGTTGCCGGGTTAAGCCGGATGACATTCTCGTGCTTCTTGGGAAAATGGATATCCTTGAAGCTATGAAACTATAATAAAAAAACCATTAAATATAGATAGATATAATTATATTGCGATACGGGCAACGGTTGAAAAATAACTGAATGACCAGTTAAAAGACGCTCTATTTATTGATAATTCTTTTAATATAACGGTAACATAAATATAATTAATTGAAATTAAAGCGTAAAAAAATTTTCAATTATCTTGGCTTATCGAAAAGAAAACTGTTGATTTACAAGGTAATTCGAATTATAAGCCAAATAACATAAGTGTATCACAAGGGAACTTGCATTATTTTCAAATAGTATGATTTTTCATTCCATCACACAGAACTTATATAGACCTTAACGTTTGATCAGAATCGGACAAGATGGCGAAGCCATGGAACATAGGCTGGTTTCGTCGTTATTCAATAATGACATTAAATCATGGGAGTTAAAATGGTAAAAGACGCATCGGTTGCGCCAAAAGAAAGGGTGAATATCGTCTATAAATCCGCAATGGGGAACCAGGAAAAAACAGTAGAACTTCCACTTAAGCAGCTTATTCTCGGAACTTTTTCAGGCGATGACGGTAAACGGCTTGAGGAACGTGAGTCCATCACCATTGACAAGGATAATTTCAACGATGTTCTCGGCGCGCATAATGTAAAAGTTGATCTGAAAGTTCAGGATACACTGTCAAACGAACAGGACTCTGAAATGAATGTGTCGCTCTTGTTCAAATCCATGAAGGATTTCGGGCCGGAAGCTGTTGCAGGACAGATTCCGGAACTTTCCAAACTCATGCAGCTCAGGGAAGCCCTCATGGCTCTCAAAGGGCCGCTTAGTAACATTCCTGAATTTCGTAAGAAAATTCAAAATCTCATTGACGATGTATCACAGAGGGAAAGGCTCCTTGCAGAACTGGGCCTTCAAACTAAGCCATAATGAAGGAGGAAGAACATGTCTGAAGCACAGGAAAGTGTCCGGGTTACGGACGAACAGGAAGGCAGCTTTGCGGCTACGCCGCTTCTGGACGACATTATCGATGCCACCCAGATGAAGCCCGAAGACGACGCCTACCAGTTGACCATGAGAGGGCTCAAGGCTCTTATTTCCGAGCTTGCATCGACGGATTCCGTGGGTGAGCGGGTGAGCAAGGCCGTTGTGGACCATATGCTGGCCGAGCTTGACAGAAAAATCAGCATGCAACTGGATGCCGTTCTCCATCATCCGGATTTTCAGGCTGTGGAATCGGCCTGGCGTTCGTTGAAATTTCTGGTGGACCGTACCGATTTCAGGGAAAACAATAAAATTGAAATTCTCAACGTAACCAAGGATGAGCTTCTCGAAGATTTCGAGGATGCCCCGGAAGTGACGAAATCCGCTCTATACAGAACCATTTATACAAAAGAATATGGCCAGTTTGGCGGCGAGCCCTACGGAACCATCGTGGGTAATTTCTCTTTTGGCCCCGGCCCACGGGATATGAAACTTCTGGAATACATCGCAAGTGTTGCAGCCATGGCCCATGCTCCGTTCATTGCATCGGCGGCTTCGTCCATGTTCGGCGTGGAATCCTATGAGGCACTTGCCACCATCAAGGATCTGAAATCCATTTTCGAAGGTCCCCAGTACGTCAAATGGCGTTCATTACGTGAGGCGGAAGACGCGCGTTACATCGGTCTCACGGTTCCTCGTTTTCTTTTGCGCCTTCCCTACGGCAGGGACACAGAGCCGGTCAAGTCCTTCGACTACACAGAAAACACAGCCATGGCCAACGACCACTACCTCTGGGGAAATGTGGCTTTCGCATTTTCGGCTAACATCACCGACAGTTTTTCAAAGTACAGGTGGTGTACCAACATCATCGGCCCCAAAGGCGGCGGTGCGGTTGAAGGTCTACCTGTTCACACTTTCGAGGAAATGGGCGCCATTCAGAACAAGATCTCCACAGAGGTGCTTCTTTCTGAACGTCGTGAGTTCGAGCTGGCCGAAGAAGGTTTTATCGGTCTGACCATGCGGAAAGGTAGCGATAACGCCGCTTTTTTCTCGGCCAATTCCATTCAGAAGCCCAGGGTGTTTGATAATACCGCAGAAGGCAAAGAAGCAGAAACCAATTACAGGCTGGGAACCCAGCTTCCTTATATGTTCATCATCAACCGACTGGCACATTACCTTAAAGTGATTCAGCGCGAAAACATCGGCGTTTGGAAGGAGCGTGTGGATCTTCAGCGGGAATTGAATCATTGGGTGGGGCAATACGTTGTAGATATGGAAAATCCCCTTCCCATGGTGCGAAGCAGAAAACCCCTGAAAAGCGCCACCGTCACAGTTGAGGACGTGGCCGGTGAACCGGGTTGGTACAAGGTGGGGCTTCAGGTCCGGCCCCATTTCAAATACTCGGGGGCATCATTTACGCTGTCCCTTGTCGGCAAATTGGAAAAATCGTGACAAAACATAAACCCATAACTAAGGAGAATCACAACTATGCCAATGACATTGCACATGGAAATCGAAGGTAAGAAACAGGGAAAAATTGAAGGTGACTGCGATATGGAAGGCCGCGAAGGATCCATTCTCGTTTATGGTTTGGATCACACCATCCATATCCCAAGAGATCCCCAGAGCGGACTTCCCAGCGGCAAACGTATCCACAGCCCCCTCACCATAGAAAAGGAAGTGGATAAATCATCACCCATGATTTATCAGGCTCTTTGCTCCGGTGAGCAGCTTAAAAACGTGACCATCAAGAAATACCGTATTGACCCCATGGGCGCGGAAGAGCACTACTTTACCATCATGCTTCAGGATGCCATCATCGTGGAAGTGAAACCTTACATGCCCATCGCTTTCCTCAAGGAAAACGAACCGTTCCGTCACATGGAAAAGATTTCGTTCACCTATGCAGAAATCAAATGGACCCACGAAGTAGCCAAGAAAGAAGCTGGCGATGCGTGGAAACGTCCCGTCTGATGAGGGTTTGACACTTCAGTGTCGCCTCTTTGTCCCCACCACCGTGTAAAGGGGCGGCCCTCGTGGCCGCCCAAACCGTAAGGATTATTTTGAACCATGAAAAACCTCCGCCTCTTTGATCGAATTCGAAGTGACTCATTCCCTGTAAATGGGTCCGAGGATACAAGCCGTCTGGTGGTTGATTCGGTGGTGTCTCACTTGAGACAACTGCTGAACACCCAGCAGGGCACAACTCTGATGGACCCCTTTTATGGCATGCCCGAATTTGCTGATTTAAGGGCTGGAGTACCAGATTCTGTCCAAAAAATCGAAAAACTGATTTCAAATGTGGTCAAGGCGTATGAGCCACGTTTGCGGAGCGTAAGTGTGTCTTATATGCATCAGGACGAACAACTGATTCTTTATTTTCAGATAAAGGGTGTGCTTGATACAAAAAAGGGCGAATTACCGGTCTATCTCGAAAGCATTGTGGACACATGTGGAAAGATGGATATCAGAAAATAGTCTGTACTTCAGGCCTGTTACCCCACAGGGCTGTTTAAGGGAATATGTGTTGGCGCACATATTCTCTTTTTATTTAGGTTTATAGTCGCCCAGCATGGGCAGGTTTGGAACCTGCCCCTACACCCGTAGGGGCGGGTTCCAAACCCGTCCCGCAACGCCGATGACCGGATTTTTAACGATATATCCCCAGACCAGGAGGCCAAAAACCATGACGCTCATAAGGGACATAGGACTTGCCACAGGAGATCCGTTTCTCCTTTTTAAAAACACGCGTCAGTTCGAATGCGAGATAGAAGGCGAGGAGTTTGATGTTTACGAGTTTCACCTGAAAGAGGATTTGTTTTCTTCGTTCAAGGCAGAAATCACCATTGTTTCTGATCGCCGTCTTGAAAGCAGTGAGCTTCTGGGTAAAAACGTCCGTTCAACGATAGAGGGGCGCGTTTCAGAGCGGTACATACACGGCCATATCAGCGAATACGAAGAACTGCCCATGCGTAAGAGCACCCATCTTTTCAAGATCACTATCGTGTCCGAGCTTTGGGTACTCACACAGATCAAGACCATTCAGGTTTTCCAGGATATGACGGTCCCCGAGATCATCGAAGAGGTTTTCAAATCAAGCCGCATTCTGTTTGACAACTATACCTTGAGGTTGATTATGAAGTACAACCCTCGTGAGTATTGCGTCCAGTACCGAGAAACCAACATGGATTTCATCAAACGTCTGATGGCGGAAGAGGGGATGTTTTTTTACCACGAGTTTAATGAAAAGAAATGTCAGCTAATCATCACAGATACTTACATGTACCACCAGAACATCCCCGGCCATTCCAAAGTGGTTATCTACTCTGAAAAAGGTCAGCTGGTGACCCTTGAGGATCATATCACCCAGTTTGAAACCATGGAACGCATGACTGCTGAAAGGGTCCATCTCAAGGACTACCATTTCAAACGTCCGTCCCTTCATCCCCAGGCTAAATCCAAACACAAGGATGTTCAGAATTATTACACGATTTACGACTATCCCGGTTATTTGGATGACGACCAGACAGGTAACCGTCTTGCCGATGTTTATCTTCAGCGCATAACCTGGAAAAAAAAGACGTTTAAAGGGGAGGGCGTCTGCCGCCAACTTACCCCCGGCCATGTTTTTACTCTGGCGGACCATATTAACTCGGATTACAACACCGACTACATCGTGGTTTCTGTGACTCACCAGGGCAAACAGCCCCAGGTCATGCAGGCGCTGGAGGGATCGGAGCGCGGAACACAATACGGCAACACCTTTACCTGCATTCCCGCTGATGTGACTTTCAGACCCACCCTCAGGAAAAAACCCTCGGTTAAAGGTATTCAGAGTGCCGTGGTCACAGGTCCTGAAAATGAAGAAATCTACATCGACCAATGGGGCCGCATCAAAATAAAATTCCACTGGGATCTTTTGGGCCAGGAAGAACGCACAAGTTGCTGGGTGCGGGTGTCCCAGACCTGGGCCGGAGGGTTCGGAGGCTGCGAAACCATATTTACCCCCAGAATCGGCCAGGAAGTTCTGGTTGACTTCCTTGACGGCGACCCGGACCGTCCGGTGGTGGTGGGAACCGTTTTTAATGCCAATGCTGGCCCCCCCTACAATCTTCCCGAGCACAAAACACGAAGCACCATCAAAACCCACACCGTAAAAGGCGAAGGGTTCAACGAACTCAGGTTCGAAGATCTTAAAGGCAAAGAAGAAATCTATATCCACGGTCAGAAAGACTGGAACATCGAGATCCTGAACGACAAGGGGCAAACCATCGGCCACGATGAACGTCTCGATGTGAAAAACGACCGCACGAAAACCGTGGGGCACGATCAGAAAGAAGACATCAAAAACGATAAGACCATCACCGTTGGAAAAAACCATACCGAATCCATCGGTGAAAATATGAAAGTTACCATCGGCAAGAATCTCGACGAATCAACCGGTGAAAACAAGACCGTGTCGGTGGGAAAAAATCTGGATGACAAGGTGAGCGATGATGCAAAAATAAATATCGGCAAAAACAAAACCTTGAGCGTCGGAGAAAACAGCACCATCGACACGGGAAAAGATCTCACCGAAACCATCGGCAGCAAGCACAAGTTGGACGTGGGCGACGATTCTTCGGTTAGTGTCGGCAAAAACCTTTCGGTGATGGTGGGCCAGAAAACCGTTCTCACAAGTGAAGATCAGATCACCATCAAATGCGGTTCTTCCAGCATCATCATGAAGAGCGACGGAAAAATCCAGATCAAAGGGATGGATATCACCATTGACGCCAGCGGAAAGCTGGTCACCAAAGGACAGGATATCACGGGGAACTGATGATGGAATCCAAAGAAAGCTTTTACGAAGACCATCTGGAGAACCTGTCATCCCTTTACGGGCAGATCGTTTGGCTCAGAGAAAAAGACATAATACCCTGGCCCGATCTCGCCCGTAAAGACAAGATGATCGACGCCCATATCGACGGGCTTGTGGTGGGAGGCGACAGAGCGCTTTCATTTTGTGAGAACTGCGCTTACGACGAAGACATCGGTAAATGCTACGGAGTCGCGCGGTTACTTGTCCGACAGGGGAAATACAACGCCTTTAAACGCCTGAGCAATCGGCTGGATTTCATGGATGAAAAATTTCTTGACTGTGTTGCCCGTGCCCTCTGCCATGAGCCACCCAGTCACGAGATGGAAAATTTCCTTCAATTTCTTTTTGCTTTGAGAGGCGCACATAAACGGATCGCCGCCCGTGTTGCCGGTTTTCACCGGTTTGATGTTGCGGATCACCTTTATGCCGAACTTAAGGACATAAGCAATGGGAAAAAAGTATTGCTTGACGTGATCCGGGCATTGGGAAAGATCAGACCGTCTTATGGATCGGACAGGTTTTCCGGTTTTCTTCACAGCTCAGACAAGGATCTGAAAAACGCCGTATTGGAGACTCTTGTAAAAATCGGAAATCCCCTTGCCATCCGTTTGAGCATGGACGTTGTGCCACCTTCCTCATGGCCAGGGACGGTTCTTGGTCTTTGTCCTGATAAAACCGTCATTAACGATATTTTTCAAGGATACAGAAACGGCGACCATGCTGTCACTTCGGATCATATTCTGGCCGTAGGTCTGGCGGGAGATGCCACCGTTGTTCCCGATCTTTTATCCCTCTTAGAAATTAGGGAGTTAGCAGAAAGCACGGCCCTTTCCATGAATCTCATCACCGGGGCAGACTTAAAGGAGGAGATTTTCATCGAAGACGAAATCGACGAGGATTCCCTGATGGACGATGAAAAAAAAGCCCTTGCTGACGGAACCCTGTTCCCGGATGGGCAGAGACCGGGAGAAAATGTGGTACGTCTTTCACAAAATCCCGATCATTGGATTTCATGGTGGAACAAAGAACAGGGTGCGTTCAAGGACGATCTCCGCTATAGAAACGGGAAACCCATTTCCCCTTCGTGCCTTTTGGAAAGCCTGTCATCAGAGAAAACACCCACTTTTATTCGCGTTTTTACCGTAACGGAACTATCGGTCCGTTACGGCATTTCCGTCCCTTTTGACCCGTGGATGAGCGTCGTTGCCCAGAGCAAAGCCATGCGGATTTTCAAACAGATCATCGAAAAAAGAGCCAGCAATTTCGTAGAAGGAGTTCTGTATTTCAACGAAATGCCCGTGAACGAGGAGAACAGCCTTGTATATCGTAAAAAATAACACACCCTACACAGCAGACGCCGTTCTATTGCCGGACAAGGACGGAACCATTGCCGTGGCAGCCGTGATCAAGGCAACGTTCACCTTCTCAGCAACTGCAATCCTCTGGATAGCTGAAACCCAGCTCCCCTTGTGTTACGGGGACGAATACTGGGGAGAGCCGGGCATTTCCAGCCTGCGTTACCCCACGGACATGGTTTATGAAAAAACGGGTACGGATATAATCGTAAACGGACATGCCTATGTGCCGGGGTTTGCTCCGGTGAAAGAAAGTTTCGTCACCATTCGTGTGGGGTCATTTAAAAAATCCATCGCCATACGGGGAGACAGGTTCTTTACGTCTCATCTTGGATTTGTGTCAAAAACAGCGCCTATACCTTTTGTTAAAATGCCCCTTCGCTACGAACGGGCCTTTGGCGGAACAGACACCTCCCACCCTGATCCGTCAAAACATGGAGTTTTCAACAAAAACCCTGTGGGTGTGGGATTCAGATCAAGCCGGAGTAAAACCTCGGCAAAAGGCGTAGCCCTTCCCAATATCGAAGATGTGAAAAATCCTGTCAGAACCTGGAACGACCGACCTGAACCCGTCGGATTCGGCTGCATTCCATTGTTCTGGGAACCTCGCCATTCCCATGCCGGAACATACGATGAAACATGGAAAAAAGACCGGATGCCTCTGCCACCCCGTGATACGGATCTCCGGTATCACAATTCGGCACATCCTGATCTTATCTTGCCCAAACCACTATCAGGGAAAGAAAAGGTCACTCTTATCAACCTTCATCCAGCAATAGAAAAATTGGTTTTCACACTCCCTGATCTTGTTTTCACTGCGGCTTTCACCTTTGACAATGAAACCGTCAAGCCCAGACCCGTTCTTGATACGCTGATCGTTGAGCCGGATGAAAACCGCTTCATCCTTGTTTACAGGGCCGTTTACAAAGGGCCAGTGCCTATATCCCACATCAGGCAGGTGGTTATCTATGAAGAAAGAAAATAAACCTCAGCATAATAAACCCTGGAAAACTGCGGACATTAATCTCTGCATCACAGCTTTGGGGCTTGCAACTTCCGTGGGTCACGACCACAAGACAGCCTGCGCCTCGCTTCGGGCCGACTTCAAGCGGCCCCAGCGGCTCAATAACTATTACGTGGAAACCAGAGAAGGTTTTGAAGATTACGAGGACGGTCTTGTCGTCAGTCATCCGATTCTTGACGGCGATCCCAACGACAGGGTGACCCGGATGTTCACCGTTCTCGGAATGGCTCTAAAAGATCTTGCTGAAGATTTCGAAGACGAGCGTTTTCTCGAAGAAACCCCGCTTTACCTGGCTCTTCCCGGACGAGAAAGGCTTTCCATGAATGAAGAAGACATATACGACAACATTCTCGCCCATTCGCCAGTGGTTTTTGAAAAGGACAAATGTCGCGTATATCAAAACGGTCACGCGGCTATGGTTCTGGCATTGTGTGATGCCGCAAAAAACGTTGAAAAAGGTCTGTGCCAGAGGGTCATCATCGCCGGAACAGACAGCCTGATCAGCTTCGAAGATCTTTCACGTTACGACGAGCAGTACCGCCTGAAGACTTCGATTAATCCCGACGGACTCATGCCCGGTGAAGCGGCCTCAGCCTTTCTTGTGGAAACCCTGAAATCCGCTGAACAGCGGAATGCATCCATAAGATGTTCGGTTTTAGCCGTTGCTTCATCCATGGACGATCAACCCTTTCTTTCAGGAAAATCACCTGCCGGAACTGGTTTTACAAACGCTATCCGCGCCGTGTCTGATCAAGAAAAAGATCCGCCCCTTGCCGTGGATGCCGTGATCACCGATTTAAACGGTGAATCTTACCGGTTCAGCGAATGGGGATTACTTCAGGCCCGAATTTTTGGACAAATACATGGCGAAAAGAACCTGATCTGTCCCGCCCGGAACATCGGAGACACCGGTGCTGCAAGTCCCGGAATTTCGCTGGCCATCGCCGTCCGGTCCATGGAGCGGGGATACCTTGCCGACGAACTTTCGGAACGGACAGGAAAAGCTCTGATTCTTTGCGGCTCTGATACGGGAGAACGAGGAGCGGTGGTGGTTGGGGAATGGAAGAAGAAGGAAGAAGAGGAACTGTGATTCTGGAATGGAGAAGTGTGAACTTTTGAACGCCCAACATCGAACATTGAACATCGAACGTCCAATGGCGGATAGAACCCATTTGTATAGTTTGTCACGGATACAGGGTTTTCTTTTTATTAAAACCGTCCGCACAGCCGCGCCCTGTCGTAGGTTGGGTAGAGGAACGAAACCCAACAAATGCCCCCATCCTTATAAGAATACAAAATTTGCCATGACAAAAAACCCTCGTCCCCTGCTTCACCCCATAAAAATGCCCCAATCCACCATTCAATGTTGGATGTTGGACGTTCGATGTTCGACGTTCATCCTTCGCTCTGAAATAACGCCCCTTTTGTCCGCACCCGTCGTCAACAGCACACCCTTATTCATTTTCCCCATTTTTTCATTATTCACCCATAAAAGGATCCAAACCATGCCCGTAACCGTCACCGTAAACAAACGCACCGTGGTTCACAAAGCCAGCAACGGCAAATCCATTGCCTATCCCGACGTCTGTTTAACCCAGGTCGGTCCCGCCGTTGTCCCCATTCCCTATCCCAACATGGCCCAGAGTTCGGATATGGAAAACGGGGCCAAAACTGTCAAAGCCGATGGCAATCCCATGGGCCATGAAAAATCCTTCTTCAAAACAAGCACCGGCGACGAAGCCGGTTCAAACAAAGGCGTGGCCTCGGGAACAACCAAAGGCAAAGCCGAGTTCATCAGCTTTTCCTTTGACGTGTCCATCGAAGGCAAAGGCGTGGTAAGGGCCTTTGACCAGATGATACACAACAACCGAAACACCCCGCCCACCAACCTTCTCCAACAACCCAAAGCCGTTACCGTCATGCCTGAAAAACCGGTGGTGCCCACCCAGGGTCATGTGTCCATCGAAGTCATCGGACCCTTTGGAGAGCATCTGGACGGATTGAAGCTGGATGCGGACGTTGACGGGAAAAAAGAAATCCTGACCACCATGGCCAAAGGACGAGCCTTTCACGTACCGGATAAAGAAAGCGTGGATATTTCCTTTGAAAATAAAAACATGACCCTGGAAAAAAAAGAATCGTAGGATGATATGAGCGGAAAAGGAATCAAAGAAAAAGTAACGCTGAAAAAAGGTGAAAAGCTTCTGCTCGAATTGAAACATGTGGACGCCATCATCCTTTCGCCATCTCTGGGCTGTCCCGCCATTGTCAGACGAAAAGACGACGGAACCGCATTTCTTGAACTGCTTATCGTTTGCAAAAACGCCGTTCTGACCCCAGCCCAGGTGGCCTACCATGTGCGGTTTGTGCCCTGGCAGGAAAAAGACCGGCCCGGGCGCTACAACCAGAAGACGCTGAAACTTTTCGAATCCTATTTTATGGATGTGGTTCTGCCGGTTCCAGTTGAGAAAATGGTCAAAATATCCAAATGCTACACATGGAACGAAGACACATTCGGGCTGGGAGACAGAGGCTGTGACATTGAAGACAAGGAATTCGATTTCAAGCTGTCCATGTCCAATGTGTTCGATTGGGTAATGAAGGAATACGGACTCAAAGGGTATAAGCATCTTTTCAAAGTAGCCATCAATCTGGATTACGAGGATGTTTCTGACGAAATCCTTTACAACGTGATCTGGTTCGAAAAGGAAGCTGCCAAAAAAGCCCAAAAAAAACCCAGCCTTGCCAGGGCAATCCAGGTTTATATCAAAAACCGGGTTGACAAGATAACCAGCGTTTTTAAAGAAAAAGGCCTTCAATACACGTTCCGCACTCAGCTCGCGGATTACGGCGGTGTAGAAGAAGATTCCAAGGATAACATTCTGGTGTCCATGTACCATCCGGTTTACGTCACAGCGAAAAAGGAATTTAACATCGGCCATGTGACGGACATTCATCTGGACACGCGTATGGAAATGTATACCCAGTGTGAAGCGTCGGTGATCGAAGTGAAAGAAAACTGCGCGGCGAATCTTACGTTCAACAAACAGGGCCGAGTCACGCCAAACAACGAATTTCACGAACCCATCAAAAAGAAAGTGGCCAATTTCAACGGTTTTTTTGTGGACATCTGTAAGCGTCTTGTTGATAAAGGAGCTGATTTTCTGGTGATCACCGGGGATCTGGTGGACTACAACCAAAGTCCGCACACAGCTCAGACATTTCAAAAGAAACCAGAAAAGCCCGGAGAGGCATGGACCTCTTTGAACAAGAGTTCGAAAGATCACAAACAGGACAGAAACTGGTTGCAGTTTTACAAAAATCTTCTAACCCTATACAATGAAGGGAAAAAACCCGTGTTCACCCTTCTGGGCAACCATGATTATGCGAAATACGCCATGGCACCATGGCCTTTTTTCAAGGTTTTCTGGAACGGGGTTTACGATCAGAACCTATCCCGCTACGAAACGGCTCTGATGTTTGGGGAACATGATCCTAAAAAAGTCTTCGGAATTGATACCGATTACACTAAATTTTCATTTGGGGAAGGGTTCGATTACAACCTCAACCACGATTACAAAACCGATTTTGAATTTTTTGGGGATTTTTTTGGGTTTGGCAGTTGCGTCCTGTGGTATTCATTTTTCATAAACCCCTTTGCAGATTACGTGGTGGATCTGGGGAGACAAAGCCTTTTGATGGTGGACTGGGGTTGTACATCGGCCATGGTCAGAAATGCGGTCAAAGGCATGGGCGGGCTCCACCACGCCGTCCATGTATTCAAGAACAAAATGGACTATGGAAATATGGTGGATACGAAAGAGGGCCCGAAGTACAAGAAGACATGGATGAATATAGGGAATTCCCCTGAACTGCCCCCGCCTTTTAACATCCGAAGCGGTTCCATTTACGATCACTGGGTTTTAAACAAATCACACAACACAAAGATCCTGTTCATGCACCCCACGGTGATCTGTCCCAGGGACGACGTATCCGAATGGGAAGTTGAAAATCACCACAGCACAAAAGACAACAAACTCCAGTACGGGAGTTTCAACCACAGGAGAGACAAGATTCTGGCGGACATCGAACACGGCCATCTCCACATGGCGGTATCCGGCCACAGCCACAGGAACATGGCCATGGAGGTAAGCGAAAGCCGTCATGACAAGGCGCGGGTTTTGTCAGCAGGGGAAGTTCTTATGACGGAGTTCAGAGAAGCCCGGCATCTGGTGCTTGTCACCAGCAGCGCCGGGCCCCTTCCCACCTTTTTACCCGGAGCCCCCCTTGTCTGTGGGTGCACAAAGGAAAACAGGTACAACACCGGATATTTCTTCGAAGATATCAAAAACCGGCTTCTGACCCTGGATGAACACCACCGGACCGTTACCGTCCCCAAAGGCAAAGACGGCAAGCCCTGCTGCCCCCATTGCGGCATGCACGCGTTCGACATGAAAAGAAAACCTTATAAAAGGCACCGCCCCGGCGGCAACCTCCTTACCTTCCAAAACGGAAAAGTCAGCATCCGCACCGTTCCCGTCCAGCACAGCTTATCCATGCCCTCAAAACCGCGAATCGGCCCCATGTGTGAAGAATGGGGAGTGATGGTAGAGGATATGGTGCTGGAGAAAATTAAGAATGAAAGAGATTTTTCAAAGTATCTTTATTTTCAACCCGTCAACATCATCAGCCGCTTTCCGTTCAAACGATATACCCACATGGAGTTCCCGACCCATGTGACCTATGTGACCTTTGATATGGGCAATCTTGCCAAGCTCGTGAAAAGCGGTTCGCTTGACAAAGTGGGGTTTGTTCTGGAAAAGGATATGCCGTTTGGGGTGAGGGTGGGTCAGACGGTTATAAAAAAGCCATTTGAGTATTTTATGAAATCAGCTTTAAGTCGAAGAAGCATGGCCTTCATGCGTTACAGCTTTGGCCCTCATCAATACTGGGATCGTGAGATAGCCATCACAAAACACCTGCTGGGCAAAACCAAAGATCTGGCGAGAAAAGCCAAAGCTGGATCTCAAAACGCCTATGAAAAAATGAAATCAATGATCTCGGATCACGAACCCAAAACATACATTGCAAAATACGACGAATTTGAAGACATGATCGTCGTCTTTAAAAAACATCCCGATTTCAGAAAAAGGAAAGATCCCAATGTTTGCGGATATTAAAAAAAAATATGCATGGATTTGTATTTTATTTATCCTAACCGCGTGTTCACAACCCGCCACGCAAGAGCCAGGAGAGCATATGGACAGCAAAGCGTTATCCACCTTGAAGCTTAGTTCCACATTATTCAATCAACTCTACGCCGGAAAAAAGGTTGACCTAGAAGGCGCAAATATTATCGGGTGCACCATATCTGGAGCTGACTTGAGCGGTGCTAATTTAAGAAGGGCCAAATTCAACAAGGCAGCCTTTAAAAAATGCAACTTCACTGGGGCTGACCTGAGTCAGTCAGCCATGGCCTCATCCGGCTTTTTGAAATGCGAGATGGAAGGGATCAAGATGGTTGAAATGAAATCACGAATGACCAAGTATATCGAATGCAACATGACGAGTTCCGATATGACTAAGGCCGAAATGGAAACCCCCCTCTTTGAAAAAACTGAGCTTTACCAATCCATCATGAGCAATGCACATTTTTCCGAAGCCGTATTCTACAAATCAGAAATTCAGAACTGCCAGATCAGAAACAGCACGTTCACCAAAGTCATTATAAACGATTCAAATTTCATTGGATCAGATTTGACAGATACAAGAATCCAGGGGCAGATTCTTGAATTATCGCATTTTGGTGATTGTATTCTGACCCGCGCGGATTTTTCAGATTCTGTTTTAAAAGGCCGATTATGGAGCAATCCGAGTTTTCTTAATGTAAAAGCAAAAGGAATCAAATTCAGAAAATGTCAGTTTCATTTTGTTTCCATGGGTGACGCCGACCTCGAAAACGCAGATTTTTCAGGAACGGGTTTCGAATTGTTGGATGCGCAGGTTGCGAACTTTAAAAACGCAAAATTTACGGATACTTCATTTTTCGGGGCTAATTTCTGCGGTTCTGATCTGACAGACGCAAATTTCACGAATGTGTATTTTCATGATTTCCTGATTCTACAACAGGCAAATCTTGAAGGCATCATCCTCAAACAAATTGATTTTAAAGAAGGCCTCGAAATCAATCTTAAAGAAACCATGTACGAAGGAAAATCCCTGCCCGCCGAACTGTGCCGCTGATTCTGATGAGGTCAACAAAAGGCAAACATAAGTCAGGCTGTCCCGGTTTCTACGAATTCTTGTAAAAGCCGGGTCGTCAGACCTTGTTCATCCGGTATAGAATTTATGCGCACCGGACACAATGTTTCGAAAAGTTAAGGCTGTCCATGCTTTTGATTATGAAAAAACGATTCATTCCGGTCTTTGCCGCTCTCAGAATAACAGCATGTTCAAGGCGTCATTGTTATGGAAAGATCCGATTCTAAAAAACTGTAAGTGAAGCGGAGACATAATGAATGACGAAGGCTGAAATGGAATTTCTTTTCAACCAGAGATTTCTGAACGGATCTGTTACCATAAACTCTTCATTTATATTTCCAGGTTGATTTTTCCCATTAAATAATTTATGTCTCCTTTTTAATCACACTATTTCTTTGTTTGTATTGAAAAAAAGACAAGATGGTAATAACGTACCCCCGTTCGCTATAATGCTTTAAAATCGGATTAAATAGCAGATCTTTCAGCCCATCAGTTACGGGACAGGTATTTAATGATCTGTTTTAAGGCTGGGTATTTGACATGTATCGAATGAAAATATCGAATACTTATGGGAATTGAATAGATCTTTAGGTAACTCAAGGGAGGCGGTATGCAGCCTGTGGATGAAGAAGGTTCTGTTGTGTTTGAAATAAGGGAAGACCCGTCAGGACAGTCAATGGGAGATGAAGAGGATATTATTGATCTGGTAACTGCTTATACGGAAAAAGCGGCTAAAATTGAAGGAGTGGTTGTGGGGCGGATAACGGGTTTTCACAGCGGAGGCGATCCGCTGGTGGACTACACGATGAACCACACGGGTCGCCCTCTTGTTGCACGGACAACCATTGGTCTTGATAAATGTCACATTGGGCGGGATACGGCCGTGATGTTCGAGGGGGGTGATTCTCGGAAGCCGATCATTATGGGCCTGATGCACATTTCGCAACAGAATGTTGAAACCGTTGAAGACGATAAAACCACCGAGATTTCATCCGAGAAAGAAATCCTGATTCGCTGCGGAGAAGCTTCTATTCATTTGAAAAAAGACGGAAAAATTATCATTAAAGGCAAGGATATTCTGTCTCGGGCCAGAAGGAATCATGACATCAAAGGCGGGATGATTAATCTGAACTGAAAGGAGTATTCGTGTCTTTAAATGTTGAGATGGTGATAACAGGGACAAACAGCATCACAGCCGTTGGTTATGGCGCTGATATGACTGCAGATTCGGTTTTTTCCGGAATTTCGAGCATCTCATTCGATGATTCTTGTAAGGATAATCGTAATCATGATTAACAGTTATTACACAGAAGAACTGGATCTGTTAAGACAGATCGCCAGGGATTTTTCAAATGATAATCCGGCCATCGCACCCATGCTGGGCGAACCCTGCGCTGATCCGGATGTGGAACGTCTGCTGGAAGGTGTGGCGTTCCTCACAGGATGCATCCGCCAGAAGATAGACGATGAATTTCCTGAAATCGTCCATGATCTTTTGCGTCAGATTTGGCCGAACGCCTTGCGACCTCTGCCGTCCGCCACACTGCTCTCTTTTTCGCCCATGTTGAAACTCACCGAAACACGAAAGGTTTTATCAGGGGCTTTTGCCACAACGTCGCCCGATAAGGGTATGGCTTGCCAATTCAGAACATGCACGGATGTGGATGTCCATCCCCTTTGTATCCGTGATGCGGTTTATATGGCTCCTCCCGGAAGACCACCATGGATCAGGATACAATTTACCTTAAGCATCATGGGCGTTTCCAGTTTCAAGCCTGGTGGCTTACGACTTCATCTGGGGGGAAATTACAAGGAAGCATCGGATCTTTACCACCTCCTTTCGACCCATGTGAAAGAGGTTGTGATTCAAGCCGAGGGTGATGATAATGCCTTTCGTCTTGGGCCTGAATGCCTCGTGCCTAAGGGCTTTGACAGTGAAGAGGCTCTGATTCCGTGGCCTACTCATGCCTTTGAAGGATTCCGGCTGATCCAGGAATTTTTTCTTATGCCTGAAAAATATCTTTTCTTTGAGTTGACGGATCTCGATTCCTGGAACACGAATTCCAACGCTCACGAATTCCATGTGGATTTCGTTCTGGACAAGTCTCTTGAAGCGGTCGTTAAATGCAGCGCAAACAGCTTCGCTCTGTTCGTCACACCGGCTATCAACGTGTTTCCCCATGGATCGCATCCTGTGATCGCCGATCATAGAAAAACAGAATATCCGGTGCGGCCGACAGAAATACCTGTGGGGCCGCTTCAGGTCTATTCTATCGAAAAGGTTACAGGTTTTTATTCTGATACAATATCCGGGACAACCTTTTCGGAATATCACACATATTTATCGGGAGATTCGCCTTATTACTACCGTGAACGGCTGAGCAAACATCCGGTGACCAAACAGGTGGACGTATCGGTGTCTATTGCCTATAGCCGGGGAAAGGCGCTGCCGCCGGTGAAAAGTCTTTCATTTGATTTGCTTTGCACAAACGGAGAGTTGGCTGAAAACTTAACCGAAGGAGATATTCGTTTCACGGGTGAAGCATCCCCTGAAGCCATCGAAGTGAAAAATATCAGAAAGCCCACCGTTTCAGCTCTTCCGCCTCTGGGTTCCCAGGCTCTGTGGCGTCTTACGTCCTTGTTGTCCATGAACATCCTTTCCCTGAAAAGAACCGAAGATTTGAAATCTCTCCTGGGTCTGTTTGTGATGGAAGGCTACAGGGACAGACACAATGTCAGGATAAACGAACATAAAATCAAGGGAATCAAGGATTTTAAAACGAAGTCCGTGGACCGCCTGATCGGTGGAGCGCTGGTAAGGGGTCTTGATATGCGGATCACCCTGAGCCGGAGTCATTTCGCGGGAATGGGAGACGTTTATCTGTTCGGAACGGTGATCAGCTATTTTTTAGGGATGTACGCTTTCATCAACACATTCACACGCCTGACCATCAAGGAAACAGACAGCGGGGAAACTCTGGAATGGAAAGAACGCATGGGACGAGAGCTTTTATGATTAAAGAAGATCTTCTCACCCATGGGCGCTGCTTTTCTTTGTTCCAGGCTGTCCGCCTTGTTCGCCATATGCTTGAACAAGGATCAGATGGCTCTGCGATGAAAGCAGGACGCCAAAACGGCCTGATATCAGGCTTACGGGTAAAACCCCACCTTTCTCTGGGTTTTCCTCTGGCCGGTGTGGAACAAATCGATGAAACGGATCAGGGCGTATTCACCATCACATCCAACATCCTTGGGCTTTACGGCGCAGGTTCGCCTCTTCCCACTTTTTACACCGAAGAGCTTTTTACAGATGATGCAAAGGGCTGTAGAACAGTTCGTGATATGATTGATGTGGTAAACCATCGCTTGTTCATGCTCCTTTTCGATGCCTGGTCCATGTATAAAAGCATGATTCGGATCGTTGAGGCGGGGGACGACGCTTTGATCCGGCGTTTTTACAACGTCATCGGCATGGATGAACGGAGTTTGGAGCAGGAGTTCAAGGACCCCAGAATCCTTTTACGTTACAGCGGGCTGTTCGCCATGAATTCCAGATCCGCATCCGGACTTGAAACCATGCTGGCCGATGCTTTCAATGTCCCTATCAGAATTATCCAGATGGTGGAGAGAAAAGGTTTGATCCCGGAAGATCAGAGAGGACGACTGGGCATGAACATCCGGCTCGGAATCCATTCAAGTATAGGTCGGGCGGTTACGGGAAGGGGAGGGGCCTTCAGGATAGAAATCGGGCCTGTTACCAATAATGATTATCAGCGTTTTGTTCCTGGAACGAAAGAGCATGATCTTCTCGTTTCGCTTACGGGCCTTTATGTGTCCTCTCCGCTGGAATACGATGTGGAAATAATCATGAATAAAAAGGAAAAACCACGGACCGTATGCCTGGGCGGCGAATGTTTCTCACGTCTCGGGCTGGATACCTGGGTGTTTTCAAATGAAGGGCCGGATGAGTTCAGAACCCGTTTTCATCAGTAAAAATAATTTGATTTTTATAGACCTTGCCTCCGGCGGCCCTTCCGGTGGATCAGATTTTAAAAATCTGGACAAATGGGTTTGGGATACGACCAACAGGGCACCCTCCCATATCCGTTTATCAAACTTTTCAAAAGTTTGGCCCCCGGCAGGGCCGCCGGAGGCTTTGAACTTTTTTAATAATTTTTAATATTAGAGGAATGCTATGATTTCCGTTGGTATAAAGCCATTGCTTGGGCGGTTGAACGATTATTGCAGAAAAAAACTCGAAACATCTGCCGGGATGTGCGTGGCCCGGTCCCATTACGAAATCACCGTGGAACATGTCATCTGGCAGATGCTGGATGATCCGGCCAGTGATTTTTTAATGATTCTTGCCCATTACACCATAAACATCCATGAACTTAAGGCCCGGTTGAACGATGTGCTGGAAGATTACTCAACGGGCAACAGTGCCAAACCGGTGTTTTCCCCACGTCTTATCGAATGGTACCAGGAATCCCAGCTTGTGGGATCTGTGGAACTTGCGGAAAGCAAGATCAGGTCAGGTGCCCTTTTTCTTACCCTGTTAGGTCGCATATCCCAGTTTGCATCATCCGCTGTTTCGGAATTGTTCCAGACCATCGTCAAAGAAGACTTACTGAACAAATTCAGAACCATCGTCAAATCATCTTTCGAAGATCAAGGTGCAGTGGCTCGTGAAACCAAAGCAGGCCCGGAAGGGAAAACAGCCCTTGAAGCCTACTGTGAAGATTTTACCGAGAAAGCCCGAAAAGGACTGATCGACCCTGTGTTCGGTCGAGATACCGAGATCAGGCAGGTGGTAGATATCTTTGCCCGGAGAAGAAAAAATAACCCCATTCTTGTGGGTGAGCCGGGTGTGGGAAAAACGGCCATTGCCGAAGGTCTGGCGCTGCGGATCGTTGAGGGCGACGTGCCGGATTTCCTTAAAAACATCCGTTTGATGGCCCTCGATCTGGGCCTTCTCCAGGCTGGGGCCGGTGTGAAAGGCGAATTTGAAAACCGTTTGAAAAAGGTGATCGAAGAGGTTCGGGCTTCGGCAACACCGATCATCATGTTTATCGACGAAGCTCACACCATGATCGGGGCAGGTGCATCGGCGGGTGGAAGCGATGCAGCCAATCTTTTAAAACCGGCTCTTGCCCGGGGTGAGTTGCGAACCATTGCCGCCACAACCTGGAGTGAGTATAAAAAATATTTTGAAAAGGATGCAGCCCTTGCCCGGCGTTTCCAGCTTGTGTACCTTGAAGAACCTTCAGTTGAGGATGCCACTTTGATTCTCCGGGGACTTCGGGCCAATTACGAAAAAGCCCACGGCGTTATCATCCGTGACGATGCCGTCAAAGCCGCGTCCGAACTGTCGAGCCGCTACATTTCAGGGCGCTATCTGCCGGATAAGGCCATTGATCTTCTGGACACCAGCGCAGCCAGGGTCAAAGTGCTTCTCACATCCAAACCCGGCGCTGTGGAAAATCTGGAAAGAAGTCTTCAAGCCGAAGCCCGTGAGCTGGAAGCCCTTGACAGGGACAGAATTTACGGAGTGAATGTGGACAACGAACGTCTACACCATCTTAAAAACCATATTCTTCAGTTGGAAGGGGAGCTGGCCGTACTGACGGCTCGCTGGAAAAATGAACAGAGTCTGGCTTCTCAGCTCATCGGACTTCGTGAAGAACTCTACCAGAAGGAGCGGGTTGCCATACAGCCTGACAGAGTTAACGAATCGGATACCTCAATCGAAGTTGCAACAGCTAAAGCCGGAAAAAAGCAAAAAGCAAAGAAACAATCCTCAGATCAAGCGAT
>JBAZWJ010000067.1:16291-31539 GCA_041660385.1 Desulfobacteraceae bacterium | reverse complement strand
AAGAAGCAGAAAGTAGGCAGTTGGAATTTGATTTTAAATAACGAGTAAGTGACTGGCCCCTTTTAGGGGCCCTCATCAAGCTACCGGCTACGCCGGTAGTTCGTGACTACCGTCAGGCCTACTGTTACGAAACAAGGATCGACACTCTCTATATAAAAGTTGAGAATTATAAGAAAAGAATAACGAAAGAGGCTTTTTGTATGGATACGAATACGCTTGCCATCCGCCTTTATCCGTCATAAACACAAACATTAAAAATAGCATGACAAACGTTTTCAGTGGGAAAAAAATGGAAGAAAAAATGGATTCACTATGGAAAAAGCGGTTCCTTGAAGCCAACCATGCGGAATATGAGGAGATCAAGGATCAACTGGCATGGATCTCGGAAGAACGGGCTTTGGCGGCTGGAAAAGAGCGAGCAGATCTTATAACAGCCATGGGTGAGGGACTGAACTGGATGTTCAGCCAGACAAAACCCCACACCGGCGAGCTTTCGCCGGGTTGTCTTCTTTGCGGAAACGGGGCCTGGTCCTGTCTGTTTATCAATGGGAAATGCAACTGCAAATGTTTTTACTGCCCCACGTCTCAGGATGATATCAGCGTTCCCACCACCAATCGGTTAAGCTTCGACAAGGCAGGTGATTACAGCGATTACGTCAGGGATTTCGGATTTACCGGAGTCAGTATCAGCGGTGGTGAGCCCCTTCTTACCTTTGAAAAAACAAGGGACTTCATCCATACGGTCAGGCAGAAAAACGGCGACGGCATTCATATCTGGATGTACACCAACGGGACATTGCTTGAAGAGGATCATGTTCTGAAACTCAAAGACGCCGGGCTATCTGAAATACGTTTCGACTTGAGCGCCTGGGATTACAATCTGGATAAACTCCGTCTTGCCGTGGGGCACATTCCGGTGGTGACGGTTGAAATCCCCGCTGTTCCCGAAGACAGGCAAATCCTTGAACGACTGATTCCAGTTCTGCACGACGAGGGCGTGAATCATCTGAACCTTCACCAGCTTCGATTGACACCCCACAACAGCCGTCTGTTGAAAAAAAGGGGCTACACCTTTCTTCATGGAGAACGGGTTACGGTTCTGGAAGCGGAACTCACAGCCCTTTCTCTTCTGAACAGTGCAGTGAGCAAAGGCTGGAAACTTCCCATCAACTACTGCGCCTTTGCTTATAAAAACCAGTACCAGCGGGCCGCCAGCAGACGGAGGAATGCCGGGTTTGTCATGAAGCCATACGAGTCTTTGACGGAGAGCGGGTTTATACGGTGCCTGTCTCTTACTGGAGATGCCGATGCCATGACATCAAATGCGGCAGCACTTCTGGCCGAAGATTCGAAGAAAACCCAATGGCAGCAGTCGGGTTCAGACAAAATTCTATTCCATGAACAGCTGTGGAACCTGATGAATTTCAAGGGATGTAAATTGGGCGTCACTTACAGCGAAGCTGTGGTGAGCCCTGGCCTGTCCTACCATAACCCTTTTAAGGAAATCCGTCTGGGGTCGGGGAAAAAGATCTATGTGGAGAAACAGACACGGCAGAAGGATATTGTTCTTGAAGGTGCTGATATGGAAGTGTTTGAGCAGGCGGTGATCAAAGGGAATCATGAAAGAAAATTGCAACGGGAATGCCGGGATTATGAGTGGATCAGGGCTGGGTTGACGGAGTATTTTTGAAAGAGTAGGTGTGGACTAAGTGGACCTCGTGGACGGAGTGGACTAAAAACAGCGATGGCGTCCACTTCGTCCACCATCTTTTATTTACACAACCCCGCCTTTTTCTCACCCTCTGACCATCGTTTGAGAAAATGCTCTTTGACCCGGATATCCGGTTTTTTGTCTCCCAGGGTTTCAAGGCAGAGTTTAATCTGAACAGATGTCGCTTCGGCACCTATCGGGTCGTCAAGAAGGGTCTGGATGTTGAAACTCCGATACAGCACATCCAGAGCTTCTTCATGTTTCCCCTGAGCTATGAGAACACGGCCGATATCTGACAGATCGGTGGCTGTATTTCTGGAATAACTGGCTTTTCTGTCTGCTTCAAGTGCTTTGTTGTAATAGACCAGTGCCTGATCCGGTTCCCCTGACGTTTCCATCAAAACACCCATAGCATGAGTGATGGTTGAGTATTCGAAGGGTTTATCTTCGGAGGTCATGGACAGAGCTTCGGTGAGCAGTGTTTTGGCTTGATCGGTTTTCTTCTGCCGGATACACACCAGGGCTCTGTTGCTTTTGAGGGTGGGCAGAACGATGGTTTTGTTCAAGGCGATAGCATCCGCTTCATCAAGGGCTGCTTCGGCTTTTGCCAGGTCGTTCATGTCCGTATAAACGGCTGCTTTGTTGGAAAGGGTCTGGACAAGGCCCCTGCTTTCTCCGATACTTGAAAAAATACGCCGGGCTTCATCAAAAAAAAGAAGGGCACTGTCATAGTCTTTTTCTGCGCGATACAGAGACCCTAAGTTGTTGAGTGTTCTTGCAATGCCTTCCTGATCATCACAGGCAGTGAATTTTTCGTAAGCTTTGTGGAAGCTTTCAAGGGCCTTGTGATAGCAGCCTTTCATGTACCAGGTGTTTCCTGCGATGACGTCCCGGGCAGCAGCTTTGTTGAATTTTGGTGGCTGAACCGGTGCCTTATTTGTACAACTACCTGAAATAAATAATGAAAAAATTGTGATTATGCCAATGATATTTTTTTTTGTTCTCATATCCCCATATCCTGATGGATGTGTTACTGTTCGTTAAATCTTTGTGTTTGTGAAACGCTGATGTGGACTATACATCCGGCTGAAATGAAAGTCAAAGGCTTGAATTCGCTGAATAACAGGAGGAGCAGTTGCCAGTGAAGACAGGCATATCGATATTTTTGATATTCATATTCCAATCTATAGAAAAAAGAAATTAGACCATGCTCCAGATCTGTGAGAAACTTATCCTTTATAAAAATCAAAAATGAAATCAGATTTAATCGAGGAAAAAACCATGGATCGTCTTGATTACACGGGGCTTAGCTGTCCCCAACCTGTTATGGAAACCAGAAAATATCTGGATGAGCATCCAGATGCGGAGGCCATGTGCGTCGTGGTGGATAACAAAGCCGCATCGGAAAATGTCAGCCGATATCTTGGTAGCCGTGGTTTTCAGGCGGAAATACGTGAGAATGGCAAGAATTATCAGGTGACCGGTTCAAAAACGGCTGATGATTGCGCCTGTGAAACATTTGATCCCAGGACACTTGAACGGACAACTTTAGTTATGATCACCCACAACACCATGGGAACAGGCAGCAAAGAACTTGGAGCCAAGCTTATGGTGAGCTTCGTAAAAACCCTCGATGAAATTAAAGACAGCCTCTGGCGTCTCGTGTTTGTCAATGAAGGTGTCAAGCTTACGGTTGAAGGTTCCGAAACTTATCCCCTCCTCGCGGATCTTGAGAAACAAGGCGTGAGTATTCTGGTCTGTGGTACCTGCCTTGATTTCTTTGGCCTTGTGGACAAGAGAAAAGCAGGACAGACAACAAACATGCTCGACATTATGACCAGTCTTCAGGTGGCGGCCAAAGTCATCAATATGTGATAAGCTTTGATCGTCGTTGAGCCGTCTTGATTTACGCGAATGCTTTTTCAAGGGCCTTGCTCAGAGCATCATAAGAGCATGGTTTCTGAATAAAGCCATGCACGTCTGTGTTGAGAATTTTGGTGTCTTCAAGGCTGTAGCCACTCATCACGATGATTTTGACATTTGGATATTTTTTAATGATTCTTGGGCAGACTTTGTCTCCCCTGATATCCGGTAAAAATAGGTCCATGATGGCCACGTCGATGTCTCCGTCCCATGACTCGACTGTTTCAACGGCCTTGTTGCCGTTTTCAGCCACAACCACCGTGTAGCCCATGCGCGTAAGCATGGCACACATCATTTCCCTTAAGATTTCATCATCGTCGATGATCAGTGCTGTTTGTTTTTTCATTTCTGTCAAAGGCCGTACCCCCTTTTGGTTATGCCGCTTTCACGAGTCTTTCGCAAACATGCGGCCTGTTTTTTCAAACTTTATAAGACCCCACGAGCCCTTTGAGTTTTCCGGCAAGTTCAGCCAGATCGTCAGCTCTCTCAAGAACCTTGGAAATATTTTGACCCATGACAAGGGCATTTTCAGAGATATCGCCGATGTTTTTCTCAACATGAGCCGATGTGGATGTTATGTCGAGGACATGCTGGTGGACATCGCTTACGTCTTTTGCACTTTCGTTCACACTGACAGTTATTTCATGACTTGCGACCAGTTGTTCTTCAAGCCCCGATGTGATGTTGGAAACAAGATCGTTGATTTCGAAAATCACCTGAGAGACCTGCTCGATTTCCTTGACTGTAATGCTTGTAGAATTCTGAATGCCTTCGATTTTTTCTTTGATCTGCGCCGTAGCGGAAGCGGTTTGTCGAGCCAGTTCCTTGATTTCATTGGCTACCACAGCAAAGCCTTTTCCAGCTTCGCCTGCCCGCGCAGCCTCAATGGTTGCATTCAAGGCCAGAAGATTAGTCTGCTCCGATATTTCAGTGATCACTTCGGTGACTGTGCCGATATCCTTTGCGGCTGTTCCAAGACTTACTATGTTTTCTGATGCACTCTTCGCTTTTTCAACAGCATCGCCGACGATGGCACGCGTTTTGTCACTTTTTGCCCCGATGGTTTTTACGATTCCTGTCATATCCGAGGAGGATCTGGCCACATGCTGAATCATCGCAGCCGATTTTTTCATTGCCAGTTCTATGGAGCTTGTATCCTTGTTCACCTTCTCCACTTCCTTGGCTGTCTCGATGGTCTGGTCTACTGTTTTTCCGGACAGGTTTTTCATTTGAACCGAAAAATCCTTAAGCTCCTTTGCCGAGATACTCAGGGAGTCGATCCATTGGAAAACCGAGGTGAATATGATTTGAAATTTGTTCAGAAAGGCGTTGAAGTATGATGATAGGGCTGCAATTTCATCATTCACATAGGCCTGATACACGTCCTTGCATTGTCGGCAGGTCTTGTATGTTCCGTTTTTTATTTTTCCACATTCGGGATTATTCGACAGGCTTCCCACTTCAATCCAGCAGTGGCTTTCCTTTCCATAAGCGGCACATGCTTTATTATTACAAGTCATAATATCCGAGCACCTTGCCTTATCAAGGCTGATTCGTTTGGAAAGATCGGCAGTGCCCATGGCAAGCTCCCGCAAATCCATAGATATTCTTTTGATAGGGCTCATTACTTTTCTGACGAAGGCAACACTGACTGCAACGGATACCAGGAGAAGAGCCACAAGTACTCCCAGCATAAGCATGATCTGGGATTTGATTTTTGTCGTGATGTTTTTGTTTATAACCTCTACCGACTCTTCAATATCATCAATGTAAACCCCTGTTCCAATAACCCAGGGCCTGTTGTTCATTTTTTTTACAAAAGAAAGTTTGGGATGGAGTTCGTTTTTGTCATGGCCCGGTTTTGGCCAGAGATAGGGGACAAAACCTTCCTGATCAGGTCCAAGACAGGCTTCGTTAAACGCTTGAAACAAGTTCTGATTTTTCCCCATGGCGCAATTGAATTTGGGGTCATCCATAACTTTTCCATCAAGCTCTGTTACGATGGGATGCATCACCATTTTCGGGTAGGGCATGGTGAGATCATTGATCCAGAAATAACCGGATTTGTCCTCGGCATATCGTGACTGCTTGACAACCTGGAGAAGTGCCTCAACAGATTCAACGGCTGTGAGGAGGCTTGAAAGGGTCTCAACCAAATTTTTGAGCATGGCTTTTTTTTCTTGCATAAGCAGTTCACGGGTGGCGACAACCTGTTCATCACCCCTTTTTTTTATCGAATAGATCGACAGGGCAATTGAAACAAGACCCATCAGGCATAGACTCACAATGACCAGGCCAATAAGTTTTTTTGAAATCTTCATGATTTCTCCATTATATTAAGTGAAAAACAAGGAAAACAAATCCATGGCTTCCTGTTTAAGCTGTTCCATGCCGAAAAGGTAAGCCTTTAATGTTTCTTCGTTCCATGGGATGCCAGCAAGGTTCGCCCGTTCCTGATTCTGGGGTCTGAACAGGATATCGGCAAATTCGGGGTTTTTATTAAAATCCGGGGGTTTTTCTCCCAGATGGGCCACCATGTCCGCGAAATAGATCAGGGCGGCGGCAGATGTATTTTCTTCTGCAGCTTCCGGGTGATGATGATAACCCACCGAATCCGAGAGTTTTTTCGGGAATGTCCACCGTTTCAGAAGGTTGTGGCCGATGACCCCGTGGGAAACTCCAAAGTGTTTTTCTTCCCACTGGTACATGTCGAACAACGGTTCTCCGCACTGGGACGAAAGCTGAGCGAACTGGGCAGGAAAAACGGTGAGGATTACCAGTTTGCCGATGTCATGGATCAAACCGCTGATAAAAACATCCTCGGCCGCTTCCGATTCCCTTGCCAGAACCCTGGCTGCAAGACCGCAGAGGAAGCTGTGAATCCAGAACCCCCTTAAGTTGAACCAGCTTTCACCTTTGACGGTTTTGAAACTGCTGAACATGGCTCTGGCGATGACCATATTGCGGATTTCGTTCAATCCCAGAATGGGTATGGCTTGTTTAAGGGAACTCACCATCCTGGTCTGACCGAAAAATGCCGAATTGGCGAGCTTCAGCAGTGCTGCTGTCAAGGACAGATCCAGCCGGATCACCTCAAGAAATTCATCCATGGTGCTGTCCGGTTCCGAAGCAAGCTCCATCACACGGGAAACCACTGATGGAAGAGCCGGGAAATTCTGAACTTTCTGGATCAAAGCCGAAACATAGGCGTCTTTATTGTTCATGCTTTTCCTCCACGCTTTCCACTTTTCCCCTTGAGGTGTATGGCCATGGTCTTTTTCGCTTCATCAAACGTCTGATCCGAGATTTTATTTGGATCGCAGGCCTTTAGAGCTTTTAAAAACAAGGAGACAAGCTGGGGATCGAAGATTGACCCGGCTTTTTCCGCCAGCGTGATAACAGCTGAATCCATGCTTTCAGAATTTGATTCGGAGGCCATGCAGAGCGTGACAAATGCTTCGGCAATGGAAAAAATCCGGGCTCCCATGGGTATCTGGTCTTTTTCGAGCCCCAGTGGATAACCTGATCCATCGTAATGCTCGTGGTGTGCGAGAAGAACCTCCCTTTCGTCAGCGAAAAAATCAAACTTTTCGGTCAGTTCGGCCATGAGGAACGGGATCTGTTTCCGGTCTTCTTCCGGCTGAATTCCGTCATCAGCACAACCGATCATAGACTGGAAACAGTCGTGGATGGTGGCAGCAAGTTTAAATGTCTCGACAACCTGGGGCGGCAGGTTCATATGGTAACCCAGCATGGTGATGTATTCTCTGAGCATCAGGCTCCGTTTTTCCATTCGGGAATTGCCAAGATCTCTGACCAGCAACTCAAGGGATGCAACTGACGATTTCTTGGTTTTGGTTAAAACCGCAACGATGTTATCTTTTATATAGTGAACACGCTGATCTCTGGGCAATTTCTTATAAAGGGGGTCATGATCATTTTCATCATAAACATGGCTTCTGTTCCGTCCTTCGGCCTTGGCTGCGAAAAGAGCCTGATCCGCAAAGGCGATCAGTTCGCTGTACCCCGACGGGTGATGGGTATATATGGATGCTACTCCGATGCTTACGGTGAGTGATGTTTGATGTTCCAACTGCTTGAATACGACTTGCTCCATGGCTTTTCTGAATTTTTCCGCCATGGCAACCGCCCCGTTGAGATCGGTCTGGGGAAGGAGAACAAGGAATTCTTCGCCGCCGTATCTGAATACGAAATCCGAATCCCGAACGTGTTCTATAAGATGATCGGCAAACCCTTTGAGGACGAAATCACCGAAAGGGTGTCCCAGGGTATCGTTAACGCTTTTGAAATAATCGATATCCATCAGCAGGCAGGAAAGATCGGTTTTATAACGGATAGCCCGGTTGAATTCGGATTCCATCACTTCATTCATATGACGGTGGTTGTAAAGGCCGGTAAGGCCGTCTTTTACGGATAGATCTTTGAGCAGGATGTTCTGCTTGTAAAGCTCCATGAATATGTGGATCTTGCTTTTGAGTATGAATATATTCACGGGCTTGAACAGGTAATCCACAGCCCCTTTATCGTAGCCCTTAAAAAGGTGGGTCTCTTCCTGGCTGACGGCTGAGATGAAGATGATGGGGATGTGGCGTGTTTTTGCGTTGGATCTGATCAGCTCGGCTGTTTCGAATCCGTCCATTCCCGGCATCTGGACATCGAGAAGGATCAGTGCGAAATCATGATCGAGAACAAGACTCAGCGCCTCGTTTCCCGATCCGGCCTGGACGATGTGGAATTCATCATTCTGTATGGCGGCGGAAAGGGACAACAGATTCATGGGTTTGTCGTCCACCATGAGAATGATGGGTTTTCCCTGGGTTTTGTTCTGCATAGCTTATAACCTATTGATCAATGTCGATGATAGCGGAACGGCTGTCATGCCACTTAATTTTGTCATGGCTGATGGCCTGAATCTTCTTGACGATATCCGAAATCCTCAGTCCCGACTCCTTGATCCTGGAAATGTGTTTGAGTACTTTTTCCGGGTTGTTCTTATTCATATCCAGCAGCTCAATATTTCCGAGAAGTCCCATTAGCGGCTGATTCAGTTCATGGGCCGTTGTTCCGGCCATTTGGAGAAGGGCGTTCAGTCGCTCTTTTTTCACCATGTCCTCCTGCTGTTCAGTGATCTTTCGGGTAGCTTCTTCAAGCTCGCCGATTTTTTGCCTGAGCTCGACGCCGGTTTTTTCAAGTTCCTGTTTCTGTTTGTACAATTCCACAAAGATACGGACTTTACTGATCAGAACCTGAGGATTGATGGGTTTATAAAGAAAATCCACGGCCCCGGCTTCATAGGCTTTGGTCATAAACAGGTCTTCTCTGCCGATGGCTGTGATAAATATAATGGGAACATGCCGACTGCTCTTGTTTTTTCTTATGATTTCGGCGGTTTCAAATCCGTCCATCCCTGGCATCTGGACATCCAGAAGTACCAGTGCAAAATCATGATCAAGGATCATGGCAAGGGCAGAGTTGCCTGAATCCGCAGAAAAAATGGTCATATCGGGCATTGCCAGTAGGCTTTCAAGAGACAACAGGTTTTCCGGTCTGTCGTCAACAATCAGAATCTTCGCATTCATGGTCATGATCCGGCTGTCCTTTGTGGATGGAATGATGTTCGGAGCGATTGTCGAGTAGCTCCCTGATGGTCACAGCAAATTCCCTGATTTCAAGGGGTTTGAGCAGAACCCTGGCTATTCCGGCTTCCCGTGCAACATCTTCGGTGATTTTGTTGTTGTAACCCGTGCAGATGATAATGGGAATACCGGGCTTGATGGCCGATATCCCCCGTGCAAGCTCAAGACCGGTCATTTCAGGCATGGTCATATCCGTGATCACCAAATCGAAATGGTCGGTGTTATTGATAAATGTGTTAAACGCCTTGCGGCTGCTGAACTCGGAAACCACATGGTATCCCAGTCGTTGAAGCATCATTTTTTCAATTTCAACCAGCGATTTTTCATCATCAACGAACAGGATGGACTCGTGGCCGGTGGGTAGTTTTTCCGAGCCGATGGGTTCCTTTTCAACAGCCGATTCAAGACGGGGAAAGATGGCGGTCATGACCGTTCCCACACCAAGCTGGCTTTTCACATGGACGGAGCCGCCGTGGTTCTTGATGATGCCATGGACCACCGCAAGTCCCAGTCCCGTTCCTGTTCCCTTTTGCTTGGTGGTGAAATAGGGATCGAAAATCCGCTCAATATGTCTTGGATCAATGCCACAGCCCGTGTCGCTGACCGTAAGCCGGACAAGGGGGCCGGGATTGAGTCCAGAATGTTCGTTGATATCTATGTTATCCAGGTCAACAGGTTCAAGAACCACTTCGAGAATACCTCCTGTGTTTTCCATGGAGTGAAGAGAGTTGGTGCAGAAATTCATCAGGACCTGGTGGATTTCCGTGGGATCGGCCATCATGGCCGTTCCTTGAGATGAAATTTCCTGGCGAATTTCGATGGTGCTTGGGAGTGAGGCTCTTATGAGTTTCAACGCTTCTTTCACGATGTGGTGAAGTTGGATGGGTTGCATCCGGTGTTCGGTGAGCCTGCTGAATCCCAGGATGTGTTTGACCAGATCCTTGGCCCTGTTGGAGGCAGTCAGAACATGGTCAATATCGGCAAGAGCGCGGTCCGGTTCTTTGATGTTGTATCGTGCAAGCTGGGTATATCCGATGATGGCACCGAGGATATTATTGAAATCATGGGCGATTCCTCCGGCAAGGGTCCCAATGGACTCCATTTTCTGAGCCTGCCTCAACTGGGCTTCAAGCCGTATCTGATCGGTGACGTCCCTGACCAGTTTGAGAAGACGAAGGGGTTTACCGTTAGGGTCCCGGACAAGCCAGATTCTGACCATTACAGGAAATACGGTGTTATCCTTGCGAATGAATTCCTTTCGATATTCGTCGGAATAATCTCGGGCCAGAACCTGTTGTTCAAGAATTTCCAGATCTTTGTTGATCCATTCCTTTGGCGTGTGCTGATGATAGGTCATGAATATCAGCTCGTTTTCCGTGTAACCCAACATGTTGCAGTAGGCTTTGTTCGCACGTTCGATCTGGCCGTCCATGCTCATGAAAGCAATGCCGTCGCGGCTGGTGTCGAAAAGGCTTTTGTATTTGGCCTCGGATATTCTGAGCCTCTCTGCCGCACGCTGCTCAGAGGATTTTCGCAAACGGTGGAGTTCAACGAATATGTTCACTTTGGAACAGATGATCACGGGAGCCACTGGCTTTATGATATAATCCACGGCACCGGCCAGGTATCCTTTAGACACATAAGAATCATCGTTAAAGAACGCAGTGAGGAATATCAGGGGTAAATGGCGGTTCTTTTTTCGCTGTCTCATCCGTTCAGCCGTTTCAAACCCATTCATCTCCGGAAGGTTCACATCAAGAATCACCACTGCGAAGTCATGTGACTTCGTCAGTTCAATGGCATCAGCACCGGTTTCCGCAGTGATGATGGAATAGGCGGGGTCATCAAGTATGGCTTTGAGAGAAAACAGGTTTCTTATGTCGTCGTCAACGATGAGAATCTCGGTTTTGTCTTGATCATGTTTCATATCGAAATTTCCAGATATTTTAAGAATTTTCCGTCCATTCTTCCGGCAGATAAAGCCGGAACGTACTTCCTTGCCCAACAACACTTGAAAGGAGTATGTCCCCATGGAGAAGCCGGGCGAATTCACGGGCAAGGGACAGACCCAGACCGGCTCCGCCGTGCTTTCGGGTAATGCTGCCATCCACTTGTTTGAAGGCTTCGAATACCGAGGTCTGCATGTTTTCAGGGATTCCTTCACCGGTGTCTTCCACTGCGAACTGGATCACCGAGTTCGTGTCTTTCTTCATTGAGTCGGGAATGGAGTGCGGCTCCGCCCTTTGAATCATGAGTGTTACCTGGCCGCTGCTTGTATATTTAATCGCATTGGACAGAAGGCTCTTGAGTATCCGTTCCAGCCTCAGCGGGTCTGTCAGAATAAACTCGGGAAGGTCGTCGCCCATGTGGAGATGGAATTCAATGTTTTTATCTTGTGCTGTCTTTTCAAACGACCTTTTCATCACTTTCCCCGTTTCAACAAAACGATGGCGGGAAAGAGAGACAGCCATGTCGCCGGATGAGATTCGGGTAAGATCAAGAACTTCGTCAATCAAATTCAAGAGGTCCTTACCCGAGTCGTTGATCACCGTGGCAAAGGTTTTGATCTTTTCCATACCGTTTTCGTCTCCGATCATCGTTTTATCGGAAAGAATGCTCGAAAGCAGAATGATGCTGTTGAGAGGCGTTCTCAACTCATGACTCATGTTAGCCAGGAACTCTGTTTTATAACGGTTGCTCTTTGCCAGTTCTTCAGCCTTGTTTTCTACAGCGGCCTTTGTTTCTTCGAGATTCTGCGTATATAGCCTGAGAGCTTCGTTCGCTCTGTTCAGCTCTTCCTCTCTTGCCATGAGTCGGGATTCCGATTCTTTGAGTGCTTTGGCCTGTTTCTCCAGTTCCTGGTTAGCAGATTTAAGCTTGTTCTGTTGAGTTTTAAGACTTTCTGCCTGATGCATGGTTTTTTCAAGGAGCTTTTCCGTAAGATTCCTTGAAAGGGCGGACTGTATTCCTATGGAAACGCTTTCACTGTTTTTCCCTATGATATCGATGACATCACGTTTAAAATCCTGCAAAGCCCCGATTTCCATTACCGCGATAACATCATCACCGAACAGAAACGGATAGGTGAAAATCGCAGCAGGGCTTGTTTCAGCAAGGCCTGTTTTGACGATGGGGCCTGCGATGCCCTGGCCTTTCATGGAAAGGGGTTTCTTTTCTGCGACAGCCTGGCCGCAAAGGCCTTCACCTGTTTTTATCCTGTCGGGGAAATCCATTCTCTGGCAACCGTATGTCCCTTTCAGGGAAAAGTCTTTTTCGTTCTGATCGATCACGTAAAAAACGCCGATATGTGCACCGGAATAGCTGCAAATGAAGGACAGAACCCGGTTCACCATCCGATCAAGATCGTGGGTTCCACTCAACTGTCTGACCAGCTCCATCTGGACGTAGGTTTCGGTGATCTGACGGTAGCTTTCCTCGCTCATTGTTCTCAGTGTTTCCTTGAGCCCTGACAACAGAGGGCCGAGTTCGTCGTTTTCAAGATCGTCCGCCGGATGGGGTGTGTATTCTCCAAGGGTGATCTTGCCGATTCTATCGTACACGGTTTCGAAGTATCGCCGGATGCCGTTTAACGCCTTACCCAGTTCGTCCGTTTCGCTGTGGAGCAGAAATTCGTTTCTGAAATCACCTGCTGAGGCTGATCGGCAGAAATCAAGGATAGAGTTCATTCTGTCAGCCAGGCTGTAAAGGGCCTGCCCCAGGAGCTCCATGTCTCGATCCCCCCGGGGTTTTATAAACGTCTTATGGCATCCTTTGGCGGTCATGACGGTCCACTGTGTGTACAGTCGGACATCAGCAGCTGCTTTCCGTAATTGGATGCCAGAAAAAACAAGGATCAGAGCAAAGACGAACACGATGAGAACCACAGCTTTTCTGTGGTCTTTAATTATTTTCATCGTGTGGTCGTGGGCAGGTGTCTTTACGGCAACATACCATTCCGGAGTTTTAACACCGCCCAGGGCAAGGCGGACGGTCAAGGCATTGCTTTCAATTCCGTCCGTATCTGACTTTGGATGGCTGTGCCCGGCATCCCTGATGGCTTGCTCTGTAATTCCTTTTATCGAATTTCCGGAGATGATGTTTCTTTGGCTGTCGACAATGGCAATCGAATAGCCCGCGAACGTCTGTTCGTTTTTATCGATGATGGCGTCGATTTGTTCAGGATTAATCCCCGCAGCCACGGCGCCTTCAATGGATCCTTTTTCATTTCTTATCGCCTGAAGGATTACGATCAGGCCTCCGTATTCCGGTTTAAGCCTGATCCAATGAATATCACCCGTTTCGAGAGTTTTTTCAACTATGCCACCGTAGGATGCCTTAACGGTTGTCCAGTTTCTGACAGGGTATGATGAGTCATGCTGTATTTTGCCTTGATCGTCAAAATACGTCACGCTTTCAAACCCCGAAAGCCCTGCGATGGCTTCTGTCCATCCTGCCAGTTCGTCCAGATTTTTTTCATCTGCCGGTGAAAATCCCGACGACAGAATCAGAGTTCTGGCCGCTTTATTCCGAGCTATTACATCAAGATCGTTTAATTTTTCTTTAAAAAAATGCTCAATCTGCATGCCCACGGTATAGGCCGTGGTGTTCAGCATCTGACCGGAGTGCAGCCGGGCGTCCCGAACATGGGAGCTGTAGTCGAACAACATGAAAACAATGATGGAAAAAAGTCCTGCCGCACTGAATACAAAAGATAGAAAGGCAGGAGGATGGCGGAAAAGCCGGTTCAAGCCTTCACGACTAATTTCATTGCCGCCCGTCAGGGACATCAGATTGTTTTGGCAGTTCGCCTTACCGATGGTCTCATCTATCATATTGTTTTTCAATGCAGCCCGTTACTGTGTGGATGCTACGGCGGACCTTAAGGGACTCTGGGAACCATGGCCATTTTGTCCCAGGTCGTTTGGTGTTTTTTGTTTTAACACATCAGGCCTGGCCGGTCCGCAAGGCATGTCCTGTCAAAGAATTGATATTTCTTAATATTCAAACGATGATCCAACCAGGTCATTTCTTGGGCGGAACCACGTCAAAGCAATCCGAATATAAAAATCAAGCGTTTAGAGAGGAAAGAAATGAAACACAAGCCGAAGGAAATCATTGAAACCCCTTAGCTTCTTTAGATAATTATTTTTAACATAGTTACATAAAAATGTACAAACCGAAAAACAATTCTTCCGCTTTTGTTTTTGAGGAATAAATCTTTTGACCATCACCATGTTTTGGCATTATAGTAAATAAAATCATATTTTTCCAAGAAGTTGTGACTCTATGAACCTCACGATCAAAGGATATAATCCATGGGAAAACCAGAAAGTCCGATCAACCTGTCCGATCTTCTCGAAATCATGGACAACGATGATGAATTGCTCAGGGAATGTATGGATGATTTTCTTAATGATTTTTCTGAAATGCTGAATCAGATCCGATCAGCCGTTGACAGTTGCAACTGGGAAGATCTGGAAGTGACAGCCCATGCGATGAAAGGGAGCTTACGGTATCTTGCGGCAGGTGCCGCAGCTGATTTCGCATTGAAGCTTGAAAATATCGGCAAGTCCGGCGGAACAGTGGGAGCCGAGGGTATCAACGAACACTTCACTGATCTGGAAAATGAATGCGAACAGATGCGTTTGTTCATCCGGAATTATCTCGCCTGACATTCTCGCACAACAGCCCTCGTTCCGGTGATCGTGCCATGATGAATGCAAATCAGAATAACTCGCCCCACCCGTCTTTACAAAAAACATGTCCTGTGCCATAACGTTTCACGTGGCTGACGCGATGGCGTCTTCGGCCATAAGGGACTCGGAAAATATTAATTGACCATCACGCATCCCGCCTTCAGGTCATATTCTGCCCGTGCCTCGCTCTCAAGATCCGTAGGCGTAGTCTTGCTACGCCTGCGGTCTTGAGAGCGAAACCCGTGCAGAATCTACCTCTGA
>JBAZWJ010000067.1:15863-16281 GCA_041660385.1 Desulfobacteraceae bacterium | reverse complement strand
AATCCGGGCGCGATTCAGGTAAATTAATATTTTCCGAGCTCCTAAGACCAAAAACAGACATCAAAATGGACAAGACAACCAAGATACTATGCTCACGGAACTTTCAATAAAAAATCTGGCCATCATTGACGATCTTACCGTTTCTTTCGGGCCGGGCCTTACTGTTTTAAGCGGGGAGACAGGCGCAGGCAAGTCAATCATTATCAATGCCGTCAACCTTATTTTAGGGAACAGGGCCACGTCCAAGCTGATACGCACCGGTGAGGAAAATGCGGAGATCGAAGCCCTTTTCACCATCAAAAGTGACAGTCCCGTTTCCAAAATCATGGAAGCGAACGGTTTTGCTCAGGAAGACGGGCTTCTGGTCCGCCGCATCATTTCATCCAACGACCGCCACAAGATTTTCGTTAACGGGCGC
>JBAZWJ010000067.1:0-15853 GCA_041660385.1 Desulfobacteraceae bacterium | reverse complement strand
CACCATCCAGATGCTTGCCGACATCACCCAGAACCTTGCCAGCATTTCCGGCCAGCACGCTCATCAGGGATTGCTGAAAGAAGAGCAACACCTGTCGTATCTGGACCAGTTTGGAAATCTTGTCGATCTGAAAAACCGAGTGGCGGAGCATTACGGAGAGTTGACACCCATGATCCAGAAGCTTCACCAGTTTGAAGCCATGGAGAAAAAACGGGCTCAGCATATGGAGTTCTTGAATTTCCAGAAAAGCGACATTGAAAATGCCCAGATCACCGAAAGGGAAGACGAGCTTCTTGAAGAAAAACGTTTGAGGCTCAAACACGGTGAAATCCTGAGCCAGACCGTGCAGGCGGCCCTTGAAGAGCTTTATCTCATGGACGGATCCCTTTCCGAACGGCTGGCCGCCATTAAAAAAAATCTGGACAAGTCAGCCGAGCTGGACTCCCTTCTCAAAAGCCCGTCCGAAGATCTGACAGATATTCTTTACCGAATCGAAGATATCACAGGCTCTTTAAGGCGATATGCAGAAAACATCTCAACAGACAGCAGCCTTCTGGAAGAAACGGAAGCCCGGATCGATTTCCTTAATAAAATCAAACGGAAATATGCCGGTGACCGGGGAGGTTTAAGTGATGTGCTGGAGTTGTATCATACCATCTGCGACGAACTCCGGGAACTTGAAAACCTTTCCGTTTCCATTGGCGACCTGGAAAAACAAATCGAAACAAAACACGGGGAACTCAGTGTCCTGTGCCGGGAACTATCAGAGAAACGAACGAGTTCGGCGGCCCGTCTTTCATCCGCAGTGGAACGGGAGCTGGGCGAACTGGATATGACCCGTACATGCTTCGGCGTTCCGGTCAATCAGGTGATGGCTGATGGAGGCACATCCCGCTGGCTCAAGGATGGAGACTTTTCCATCAGCGAAACGGGTTTTGACAAAACCCAGTTTATGATTTCGCCCAATGTGGGAGAAGAGATGAGGCCTCTGGCCAAAATCGCATCGGGCGGCGAGCTTTCACGGGTGGTTCTGGCTCTCAAAGCCATTCTCGCCGGTGTGGATTCGGTTGAAACCGTTGTGTTTGATGAAGTAGACGCCGGAATCGGTGGCCGTATCGCCGAAATGGTGGGCAAAAAAATCAAGGATCTTTCAGGGCTTCACCAGATCATCTGCATCACCCATCTTCCCCAGATCGCCAAATACGCCGACCACCATTATAAAATTGAAAAAACCGTGGCAGGCGGCCGGACACGGACCGAGATCCGGCCCCTTTCGGGTGATGAAAGAGTCCACGAACTGGCCCGGATGCTTGGTGGCGTTAAAATCACGGACAAAACCCTGGAACACGCAAGAGAAATGCTTGTGGATGGAATGGCTCAGAATTGATAGGGCAAGCCCCTGTTCATGCCCTGAATCCCTGTCGAATGACGAGCTATGGTTTGAACACACCCAATTTCACGGGAATCCACCAGGTGATTCCGAAAATCAAGGTGCTTGCCACGGTTTTAAGCGGCGAAAAACCGGCTTTTCTGGCAATGGGAACAGCCATGGCCAATTCCAGGGGGTGACCCAGGCCCCAGAGAACGGCGATAACCAGCCAGAGTGTCTGAAGCCCGCCTTGCAGATGAACAGCCGCTCCCACAAAAATAAATAACCAGCCGATAATAGCTCCCACCATGTTTCCGTACCAGAACATCTGGGTTTTACTCATGTGTTTTTCTCTCCTTTATTTTGCGTGGTGATAAAAAAGCCTCAAAGGCCGGGGGAATCCGGGCTTGTGTGTCATGCTGCCCCGGAAAGAACTCCGATCATCAAAACGGAAAAGTCATTGCCTTGTCAAGGGATTTCACTTAAAAGAGGGAAAATGGAAAGAAAACCTGGAAAGAGAATCTGGAAAGGGGAGAAAACATGCGGGAAGTTTATACGGAGATAAGAATCAACGCACCTCTTGAACGAGTCTGGAACATGGTGACGGACCTTGAGGCTTATAAAACATGGAATCCTTTCATTACTGAATCAAGGGGTAAAGCGGTTCTCGGAGAACGGCTGACCTGCCGTCCGAGGGTTGGAAAGAACAGGATTGCCACGTTTCACCCGGTGGTCACACGGCTTGAACCGGAAAAAGTCTTTGCCTGGAAAGGCCATGTGCTGTTTCCCGGTCTTGCCGATGGGATTCATATCTTTGAAATGAAGTTGCAAGGAATGGGTGACGTTCTTCTTGTTCACCGCCAGGAGTTCTCCGGCCTTCTCGTTCCGCTCCTGTGGAAACGGATTGAACGAACGGCGAAAAGTGGCTTTATCCAGATGAACGAAGCGTTGAAGAAAAGGGCCGAGCAAGGCGGAAGGATTTGATGGGCTTCTTATGATTACGAAAACTCTTTTTGACCGGATTATCGCCCAGTATGCTCAGAATGCCCACGGACGTCACGGGCTTGCCCACTGGGCCAGGGTTCTTGAAAATGGACGACGGCTTGTTTCGATGAATGGTGCGAGAATTCATGTGGTGGAGCTTTTTGCCGTGTTTCACGATTCCTGCCGTGTTACGGAAAAAGGGGACCCCGGTCATGGGCAGAGAGGCGCTGACCTGGCCGCATCTCTCAGGGGAAAATACTTCGATCTTTCCGATGGGGATTTTGATTTGCTCTATGACGCCTGCGTCCGACATACCGATGGAGAAACCCAGGCCGATATCACAGTACAAACCTGCTGGGATTCAGACCGTCTTGATCTGGGTCGCGTGAACATTATGCCTATCCCTGACAAACTCTGCACAGCTGCGGCCAAAGAAAAGACCACCCTTGAATGGGCTATAAAGCGGAGCATTGACAATGTTGAGCCCCTTCTGATCCGTGATGAGTGGGGCGTATCGAATTATTTTAAAAACTAACGGAAACAAGCGCCGAGTAATCAATCGCAGCCAGATCCGTATCGGTGAAATCCTTCCAGCTTTTGAAAACATAATGGGCGTAAACATCGATACTTAAATGGTTTCCCAGAGGCAGGCCAAGGCCCAGAATCATCTGCCAGTGAAGATCGGTCCAGTATTTATCATCGGCGGTTTTCACGTAGGTTTTTATGGCACCCGTTCCTATCCTGTAAATGCTGTCTTTCAATATAAGGTTGATCTGGGGAGAAATCAGATAATCGAAACGATCATCGTTGGGTGCGGGCATGTATACTGCTCCCAGCTGCCAGTAACCGATGCCTTCGTGGTACTCGTACATAAGCTCATAGCCGAGATCATCTTTTTCCACCGGAAAGTTCTTGAGCCCTGGGAATTCGTCATAGAGACGGACACCTCCAGCGATTTTGCTTGTGGACGTCGTGTCTTTCATTTCTCCGAATCTCGAATTGCTTTTATATGCCTCTGAGGAAGAAATAGAGACAAAAAGCGCCACGATCACCAGCACACTTATCAAACCACGTTTCATTTTTTCTCACCTTGTTATTCCGATTTGCATTCATCATCACACGATCACCAGGCGGGTTTGGAAGCCGCCGCTACAGGATGCTTCATCTTAAGAAACATCTTGATGCATCATGGAATTAGTGTTGCCATGGGTTAAAAAATTCAGTCTTATCAGGACCGGGCTTTTCTCATACCACATCGCAGGTTACATTCAAACGTTATTCCATGATCAGTACAGCTCTGTCGCCACATGGGTTGCAAGAAAACGGGCGAAGTGATGGGCGTCATCAGAACCGGCTGTTTCACGGATGGAGTGCATGGCGAGCATGGGAACCCCCGCATCCACAGTGAGAATACCCGTATCCCCTGATGTGACAGGTCCGATGGTGCTGCCGCAGGCCATATCCGAACGGACCACGAACTCCTGGAATGGGATACCAGCTTTTGAGCAGAGAAATCTGAAAGCAGCTCCGCCCCGGCTGTCCGTGGCGTATCGCTGATTGGCGTTATATTTAAGAACAGGGCCCTTGTTTAACAACGGCCCGTGGTTGGGCTCGTATCTGTCTTTATAGCTTGGATGAACCCCGTGGGCATTGTCTGCTGAAACCAGAAGTGACCGGACCGCTGCTCGTGCCAGTTGATCCGAATCAGGACATAGACGGCGGAGGACAGCCTGAAGAAAATTTCCGCCTGCGCCTGACGTGGACACGCTGCCCACTTCCTCGTGGTCATTGGCGATGAAAAGGGCTGGCAGATCTGACTTCCCGTTGATCATTGCCCATGCTCCGCAATAGCAGCTCACCAGATTGTCGAGACGGCTAGAGGTGATGAATTCCCTGTTCATCCCCGTGGCACGAGGGCCTTGCGGATCGTAGAGCATCAGGTCATAATCGAGAAGGGTGTTATCCGAAATTTCGTGGCTCAGGCTTTTTAGATGTTCCGTAAGGTGGTCCCTGAAATTGAAAGACGCTTCATTTTCAATCATGACAAGGGGTGGCAGATCGTTCTGCTTGTTGATACTCCGCCCGTTGTTCACCTCACGGTCAAGGTGTATGGCGAGATTGGGAATGATGGCCAAAGGGTCTTTGAAGTCCACAAGAACGCTTTTGATCCTAACAGCGCCGTCCGTGTCTGAAACGTAGGACGCTCTGCCGGCAATGGACAATTCTCTGTCGAGCCAGGTATTCAAAATCGGGCTTCCATAGACTTCGACTCCGAGCTGGACGCAGGTTGCACTTCGTATATCAGGTCGGGGTTTGATTTTAAGTCCGGGACTGTCCGTATGTGCGCCGATCATTCTGAAACCGCAACGGGTGTAGTCCATATTGCCGGGACGAAAGGCGATAAGGGCACCATGATTCCGGGTCACCACATATCTTCCGCCGGGTTTAATAGTCCAGGCGTCATTTTCGTTGAGCACCGTGAACCCGGCTGCTGTAAACATGCTTTCCAGATACCGCGCAGTGTGAAACGACGTGGGCGACTGGCTTAAAAAATCGAATAACCCTTCATTGAATGTTTTCTGGTTCATTGTCACCACCTGGATCATTAGAGTTGGGTTCGAGGGTGTTGTGCTGCAGAGGAATTTCCACCATGATTTTTGTCCCTTTTTCTTCCTGGGAACGAATGCTGATCGTTCCCTTGAGGAGGAGAACACGTTCTTCCATGCTTCGAAGCCCCATCCTCTTTTCAGCATAGGCGGTTTCAAGCCGTTTTTTCAGATCAAACCCCTTTCCATTATCCTCGATTCTCAGGATGATGGTGGGGAATGACGCAATAAGCCGGATCACTACCTGATCTGCCCCGGCGTGCTTTTTCACATTGTGGAGCGCTTCCTGGGTAATCCTGTATAGGTTGATCTCCGTATCCGGGCAGAGGAATAATTCTGACATGCCCGCTGAAAAGAAATCAATGGAAATTCCGTTCCGTTCGGAAAACTCATCACAATAATTGGTGATGGTGCTCACGATTCCAAGCTGGTCCAACCCGGGCGGTCTCAGGTCGTAGGCCAGATTCCTGACGCTCATGATTGTATTTTGAAGAATCTTGGAAAAATTCTGAATTTTATTAGCAAGAATCGAATCGATTTTTTCAGGGCAGTCGAAAAGCATGTCGCATCCGATTTTGAGTGAGGCCAGTTCCTGGGCTACGTTGTCATGGAGATCCCGGGATATTCTCTGTCTCTCAATTTCCTGGATTTTGATCAACTCCTGGGAAAGGCTGTGGATGTGCTTTTCCGCTTTTTTTAAATCCGTTACATCACGTGCAAAAACAGCAATGCGTTCGACAACATTTCCTCTGTCGATGATCGGGTAGAGGTGAAGGACATAATAACGTCCTGAAAACCGTTCTTCGTAGATCAGTGGCTCTTTTTTTTCAGCCACATCCTTGAGTGTTCGTCGTCGACTGGTGTTTCCAACCGATCGGAGAAGGGAGAAAATGTTTTTTCCTTTAAGCTCGTCGGGCGCAACGATTAGATTTTTTGCAAGCGTATCGTTTGCCATGAGAATGGTTCCGTCTTCTTTCAGCATCACCACCGAATCACGCGATGCGTTTATTAATGAACGCATCATTTCTTCGCTTTCCCGGAGGGCCGTTTCCATGGCTTTGATCCGTGTGATGTCGGTGATCACCGAAAAAAGGCTCTCGCGATTTCCTTCATTATCGAAAAGAGATTCGGGTGAAATGATGGCGTGAATCCGAGATCCGTCATGTTTAACGAGGATGGTTTCGTAAGCCCTGTGATCCCCGTTAACGGGCTGGTCAAGGCTTTCTTTAAGGTGCTGGATTTCTTCGGGCACAACCGCATCGAACAAACTTAGACCAATAAGATCATCAGACGATCGGCCCAGCATCCGGCAGAGTCTGTCGTTGACATAAGTGAAAACCATGGTTTCATCGAATACGGCGAATCCGTCATTCATTTTCTGAATGAGAACCCGTGATTGAATTTCGGTTTTCCTGAGGACATATTCTGTCTGCTTGTGGTTGGATATTTCCTGGCGAAGACGTTCACTGGCTTTTCGGACATGCTCCGTCTTTTCTCTGACCACCTGCTGAAGATCGTTGTTGGACCGCTTGAGGGCCTCTTCGGCGATCCTTCTCCAGGTGATGTCACGGGCTGTTCCCAGAACAATGGTCCTTCCCTGGATGGTGGCAAGGGAAGAATACACTTCCACAACCACTGCTTTATCGTCTCTGCGGACCAGTTCGAATTCATAGGGACCTGCAAATCCGTTGGCAAGGGTTGCCTCGACGATGGCTTCAGCCAGCACCACTTGATCAGCCGAAAGGATATCGAGTTCATGAAGGGCTTTTCCAGCCACTTCTTTATTTGTTAAGAGAAAAAGGTCTTCGGCGTAAGAGTTGATTTCTGTGAAAACATTCTGATCGGCATCAAAGAGAAGAAAAGCATCCGGTGCTTTTTCGTATAGAATTCGAAACTGGTGTTCCGATTTTTCAAGATTTTCCATGGCCTTCAGACGCCCGGCCATTTCTTCTCTGAGTGTAATATTCGTTTTTTCCAGTTCTTTTCGGATGGCGAAATCCCTGGCTGAAGACAGGTAAAAAAATCTGGAGACAAGCCATGTCACAAGCAGAGCTGCTGGGGCGTGCATGTGATTGAGAGTGAGGTTTATCAGATTGCCGTTCAAAAGATAAACCGTCACGATGGTGGTAATTGATCCGACCACCAGATAGGCAAGAAGGTTGAACCAGGCAATAGCAAAAATAAAACAAATGGCCACCATGGCGAAAAATAGTCTGGAAAGACTTCCTGTTCCTATATACTCGACGCCGGAAGATATGGACATAATTATGATGAAGAACGTGATGGAACAGTGGAACAGAAAATTGTGAACCGGCTTGACGTTCTGGGCTGATGAAGGCATGAGCCTGTGGAACAGCAGGATGAAGAGGAGTGAGCCCAGCATGATGAGGGCATTCAGGTACATCAGAAGCGTGTATCCCTCAAGAGAGCTGAAGCTCTGGAACAGCGCAAGGCGGATCAGAAAAAAGAACAACCCGATGGCAAGAAAACCGTAAAAGGAAATCAGCGCCCTTGAAAGGTTTGAAAAACTTAGTTCTCTTCTCAGCTCCGGGTCATAGGTCTGGCTTGAAAAATCGGAATTTGCCTTGATGGAAGTCAACACTGTTCTTAGGGTCATGCACATGGTCGGTCGACTGTCCTGTTATCCGATTTTTACGAAGCGTTCAAGGTCGATATAGGCCTTTGAACGTTCCTTATAGATATCAGCGGCAGCCCTCATCAAAGAGGCAGCGGCTTCGTCAAGATGCCGTTTAACTTTTCCAGGTGCACCAGCCACCAGGGAATACTCCGGGATTTCTGTGTTCTCAAGGACTACAGACCCGGCAGCAATAATGCTGCCCTTTCTGATGATGGCTCCGTTCATCACCACAACGCCCATACCGATCAGGCAGTCGTCTTCGATGATGCATCCGTGGACCACACAACTGTGCCCTACAGTGACCCTGTTTCCGATTAAAAGGGGTTTGCCTGTGTCGGCGTGACACATGGTGAGATCCTGGATGTTCGTATCCTCACCGATGGAGATTTTTTCGAAATCTGCGCGGATGACGGTGTTGAACCAGACAGACGAATGCTGCCCCACGGTGACGTTTCCGATGACCGTGGCGTTGGGGGCGATGAACGCGTCTTTATCTACCTGGGGTATGACGCCGTCAAGACTATAAATACTCATAGTGAACCGTTTCGATGAATTTTTTAAAATCTGTTATAAGGGCACTGTTTCTTTTTTAATCCCGAACCATGATCGTAAATGAAACGCTTGTATAGTTAGTAAAAATCAACATGCATTTCAAGCGAAACTTCATGATCCCATATGGGAAATCACCGTTTTTTCAGTATTACCCTTTAATGGCCCTGTTTCCCCTTGACATGAAAAAAAAAGAAAGATACTTTGTATACAAAGGAAATGTCCAGAAGATGTTCAAGGGCGAATAGATTGTTTTATTATTAGCCAGGAGCAAAAATAGGGGATAAAGGAATCTTGTGGGTCGGATTAAGAGGTCTAAATTCAAGCCGGTCACGAGTTATTTGTTTTGCATACGAATAAGTTTAACTTTTTTTTCAAGGGAGACGCCATGAAAGACCCATTGTTCGAACCCATAACCATCAATAAGTTGGTCATCAAAAACAGAATCTATCTTCCGGCTATGCACATGGGTATGGCGGTGGATTTTCAGGTCACTGACCAGCTTATTGATTTCTATGTCGAACGAGCCAAAGGTGGGGCAGGGATGATTGTGGTGGGAAACGCCACTGTGGACGATGTGTCAGGGTTCTTTCAATATATTGGTGCCCACAGCGATTCATTCATCCCCGGACTTACCCGCCTTTCTGACGCCATCAAGGCGAACGGGGCAAGATCCGCTGTCCAGTTGAACCATGCCGGCCGTTATTCCCATTCCGCTCTGATGGGGGGTAAAAAACCCGTTGCCCCGTCTCCTCTTGCATCCAGTATTTCTCACGAAGTCCCGGACGAACTTGACATTGAAGGAATCAAACGAACTGTGGCGTCCTTTGCTGAAGCAGCTGTAAGGGTCAAAAAATGCGGTTATGATGCTGTGGAAGTTCTGAGTGGCACAGGCTATCTGATCAGTGAGTTCCTTTCTCCGGTGACAAACAAAAGAGAAGATGAGTACGGTGGAAGTTTTGAAAATCGCATGAGATTCGGTCTGGAAGTCATGAGAGCCATACGTGATGCCGTGGGCCCGGATTATCCTGTGATCGTCCGCATGGACAGCAACGATTTCATGGAAGGAGGCATGCGCCACGAACAGCTTGGAGAATACGCCAGGCGGCTTGTGTCATTCTGCGGTGTTGACGCCCTCTGCGTAAAGGGCAGCTGGCACGAAGCCAGAGTCCCCCAGCTGACTACTAATGTTCCCCGTGGGACATACGCCTATCTCGCCCGAAATATCAAAAAACTTGTGGATGTTCCCGTCATTGCAAGCCACAGAATTAACGACCCTGCAACAGCACGTGAACTGCTGCGAGACGATTACTGCGATATGGTGGCCATGGCCCGGAGTCTTATCGCCGATCCTTATCTGCCTGAAAAAGCGAGAACAGGACGTGAAAATGAAATCATCCATTGTATTGGCTGTGCACAGGGATGTTTTGACAATCTATTCAAGCTTAAAGCCGTGGAATGCCTGTGCAACCCCCAGGCAGGTTATGAACGCGAAAGAGCTATCGAAAAAACGGACACGGTCAAGAAAGTTCTTGTGGTTGGAGGAGGGGCGGCCGGAATGAGCGCGGCCATCGCAGCATACGACAAGGGGCATGACATTGCTATCTATGAACGGAGTGATCGGCTTGGCGGTCAGTTGTTCCTTGCAGCCCTACCCCCTGGCCGTGAAGAATTCGCCCAGCTGGCCAAAGACCTTGCCACTCAGGTCTCGATGAGAGACATTGCCGTTCACCTGAATACAGAAATGAACAACAAGGTGCTGGAAACGGAAAAGCCAGACGCTGTCATCCTGGCAACTGGGGCAAAGCCCATTATTCCGCCTATACCGGGAGTTAATCTGCCCCATGTTGTTCAGGCCTGGGACGTTCTAATGGATCGAGTGAACACCGGTTCAAATGTGGTGATCATTGGCGGAGGAGCTGTGGGCGTAGAGACGGCTTTGTTTCTTGCAGAAAAAGGAACGCTCCATGCTGAATCACTGAAGTTTCTTTTAGTGAGTCGGGCAGAAAGCTACGAAACCCTTTACGACCTGGCAACACGCGGCTCCAAAGAAATTGTAATCGTGGAGATGGCGGGCAAGGTAGGCGCAGGGATAGGGCGGAGTACCAAGTGGGGCATGCTCCAGGAAATGGATCGCAGCAGGATCTCCACGCGTGTGGGAGCCAAAGCCCTTGAAATAACCGATACGCATGTGAAAATCGCCGTGGGTGACAAAATCGAAGAGATCCCCGCAGATTCAGTGGTTCTTGCAACCGGAGCGGCTTCGGTCAACGAGCTTGCCGTATTGCTGAAAGAAAAGGGAGTTCATTTTGTCATGGCTGGAGATGCAAACCAGATCGCGCTGGCCTTTGACGCGGTTCATCAGGGATTCGAAGCGGGTCGTTTGATTTGAGGCGCTTGAGATTTTTAAATTGGGTCTGTTGGGTTGTCCAGCGGTCATTCATTAAGTATGAGTAATAAAAAAGCCCCTTTGATCTCTCAAAGGGGCTTTTCGTGTTAAAAATGGCTTACTTTTTCTTCTTGCCGCCGTTAGGCGTACAGCGGTAGGAACCGCCGCGTTCTATGCAGAGGATGTGTTCATAATACTCTGTGGGAACAGATCCATTCAAGAACCTCTGGCAGAAAAGGACTTCCATTTCTGCCTTTGTCACTTCCAGTTCTCTGTCTGCGTAAAAATCGAGAAGTATATCGAGCTCTTCGTCATTAGGCATGCCCCGCATGATTGTATAAGGTGATACGCCTAAAGCATCTGCAATTTCAGAAATTCTGCCGAGTGATACACCCACATGACCGTTTTCCAATTTCGCAACGTAAGAACGCGACGTGCCGATTCTGTCAGAAAACTCTTTCTGATCAAGACCTTCGAGCTTTCTCCAAAACTGCATGGCTTTGCCAATGGACTTCACAATGGCTTTACCTTCGTCATCCATGTTTCCCCCCTACTAACAAATTGTAATAATTTTTTTAACGTTTGAGAAAAAACTATTCCTGTCGTTGTTCAAAACTATAGAACAATTTTCCCCTTCCTTAAACGTATGGTGAAAGAATATTCCTTAAAACCACATCTGTTTCATTATATCAATATTTTTTTTGTTTCGGGTATTAAAAATTAAAAAAAATGTGATTGAAACCGCACATCAACTGGTTAACCTGTCGGCGCGGCCTGAAAATGCGAAGATGAGACCGCCGGTAAGGGCTGTTCCACTGCTTGCGAGATACAAAAGAGGGCCTGCCGACTCATAAAACATCCCATTCAGGATGAATCCAGCCATCATGCCCAAGCCGTATGAAACAGCGTTGTTGGCGACCTGGCCAAAGGTTTTTACGTCTTCGGACGAGAGCTCGTCCATATACAGTATGCTGCTGATGTGAAATGCCCCGTACGTAAACGCATGAAGCATTTGAGCAAAGAGTATCATCCATGGGGAAACGGCGAAACAAAGGATAAGCCACCTTAAAACTGCAATGGCAAAAGCAAATATGATCACAGTTCTGATGGAAAATCGCTTGAATATGACATCCGACTTTAACATGACGAAGATTTCGGCAAGAGAGGCAATTCCCCAGGCAATCCCGATGAATGTTCGGTCAAATCCGAGTTTTTCAAGATGTATGGAAAAAAAACCGTAATACGTTCCGTGGCTTGCAAGCATTAAAAATGAACATAAAAGAAAAACAAAGGTTTTTCGATTTAAAAAATGACCCACATGGCTGAAAAATGTTGATGTAAGTGATGGTCGGGTTTTGTAAGGAACAGATAGGGAAAAAGCGAGCTGGAGCGCAGAGCCTGCAAGGATAAGGACGATGATGGTTTTGATGGGGAGAACATCCATGGTTTTTCCTAGAAGTACAACCACAAGGATAAAATTCATAGAGCCCCAGACTCTGATGTTGCCGTAACGTCTTTTGTCACCGCCGGATTGTCCCAGGCTTTCCATCGTGAATGCTTCGAGAAAGGCAATGATCGGCCCGTAAAATATCGAGTACAGAACCGTAATGGCAAGCATGGGGCCGAATTTTTCGGTGAACAGGTAAAGTGCCCATGCCCCGCAGGCGGCGAAATTGCAGAAAATGTATACGGGTTTACGGATGGAGTATCGGTCGGCCACAAAACCCCAGAAAAGGGAAAAAAAGACCATGGCCAGTGTTCTTACCCCGGATATGACTCCGATCTGGAAACCTGTAAAGCCCAGATGGTAGCAATAAAGGTTGAAATAGGGCAGAAAAACACCCATGACACCAAAGTACAGGAAGTATTGAAGGCCAAGGGCGTAGGTTGTTTTTTTTGGTATCGGAGTCATAGGCGCTGAATAATATAAAGGTATACCGGCAGACGGCATTGGTTTTTGATGATTTTAAATCCTGTCACCCGTGATTTTTTGTCACTGTCTTTCCCATAGGGAGAAAAATACACAGCCCCTCTTGAAAAAGGTTTTTCGTACTGTTTCCGTATAAGATCAAGGCATGATGGCATATGGGTTTCGGGTAGCGATTCTCCGTATAGAAAATTGGCGGTGATTTCAATATTCCGGCATGACCTGTTGATGGCTTCCATGCGGGAAAAAGCATCAGCTATTCCCTCTGTTGTTATGGGCTTTCCAATGGCAGTGAGGGTTTTTTCATCGGCTGATTCCAGACCTATGTTGATGTATGTTGTATATGGAAGTCTGTCAAGTGCCCGGAAAAGTCTGTCCGGTGCCTGAAGCAGCGACCCTACGCTTCCGAAAAGGAACAGTCGTGGTTCTGTTATATGTGCTGAACCGAACCCGAAAGCGTCGAAAGCCCGCGATGCAGCCCAGGTAATATGATCCTCTCCGGCATTAAGAGCATCATGCTGGCCAAGGAAAAGAGAATTGTAATTGACGATGTCCTTATCGTAAATCTTCTTAAGACCCTTGATCTGATGTTCAATGTCATCTTTGGACAAGAGAGAAAAGCCGCGTCCTGTTTTCACTGTGCAGAAACGACAATTATACAGACAGCCCCTTGAAATATTCAACGGAATCACATCGTAATCCGCATGCCTTGCGTCAGGAGGAAGGACGCTGATACGTCCGTCGAGCAGGTCATGTAATCGAGAGGCCTTTGATTTCAGAATCGACGGGGTGGCAACAAGCACGTTTTGCCGGAAGTTTTCGAAACGCGAATCCGGGTGGGGCCCGAGGTTTTCAAGAACGCACCGCGCTTGGGAAAAGGCGTGTTCAGCCTGTTCAAGAATGCCGTGCTTAAAAGGTTCTCCACCCATAATCCCGTTTGACGTGTAACGAAAGCAGGGCACATAATACTCACCAACAGCCCCGAAAGCACCGTTATATCCGCCGGAAGCATAATAAACCCAGTCGTTACCAACGGTGCGTTTCAGCCATTCCGTCGGTTCCATGGGGCAATCTCCCCGGCACAGGATGTGTTTGATTTCACCATTTAGATTGAACTGGAACACATAGGAGCCGTATCGGATTTCATGGTACGTCCCATAGCGTATCGGATAGCTGACTTTCTGGTAACGGTTATCACCGGTTTTATCGATGGTTACGGAAAGGTCGCTGAATTCGTAAACATGCATGGTGGTGACATTCGCAATTGACCCGTCGCCGGGCAGGGTTGGGGTCAGTCAATACCCGGAACGGTGTAAGTGGTGCACGAACCGCTTGAACACGTTCTTTCCTGTTTGCCCCCGATGTTTTGTGCGCTCTTTGAAGCGCATGAGTTGCTCATGGTGAAATTGGTTGTACTCATGACCCGCTCAAAAGACTGCCCGCCGCATTTGGGGCATTTTAATTCGTCTTCCTTGTCTTTGCTCATCACAAGAAGCTCGACGAACTCTTCGCATTTCAAACATTTAAATTCATAAATCGGCATAACCTTAATCTCCACAAATCTCTTTGAAACATAAAAAAATCTAAGGCTTAATTATCAGCACAATGTTTGTGTTGTCAAGGAGGGATAACAGATTAGAAATGACCGGATACTCATATGTTTTATCCGTTTTTCCCGGAAAGCTTTCCCACGGCATACCTGAAAACGAAGAAAAGAAGAACACCCGCAACCAGAAGGCTTTCAATGGATCCAAAAAAACCGATAAAAAAACTGAGCCGGTACAAAAACAGAAGTGCAACACAGACAATTCCCGTTAGAATCATAAATCCCGACAATCGACCGAAGCCGGGAAGGCGGTTGAAATCCGCTTTTCTGCTTATCAGATAAAAAACAAGGCCCATGGAGAGAATTGGTATAAAATACAGGATTATATTGACTTCGAGCATATTCTTGCGGACGATGAACATGGAATAGAATGTCAGCACCGCAGAGAGGATTCCAGGGATTCCTGACAGATAGACAAGGATGGAATAAAGATAATCAAGGGAGGAAATTCTAAACCCCGGCTTGTAAAAAAGGCCCGTAATAAAAGAAAGCACGGGCAGAATCGCGAAGTAGAACAAACTGATTCCATAATATTGCTCAAGTGCCAATAAAAAATTTTGAACCGTCACGTCTTATTCTCCTTATGAATTTTGGGGACATGATATTTATTATTCCGACAACAAAATACATTCATGTTAATCGTACAAAGCGATGGGTGGAGCTTTAGCGTAACCCATGGGATTTGAATGCATGTTGGCATATATAATTGCCAGTTTAATCATTCAAATTTCATTTAACAATACCTAACACAGAAAGAAGGGCCACGAAAAACGAAAAGACAGTAAGATCAGACCCAGGAGAAAAAAACAGATCACCCGGACATCGTTTTAAAATGGCTGATAACTTTTGCATCAAGCATGATATTCATTGTAAAACCAGTTGTAAATCGGGAAAGACTGTAGAGAAAGGGTTCCATGGCGTAATATTGAATAAGTTCGTTGAACGGACGTTTGTCTTTCCTGGCAAGATTTAAAAGACGTTGGCGAACGGAGGCGGGAATATTTTTAAATGATGTCATAGAATCGCCTCCAAATACGGTGTCATTACTTTTTCGACCCGGCAAACCTTTGCGTATTTGAGCAATTCGCCAACATTGAACGGTTTTCTTGTTCTGTAAAGCTTTAGGGCTTCCAGAACCACATCCATGCCGATTTTGTTGCGAAACTTGAAACAGTCGGATAGGGTTTTCTCGGGGCTGAAAATTTTGACGGACACACCGTCGATGAGATGCTCCACGACGCCTTCTTTCAGGGTTAGCGCTGAAAAACGATACGTTGAAATCGGTGGAAAGTCCAACCTCGGCGACTCGGCACCCTTTGGAAGCGCAATGGAAACAGTGTGTGGGATCTGTGTTGTGATTTCGTGAAATGCCAGGGCAGAGATCAGGCAGATGACGCCGTTAGGAATTCGTGTTGCAACAGCAACCAGATCAGGATTGGATATCGGCCCGTTCTCCACAAGATGAAAAACACCACGAGAAAGCTGTTCCAATACATTTTCATCCCGGAGCTGATATAGCGTCCGCGGATGAATACCGGCTTTAATAGCCGCACTGGTCCTGATGAACCCGCCTTGATTTCGTATGATCTGTTTGGCCTTCTCCGAAGGTGTGATTGTATTATTTGTATGTTGCATGGATAATAATACCTATATATAAAATTAATTAATCGCCATTAAACCACCAGCTATGCTGGTGTGATCCTGATAGGCTTTGCCGACCAGACGAGATAAACTTTCTTCCCGAGGGCCCCAAAGGGCAGGTCGGGAAGGAAGTTTGCATGAAAG
>JBAZWJ010000066.1:0-31696 GCA_041660385.1 Desulfobacteraceae bacterium | reverse complement strand
CAAACGCTCTTCTGACGCGATGAAATCAAAACCGTAACGGCCTTTGACGCAAAGACTTCCGTAGTTGGGGCCCACATCTTCACGGCCTGTGATGTGCTGTACCGTGTTGTTTTTAACATGAAGGTTGATCTGGCATCCCACACCGCAGAACGTGCAGGTGGATTTTACGCTTTGCGTATCGCAGATCCTTGCTTTTGTATATGAATCTTTGGGAATCAAAGCACCCACAGGGCAAACCTGGACGCATTCGCCACAGAAAACGCAATCGGAATCTTTAAGCGCCCGGTCACCTTTGGTGATGATCTTTGTTGAAGCTCCCCGGTAGCCGAAGTCGATGGCGTTGTTCACCTGGACATCTTTGCAGGCCTGGACGCAACGACCGCAATTCAAGCATTTGGAGAAATTCCTGACGATAAAGGGGTTCACGGCTTCAAGGTTGTAGCGGCTCTTTGTTTTGGGGAATCGACCGCCTTTAACCTGATATTTGTAGGCCAGTTCCTGAAGACGGCAGTCACCGGATGCGGGACAGACAAGACAGTCTTCGTGGTTTCCTGATGAAAGCATCAGTTCGATGATCATTTTACGGGATTTGATCACAAGATCCGAAGCTGTTCGGACAACCATATTATGGGTTGCCGGAACAGTGCATGATGTCATGAGACTTCGTGCCCCCTCGATTTCAACAACACAAATCCGGCATGCGCCAGTGGGAGTTGTATTTTTCAGGTGACACAATGTAGGGATGTCCACATTGTGTCTTCTGGCAACAGTCAGAATGGTTTCACCCGGATTGAACAGGTATTCCTGACCGTCAATGACTATGATGTTCTTTTTATCCATAACGTTATCTCCCGATATTAGAAAATCGCATCGAATTTACATTTGTCGAAACAGCTCATGCATTTCACGCATTTACTCGTGTCGATCACCGCCACTTCCTTCTTTTTCCATGTGATGGCTTCAGCCGGGCAGGCTTTGAAGCAGAGACCGCACTTTTTACATTTTTCAGGATCGACCTCGAACTTCAGAAGGGCGATACAGCGTTTGGCCGGACAGACTTTGTCCTTGATATGGGCTTCGTATTCATCCCTGAAAAATCGCAAGGTTGAAAGAACGGGGTTTGCCGCTGTCTGCCCAAGACCGCAGAGAGCCGACTGGCTGATGACGGATGACAGGTTTTCAAGGGTTTCGATATCCCCGGCTTCACCTTCGCCGTGGCAGATTTTTTCAAGAAGCTCAAGCATACGGCGCGTGCCTTCACGGCAGGGTGTGCATTTTCCACAGGATTCATCCTGGATGAAATCCATGAAAAACCGGGCCATGTCCACCATACAGGTGTTTTCGTCCATGACGATGGCTCCGCCGGAACCCATGATGGCACCGACTTTAGCGATTTCTTCATAGTCGATGATGGTGTCAAGCTTGTGTTCGGGAACGCATCCGCCGGAAGGACCACCCAGCTGAACAGCCTTGAATTTCTTGCCGCCGGGAATACCACCGCCGATGTCGTAAATCAGTTTGCGGATGGGAAGGCCCATGGGAACTTCCACAAGACCGATGTTGTTCACATCACCTGAAAGGGCGAAAACTTTTGTGCCCTTACTTTTTTCAGTACCGATGCTGGCGTACCATTCGCCTCCGTTCAGAATAATCTGGGGGATGTTGGCGAGAGTTTCCACGTTATTAAGAATGGTGGGTTTGTCCCAGAGACCTTTGAGAGCAGGGAAGGGTGGTCTTGGACGCGGCATGCCGCGCTTTCCTTCGATGGAACGCATCAAAGCCGTTTCCTCGCCACAGACAAAAGCGCCAGCGCCTTGATAGATTTCTATGTTAAATGAGAATCCCGAATCAAGAATGTTGTCGCCGAGAAGGCCGTATTCTTTGGCCTGTTTGATGGCGATTTCAAGACGACGTATGGCCAGTTGGTATTCTGTTCGGCAGTAGATGTAGCCTTGACGGGCATTTATGGCTCTGGCTGCGATAAGCATACCTTCAAGAATGGCATGGGGATCGCTTTCAAGAAGACTTCGGTCCATAAAGGCTCCGGGGTCACCTTCGTCAGCGTTACAGAGAACGAATTTTTCTTCTCCGGGGCTGGACGCTGCGAAAGACCATTTCATTCCCGTGGGAAAACCCGCGCCACCTCGGCCTCTGATTTGTGATATCTTCACCTGCTCAACAATTTCTTCGGGTTTCATTTCGTTGAGGGCTTTGGCAGCAGCAAAATAACCGTCCCGTGCAATGTATTCATCAATGACTTCGGGGTCGATGGCGCCTTTGTTTCTCATGGCGCGGTAGATCTGATTGGAGAAGAAGGGGATGTTGTCGATGTGGGGGATGCTTTCCTTTGAGGCCTGTTCAACAAAGAACAGCTTCTTCACAGGACGACCCTTAAGGAAGTGCTCTTCCACAAGATGGGGCACATCTTCAACTCTCAGCTTCTGATAAAAAACGCCTTCGGGCTGGACAAGCATCACCGGACCCACGGCGCAAAATCCGTTACATCCGGTTTCGATAATTTTGATTTCGTCGGCAAGACCTTTGGCTTCGAGCTCTTTCTGCAATGCCTGCTCGAATTTCTTGCTTCCTGTACTGTGACAGCCGGTTCCGCCACATAACATCAACTGAATTCTGTTTTTACTCATGAGAATCTCCTGCCTATTATGTAAGACAAATCCCTGGGGCTTGTCTTCCAGGATAAAATGGATAAAATATCTTGAGCCGTGTTTATGTTGACCACGGCCTAATTGTAATTTTCCAGAATTCCTACAACCTCATCTGGTTTGAGATTGCCGTGAATGTCCTCCTTGACGATCATAACCGGAGCAAGACCGCAGGCACCAAGGCAGCGGACACCTTCGAGTGAAAAACGGCGGTCAGGCATGGTTTCCCCTTCCTTGATCCCGTGTTTGTTTGAGATATGGCTGATGACTTCCTTGATTCCCTTGACGTAGCAGGCTGTTCCTGTGCAGACTTTGATGACATTTCTCCCCTTGGGTTTCAGTGTGAACAGGGAATAGAACGTCACAACGCCGAAAACCTGGCTTGCCGGGAGGTTCATGCCATCTGCAACATAGTCGATCAGTTCGACGGGCAGATAGCCCACAATGTCCTGGCTCATTCTGAGAACTCCGATGACAGAGCCAGCAATGTCTTTGTTTGCATCAATGATTTCATCGATTTTTCCCCACATCGCATCAGTGATATCGGGATGGCTGGGATAGGATTTGATAGACATAACAATGATCTCCTGCGGTTTTTGAGGATAAACACCGTTCCGAAAGTCACTGGATCAGTGTGAACCTCTGGCCTGGTTCTTTAAGGGAACCTGAAAGAATTAAAAACCCCAAACGCGTGATACTGTCACAGCCGGGAAAAAACCATACAAACCGTGTTTTGTAACCAGCTGAAATTATTTTTAATATAAGTGTAAGAAAAAACAAGGTGTATTGCAACGTTTCGTCACCTCAATTTATCTGGGTAAAATTCCACAATAAAGCCTAAATGTCAATGAATTGATTTGATGAATCCTACTGTCAATGATTTGATTATTCCTTGTTCAATTCATTGACAGTGTTTGATCAAATATTCTATAGATCAACTGTAGGAATCATTTCGTGTTTCATCGTAACAATCCCGGACAATCCTAAAATAAAGGCGAATCTTGAAAGGTGGAATGCATCATGAAACTCAGTGAAATTGCACGAATTCTGGAGTCTGACTTTTTAACGGGCCATGACAGGAAAGATATGGAGTTTCACTTCTGCCGGGGCTGTGATCTGATGAGCGATGTCCTTGCGGCGTTTGCCGATGGTAGTGTGTTTTTAACAGGGTTAGTTACGCTCCAGGCTGTTCGGACAGCTTCCATATCCGGAGCCGGTGCCATTGTGTTTGTCAGGAATAAAAAACCCTCTTCTGATATCATTGCTCTTGCACAGGAGGAGGACATTCCCCTTCTTGTGACGCCTCTGACCATGTTTGTATCCTGCGGGCGTTTGTATCAGGAAGGGCTTACCGGTGTTAATGGATACCGTTGATGGAGAACATCCGTTGATTGTCATATTGCACTATTTAACAGTCGTTTTAATAACACGGATGCATGGCGCATTTATTGTTTGAAACGCCGTTTTGAATCATGTAATAATACTTCCTCAATCCATGGGGAAATGATTGTTCACTTATTAAGGTTCAGGAACAGGAAAATGCCGTCCATCCATAAAAGTTATCATGTAACAAAAAACGATTTCATCCATGCCGGTGAAGCGTCCATTCATGTAAAAAATCTATTGAAATCGATGAATTATGAGTCCGATCTTGTGAGGCGCATTGCGATCTGCGGTTATGAGGCGGAGATGAATCTTGTTATGCACGGCGGCGACGGGGAGCTTTCCGTTAATGTGAGTGCTGATAAAGTCATCATCGAGGTTGCGGACAAAGGGCCAGGTATTCCCGATGTGGCCCTTGCCATGCAGGAGGGCTATTCCACGGCAAAGGACGAATACAGGGAAATGGGTTTTGGTGCCGGAATGGGCCTTCCCAATATGAAAAAGAACTCTGATGAGATGTCCGTTACATCGGAACTTGGCCACGGAACAAACGTCACCATGGTTTTTTACTGTAAAGGTTGATGGTATGGAAGATGGAAAAAACGCACCCAGGCACTGTTTCATCCATTTTGAACACCACATGTGTATGGGGTGCAGTCTCTGCGTCAAAAGGTGTCCCACCCGTGCTATCCGAGTAAGAAACGGCAAAGCCACAATCAAGCATTCCCTTTGCATCGGTTGCGGAGAATGCATCCGCATCTGTGAAAGCGGAGCGATCACCGCATCCACATCAGAGCTGAACTCTCTCAACAGTGACAAAATCACCATCGCTCTTGTTTCACCGGTTCTTTATTCACAGTTTCCCGGCGTTCTTCCAAGAGACATTCTCCAGGGACTTAAAAATATGGGATTTACCCATGCGGTGGACATGTCTTATTATTTCGAGATGTTTCAGTGGGCCACAGCTGAATACATATCCCGGAACAGGAAAACAGGGGAGTCGCCCTGGCCGCTTATTTCTCCGGTCTGCCCTGTGGTTTTACGGCTTATCGTCTGCCGTTTCCCCATTCTTCTGCCCCATGTTCATCCGATCATGAGACCGGTGGCCCTTATGGCTAGGGATGTGATGACCCAGTTTAAAATGCATTACGGCGTGGAAGATCAGGATATTGTCCTTTATTATATCAATCCCTGCCCGAGCAAAATGGGAATACCCAAAAAAGAACTTGAAAAAGCCGGTCAGACCGAAGGCCTTCATTCAACCGGAGCCCTTGGAATCAATGATATTTACGCTGAGCTTTCCCGTCAGATCAAACAATTTGAGAAAAACGATAAAATCCCCTTTGCCAAAGCAGGGTTTGAATTCGAACAGTGCACATCTGGCGGAGGGCTTTTATGGAGCATGACTGGCGGCGAGGCTGAGGCAACCGGTCTTGACAAGATTCTCGCGGTTGCTGGTTTGACCGAAACCATTACTTATCTGGAAAAAATCGAACTGGGGCTGTTCAACGATCTGGAGTACATTGAGTTCCGGACCTGCCGGGAGGGTTGCATCGGCGGTGCTTTGAACGCCATCGACAAATATCTTGCCAAAAGCGCGGCTCTAAAAATGGCAAAAACCCTGGGCGTGGGTACGCGTCTCAACAGGGAAAGGGTGCTTCGGCTGTACGACAACAACTGGTTTTTCCCGAAGATAACCCCCCAGGCTCTGAATGCCATGGGAATACAGAAAGAAAGAACCTTTTCATTTGAAGAACTCAGTATGCTTGAAAAAATTGTTGGGATTATCGATGGAAAGAGCTGCGGGGCCTGTGGTTCTCCCGATTGCCGGACATTTGCTGAAGACCTACTTCGTGACGAAGCGTCACCGGATGACTGTGTCTATCTGAAAATCAGAGGAATCACGAAAGAGGATATCTTAAATAAAGTAAAACTCAACACCGATTAAGAGGATCTATGAACGTAAAAGAATTGGTCGAGAAATTCGGTTTAACGGTTGTGGCAGGAAAGTCGGGTCTTGACAGAGTGATAAGCGGAGGTTACTCCGGCGATCTGTTGAGCGAAATTATGGGAAACGCTGGAGTGGGCTGTGTCTGGCTTACGGTTCAGGCCCATCAGAACATCGTGGCTGTGGCTGTTTTAAGGGAAATGGCCGCCATTGTGATTACCGGCGGTGCAACACCGGCGCCTGAAACGGCAGATAAGGCCAATGCCGAAGGAATCCCTCTCCTTACCTATCCCGGATCATCGTTTGAACTGTCGGGAAAAATTTTCCCGGAATGCTGAAATGGAAGACGACGAACTGAGTTTGTTTCGAGCGGATCTCCATCTTCACACCTGCCTTTCTCCCTGCGGCGACTGGGACATGACGCCCCGCGCCGTGGTGGAACAAAGTGTTGAAAAACGACTGGATATCATCGCAGTAACCGATCACAACACGGCTGAAAATGCTGGGGCTGCCATGGAAAAGGGCAGGGCGCTGGGATTGACTGTCCTCCCCGGAATGGAGATCTGTTCCGTGGAGGAAGCCCATGTGATCGCTTTGTTCGATTCTCTGGAGCAGGCCTTGGCCATGCAGGAGTATGTGTATGACCATCTCAGTGGAGAGAACAACCCCGATGTGTTCGGTTATCAAGTTGTAGCAAACGCCGAAGACGAAGTAGTGGATCAGAATCCCCGCCTTCTCATCGGTGCCGTGTCCGAGGACCTCAACACCCTCGTCAATAAAATTCATGATCTGGGCGGTCTTGCCGTGGCAGCCCATATTGATAAAAGCGCCTACAGTATCACCAGTCAGCTGGGTTTCATCCCTCCTGATCTTCAACTTGACGCCGTGGAAGTGTCGTTCCGATCACGACCCGAAGAAGCCGGGCAAAAGCTGCTCATGGGATTGAAAATCCCCTGCATCACCTCATCGGATGCCCATTTCCCCGGAGAAATTGGTCGTGTTTCAACGAAATTCTTTATGAAAAACCCGTGTATTCATGAAATGAAACTGGCACTTCAGGGGAAAGAGGGACGGAAGATTGTTTATTCTACGCGGGTGGGATGAAGGAAAATTAAAAAAATGAACGCACAACGTCGAATGGGTGATTTTTGCAATCACAAATCAAGGTTTGAATCTACTTCCTGCGAAATTCCATTCCAATTCCCATGACAGGGGTTTGAAACCTTCATGAAAGTCTCATAGCCTTGGCGTTGACAACATCGTCGACATATGAAACATATAGATATTAGTCGTTATGGCCGTTGAACTGATGTCGAATTGATGCATGAATTTCAGGATTTGGGCTTGTCGAAATCATGAATATTTTTAAGCCTTGAGAGGTGTAATCATGAAGGCTGTAACTTTCAGCAATGCAAGAAAAAATCTCCGATCACTGATTCAGGATGTGTGTAACAATTCTGAACCGGCGATCATTGTCGGCAGCAAGACAGATGAACAAGCTGTTCTCATCTCCCTTTCGGATTACGAGGCCATGGAAGAAACGGCCTATTTATTAAGTACTCCTGCAAATCGCGAACACCTGTTGAAATCTTTGAAAGAAGCAGAGGAAGGGAAAGTTGTCGACTTTTTCGCTGATGATCTATGAACATTCAATTTACCCAGGAAGCCTGGAAAGATTTTGAATGGTTTCTGGACAAAGACAAAACATTGGCCAAACGTATCCGGCAGTTATTGAAAGATATTCTGCGTAACCCCGAAGACGGTATCGGTAAGCCGGAACGATTGAAGTTCCAGTTGACCGGATGCTGGTCAAGGCGAATCAGTAAAGAGCATCGCCTTGTCTATAAGATCGAAGGTCATACCATCCTCGTTATAAGCTGTCGCTTTCACTACGAATAATAATAGATAAAAAGGAGCGCGCAAGTCTCCGGTTAACTCTTTCGGGTTTGTTGTAATGCAGCAAAGGTCAAACGGAGACCCCTGTTTTTCTCACTTAACTCGATATGATTCTCATAAAAGCATTCATCCATAAAGCTTTCGTCTTATAAAAACGCTCGGATCAGGGCAATCGCAAATCTTTTTTGTTTTGAGAACCAAAAATAAAAAATGGCGTGGGCAACCGCATCGCACAACAGTCCCTCGTTCCGGGGATTCTCCCCGGAATGCTTAACCGGAGGCTCCGCCTCCAAAAATGGAGAGATCGAAGCACTCCAAATATGAATAAGAAAGAAACAATTCGCGGCATCATGAACATGCGGTCATGAAAGTGTATGGCAAATGAAAAACAGTCCGTGATGTGCAACGTTGGAGGCGGAGCCTCCTTGAAGAGCATTCCAGTGGAGAATCCCCGGAACGAAGGCCGTAATGGCGAAAGACACTTTGGTATTCGGCTGTTTTATGAGTCTGAAAGCCTTACGGCTTTCGCAGAGCCAATCGGGAGATTGGCGTGCCCAGATTGGCCAAAGCAGCTGTGCCAAAACACGGGTCGTAAGAAAGCTATAGAGGCATAGCATCAACCCTTAATTTTTGATTTAATAAAGAAAAATTAATAATCATGATTTGAGTATGCACTCTTAACAATGCTTTTTCAGCGGAGCGCAAAAAGCGCATCCCTGAGAGTGGCGTTCGTATATCTCAAAAACCGTCTTGGCTATAACCATATACAGTCATAATATAACCTTATTAAATATGAGATCAAAATTAAGAAGAAAATCCTTCGTGATTTAGCTAAGATGCCGATAAATATTCAGAAGCTGCTTTCTTATTGATTGAAGATCTCAAATCTGATGGACCGATACAAAAAAAGTTGGCACAATTTTCATCCTTGGGAAAGGATACATACCTTGTCATTTGAATTATCGATATGTGGCATGTTGGACTTACCGACAAGGAGAAATCGAAATTGAGGTGTATTATGTTGGCACTCGTGAAAAAGCCCCGAATTGAAATATCTCTTCAAGGGGAGAATGTTAATGAACTCATTGAATGGATAAGTAAAAAGTATGAGGTAAGCATTCTTTCATCTGATAAATATGATTGTGTTGATATAGAAGAGACGGATTTTTGGAAAGAAATGCAGTCAAACAGGATAGTCAATCTTCTCTCTGCCGCCCGGCTTAAAGCCAACTTGTCACAGTCTCAACTTGCAGAAAAACTTGAGATTCGGCAAAATATGATCAGTGATTATGAACGAGGAAAACGCCGACTTACACCTGATATGGCAAAGCGAATTGTAGAGACTCTTAATATAAAAGTCGAAAGAATTGCTTAATAAGAATCATGGTTTAAACCTTGTGCTCTCCCAAAAGGACCATCGTTGATGGAAACAATCGAGTATCTTTCTGGCTATCCCTTGATAGAAAAAATTGAAGAAACACGCGGGGCGATTATTTTCAGAAGCACCGACAAGTTTACGGATAAGCCCGTCATCCTCAGTCAGCTAAAACTAATCAAAACAAATCCGTCCGAAATCGCCGAGTTCAAACAGGAATTCCAAGCTGTTATAAAAACCTCCTGCCAGGGAGTGATCACGTTTCTTGATATCATCGAAGAAAAAAACGGCATCTCCGTAATCACAGAAGATTTCAAAGGGACGCAGGTTTCACAGCATATCGCCAAATCACGTCTGTCACTCGATGTGTTTCTGGATATCGCCATTCACCTCGCCCAGACCCTTGGTGAACTCCACCAGGAAGATGTGATTCATCGGGCTGTGACACCCGACCACATCCTTGTCAACATGATGAATGGGGAGGTCAAGCTTTCCGGATTCGGGTTTATCGCCCAGCTTACCCATGAAAACGATGCCTTGTATGATCCGGAGGTGGTGAAACAAACCCTTTCGTACATATCCCCCGAACAGACCGGCAGGATGAACAGGCCCATTGATTACAGGACGGACCTCTATTCTCTGGGCATCAGCCTGTATCACATGATCACGGGGCAGCGGCCTTTTACCGTTGGAAACCCCATGGCCATGTTTCATTCGCACATTGCCCTCAGTCCAAAAGTCCCGACCGAAATCGTTCCCGACCTGCCGCCGGTTATCTCGAACATCATCATGCGTCTGATCAGTAAAAATCCGGAAGAACGATATCAGAACAGCTTTGGCCTTAAAGCGGATCTTGAAACCTGCCGGGATCTCCTTAAAAGCTCAGGTACAATCAGTCCTTTTACCCTCGGCCTTCATGACATATCCCGGCGGTTTAACATTCCCCAGAAACTCTATGGCCGGAGTTCGGAAATTTCACAACTCCTGACCTGCTATGACAAAGTTTGCCTTGGAGATAAATCGATCCTGCTTATCGCCGGTTATCCGGGAATTGGAAAAACAGCCCTGACCCGTGAGCTGGATAAATCCATCGTTGAGAAACAAGGGTATTTTATATCCGGAAAATACGAACAACTCCGTAAAGATGTCCCCTTAAGCGCACTGATCCAGGCTGTGACAGCGCTTGTCCGTGATATGCTGTCCGAAAACGACCGCAAAATATCCGTCTGGAAAGATCTGATTTTAAACGCTGTGGGATCGAACGGGCAGTTGCTCACCAATATGATACCCGACATCGCCCTGATCATTGGAGAGCAGCCGGACGTCCCTGTGCTGGACTCTGAGGAGAACAAGAACCGGTTCAATTTTGTGTTCATGCGATTTCTTGAAGCCATTGGTCGGCCCGATCATCCGGTAGTCCTTTTTCTTGACGATCTCCAATGGGCTGATCTTCCCAGTCTTGAACTCATTGAACGAATTGCCACCAGTCCTTCGATCAGACACCTGTTCATCATCGGGTCCTACCGGGACAATGAGGTTTCAAGCAGCCATCCGCTCAACGAAGTGATTACCAGCATTGAAAAGCAGGGTATCCCGATTGAAAGGATTTTTTTAAAACCCCTTCTGGAAATAGATGTTAAACAACTCATCGTGGATTTTTTGAAGTCTTCCCACGAACAGGGGGCGATTCTTGCAGATCTGGTTTATGAAAAAACAGGAGGAAATCCGTTTTTTGTCACTCAATTCCTGAAAAATCTGTTTGAGATGAACCACATCACCTTTGATCCGGTAAGCGGCTGGCAATGGGATCATATCAAAATCAGGGAAATGAAGGTCACGGACAATCTGGTCGATCTTCTGATTGATAAAATCAACCGCCTGAATCCGGAGACACGAGAAGTCCTTAAAATCTGCGCCTGTATCGGCAACCGGTTTGACCTTGATATGATCGCCCTGATGCAGGAAAAAAGCATTGATCAGGTTCTTCCGGGTATCAGCGAGGCCATGAAAGAAGGCCTGATCGGAAGAACCTCTCGCAATTATGTGTTCCACCATGACCGGATACAGGAAGCCGCCTATTCTCTGATTCCTGATCAGGATAAATCCCTCTACCACTATCGGGTCGGTCGACTTGAATGGAAACGAAACAGCAGCGAAGATATTCAAAACAAGCTATTTTATATAGTGGACCAGCTTAAAGCTGGCCTTGAGTACATCAGGGACCCTCACGAAATAAGAGATTTCACACGCATGTGCCTGGATGCCGGGAAAAAAGCCAAATCATCCGCCGCTTATACCCATGCATCCCAGTACCTTAAAACAGGCATGGACCTTCTCTTTCCCGACACATGGGACAAAGAATACCAGCTCACCTACGATTTTCACCATGAAATGCTGGAATGCCTTTACCTCACCGGTTATTATGAAGAGGCCGAAAAATTATTCGCCACGAGTCTTGATAAGGCAAAATCAAACATTGATATCGCCAACCTCTCCGTGTTGATGATTATTCTCTATACCAGTCAGGGGGACTATGAAAAAGCGCTGAAAACAGGGTATCAGGGTGCTACGATTGTGGGCCAGCCCTTTCCGGAGCGAAGCAGCGAACTCAAGGTGGCCTTATCCCTGCTTAGACTGTTGATCACGTTCAGGAAAAATAAGATCGAAGACGTTCTGAATTTCCCGGACAGCCAGGACCCGGCTATCCTGTCCTACGGCTATCTGATCGTCCACACAGGCACCGTCGTGTATTACAGAAATCCCAATCTGTTTGCCCTCATCGCATTGGAGGGCAACCGGATCACATTGAAAAGCGGAAAATGGGAATATGCAGATTTCGCATACAACGCTCTGGGTTGCGTTGTGGGGTCGTCCTTAGGCTTATTCAAACACGGTTACCGCTTCGGCCAGATGGCCCTTGCCTTATCCGAGCAGAAACCAGGCAAAAACAATCGTTGTCGGATCAACTTTCTTTTCGGCATGATGATCCTTCCCTGGACACAGCATGCCAGAGGCTCCATTGATTATTTCAGAAAAGCCTACAAGTTGGGCCTGGAATGCGGTGATTTCATTTTCAGCGCTCACAGCATCAACCTCCTCTTCATGTACCGTATCATTCTGGGTCATCCTCTGGACGAAATTATGAGCGAGTATGAAAGCTATCATGATTTTCAAACCAAAGGTAAAGATCCGTTTGTCAGGCGGAATTATATTGAGAACATCCAGATGCTTAGCTGCCTGGATGGTCGGACTCCCGAAAGGGGCCGGATGGATGATGATAGTTTTAATGAACAGGAAAATCACGATTTTTATATCCGGGAAAACAACAAACTGGGCCTGTTCTATTTCCTCCTTGACCAGTTACGCATCCGGTACCTGTTCGGAGATTACACCGAAGCACTGTCTACTGCGGAAGAGGTTCTTAAACTCACCAGAACCAATGTGGGGTTGGGTTGTCTTCACAATGGGGATATCCTGTTTTATCATTCTCTCACCCTGACGGCCCTATACCCCCAGAAGGGATTTCTTGAAAAAATCCGGATGATGACACGACTTCGTCTGAACCAGATAAAAATGAGCATCTGGGCAAAAAACTCACCGGACAATTTTCATCATAAATACCTTCTGATCGACGCAGAAATTAAACGAATCAAACACCGGCATTTCAAAGCAGCCACCACATACCGGGACGCCTTAAGGTCCGCTTCACAATCGGGTTACCTTCAGCATGAAGCACTGGCAAATGAGCTTTATGCAGGATTTTATCTGTCAGCGGGCCACACGGAAAGCGCCAGTTATTTTTACACAGAAGCCTGTCGCTGTTATCAGCTATTCGGGGCCAGAGCCAAGGTAGCTCAGATCAGGGAAGCCCATCCTGACCTTATTCATAAACCGCTTTTAATCCCGGACACCTCTTCAAAAAAGACGTCCGATATCCTTGACCTTGCCACCGTTGTCAAAGCATCCCAGGATATTTCCGGAGAGATATACCTTGGCAAACTCCTCACCGCCATGTTGAACACCACCATGGAAAACGCCGGTGCCGAACGGGGATTTCTGATTCTTGAGCAGAATGGCAATCTTGTGGTGGAAGCGGAAGGCAACATGGGTACCCGTGAAATTGCCCTTCTGCAATCCCTGCCCCTTGATGATCATGGGGGCTTATCCAAAGCCATTGTCAATTACACAGCACGAACACGTGAGCCTCTGATTCTGAACAACGCATCGGTCACAGGAAATTTCACCAGGGACCCCTATGTGTTGAGGTACCAGCCCAAATCCATACTCTGTCTGCCCATACTTCGTCAGGGAAAACTTTCGGCTATCATCTATTTTGAAAACAATCTCACGGCCAGCGCGTTTAAAGAGGAACGTCTTGAGGTCTTGAAAATCCTTTCGTCCCAGGCCGCCATTTCCATCGACAATGCACGGCTTTATGAGAACATGGAAGAAAAAGTCCGGACACGGACCATTGAACTCAACCAGACCCTTAAAACAGTTGAGGAAATAAACCACCGGATCATGGACAGCATCACCTATGCGTCGCTGATCCAGCAGTCCCTTCTTCCGGACCCGGAGATCATCCGTACCTGCCTGCCCTCCAGTTTTTTCATCTGGCAGCCCAGGGACATCATCGGTGGGGATATGTACCACATGGAATCCTTTGAAACCGGTTTTGTTCTGACCATCATAGACTGCACAGGCCACGGTGTGCCCGGTGCGTTCATGACCATGCTGGCAGTTTCGGGTCTGAGGCGTATCATCCATGAAGACAAAGAATACAATCCGTCGCTGATTTTGAAAAAACTGAACGTCTTTGTTAAAAGCTCTCTAAGACAGGACAAAGCAAATGCCCAGAGCAACGATGGCCTGGATGCCGCAGTGATAACTTACCACAAAGACAGTCGAAGCCTTGACTTCGCCGCAGCCAGGCTGGCCCTTTACGTGGTAAAAAACCATGCGCTAACGACCCTTAAAGGTGACAGGCAGAGTGTGGGCTATGTGAGTTCAGACACCGAATACACATACCGTCTTCATACGCTCCATGATCTTGACGACTCCTGTTATTACATTGCGACCGATGGATTTTCAGACCAGTTGGGAGGCACTCCCAACCGCAGGTTAGGTAGCAAAGCGTTTCTTAATCTTATTACGGCTCATCATGACAATCCGTTTGATCAACAGCAAGAAATCCTTCTTCAGGCTCTTGCCCGGCATAAAGGAATGGAACCTTACACCGATGACATCACGGTTGCGGGGTTCAGAATCGGAAGAGGTCAGTTCCATTAATCCGTGGGTTCTCAGGTTGTAGCAAACGCCGAAGATGAAGTGGTGGATCAGACCCCCGCCTTCTTATCGGTGCTCTCAATCTCTCGTCAATAAAATCCATCCTCTTGGCGGCCTTGCCGTGGCTACCCATATCGATAAAAGCGCCTACAGCATCACCAATTTTATGAAAAAAATCGTAATCTCGACCTGCGGACATGCAAAAAATGAAGACGTGATGGTTGGTGTCCACTATTGACGACCGACCTCATACCATTGTAAACATCAAGGAGTTATACACGATTTTTTGTTTTGTTTTTACGCTACGGGAGCGGCTTCGTTCAACAAGTAGTCAAACCGATTACCTACGTGCTTTGGGATCAGTATTTCACTGCCAGCCAGGTGGCTGTACTGCTTTGGGCTGCTGGTTTTACAGTAGTCGAAAGCAAAACGGATATAGTTCAGGAAAATGATTTCACGTCCAAAGATGTTCTTTTTGTACGTGCCGGAAAAACCTGATAATTAAGGAAATGCCATGTATTCCGATTTTGCAACCATTTCAACTTACTATGACGCCTTGTATGTTAACGACAAAGAATACTCTCTGGAAGCCGCCAAAGTGAAAGAACTACTGGCCAAGCATGGTGTTTGCTTACATGCTGACCTGCTTATTCTGGCCTGTGGTACGGGAGGACATATTTCCCATTTCAAGGACGATTACAATGTTTCCGGACTGGACCTCAGCGAGGATATGCTTGCACTGGCCAAAAATAAATTTTCCGACCTCAGGTTCCATTTGGGCAACCTGATCGATTTTAAACTGGATGCGAATTTTGACGCCATGATCTGCCTGTACGGGTCTATCGGATTCGTTAAAACTTTAGATAATCTGCGTGCTTCCATGAAACGTATTGCCGCCCACCTACGGCCCGATGGGCTGTGCCTGATCACTCCCTGGAGTACGGTGGAGGATTTCAGGGATATCATCGTGGTCGATGCCGCAGACAATCCGGATTTAAAAATTGCCCGTATGGAACAGGTACGCCTCAAGGAGCCCAAAATTGTGGAGGTCACGTTCCATCACCTGATCGGAAAAAATAGTGACGTGACTTATCATAAACAATCCGTGGAAATCGGTCTTTTCACTCGCCAGGAGTATATATCCGCAATGACTGATGCTGGTTTGCACGTCGTTGAAGAATATTCTGGAACCGATGTGCGCGGTGGCGCTTATATCGGAAAACGAATGATTACGTAGAATGATAAAGTCCTTATGAAATGCTTCACAAAATAAAGAGGATCCTATCTCTTCAAAGGTGCGAAAAAGCCGCGCCCGGTGAAGAGTATGTTGGGGAGGAAAATATAATATTCAAACCGGATATTAACATTTTTTTATTGAGGTAATTGTTGTGGTTTATAAATTAAAACAAAATTTTTCTATATCAGTGCTGGTGTTTATTTTTGTTTTTTATTCAGCGCCTGCGTTTTCTCATGATGATGCATCCCTCATCAATGTAACACCGCATATCAGAGATTATGCTATGAATACAGTGAAACCTGTCCTTGACTCACATCCGAAGAAAGATACAATCTCATTACTTCTTCAAATTTCCGAAATTCTAATTGATCCCGTGATTGGTATCCACACAAATGAAATAGAACCCAGCAATTATATTATTTTTGACAAATTGAATAAGATTAAACTTGGATTTTTAGTCACATACAGGCTCTCACCAGAACAGAAAAAGACCTTGAAGTCATGGCATTTTAAGTATATGCAGCAAAACCCTGCTGATGTTTTTTTTGCACCATCTGCTGATGAAATTATCAGAACGAAGTCCGCTTTTGGGTGTTCCCATTATGCCAGATCATTCATCGCAGTCGTAAAAGCGCTTGATTTGATCGATAAGCCTGAAGATCTTCGCTACGTAATTTCAAGTAAGGCAGACAACTATAATCAAGCTCTTGAAAAAAAGGATGGCAAAATTACGATTAACGGCCACCAGTTTGTTTTGACTAAGATTGCTTCAGAGTGGATAGCGATCAATACGTCAAAAGGTGAATGGACTGCTATGCCGACAGGATTTTCGCCTGAATCTCTCAACCCTCCACAGAATATTCCTATTCGTTTTGCATCATACCCCGATGTAACTTTTCTTATTAGAAAGATTGGTGCTGACTACAATGACGATTGTAATGACGGGTCTTTGACAGGGTTAATGAATATTTATCGATCTGGTAATGACAAGGAATCCACTTTCAAATGGGAAAAGTTTGAAGACACCAATAAAAAGATTACCCAATAATGAATGCATTAAGCCGGGTTGGAAATTCCGCTGCGATCCATTGCAACCGATTATGCATAGCGTTGGGCTCGAGATTTCGACATGAAACAAAACATATACGATAACCCAGAGTTTTTTAGCCATTATATGGAGCTGCGATCTAACGAACGTGGATTCAATGCCGCTATTGAAGAGCCGGCGGTATATAGCCTCCTGCCATCTCTTGACGGCCTTCGAATCCTGGATCTTGGCTGCGGTTTTGGAAAATTTGTCTCGTTTTGCCTCAAAAATGGAGCAGAGCGTGTTTTAGGCACAGACATATCCCAAAATATGATTTCAGAAGCGAAGAAACGTATCAATGACCCAAGGGCCAGTTTTGTCGTTATTCCTGCCGAGGAATTTGAAGCGGACGAAGATTCTTTCGATTTGGTTGTTTCTTCAATGTGTTTTCATTATGTCAAAAATATCAATTCGGTCTTTAAAAAAATGTCACTTTCTCTTAAAGACCATGGGCAGTTTATTTTTTCTGTAGAACACCCGATCTGCACGTCATTGCTGAAGGGGTGGTGCAACTCAGAGGATGCATCTAAACGGCATTGGCCAGTTGATGATTACAAAAAAGAAACCATACGTGTTTCTAATTGGTTCGTTGATGTTGTCATTAAATATCATCGGACCATTGAAACATACATAAACGAACTTATCGATGCTGGTTTTTCAATAAAAAGGCTTCTTGAACCCGGACCAACTGCAGAAGCCGTAGCTGAAAGACCGGAACTTGCAGAGCATTTGAGACGGCCACCAGTTCTTATTTTGGCTGGAATAAAGAATGCCCATGGGGAGCCTAGTTCGGCCAGTTCGGGTCGTCCAGTTCGGGGTCTGACCACGCCAACATACTGCAATTAATGTCAATAGTAACAAATTATCGCCTCAAATTAACCTTAAACTAACAATTTTACCCCTGAAAATGACGGTTTATAAATTCATTAATTCGGTACCAAATCTTGAATCTTGACTCTTCAAGTTGAGGCAAGACTTCATCAATCAAGAAAAATGATATGACCGGATCTTTAATGAATGACCTCAGATTTTTGATGATTCCAGGGAACCTATTACGAAAATCGCGACAATTGTCTTCTACCGGCTGCGTGAATTCTTCACTTATGGAAAAAATCCACAGGAATAAATTGCAAAAAAGATTCCGTAAGATTATTCATGAACAAATGATAATATGCCTTGATATTCCTGAAGAATACAGGGTTATGGATGAACGAATTGTGGCGCTCCGCGCCGCCTGGACACTTTCTTCAACCGTTCGAGAGGGCTTGATTCATGCCGGTAAGAGATATGGACCCTGAGGTGGTTTACAAGGATAAACTGATTACCATTACGAAAAAGGAAATCATTTTCCACAACTACTATTTTCCAACTGGGAAAGACAAGGTTGTGGAACTTGAGTGCATAAAGAATGTCACGGTTGAAAAACCGACCCTTTGGAATGGCAAATGGCGGCTGCATGGAACCGGAAATTTCACGGTGTGGTTTCCAATGGATTATAAGCGCCCCAAACGCGATAGAATCTTTATCGCAACTTTAAAAACCCAATGGGTAAAAATCGGATTTACGGTGGAGGACGGAGACAGGGTGGAAGGCATATTGAAGTCAATGAAACCTTAATGGTTTTTCAAAGAGGGTATTGGGATAAGTTGTCTTTTTTTAAAATAGACATCCTGTCATCGCTTTGATATATTGACACGGGTTCATATCAGATGTTCAACACATAATACTGCCAATATTCTCCATTTTGATGTGATTTTGTTATAACAAATAGGTATTCATTAAAATCATTATATCCGCCCATGCAGGGCAGGACGTCGTCCTGAATGAGAAAACACTGTCCCATACGAAATAAATCCTTCAATAGGTAGCTCAGGCCATTGCCCAATGCAAGGAGGCATAACATGTCCTGGAAACAAACCATAAAAAAATCAGTTGGATACATCGATATCATCATCAATACCGTACGAGAACCATTGATCTCTTTGGATCAAGATTTAAGGATTATCTCTGCCAGTCGTTCTTTTTATGAAGTTTTTAAAGTAACGCCTGAAGAAACTGTGGGCCAACTTATTTTTGATCTTGACGATAGACAGTGGAATATTCCCAAGCTGCGGGAACTACTGGAAATCACCCTTCCCCAAAAGACAACGTTGGATGATTATGAGGTAGAACTCAATTTTGCCACCAACGGCAGGCGTGTCATGCTTTTAAATGCCCGGCAGATTCAAAGCGTGTCGGGAAAGGAACGGATCATCCTTCTGGCGATCGAGGATATCACCTCGCACAAGATGGATGATGAAAAGCGACACTCCTCTTCAGCCCATACGAGGTTGCAGTATACCCGCTCGCTTATCGAAGCCTCACTAGACCCGCTCGTCACCATAAGCCCGCAGGGTAAAATCACCGACGTGAATGAAGCCTCCGTGCAGGTGACCGGCATTAAGCGCGAGCAGCTCATCGGGCTGGATTTCTCTGATTGCTTCACAGAACCGGACAAGGCGCGCGCCAGTTACCAGAAGGTTTTCTCCGAAGGCCTCGTGCGCGACTACCCACTTGCCATTCGCCACACGACGGGTCGGATTACCGATGTACTTTACAATGCCTCTGTTTACAAGGATGACAAGGGCAATGTCCTTGGAGTGGTTGCCGCCGCGCGAGACGTGACTGAGCGCAGAGAGATAGAAGATGCCCTAGAAAAGACCCGTAAAGAGCTGGCAGTCACTAAAATATCCGAAGACGAAGCCCGCGAATACGCTGAAAGCATTATAAACACAGTGCGTGAATCCTTAATCATTCTGGATCAGGATTTAAGGGTGGTCACCGCCAACCGCTCCTTTTATGAGGTTTTTAAGGTAAATCCTGCTGAAACTGTGGAACAACTTATTTATGACCTGGGGAATAAACAATGGGATATCCCCAAACTGCGTGAGCTGTTGGAAACCATTCTTCCTAAAAAAACAACCTTTGATGATTATGAGGTCGAACACGATTTTGCTACCATCGGCAGGCGTATCATGCTTTTGAATGCCCGGCAAATTCACAGAGTGTGGGGAAAAGAGCGGATCATCCTCCTGGCCATCGAGGATATCACCGCCCGCAGGGAGATAGAAGATGGGCTGGAAAAAGCCCATGAAGAGTTAACTGAATTGGCCACCGAGTTAAATCGTGCCTCCCGGGCAAAATCAGAATTCCTTGCCAACATGTCGCATGAGCTCAGAACCCCCCTCAACTCCATAAACGGGTTCTCTGAGGTGTTATACGATGAGACGTTCGGACCGCTTAATGAGAAGCAGAAGAGATACGTTAATAATGTGTTAACCAGCGGGAAGCACCTTCTCTTACTTATCAATCAAATTCTTGATATGGCGAAAGTTGAATCCGGGAAGATGAAGCTGGTATTATCCAATATATCCATAAAAAGAGTGATCAATGAGATTTCACAGCTGGTAGAGGATATGGCCGGTAAAAAGAAACTTCACATGGTGTTTGAAATAGCTGAAGACCTTCCGGATATCCAGGCGGATGAACTCAAGGTAAAAGAGATTTTTTACAACCTGCTTTCCAATGCCATTAAATTCACCCCGGACGGTGACAAAATTGGCCTGAAGGTGAAGAGAGCGGGTGCAATGTTAGACATCGTGGTCTGGGATAACGGAGTGGGTATCGCCCCTGAAAACATGGAAAAAATATTTGAAGGGTTTTTCCGTGTCGATACCCCCTATTCACGTGTCACTGAGGGGACTGGGCTGGGTTTGCCGCTTTCTAAAAAGCTGGTTGAGCTTCACGGCGGGAAACTTTCTGTAGAATCGGCGGGACTGAATAAAGGCACTTCGGTTCGGGTTACGTTGCCAATTGTATCTATAAAGGGGGGGTGAAATGAAGAAGAAAGTACTTGTTGTCGATGATAATATAAATAATCTGATGTTGGAAAAAGACCTTATGGAGGTCGCCGGTTTCGAAGTACTTGTTGCTGAAAATGCTTCAAACGCAATTTCAATTTCCAGGAAAGAAAAACCGGATATTATCATTATGGATGTCCGTCTTCCGGATATGCGCGGTTCCGAAGCCGCCTGCATATTACGTCAAGATAAAGTGACATGTGATATTCCCATCGTTTTTGTGACCGCGTCTGTCATGGCAACAGGCAGAGAAGAAATAAAAGACATTGCTAACTCCGGATTCATAGGCAAGCCGATTGATACACGAACCTTTGCGAAAACAATCAGTCAATTTATCAAGTGAGTTGCGGATATGTTGAAAAATCAAATTCAATTGAGATAAACAATGAAAGACAAACCCGTCATATTGGTTGTTGATGATCGGATCCAGAACATTGAACTTCTCGAAGCATATCTTGTTCCCCAAGGGTATGAAGTTATCACGGCGGAAGATGGTGAAGAAGCGCTGGGGAAACTTTCAGGAAATCAAATCGATCTGATTCTGCTGGACGTTATGATGTCCGGTATGGATGGTTTTGAAGTCACTCGCAGGGTCAGACAAGATAATGAGCATCGAATGCTTCCGATCATCCTTATTACCACATTGCGGGAATCAGAAGATCGGATAAAGGGGATTGAAGCCGGTTGTGATGATTTTATTTCCAAACCGTTTGATAAAATGGCACTTTTAGCGAGGGTCCGGTCCCTTCTGAAGGTCAAGACCTATCACGACATGATGAGTGATTACCGGAAAAAGCTGGAGGTATCAAAAATATCCGCTGATGAGGCCCACGAATACGCTGAGAGCATCATCAACACGGTGCGTGAGCCCTTGATCGTTCTGGATCATGATCTAAGGGTTGTCAAGGCCAGCCGCTCCTTCTATGACGTCTTTAGAGTAAAACGTGAAGAGACCATGGGGAAACTTATCTACGATCTGGGCAATAAACAATGGGATATCCCCAATCTGCGCGACCTGCTGGAAACTATCCTTCCACAAAAGACAACCTTTGATAACTATGAGGTTGAACATGATTTTGCTACTATCGGCAGGCGCATGATGCTTTTAAATGCCAGGCAAATTCAAAGAGGTCCGGAAAAGGAACGGATCATCCTGCTGGCCATCGAGGACATCACTGAACGCAAGCTGGCAGAGGAAAAAATCCGGCAGATGGCATTCCATGATTCCCTGACAGGCCTTCCCAACCGCAAGCTCTTCTCCGATCGTTTGGACATTGCCCTGGCCCATGCCAAACGGGACAAAAAAACAGTCGGTATTGTGATGATTGATCTCGACAATTTCAAGGACGTGAATGACACTTATGGACATGATGCGGGCGATATCCTTCTCAAAGCTGTGGCAGAGCGGTTAAGTGGCGCGTTGCGGAAAAGTGATACCGTTGCGCGCTTCGGTGGCGACGAGTTTATATTGATCTTTCCTGCACTGGAGGCAAAAGAAGATGCGATCCTGGCAGTGCAGAAGATCGTTGATTGGTTTCATAAGCCCTTCCATATCGGTGCCCATCAACTCGTCATAACAATGAGTATCGGCATCGCTGTATATCCCAATAATGGAACCGATGAAGGGAGCCTCTTGAAAAACGCCGATATCGCCATGTATCAAGCCAAACAAGCAGGGCGGGCCCGATACCGGCTCTGTAAACAGATATGAACAGGAGCGACAGATGTTGAATGGCAAACCAGTAATCTTAGTTGTTGATGACACACCCCAGAACATTGAACTTCTTGAAGCGCATCTTGTTCCGCAGGGGTATGACATTGTCAAGGCGGCAAGCGGTGAAGAAGCGCTGGAGATACTATCCGGGAATCAAATCGATCTGATTCTACTGGACGCCATGATGCCCAATATGTCCGGCTTCGACGTGCTGGAGAAACTACGCTCCGATAAAAAAACACAGCTTATCCCGGTAGTGATGATAACGGTTCTTAACCAGACCGACGACAGGATAAAAGCTATTGAAGCCGGATGTGATGATTTTATCTCCAAACCTTTTGATAAACATGAGCTTTTAGTCAGAGTAAAGTCGCTTCTAAAAATAAAGTCTCTGCATGACGAAGTAAATGAAGCCCGTGAATATGCGGAGAACATCATCAACACCGTGCGTGAACCGTTGATCGCTCTGGATCAGGATTTAAGGGTAGTCACCGCCAGCCGTTCTTTCTATGACGTCTTCCGGGTAAACCCTGAAGAGACCGTGGGACAACGTATCTATGACCTGGGTAATAAGCAGTGGGATATCCCCGGACTGCGGGAACTTCTGGAAACCATCCTTCCCCAAAAGACAACATTTGATAACTACGAGGTTGAACACGACTTTGCCACCATCGGCAGACGCATTATGCTTTTGAATGCCCGGCAAATTAAAAGAGCGCGGGGAAAAGAAAGCATCCTCCTCCTGGCCATTGAGGACATTACCGAACGTAAGCAATTGGAGGTCTTGTTAACAGAGTCTGAAGAACGTTACAGGCGTATTTTTGAAACCTCAAGCGACGGGATTGTTCTTCTCGAAAAATGCGAAGGAAAAATAATCCAAACGAATCAGGCTGCGGAAAAAATGCTTGGTTATTCTGAAGAGGAGTGCATCGGAAAAAAATTACAGGATATTGGAATATCGATCGATATGAGTGACTTCTCCACAATCATGAGGGATTTGGACAAGTACGCCATTATTAATTACGATGATGTTCTGGTAAAAACCAAGGCCAGGAAACTTATCTACACGGATATTTATATGGTCGACAGGGCAAAATTGGCACAATGTAATATTCGCAACATCACTGAACGCAAAAACCTTGAAGAACAACTCCGACAGGCCCAGAAGATGGAATCAGTCGGACAGCTTGCCGCCGGGATTGCGCATGACTTCAACAATATTCTGATGGCAATCGTGGGCTATGGATATCTCCTGCAAACGAATATTAAAAGCGACGATCCTCAGAGAATAAACATAGACCAGATACTCATATCGGCAGATAAAGCTGCCGAGATTACACACAGCCTTCTTGCCTTCAGTAAAAAACAGATATTGAGTATTAAACCTATCAATATACATATCATGATAAAGGGTTTCCTGAAGTTTCTTTCCAGGCTACTCGGTGAAGATATCGAGCTCAACACGTCTTTTACCGACAAAGATGTCATCAGTATGGCGGATGCCGGCCAGATAGAGCAAGTGCTTCTGAACATGGCGATGAACGCACGAGACGCTATGCCGCACGGCGGACATCTAACGTTAGATACACAGCTCGTGGAACTGGATGATGCCTTTATTCGATTCCATGGTTATGGTGAACCCGGAATGTTTGTCGTCATTTCCGTATCTGACACAGGCAGCGGAATGGAAAAAGAGACGATGGACAAGATATTTGATCCTTTTTTTTCTACCAAGGATGTAAATAAGGGCACTGGATTGGGCCTTTCGATGGCATACGGCATAATCAAACAACACAACGGCTATATCACTGTTTACAGTGAACCTGAAAAGGGGACGACATTCAGGATATACATACCGGCAATCAGATTAACGAAAGAACTCATTGTCAAAACCGTAATTGAAGCTCGTCCCGAACGTTCGCGTGGGGACGAGACGATACTTGTGGCCGAGGATGATAGCGCATTACGAAAACTTTTTTCAACTGTTCTTCAAACATATGGCTATAAAGTCATTCTTGCTGAAAATGGGGAAGAAGCTATAAAAAAGTTTATAGATTTCAAAGATAAAATTCAGCTTGTTATGCTTGATATGATAATGCCTAAAAAAAACGGCAAAGAAGCATACGATGAAATTATCAAATTGCGCCCTGATATGAAAATTCTCTTTTCCAGCGGTTACTCTGCGGACAGGATAGATAGGAATATCAACGAAACGTTTGATTTTGTCATGAAACCGGTATCACCGAAGGATCTTTTAAGAAAGATAAGAGGAATACTGGATAAATGATATTGGGGTATGGTAACGATTCCTTTTTAAAAACCAAATGGGTAAAAATCGGATTTGCGGTGGAGGACGGAGACAGGGTGGAAGACATACTGAAATCAATAAACCTTGGATGATCACAGGAGTCTATGAGATTTCGGACATGACACCTGGAGAAGTATTGTAAAAATTTATTGAGGCATTCAATGGTCAGGAATAAAAAACAGATCCTATGAAAACAATTCAATCGTCTCATGAAGAAAGAGGAATGATGAGTGCGTCAAATCCCCGGAAGATGACATCTGCCCGTCTGGATTTGATTGCTGCGACCTGTGGCCATGTCTGTGCCGAACTGGAATCGCCGGAACGGTTGGCGGTTCTTCTGAGTGCGCAGGTGGAATCCGGGTGGCCGCCGGGGGAATATGACCGGAACGCCCAGGAATTTTTCCGGGACCGTCTGAAAGAGGGCGGGCAGGATATGGCGGGATGGCTTGTGTGGTATGCTGTCTTACGTGGAAACAGTTGCCGGAGTTCCTGTTTGATAGGGGCCGGGGGGTATTTTGGACCGCCGGATGAAGAGGGCTCGGTTGAAATCGGTTTTTCCATCATGCCTGCCTGGAGAAATTCAGGTTACGCCACAGAATTAACCGGGATGCTGATCAAAAACGCTTTCAACGATATCCGGGTGAGGAAGGTCATAGCCCATACGACATCTGAAAATCCGGCATCGCGCAAGGTTCTTGAAAAAAGCGGGTTCACATGCATGGGCATGGATGAGGAATCCGGTTGTGACCTTTATGAAATTCATCGTGATATCTTCTTGAATTCCTTGTAAAATCCTGTAGTGTTCAAATCCATATATTAATATTATGATGATGGAGTCTTCATGGATACTTCAGATCAACAGCCGTTCGCTGAACCATCTCTTGTTTTAAAAACCGATGTCACCCCTTTCATCAACTTTGCGATACAGCAAAACGCCGTACCCTTGCTCCGGGCTTTGTCCGTGGAAAACAGGTCCGATAAAAGAGCCGATCATGGGGTTGTCCGCATATGGAGCGACCCGCCGGTGATCCTGGAAAAAACGTTGCGGGCTGAAACCATAGCTCCGGGTGAAACGTTGGCCTTTTCCGACCTTTCCTTAACCCTCATCCGTGAATCGTTGCGCGGGCAGATCGAAAGAGAAGAGGGGCATCTGTGGATCGAGGTTTCAGCCGACGGGATAGAACCGTGCCGGACGCCGGTTCCTCTTTCCGTGCTGGCTTACAACGAGTGGTACGGGGTTGCCGCACTGCCGGAAATCCTGGCCGCCCATGTGCTTCCCAATGATCCTGCTGTTTCACGCATCCTTGCCGTGGCGTCGGAGCTGCTTCTTGAAAAGACAAAAGACGGTTCTCTTTCGGGATACCAGAGCGGTGACCCGCGTAGGGCTTATGCCCAGGCCGCCGCGATCTACATCGCCGCAGCCCGGCAGAAGCTGGGATACATCAATCCTCCGGCAAGCTTCGAAACCACGGGACAGAAGATCCGCACCCCTTCCCAGATTATGGACAACCGGCTCGGAACCTGCCTGGACACATCCGTGTTGCTTGCCGCATGTTTTGAACAGGCCGGGCTGAGACCGGTGCTGATGGTGGTGGACGGGCACGCCTTTATGGGAGTCTGGCTGAAGGACAAATCTTTTGACGATACGGTGACTGTTCACACTTCGATCCTGTTGAACCGGGTCCGTCTGGGCGAGTTTGTGGCTGTGGAATCCACGGGAATAGCCAAGTCACCGCCACTATCTTTCAAGGCCGCTCAGGAACTGTGTAAGGCAAAACTGGAGACCCAGGAGGGATTCCGGTTCGCGGTCGATGTGGCGGCGGCGAGGAAAAGTGGCATCCGTCCGCTGTCCCTGGCCGGGGATGAATCGGGTGGACTTGCCGGAGGGGATAAACGGCCTGGGAGTGATGCCGACTTTGTTCTTGACGACCTGTCCGCGCCGGATGATGTGTCAGTGGAGGATTCGGAAACTCAGCGGCCACAACGGGACCGGGAGAGTGCAGCTGACCGGCTTGCCCGGTGGAAGAACAGCCTTCTGGACTTGAGCCTTCGGAATCGGCTGCTGAACTTCAAGGATTCCAAAAAATCAATCCCCCTGCTTTGCCCGGACATTGCGGGCCTGGAAGACGCCCTGGCCGCCGACGCGGCGTTCCGTGTGCGGCCCAGGCCGGATGCCTGGGGAGATAACGACCCCAGGGACGCGGCTCTTAACCTTGCACAGACAGGGGAAAGCGCCCTTTCCGGTTACCTTCGTGAAGAAATGGTACAGAAACGGCTGCATGCCGCTTTGTCCGAAAAGGATCTTTCGGACCGGCTGACCGAGATCGAGCGCGCGGCCCGGCTGGGTATGGAAGAGGGCGGGGCGAACACCCTTTTCCTTGCCCTGGGTTTCCTTGTCTTTAAAGATTCCGCAGCAAACGGGGGTGAACGCCGCGCGCCGATTCTCCTGATTCCCATGAGCATCGAGCGCAAGGCCGTGCGGGAGGGTTTCCGCATCCGGCGCATCGATGAGGAATCGCGGATCAACATTACGCTTCTGATGTTTCTGAAAGAGAAGTTCGGCATTGTCATCGATGGCCTGGACCCGTTGCCCGAAGACGATTCGGGTCTGGACGTGCCGAAGATCCTCAGGACCATCCGGGACGCCATCAAGCGGGAACCGGGCTGGACAGTGACAGATGACGCCAGCCTCACCATTCTGACCTTTTCCCGGTTCCTGATGTGGCTTGACCTTGAAGCGAATGCAAAAGAACTCAAGAAGAACGCAGTTGTAAGGCATCTGGTGGAAAGCGCCAGCGAGGTGTTCGAACCGTCTGCGGTGTTCCCGGATCTGGACAGCCTGGATGACCGTTATCCTCCTTCGGAAACGTTCTGCCCGCTTCTGGCGGATTCTTCCCAGCTCCGGGCGGTTTACGCTGCAGCAGAGGGGCGAACCTTCGTTCTGCAGGGACCTCCGGGCACCGGCAAATCACAGACCATCACCAATCTGATTGCCCATGGTTTGACTTCAGGCATGAGGGTGCTGTTCGTGGCACAGAAACGGGCGGCCCTGGACGTGGTTCACCGTCGTCTGGCAGATACGGGATTCGGGCCGTTCTGCCTTGAGCTTCACTCGAACAAAACCACCAAGGAATCGTTTCGCACCCAGATACGTGAAGCGTTGGCCGTTGCAGGTAAAAGCGCGGGTGAACATTGGGAAACCGAGACGGCCCGTTTGGCGGAACAGCGGAAAATGCTGAACGATTACGTCCGTGACCTGCATCTGCCCCGGTCTTTCGGAAAAAGTGTTTACTGGGTGATCTCACGGCTGATCGGCCTCGGCGGCAGCGCCAAGGTGACGCTGGACTTGGGAGATCCCGGAGGAAAGAAGGAAGAGACGTTCAACCGGATGCAGGCCGCTGTGCGGGAACTGGCCGAGGCAGCCAGGGTTTCGGGCGACCCGGCAGGGCATCCTCTGGAAGCGGTCCGGCTTGTTTCGTATGTCTGGGGTGTGGAGGATGATGGGGAAAAGGCGGTCCGATCTGCTGTGATGGCTTTGCAAAACCTTTCTGACAAGGGGGCGATCCTGAAAGATCTGGGCCTTGAGATAAGCGGGGCGTCCCTTTCCGGTCTTCGCGCCGCTTATGAACTGACCGAACTGATAGCGGAAGGGCCGGGCGTGACTCCTGCGATTCTGTCCGAGCCGGACTGGCGGCGGGTGAAAGCCGGGCTTACGGAATGGATCGGCATGGGAAGAAGCTGCACCAACAGGCGGGCCGAGCTGCTTCTGACTTATACGGACGGGATTTTTACCCTGGATCTGGGCGGGTTGATTGAAAAACTGGAGGCACGGAAAAACGCATGGTTCTTTAAGCGGTGGAGGTTGGCTGTTGCTGTGCAAAAGGCTGTTCGGGCCGTGCGCGCCGACCGTCAGAAACCCAAAGACCTTGACGCCCTGGCCGAAGATCTGGGAAAGGCCATGGCTGTTGCAGTTGAAATTTCCAGGCTGGATACGCGCGGCGGGAACCCTGACCGGTATTTCGGAGCGTCTTTTCAGGGTGTTGAATCCCGGTGGGACGACCTTCAGACCATCGTGGACTGGACGGACATGTTTCGGAATCTTCTGGACCGGACTCCGGGTGAGGATCTTGACGAAAAACTGAAGATCCGGGAACGGTGGGCACGGCTGGCCACGGAGGGACAGGCGCTGTTTGCCCAAGGGGCTCCGGCTGGAGAGCAGGCACGGGCGTTCCGGGAGGCTCTTGATCTAACGGAAAACAGCCGAGCGAATCTTGGTGGAATTCTGAGTCTGGACCAGGAAAAGGCCTGGGGCCAGGATGACGAGCCGCAGATGGTGGAAAGGTCCGGTGCCTTTTTGAAGATTCTTTCTGAAAATCTGTCCCGTTTGCGGGAGTGGTCCCACTATCAGGCGGCGCGGGCGGCGGTGGACCAACTGAGCCTTTCACCTCTGGCCGAGGCATTGGAACGTGGGGAGATCACAGCCCATGACCTCGGGACGGTTTTCGAACATTCTTTTGCCGACTGGTGGGCGCGGAATGTGCTGCGGTCAATTCCTTCCCTTTCCGGGTTCATCGGGGAGCGGCACGATCTGAAGATCAAAGAGTTCCGGGAGCAGGAGGAAAGGATCGCTGATCTGGCACGGAGAGAGGCCTTTGCCCGGATTGCTGCTGCCATGCCCAGAGTGGCTGCGGTTCAGAACACGCCTGCCAGTTCGGAAACAGGGTTGCTCCAAAGGTTCGCCCAAGGGGGCCGCAAGACGATCCGGCGGATTTTCAAGGAATGCCCCAACGCCCTGGCCAGATACAAACCCTGCGTTTTGATGAGTCCGCTTTCGGTGGCCCAGTTTATCGGCGCGGATTTCCCAAAGTTCGATCTGGTGGTGTTTGACGAAGCGTCTCAGATGCCGACGTATGACGCCATCGGGGCCATTGCCCGTGGGAACCGGCTGATCGTGGTGGGCGACTCCCGTCAGCTTCCGCCCACGAGTTTCTTTGAACGGCAGAAGGGTGACGAAGACGTGAGTGAAGACGACGTACCCGAAGATCTGGAAAGCATCCTGGAAGAGGCGGAAGCGGCTGGGCTCACGACCCTGAGTCTGGACTGGCATTACCGCAGCCGCCACGAGAGCCTTATCGCTTTCAGCAACCGTCAGTATTACGAAAACAGGCTTCACACGTTCCCATCGGCCCACGCGGAGCATCCACGGCTCGGGGTCAGGTGGTGTGAGGTTCCGGATGGGGTTTACGACCACGGAAAAACCCGGACAAACCGGAAGGAAGCCGAGGCGGTGGTGGCCGAGATTGTCCGGCGGCTGCGGGATCCCAAAGAGCAGGGTGAATCCCTGGGGGTGGTGACTTTCAGCCAGGCCCAGCAGGGTCTTGTGGAAGACCTGTTGGACGCGGCCAGGGGCGAGTTTCCTGAAATCGAGCCTTACTTCACATCGGTGGGCGAACCGGTGTTCGTGAAGAACCTGGAGACGGTCCAGGGGGACGAAAGGGACGTGATCCTTTTTTCCATCTGCTATGGGCCGGACGAGGCCGGAACGGTTCGGATGAACTTCGGGCCGCTGAACAACAAAGGCGGCGAGCGGCGTTTGAATGTGGCCATCACCCGGGCGCGACGGCAGCTTCTGGTTTTCTCACGGCTCAGGCCGGAGCAGATCGACCTTTCACGGACCAAGGCCACGGGTGTTCACCATTTGCGGACATTCCTGGATTATGCCCGCAGGGGGCAGTCGGCGCTTGTGGACGGAGTAGCGGCGGGAACGGGCGAGACAGATTCATTTTTTGAAAAGTCGGTGATGGATGAACTGATCCATCGGGGCTGGCGCGTGAATTCGCAGGTGGGCTGTTCGGGCTACAGGATCGATCTGGCGGTTTGTGATTCCGACGCTCCGGATCGGTATATCCTGGGTGTGGAGTGCGACGGTGCGAACTACCGTAGCGCCAAGTCGGCACGTGACCGTGACCGCTTGCGCCGCTCGGTGCTGGAGGGGCTGGGCTGGCGTCTGCACCGGATCTGGTCCACGGACTGGTGGCTTCAACGGTCAAAGGAGGTTGCCAAGCTTGAACTGGCATTGACAGAGGCAATGAAGAGCGCGTCTGCACGGGATGACGAGGATTTAAATCCTCCTTCGAATGTTCCTGCGAAAGACGATGAGGCGGTCCGTTCAGACGGTGATGAGACGGGCGGAAAACTGGCGAAAGAGGCGGTTGCTGTGGATCGGACAACGGATTTTGTTCAGGTGTCTTCCGTTTTGCCGGGCCAGACGGTCTACCGGCGTTATGATCTGGGCGGACGGACGTTTCAAGGAGAACTTCACGACCCGGATAATGCGGGCAGGGTGGGCGCTCTGGTCCGGGAGATGGTTCTGACAGAGGCTCCTTTGTTGTTTGATTCAATCTGTTCCGTGGTGGCCTCTGCCTGGGGCCTTCAACGGGCTGGAAGCCGCGTCCGGGAGATTGTTGGAGTCGCGGTAATGCGGCATGGCTTTGTGCTTCGCCGTTCAGGAGACCGGGAATTCGTCTGGACAGGAGATCTTGCAGGAAAACGCTATGAGGGATTCCGTGTTCCGGGCGAGAATGAGATGAAAACACGCTCAGCGATGGAGATCTGCCCGGAGGAGGCCGCCAACGCTGCGGCTCAGGTTCTTGCCTTGCACATCAGCATGAGCCGTGAGGATCTGATGCGTGAGACGGCCGGTGTGTTCGGAGTTACGCGGCTTGGAACCAAGGTGCGGTCGTCGTTTGATGAAGGTATTGAACTCCTTTCGAAAAACGGCGGGTGCCGTATCGAGGGGGAGAGTGTGGTTTCAGGTTGAGATGTAAGTGGATTCTTGAATATGAGAAAGGGCTTTTTTGAAATGGAAATTTTCAGTTACAGATTTCGATCAGTCCCAAA